>JBDLRP010000013.1:0-127430 GCA_039799905.1 Pseudomonadota bacterium | reverse complement strand
CCTGAGGCTGTACGAGCTTGATCGAGATATGCGGCTCCACACCGACGCCCTGAAGACTTTGTCCGGCAGGGGTAAAATAGTGTGCAACGGTGAGCTTCAGTGCGGTGCCTGTTGAGAGTTCAAACAAGCTCTGCACACTTCCCTTTCCAAAAGTTCGCTCACCGACGACCAAAGCACGGCCGTGATCCTTGAGAGCGCCGGCAACAATCTCACTTGCGCTGGCTGACGATGAATTCACCAAAACAACAAGCGGAAGATCAATCTTTATCCCACGGGTCGCCTGTTCGATTTGCTCCTCAAAACGCGAGCGCGTCGAAACAATCCTGCCCTGACGTATAAAAAGGTCGGACACCTGAATCGCCTGATCCAGCAAGCCACCCGGATTTCCGCGCAAATCCAACAGCATCATCTTGAGTTTTCCACGCGCTGTCAGCTGTGCGTGCTCAAAAAGGGCGTACACGTCATCGGCCGTGTGATTGGAAAAGCCAGTCACACGGATGTGCAAAACTTCGGGATGGCCCTCAACCAACCTCAACTCGGCGCTGCGCGTGGGAATCTCCTCGCGTGCCAAATAGGAGCGGTAGACTCTGCGGCTGGAAGGACGAAAAAACCAAACGGGTGCGGCGGTCTCAACAGCTAGCTCGCGGATGTCGCGCAAAACAGAATCCAACGTTCGGAATGCGGAGATATGATTGCCGACTTTTAGCAAAACATCACCTGGTCTGATTCCGGACATGTGCGCGGGGCTGTTGGGAACAACCTCACGAATGACGGGCAGCTCCTGCGACTCATCGATGACCAGACCGACGCCGCCAAACTGACCACGCGTCCCGCTGCGCAACTCACGATACTCTTCATGAGTCATGTAGGAGCTGTGCGGATCGAGCTCATCGAGAATCCCATTGAGGTAAGTATGAACCGCCTGCGCTACGGAAACACCCCTGAGACGCGCATATTCAGGCACGACAAAACGGCCTATCAAATCGAGACTCTTCATCCCCGGATCAACCGACAAGGGGATTCCAAACACGCGCAGACCGACACGCAGCACCACCTGCATGTCGACCAACTCCTCGGGCAAAGCCTGCGCGTGAAGGACACCCGATTCATGACAAATTTCTGCGCTCTGACGGCTCGTCGACGGACACAATTGAATGGTGCGCTGGCTTGAAAGCTGCAACCTGCTCAATTCGCCGCTGCCCTTGATAAAGCCAAGCTCGATGTCACCGCCGTGTTCACGCGCAAGAGCCTTGATGCCACTGCTGAGCAGGCGGACCGACTGGAGACGCTCACGCTGAACATAATGTTGTTCGATGATGCGCAAGGCGTGCCGAGTCACATCAGCATCTGACTCGAAGGATGAATTTGGAAATATTTCTTCAAGCGGAACGACAGCATGACCAGATGAAAAATCGTAGCGAAGGCCAAACACCGGAAACCAAATCGAACCCAAGCGATCGGTGGAGGAAGGATAAAAACCAATAAGCAACCCGACGAACAGGGCAAGCCGCCGACTGCGCGTGTTCAACATCAATTTTATCCCGATGTACCAACGACGAATCACACAAAGTCTCCTGCTCTGAGGCTAGCAGAAGTCGCTGTGCAGCAACTGACAAGGGAGCTGAGGGGATGGGCAACTCTTACACCCCGAGAGTCGCGCGCGGTGGCTACTCGACAGTCACACTTTTTGCGAGGTTACGCGGCTGGTCAACGTCCGTGCCCTTGCGGACCGCAATCCAATAGGCAAGCAGATGAAGCGGGACGGTTGTCATAAATGGAAGGATGGTCTCGGAGCACTCGGGAATTCCGATAAAATCATCAGCCAGCGATTGAAGCTGCCTGTCATCTTCTTGCCCAAGTGCCAAAATGCGCCCGCCACGGGCCTTAATTTCCTCAATATTCGAAAGTGTCTTCTCATAGTAGGCATCCCGCGGTGCAAGACAAACCACACTCATATTCTCATCAATCAACGCAATTGGACCATGCTTCAATTCACCCGCAGCATAGGCCTCAGCATGAATATAGGACAATTCTTTAAGCTTGAGCGAACCCTCGAGAGCCACCGGCCACTGCGGCCCTCTGCCGATGAACAACAGACTGGTATTTTGCAAATAGCGGTTTGCCAGTTTCTCTATGGACTCGGACAAGCCCAATGCCTTTTCAACCAGGCTCGGTATTTTGACGAGCTCATCGATCTGCAAGGAAAGAGATGAGGGCGACAACGCGCCGCGTTCCTGCGCCAGTGCAAGACCCAAAAGATAAAGTGCAGTAACCTGCGCCGCGAAAGCCTTTGTGCTGGCAACGCCAATCTCGGGGCCTGCCTTTGTCAGCGATTCAGCATGGCACGCATGGGCAATCGTACTGCCCGGAACGTTGACAATCGCTAGCGTCTGGGCGCCATTGGCGCGTGCAGATTTGATTGCCTGCAGTGTGTCGGCCGTCTCACCGCTCTGCGACACGGCGATCACCAATGTTTCGGCGCTGACCGTTGAAGCACGGTAGCGGTATTCACTCGCCAGATCGACCTCAACTGGAATGCGTGCCTGTGACTCGATAAAATACTTACTCAACAAAGCAGCGTAGTAACTCGTCCCGCAGGCGATTATCTGAATTCTCTGCAGCGTCTTGAGCGGGAGCGCAGCAACCCCCAGGTCAGCAAGATTGATGCGTCCAGAATCGCGCTCAATTCTGCCGTTCAAAGTCTGCGCAATGGCCAGCGGGTGTTCATGAATTTCCTTCAACATGAAGTGTCGGTAGCCGCCCTTTTCCATCATCGAGACCGACCATTCGACCATGTTGAACGGTCGCGTAACCCGTTCGCCGGCAAAGCTTTCAATTTCAATTCCAGAGGGTTTCAAAACGACGATCTCATGATCCTCGACCACCAAAAACTGGCGGGTGTGCTCAACCAGCGCCGTGATGCCAGAAGCCATATAACATTCACCCTCGGCTTGCCCGACAACAAGCGGGCTGCCCAATTTTGCGGAGTAGAGCACCTCGGGGGTATCGAGACATAAAATGCCGAATGCAAATGCACCCTTCAACTGGCCTACAACCGATCTCAACGCATGGCGCATGCGTTCTTCGGCACTTCCCGACTTTTGCCGGAGATATTCATCGTGCAACAAATGTGCTGCAACTTCGGTATCGGTCTCACTCAAAAACTTGTAGCCCTTGGCAATCAGTTCTTCTTTCAGATGGCGATAATTTTCGATGATTCCGTTGTGCAGCAAGACAATTGGTCCGGAGCGGTGCGGATGCGCGTTGTTCTCGGTTGGCTTGCCATGGGTTGCCCAACGCGTGTGACCGATTCCCACTTTTGCTGAGGGCGGAAGCTTATCCAGCTTGCGCTCGAGTTGCGACAACTTACCTTCCGCGCGCTCGATCGACACACCGTCGGGCGTCAGCATTGCAATTCCCGCCGAGTCGTAACCGCGATATTCCAGTCGACGCAGAGCATTGAGAAAAAAAGACGGAGTTGCGCCTTGTCCAACGTAGCCAATGACACCGCACATAGTCACTTCCTTTACAAACGAACGTCCGACTGTTGAGTCCAACGGGAAAACGAGGGGATTCGCACTTCATCGGGAATGCGGATGTCACCAGCCAGATAAACATACGGTTCCACAATCACGTTCTGCCCAAAAACGACAGAGTCCTCAATATACACATGCTCGGGTTTTAAAATTTGCACGCCATCTGCCATAAGCTGCTGGACAATCCTTCTCTGCAGCCGGCCTGCAACGTCCGCAAGTTGTGCTTGGGAATTGACTCCCAAGACAGTTTCCTCAGGCACACCTTCGAGCGCGGTCGTCCGCCTGCCCGCTCCGGTCAGCAGGACAGGAAGGTCGGTCAAGTAAAACTCGCGTGCAGCGTTCTCAGGTTTTATTTGCGGCAGAAATTCACTCAAAGCAGAAAAATCTGCAGCGAAAAATCCACTGTTGCACGAGCGTATGTTGCGCTGTTCCGGACTGCAATCTTTCTCTTCCTGAATTCGATAGACCTGTCCGTCCATCGTTTTGAGAACACGGCCGTAGCCTGTGGGTTCGGCTGCATCAAAAGCAAGCACCGTCAGTTCACTTTTATCGGTCTTCAGTCGCTCCAACAAACTATTGAGAATGGCCGGCTCCACACCTGGAACATCGCCAAGTCCAATCAAAGCAACACCCCCACCCACTCCCTGAGCTTCGAGCGCCTTCACACCGCACAAAGCTGCGTGTCCAGTGCCCAATGCAACATCCTGAAACACGTGCCGCACGCGGCAACGGCTAGCCATCTTTTGGGCAAAACGTTCGACAATAGCGTGAACTTCAGGCTGCGACGGCGACACCACAACACTGAGATCGGCAACACCCGCCTCAACAAAGTGGCGCATGGACCACTCGATCAAGGGGCGACCCAAGAGTGTGTGGGCGACCTTGGGGCGCATGGTCTTCATCCGCTTTCCCTGCCCAGCGGCCAAAATAATCCCCACCACATCTTGCTTTTTTGCGTGCTTCTCTGACACTCATAACCTCGGTATGATGAACTGAAAAACAAAACCTTAACGCCAACAGCACAGAAAGGACACACCATGGCGGGCACGTCCTCACTCCAGACACATCAATCACTCACTTGCACAGTGCAGGCACCCACCCGTATTGATCTTGCAGGCGGCACCTTGGATATTTGGCCTTTGGCGGCAATTCTACAAGAAAAATTTGAACTGTGGAACGCGCCGGTCGAAACAGTGAATCTGGCCATCGAATTGCGTGCTGAAGCAAAAATCACGCTCAGGCCAGCACAGAACCTGCGCTGGAATTTCAACGACAAATCACTCGGACGGTCTGCTCAAGGCGAAACACTCAAACAAATTGACGCAGCAGATTTTGTTTTGCACAGGGCTGTCGCACGTCTTTATAAAAACGAATTAACAGCACGTGGCCTTGCCGACGTCACCATCGAAACGGATGCCAAAGCTCCACGCGGCTCCGGACTGGGCGGATCAAGCTCGCTCGTCATCGCTCTGCTGTCGGCTTTCGAAAAGCTCCTCGGACGCAGCGTGGATGGCACGGAACTCTGCCGCACCGCGCAAACACTCGAGGCCGGAATTCTTGGCAACCTCGCGGGCAATCAAGATCACTTCGCAGCGTTTTTCGGCGGACTGCAATCAGTCAGTCACAGTGCGCAAGGCAGCGCCACAAAACAAGTCTCAAGCGACCTCTCGACACTCGGTAAACATCTCGTACTTGCACACAGTGGTCAGCAACACTTCAGCGCATTCAACAACTGGCTGGTTCTGGAAAGGGTTCTCACTGGTGACGCAGGCGTGCTCGAACGATGCGCGGCGATTGCAAAAATCGTTCCCGACATGAAGCGCGAACTCGAACACAGAAACTGGAAAAACGTCGCACGTCTTCTGAGCGCCGAATGGGACATCCGCAGAACACTCGCACCGGGAATTGTCACCCCAATGCTCGAATCACTATACGCAACTGCGCTGCGTGCCGGGGCATCCGGCGGTAAGGTGTGCGGCGCGGGAGGCGGCGGAGTACTGGTGATGATGGTCGATGACCCTGCCCAAAAATCCGCTGTGGAAAATGCGCTGCGCACAGCCGGTGGTGAGGTGCTCAGTTGTGAGCCATCCACACGTGGCGTTGTTTACTCCTGAGATTTTTTACGCCGGGCACGAAAAAAATCCTTCAGCTGGCGACTTGCCAACTGCTCGAGCGGACCACGTGTCACCGCACAGCGATGATTCAACCGTTCATCCTCGAGAACTCTGGCAAGGCTCTCACACGCTCCCGCCTTGGCATCGGTTGCAGCGTAGACGACACGGCCAACACGAGCATTGACGAGAGCTCCAGCACACATAAAACAGGGTTCCAACGTCACATACACAGTGCAGTCGGAAAGTCGCCAGCGACCAAGTTTGCTTGCGGCTGAGCGCAGAGCGAGCACCTCAGCGTGTGCCGTGGGATCCTGATCGACTTCGCGGCGGTTGAATTCGCTCGCAACGACACCCTCGGACGGATGAACAATGACACAGCCGACGGGAACGTCGCCCAAATCTTCCGCCCGACGAGCGGCCTGCAAAGCCAAGCCCATCCAATGTTCGTCGCCGAAAATTTCTTCGTTGATCATCGTCGGAGTTTTCAAAAGTGGGGGACAAAAAAATTTGCGGAGCCCTCTCACGAGAACTCCGCAAAAGTGGCGGAGCGAGAGGGATTCGAACCCTCGGTAGAGTTACCCCTACGCATCCTTAGCAAGGATGTGGTTTCAGCCACTCACCCATCGCTCCAGCGCGGCCTAAAACACCTTACCGAAAAGTCAGTAGAAAAAAAATGGCGCGCGGTAAGCGATTCGAACGCCTGACCGCCAGATTCGTAGTCTGGTGCTCTATCCAGCTGAGCTAACCGCGCACACCCCAGACCGCAAGGAAACCCTTGGATTTGGTAGCCAGTGGACTAATCCACAGGTTCTGGGGAGTCAAGCCTTTTTACCAAAAAAAGCCGCCCGAGCAGTTCGTTCGGGTAAACATCCCGACCTGATTCACAAAACATCAAAGAACCTGACTCAAAGCCAAGCCAATGGGTCGCAATCGATTTCGCCTCCTCCGGACGGTGCAGTGCGACCACAACAACATCGCCGCGCGCGGCACGCTGCGACAGGCAATCAAGCAAAACCCCGCGCCATGGCCTGTCCAAAAACGAATCCGGTTCATCCAACAGAACCAACGGAGCGGGATTCGAAAGGCACTGTGCCAAGCGGATACGCTGCCACTGCCCGCCACTCAGTTGGGACAACTGCAAGCTCGCCAACTCGCCAATGGCAAACCTCGAGTGCATCTGAATCCACTCATCGCCACCCGAACTGGTCAATCGAAAAAACTCACTGACTGTCATGTCTTCGTTCAACGGGAGGTTCTGCCCGAGATACGCAACACGCTGCGCCGAACGGACAACACCCGTTACCCGCCAACCGTCTGAAGACAGCAGCAGACTCGCAAGTGAACGCAAAAAAGTCGTCTTGCCCGATCCATTACGGCCAGCCAAAACGGCAACCGAACCCGAAGGAAAATCGCAGCTGATATCGCGCAACAACCATCGCCCGCTCCTCCACGCATTCAGCGAGGAAACGGTCAAAACACAATCATCCATTGCAATGCCACACTTGTTCATGCTGCTCCCTTCTGGTGACGCAGCAAAACCATCACCAAAAAAGGAAACGACAGAAGCGCCGTGTAGACACCCACGGGAAGTTCAGCCGGCTGGGTCAAAGTTCTTGACAGCAGATCGGCGCACAGAAGCACAAAAGAGCCTGCAAGACCGTTGAAGATCGGCCGCAGTGCCGGCCTCTCGCAACGCAACATCCAGCGCCGCGTGAGATGAGGCACCAGCAAGCCGACAAAGCCAATCGAACCAGCGGCACAAACGGCGGCGGATGCCAAAAACATCAGGCAAAGCAAAATGCGCCCGCGCAACTGAATAAAATTGACCCCATTGGTGAGCGCAAAATCCTGACCAAAAGAAGCAAGCAACAGCTGCCGCTCACACGCCATCAGGTAGAACGACGGAATGAAAAGCATGGGCAAAAGGAACAACGCTTGATTCAAACCATAGGGTTGAATGGCGCCCAGAGTCCAACTTTGTACCTCGGTCAAACCCGCGGGACTCAAGCGAGCAAAAACAACCATCAAGAGAGCAGAAAAACTTGCATTCAAGAATAGCCCTGCAAGCGCCAAGGCAGGTGCTCCCCACACCCTCACCAACCTGAAAAGCAGCGAGTTCAAAATGGAGAGAGCTCCGGCAGCACCAATGAACGCCGACACCCACAAAACAGGCAACCAACCAAATAACAGACGTTGTGCAAGCAGCGGAAAAAACAAAAGTGTGAGCAGGACAGCGCTTGTGCTGCCCGCAGACAAACCCGTCACATGCGGGTCTGCAAGTGGGTTTTGCAGCAACTGCTGCATTGTCCTGCCCGCCGTTGCCAGTGCGAATCCGACCGCACACGAAAGCAATATATGAACCACACGCAGTTCAAGAATGGATGAGTGATCGGAGATGAAACCCGAGAGCCCACCTTTCAGAGTCACCACGTTCAACCAAGCGGAAAACGGCGTCGCAGGACCACTGACAAAACTAAGCAAAAGAAAGAGACACAGCAAAAGCGCAAGGAATAAAACAGACTTCACTTGTTTTCTTCCCCGAGCATTGCAAGGGCACTAAGGAGCCGAGGCCCGGGTCGGGTAAAAACATCAGCCGGAAAAACGACAAGTTCAATTCCAGCTGGGATCTTCTTATTTGGAAAAATCTGAGCCACAGACTCCGACACTTTTTTATCCGCATGCGTTGAATCTGCAAACAACACCCATCGCTTCGCGCCGGAAGCGAGTGCACCTTCGATAGAAATCTTCTGAAATTCTGTTCCTACCGCCGCTGTTCCGCGCGTATTGCGCAGCGCATTTTTCCAGCCTGCCAGAGCAAACAAATCGCTGAGCCAGCTTTCAGGAGAGGCCACATAGATGGGCTTGGGCGAAATCAGCAACAACACACTGCCACGCTCCTGTGCCTTGCCCGACGGTGTTTTCTGACGAACAAAGGCCTTGCGCATTTTGTCCGCCCAACCCGAAGCCTCGGCGCGGACACCGAGTTCTTCACCCAGCTTCACGATTTGCTCCGGAAAATCGTTGAGCCGGCGAACCGAAAGAACGTGTACTCGGATTCCTTGGTCGGTCAGGCGTTTGCTCAAGTTGACAGGAATTCCGTCCACGGCAACCACATGAGTTGGCTTTTTCATGAGAACTGTCTCAAGGCTCGTCTGCATGAAAGAGCCGGTTTTTGCTACCTTTGCAGCTTCGGCAGGGAAATCACACTGCTCGGTGACGCCCACCAGTGCGTGACCAAGACCGAGCGCATAAATCCACTCAGTCACACTCGGAGCCAAACTAACGATCCGCAGCCCAGATGCGAAGGAAATCTGCGAAGGTAAAAAAGTCAAAAAAAGACATGCCGAAAATAGAAGATAACGCCCACACTGCCGGATGGGAAACAGTATGTATGGCGAAGGATTATGGAACATCAACGCCAGCATCCTCAAGCCTGTCGCGAATCTTTTTGAGTACCTTCGACTCGAGCTGTCGGGCTCGTTCACGGGTGATCCCGAACTTGTCACCAACGTCCTGCAGCGTGATGGGATCATCGGCCATGATTCGATTCCGGAATATAAACAAATCACGTTCATTCAATTCTTTTTCGATGGCGGCTGCCTCTTTTCTAATGATGGCGAGTATTTGCTCGCGCGCAAGCTTATCTTCGGCAGACTCATCGTCGGCTTCCATGAGGTCGACCTGCCGCGCACCTTGCCCATCATCGAAGAGCGGCGCATCAAGCGACACGTCACCCTTGGAAAGGCGCTGATTCATCTCAACAACCTCGGACTCCTTGACGCCAATCTTCTCGGCCAACAAGCGAGCATCAAATCGTTGTGTGAGCGCGTACATCTTCTCTGCTTCGGCACGCAGGCGGAAAAACAATTTACGCTGCGCATCAGTAGTTCCGATGCGCACAAGACTCTTGTTGTCCATCAGAAACTTCAGAATATATGCGCGAATCCACCAGGCGCTGTAGGTCGACAATTTCACGCCGCGGTATGGATTGAATCTGTTGACGGCTTGCACCAGACCAGCATTGCCCTCTTGTATGAGGTCGAGCATCTGCGCGTATGCGCGCCGGTATTCCATCGCGATCTTCACAACCAGCCGCAGATTGGCTGTCACCAGACGTTGGCGAGCCTCAACATTGTTGTTTTCATATGCATCAGTCGCAAGCCTGCGCTCCTCTTCGGGAGTCAGCAGCGGATATTTGCGCAGCTCGGCCATGTAACGCGACAGCGCAGAGGATGCGACAAGGCTGGTTGAGCTATCTACTTCCGAAGGATCATAGTCATCGGCTTCGTCTGCGGGCTCGGGCGCTTCATAAACGGTGACAGCACCATCAGAAGGCTCGGCATCCATCCACTCGCCGTCCACAGGCGCAGCATCGAGGGTTTCGATCTCGCGCGGTTCAGAGTCGCCATCATCGACAATCTCGGCCTCGAGAACTTCAGGTTCCAGCGCAACTGATTTCGCGCCCGGAGAATTTTTTTTTCGCGTCGACGCACTGCGCGCCACGCGCACAAAAGATTTCTTCTTGTTGTTGACGGAATCGTCTGCGCTTGCATTCGTTTTGCTTGGTGGCAGACTCTCTCCCCGACGGCTCATTTTTTTTACCCCGAACGGAACGCAACAAAATGCCCGGACTAGGAATTATCTCAAACCCCTACGCGAAAATAAACAAACGCGATCCCGAGCACAATACTCTCCTTTGGTACATTCTTGGCAACCGGGGACAATTTGAAATCACTAACTCCCTCGGCGATCTGTCGCGCGTCTGTGAGGAGTTCTGCGCGCGCGGTCTTGACACCGTCGGAATCGTCGGCGGCGACGGCACGATAAGCCTAACTCTCTCTGCCATTGCGCAGGCTTATCCCGCAGACAAACTTCCCCGAATCCTCACACTGCGCGGCGGAACGGTCAATGTTCTTGCCTCCAATCTTGGCATTTTTGGCAGTCCCAAAGATGTTTTCGCAGACGCTCTCGAGGCCTATCACACGCCTGACGGACTCGCGCAGATGTCTTTGCAAACACTCAGCGTCAATGGTCGGCTTGGCTTCATATTTGCCGATGGCGTTGCTGCGCGTTTCTTAAGCGAATTTTACAAAAATAAATCGTCCACTCTCGGTGCTGGTTTGTTCCTCAGCCGCGTTATTGCTGACGGAGCGCTGGCAGGTCACATGGGCGGAGCCTACAAAAAACTCTACCACACAGAACAGTTGCGCATTGAAAGTCAGCCGACTCCTTGGCCCTATGCCAATCCAGCGAACGCTGCCATCATCGCGGCCTCGACCATTCCGAAAATGCCTTTTGGAATAAAACTTTTTCGCAATCTGAATACGCACAAATCCGAGGCAGAGCTGGTTGTCGTGCATGCCAATGAACGACAGCTTCCCTTCAGAGTGCTGAAAACATTACTTTTACAAGGGAAAATTGACGAGAAATTTGCGCAGACACATCTCTTCTCCGAGGTTACACTCATTCCCGACGGACAAATTGAATACTCCCTCGACGGTGACCTGCTCGAACCCACAGACCAACCGATCCATATTTGCCTTGGCCCACGCTTTGTTTTCTGTTCCCCCTATGGCAACGTGCTCTGACAATTTTGGTTTGGGCGGGTGCGGAGACGGGCATGCTCACTGCATTTGATGACATCCAACTCAACCACGACGATGGCGACATCACAGTCGAGCACGCCATCCTTGCGCTTGACGCTCAAAATTCGACGCACATCAATTTTATTTCAAGCGTCGGTCCGGCCTATTGCTCCGGCAAGTTGGCCGGCAAGCAACTGCTTGTCAGTCATGAAGCACACAGAATACTCGCACAGAAATTCCCCAAAGCCGCATTTTTGCCGTGTTCATATTTTCGCCCGATTGTTCTTGGAAATCTGCAGGTCGAACTGATTCCGAGCGGCGACGGCCCTGGCTCCAGCTTTCTGCGCGTTGAAAAAAAACAAGATTCCATTTTCTATGCATCCCATTGGTCCAAAAGACCAACCTCGGTGCTGCGACGTGCAGCTTATCGGCAGGCTGAAACGCTGCTGCTGAAACTCAAAAGTGATCCCTCCGCACTTTTTGCCACATCCGTGCGCCGCGAACTCGAGCGTCTCGCCGAATTCTGCAGCAAACTTCTCAGAGCAGGTGAACGGGTGGTTGTTGTGGCTGATGCATGCGGAGCCGCGCATCATATCGTTGGACTCCTGACTGAGCTGCGCATTCCCATCCACCTTGACAAACATCTCGCGGGGTTGATGGAAAATGAAAGCGATTTGCCAATAGCGTTGGCATTTCCGTCGGGACAGTCACCCCACACTCACGCCACCTCGGTCGGCGAAGGGACACTTTGGAATCAGGGTGCGCGGACACAGTGGGTTGACAATCCGGCCCATCAACCATGCGTGATACTTCTGTCAAAAGAGCACCTTCTGGCACGCAGGCAACGTACCCTCCCGCAAGGAATCTGGGTCTGGACGGGCTTGCACGATCAACACGCAGCGACGCAATGCCCATGGCTTGCACATCTGACTTTTGCAGACCATTTCGCCATACATTTCGCACCAGATTTGAGCGAAATCGAGGGCCTTATCGAAGAAGTGCATCCCTCACAAGTGCTCGTGTGTGGCGAGGGAGCACAAACATGCGTCCACCATCTGACACGGAGGGGGATTGACGCACAGGTGTTCGCACCGCCACGATTGGAGACACTGTTCTAGCCACTCCCAGCGGGTGGACAGACGATTTCTTCAGTTGCAGCTGATGCGGGGGAACTGCTCGGACCATGGCTCAAGACAAACGCGACCAGAACGGAAACAACAGCAACTCAAAGCGCTCCTTCACCGTCCGCACCATGGAGATCGAGGACCTCGCGGAGGTCTATCAACTCGGGGCGATGAACTTCAAGGCCGACCTGTGGCCAATGCTTTATCGCAGCTGGGATGAATACGAAGTCACGACGTTGTTCAATACAGACGGTGATTATTGTCTCGTCGCCGAGAACGACGATTGGGTTGAGGGCAGCAAAGAACAACGGATTGTCGGATTCGTTCTGGGCACGGTGATTTCAAAACCCGGCTCGGCGTGGAGTTATGGTTATGTGCTGTGGCTGTGCTCTCACGACCTGTGGGCACGCGAGGGGGTCGCCGGAAAATTGGTCGACAAACTCGTCGAAATTATGGTCGAAGAAGATGGTATCCGCATCATCATGGCCGATACCGACCCTGACAACCACCGTGCGGTTCGCTTTTTTTCCAAAAAAGGCTTCTCCGATACAAAACCTCACCTTTACCTCAGCAGCAACCTTGAACATAATCCACACTATGCACCCCTGCTGAAAAAGTCGCGGGCAGCCGCCCAGACAGCCGAACGAATGAAGAAAAAAAAGCGCAAAGACTGGACAGGGCGCTGGACGGCTGCCCCAAATGATGAAAAGAAAAGGAAGGCAAAGAGCAACAAAAAGCTCAAGAAGCGGAAAAAGAAAAAGAAGAAAACAGGAAAAAGTTGAACCATGAATGATGCCCGCACGAGTTCTTCCGCCCAGCTCAATCCGGCTCAACAGCAAGCGGTCGAAACACTGGCGGGACCCTTGGTCGTCTATGCAGGAGCGGGCAGCGGAAAAACACGCGTCATTTGCCATCGAATCGCAGCCCTGATTGAATCGGGCGTTCCGCCCAGTTCGATTCTCGCCGTGACTTTCACAAACAAAGCGGCAAAAGAAATGCGTGAACGCGTCGAGCACATTGTTGGCGGACGCGCGCGCAGCATGATTGTCTCCACCTTCCACTCGGCGTGCGCGCGTTTCCTTCGCATCTTTGCCCGAGAGGCCGGATACAGCGAATCATTCTCGATTCTCGACGATGACGATCAAAAATCACTCATCAAAGAAGTCACGCAATCACTCAACGTTCCCGACAAACTTCTCAGCGTCGCAACGATCAAAAACAAAATCGACAGGCTCAAAAACGCAGGGCTCAGTCCGGAAGATTATGCAAAGCAAATCCGCGAACACGCCTACGATTCTCAGGCTGCCGCGCGCGCGCAGATGCGCCGATACGGGGAAGATGACAATGCTGAGCTCATCCAAAAATGCTACGCCTTGTATCAGTACAGACTGAAGTCGCAAAACGCGATGGACTTCAACGATCTACTGATGGTTATGGTCAATCTGCTGCAGTCAAATAAGTCCGTTCTCGGACAACTGCAAAACAGGTTCCAATTCTTCTTCGTGGATGAATTTCAAGACACCAATCCGATACAATTCAAACTGATCCAGCTGCTCTCCTCGCACACAAACAACCTGTGTATCGTCGGCGACGATGACCAGTCTATTTATTCTTGGCGCGGCGCAGAACCGGCATTCATTCTCGACTTTCAGAAATTTTACCCCGATGCCAGGATCATCAAGCTCGAACAAAACTATCGCAGCTCTTCAAACATTGTCCGAGCTGCAACCCAGCTGATAGCCCACAACCTCCGTCGCGCGCCCAAAACGCTGTGGACACAAGCTGACTCCGGAGAAGACGTCATCTGCCGCGGGGCCACAGACCCGTTCGATGAGGCGCATTACGTGGTCGGCGAGCTCATCAGAAAATACGAAAAGAGAAAGCGCTTTGCTGACTTTGCAATTCTTTACAGAACAAACGCGCAAAGCCGCGTGCTCGAAGACGAACTGCGCCGACGGATGCTGCCATACATCATTTACGGCTCTGTGCGTTTTTACGAACGTGCAGAAATCAAAACTCTGCTCGCCTATCTGCGGCTTGTTGTGAATCCCGATGATAACAACGCATTTATCAGAGCAATTTCGACCCCTCGTCGCGGCTTCGGTGACAAGGCGCTCGAAAAGCTGAAAGAGGTTGCGCGTGAAAAAAACACAACGCTGCTTCGCGTCGCCTGCGCATTAGCTCGCAATGAATTCACGGCCGATGTTGGACGCGGACTCTCGGCACTGAAAAATTTTGAAAGACTTTTCAACAGAGCGCGTTCAACCCTCGATATGACAGGCAAACCATCGATCGTGCTCCGCGATATACTCGCCGACACACAGTTTGAGGAATTCCTTCGCAGCGCACACCCGGAGGACTTTGACGAGCGCTGGCTGAACGTCATCGAATTGCAGAATGCTCTGGTTGAGATCGAAAACAGACCCGCAAATGAGCAGACAGACGAACTTGCAGTTGCGCTTGGAAAACCTGAAGATATCTTCACGGAGTCAGCCGCCGCAAGTCCGGGTGTCAGGTTGCTGAGTCAATTTCTCGAGCAAGCACTTCTCACCGTCGAACCAACAGTCAAGAGCGTTCAGTCAGGCCAATCCGATGCAATCACCCTGATGACAATCCATTCCTCCAAAGGACTCGAATTTCCGGTTGTGTTTATTTGTGGGCTTGAAGAAGGTGTTCTGCCACACAACAACAGCCTCGAAAGCGAACCGGCCATCGAGGAAGAACGCAGACTGCTTTACGTGGCGATGACTCGGGCACGCGAGTCACTGACGCTGACCAACATCCGCCGCAACCGTTTTCGGCCCGACCTTCCAGCAGAGATCAGCCGCTTTCTTGCCGAGCTGCCCTCGGAAGGCGTGCAAATGGAACGCCGAGCGCCGCGCGCGCACTGGGACCACGGTGATTTTTCGCAATCCACATTTCAATCCAGCCGCACAACACAACAGCAAGCAAGCTTTTCTGAAGCCGACAAATCAACTCTGAGGAATATCCGCAAAGATGTTTTCTCGTTTTTGAAATCTGCCGATGATCTGGCTGGTGAGTCGGAACAGCAGGAATGGTTTGCCGGACAACGTGTCAAGCACAAACTCTTTGGCAGCGGAATCGTAGAACGTGTCGAAAAAAGCCTTGACGGTTTCCGGCTCGAGGTGCGTTTCCCTGTCGTCGGTCTCAAGAAACTGATGCACACCTATCTGCAACCCGAGTGAGCGACTGCATTGAAGTTGAAATCGGAGGTCATCCACCCAT
The DNA here is from genome assembly GCA_039799905.1 of Pseudomonadota bacterium. Lineage (GTDB taxonomy): Bacteria > Bdellovibrionota_B > Oligoflexia > Silvanigrellales > Silvanigrellaceae > RFOM01. The sequence continues at coordinate 111,825 of JBDLRP010000013.1, read as the reverse complement.
GAGCGTCAAACCAATCAAAATCGCACCCTCCATTGCTGCAGCCCGGCTGCTGCATTTGGGCGATGAACTCAAAAACCTCGAAGCCGCCGGCGTCGATGCTATCCACTTTGACGTGATGGATGGTCATTTCGTGCCGTTGCTGACAATCGGCGTGCCGATCCTTGAACAGGTCCGCGCGGCCACTAATCTGCACCTTGACGTTCACATCATGGTGACCAATCCCGATGATGTACTGGACGATTACCTGCAAGCAGGAGCCGATACTCTGAGTTTTCACATTGAGGTGGCGCGTCATGCACACCGTTTATGCAACCGCATCAGACAGGCCGGCAGGCGCGCAGGAATCGCACTCAACCCTTCCACTCATTGGCAAAATATCGAGTTCCTGCTGCCCGAACTCGATCAAGTCACCATCATGACCGTCAACCCAGGATACTCCCGACAGCAACACCTGACGTCCATGCATCCAAAAATACTAGAATTTGCCAACTTTTGCCGCGCTCAGAACTATGCGATAGACATTGTTGTAGATGGCGGGGTGAACCTCGGCAACGCCGGCACGCTGGCTCAACTTGGGGCAACCACCCTCGTGGCGGGCGGGGCCGTGTTCAACGGTGGAAGCACAAAAGATGCAGTCATGGCGTTGCGTGCCGCGGCTGCTTCGGCGGGCGACCGCACCCAGCCGACGGACTTTCACCACACAAGAAAGTAAAGCGACACCGTAATGCAACTCTTCATCGATGCCACCGGACCGGACCTTAAAACTCTCGAACCATTGTTGGTCGAATATCTGCTCACGCCCAATGAACCGACAAACGAGGTCCTGAGACACATTTTTTCTGCCGGCGGAAAGCGCGTCAGACCTGGGTTGTTTCTTCTTATTTCACAGCTCATTCACTACACCGGACCGCACCGCATGCCGATTGCTGCCGTCTGTGAATACATTCACACGGCGAGTCTTCTTCATGACGACGTGATCGACAATTCAACTCTGCGCCGCGGAAAACCGACGGCAAATTCCATCTGGGGAGACGAAACAGCCGTGCTTGCCGGCGACCTCATCTACTCTGCAGCCTGCAGGCTGATGGTCAAAACACAGAGTCTCGAGCTCATCGACACCTTCGCGGAGTGCATCCGCTTCATGAGCGAAAGTGAACTGTTTCAGCTTGAACTGCTCTGGAAAGCCGACGTAACACAGCAACAATATGAGCGTGTTGTGCATGGAAAAACTGCAGTATTGTTTGAAGCAAGCTGCATCACGCCCGCATTTCTTGCCAAACTGCCGCAACTGGTCTGCGAGAATCTTGGCGCATACGGCCGTCATCTTGGATTCGTGTTTCAAATTGCCGATGACATTCTCGACTACACAGGAAGCTCAGCCGAAGTTGGGAAAACGGTCGCCGCAGACCTGCTTGCAGGCAAGGCCACCCTGCCAGTACTGCTCGCCATGAAGAATGAAAGAAATCTGCCCACTCAGCCTCAACGCCTCAATGAGCTGGTGCAGACAACCTTGCAGCAGGGTTCATGCACGGATGAAGATCTGTCGGAGATCATCTCGCTGGTGGTGTCATTGGGCGGTGTCGAATCGGCACGCGCGGTTGCCAACGAACACGCGACAACAGCAAAAAACGCACTCAACAAAGCATTATCAAATTTGCCTATTCTGACAGCCTTGCAACGCGACACACTTTCGTTGCTTTTGACACTGCCCGAAACACTTCTGATGAGGAACCGCTGATCCATGAGTAAAAATCAGCTCGAGCTCATCAAATTGAGCAACGGACTTCGCTTTCTTTATTGCAAAAACCCCGACACGGCCGCCTTTGAGCTATCGGTTCACATCGACACCGGCTCACGCGACGAGACCCCGGAAAATAACGGTGTTTCGCATTTCCTCGAACACATGATGTTCCGCGGCTCCAGACGGTTTCCCGACTCTGTGTCGCTTGCCGGCGCAATGGAATCATTGGGCGGTGAGGCCAACGCAATGACCTCGATCGAGAATACGGTTTACTGGCTCAAGGGCTCAAATAGCCGTATTGCGCAGGGATTTGACCTCTTCTCCGAGTTTTTTCTCCATCCCAACTATGCGGATTTGGAAACCGAGCGGGGCATTATTTTGCAGGAGCTCGCCAGTGACTACAACGAGGCGGGTGACAACATCGATTGCGAAACTCTCGCCATGGGCAGCATGTTTCCACAGCATTCACTCGGACTGCCCATTATCGGAACAGAAGACACAATCACCCGCCTTAGTTTGGAGGATCTGCGGACAAAGCATTCGCAGCATTATCAACCCGATCGCTGCATCCTCAGTCTGGTCTCATCGCTGCCCAGCGATGAAGTCGCGCGACTGGCGGAAAACTCGTTCGGAAAACCATGGCAGCATGTGCGCCATCCCGCACCGCAACGCGGGCATCTGACTGCAGACTACTTCCACAATTCAAAACAAAAACGTTCTCTTGTTCTGCAAAACAACTCAGACAACCAGTATGTCCTGAAAATGATGATGCCTGCTTCAGGAGGACTCAACCGTCAGGTTGTCGAAGACATCATCGTTGAACGCCTTCTTGACGACGGCATTGCATCACGCCTTCCAGCAACCGTTCGCGAAAAATATGGTCTCGTCTATGACATCAGTGCTGACGCACAGTCGTATGCAGACCTTGGCACATTCAGCATCGATGCAACGATTTCCCAAGACTCGCTGCAAAAACTCCTCGACGTATTGCTCGCCGAGATCATCAAAGTTTGTCAGGAGCCACCCTCTCCGGACGAGCTCGAGAGGCTCAAGTTCCGATATCTGTTTGACCTCGACATCCTGCACGAAAACTATCCGCGGCTTATCTCCCGCGAAGTGACCCAGTTGTTTTTGGACACACGCATGAGCCTTGAAGAAGAGGCGCATTTCGTAAGGTCCATCACACCAGAACAGGTCCGCCAGACGGCGCGCAGAATTTTCACACATCCGCGGCAAACCGTGGTATTGGTCGGCCCGAGAGCCCGGAAATTCAGAAGTTCGGTGGAAAAATTCCTTGACCAATTGATACGTTGTGGAGGCTGACAGCATGCGATTCACAAAACCGCAGAAGGTTTCAACGCTCGACATCCGCTCATTCACCCAAGGCAACAGCAAAGACAAAGCGCATTTCGTCAAAGAATTCGGCGCCGGTCTGCACGAATACGGCTTCGTCATCATCGAAGGACATGGCGTAGATTCCGCGCTGATCAAAGACTGCTACGCAAAAACCAAAGAGTTTTTTGACCTGCCAGTCGAAGCGAAGAAAAAATATATCGTCGCCGGCGGCGGCGGGCAGCGCGGCTACACGGCAATGGGCCAAGAGCACGCCAAAGACAGCAGACATCCCGACATAAAGGAGTTTTGGCACGTCGGCCGTGAAACTTTCACCCACAAGGCCAATGAAACGCTCTACCCAAAAAACATCTGGCCCGATGAACACGTTCGTGGTTTCCGGCAGTCCTTCACAAACCTCTATTCCCAGCTCGAAGCCATGGCCTCAACTCTCTTGCAAGCCACTTCGCAGTATCTGGATCTGCCGACCAACACGCTCTCCGACATGATTGTCGACGGCAACAGTATCATCCGTGCGCTGCATTATCCTCCGCTGGCGCAAGACCAATTCAAGAGCGGCGCAGTCAGGGCCGCGGCGCATGAGGATATCAACTTCATCACAATACTTTGCGAAGCCACAGAATCGGGCCTTGAGCTGTTGACACATGACGGCCGCTGGCTTGCTGTTGAATCGGGGCCGGGACAAATGGTGGTCGATTCGGGCGACATGCTCAGCCGCATCTGCAATGACGTGATTCCCTCGACCACGCACAGAGTCGTAAATCCTCCCGGTGCGAAAAACGTCACACGCTATTCAATGCCGTTCTTTGTTCATCCGCACTCGCGCTGCGCTCTGGAAATTCTTTCCAGCTGCACGTCACCGCAAAATCCAGCAAAATATCCGCCCATCATTGCCGACGAATTCCTCCGCCAAAGATTGCGTGAAATCGGCTTGGTCAAGGCTTAAAGAAAGGGACACAGTCTGCATGAACGCCGCACAGTCGGACACCACAGCACTGCTCGAAGTCAAAAACCTTGTCACCAGTTTTAAAATCGGCGGACGCGAATTCAACGCCGTGGACAACTGTTCTTTCTCGGTCCGGCGGGGAAAAACGCTCGGCATTGTCGGCGAGTCGGGTTGCGGAAAGTCGGTAACCAGCCTCTCGGTGATGAGGCTCATCCCCTCGCCCCCCGGTTCCATTCGCAGCGGAGAAATTCTTTTCGAGGGGCGCAATCTGCTCAAGCTCAGCGAAGAGGAAATGCGCACACTTCGTGGCAACAAGATCTCGATGATTTTTCAAGAACCGATGACAAGCCTGAATCCGGTTTTCACGATCGGTGACCAGATTTCCGAGGTGTTCAGAATCCACCGAGGAAAATCCAAAAAAGAGGCGCGTGAGCTGTCTATCGAAATGCTCCGAAAAGTCCGCATCCCGTCGCCTGAACAGCGAATCGACGAATATCCACACCAGCTCTCCGGAGGTATGCGGCAACGTGTGATGATCGCCATTGCGCTAGCCTGCGAACCCAAACTCCTCATTGCCGACGAACCGACAACCGCACTCGATGTGACCATTCAGGCGCAAATTCTCGCGCTGATGAATGAACTACAGCAGGAGCGCGACATGTCGACCATCCTCATCACCCACGACCTGGGCGTGGTTGCCGAGACATGCGATGACGTTGTTGTGATGTATGGCGGTCAAATCGTTGAGCGTTCAACAGCCGAGCAGCTGTTCCGCCAACCAAAACATCCTTACACACTCGGTCTGCTCGAATCGATTCCGCGCCTTGGCGAAAAGCGTGAGCGACTCAAAACAATTCCCGGAATCGTCCCAAGCCTCGGTAATTTTCCTGCGGGCTGCCGGTTTCAGGACCGTTGTCCGTTCGTTACTTCGCAGTGCCGGCAAAGCATTCCGGAACTCAGAAAACTTGCCGACGGTTCGGAAGTGGCATGTTTCCATTCAAATGAGAACGGTGTGATCACTCAGGAAGGACAACGATGAGCAGCGCTACAACTCCCCTGTTGGAAGTTAAGAACCTGCAAAAATACTTTCCCGTGCAGGGTGGATTTTTCGGTGGCACTGTTGGACGTGTGCACGCCGTGGACACGATTTCCTTTTCAGTCAAACGTGGACAGACTCTCGGACTCGTTGGTGAATCGGGATGCGGAAAGTCGACTCTTGGCCGCACTCTTTTGCGACTGACGGAACCCACCAGCGGAGAAATTCTTTACGAAGGCAAGGACCTCAGCAAGGCAACTCCGGCGGAAATGCGTGCTTTGCGCAGGGATCTGCAGATTATTTTTCAGGACCCGTTTGCGAGCCTCAATCCGCGTATGTCAATCCGCGAGATTCTTTCCGAGCCCTACGAGATTCATGGCCTCTATCCAAATCCCGAAGAACGACGCGCACAGATCATCAATCTGCTCAAAGAAGTCGGACTCAATCCAGAAGCGGCCGACCGCTATCCGCACGAATTTTCGGGCGGACAAAGGCAGCGTATTGGAATTGCGCGGGCGCTCGCACTCAAACCGAAACTGATTGTCGCCGACGAACCTGTGAGTGCGCTGGATGTTTCAATCCAAAGCCAGATCCTCAATCTGATGATGGATCTGCGCGACAAATATGGGCTGAGTTATATCTTTATTGCTCATGACCTGGCGGTCATCGAACATATCTCCGACGAAATTGCGGTCATGTATCTTGGCAAGATCGTCGAGCACACCGACTCGGACTCGCTCTATGCAAAGCCTCTGCACCCATACACACGCGCGCTGATTTCAAGTATTCCGGAGCCCAAGGTCGGGGTGAAGAAAAATCGCAAGGTTCTTCAGGGCGACGTGCCAAGCCCGATCAATCCTCCGTCCGGATGCCGCTTCAACACGCGTTGTCCGTACGTCAAAGACATCTGTCGCACTCAGGAACCTGCGCTGCGGAATCTGGGCAGCGAGGCACAGCCGCATCGCGTGGCATGTCACTTTGCAGGCGAGCTCGCTGAGTGATACAAGCTCGCATGTGAACAGACTATTCCACCAATGACGCTGTCGCGGAGACCAAAATGACACAGCAAAATCTTGGGCTTGTTGGTTATCACTCGATTCAGTTTTTCGTGAAGGATCTCGAACGGGCAGTGCGCTGGCACCAAGAAAAGTTCGACTTCCGCGAGGTCGCGCGTTCCACAGCAGATTCGGAAAAGCGTCATGGCATGCGCAGCATGGTATTGCGCGGCGCAGGAAACATCGGCTGGATCTTCACACAACCCATCGAGCCCGCGTCGACCGCAGGAAAATACCTCAAGCACCATCCAGAAGGTGTGGGTTTTCTCAATTTTGAAGTCAAATCAATTGAACAGGCCGCAGAGTTTCTTGCTGAACGCAAAGCGCCGTTCCTCCATGAAATTCAGGACCACACACTTGGTAACGGCCTGTGGCGCGAAACCGCCATTGCCACTCCCCTGTCGGATGTCGGATTCCGTTTCATAGAAAAGAAAAACTACGGACAATTTGCACCCGGCTTCCAGCAGACTGCGGATTGGAACTCTGTCGGGGGCAACAAATTCGGCTTTCAAGACATCGACCACGTGACCTGCAACATGCGCGCAATGATCGGTTTGACCGAATTCTACCGTCATTGTCTTGGATTTGAGCGTTACTGGGGAATCGATTTTCACACCTCGCGTCACGGACTCAAGGGTGGCACCGGCTCAGGGCTTGAGAGCATCGTGATGTGGGACGCGCACAGCGGCATCAAATTCGCCACAAACCAGCCACTGGCGCCCTACTTTAACAATTCTCAAATCCAAATTTACGTCGAAGACAATGGTGGCAACGGCATCCAACACGTGGCCCTCTCAGTGCCCGAAATCATTCCAGTTGTGCGTGACCTGCGCGGCGCTGGATGCCGCTTTCTCGATGCTCCAGGCAAATATTACGACCAGCTGCCGCAGCGTATGTCGGAAAACAAAATCGGCGCCATCAAGGAGCCGATGGAACAAATCCGCGCGCAAGGCATCCTCGTCGACGGACGCGACAACAAATACCTGCTGCAGTTGTTCATGAAGGAACAATGTGAGCAGCTGGGTGATGCGAAGGCAGGCCCGTTCTTTTATGAAATCATCCAGCGCGCAGGCGACCCTGGGTTTGGCGATGGAAATTTCAAGGCCCTTTTCGACTCCATCGAACAAGGCCAAGTGGCCCTGAGCAGACAGGAAATGCGCGACAGGATGGACACTTTGTTTTAATCTCAAAGGCACGGCCTCGATTTGTTGCAGACCGCACAGATGTCTGCTAAGCGCCATAGACTCTGGGCTTGGGCCCATTTTAGGAGAAAGTTCACATGGGTAAGAAAGACAACCGCCGCACTCGCAAGATGCTGCGCAAGAAGGGTCAAGCCAAGAAAAAAGCTGCTCTGGCTCGTAGAATCAAAGCCGGCAAGACAACAACAGCTGCTCCTAAAAAAGCCGCTGCTCCTGCCGCCGCAAAGACAACCAAGACTAGTTCAAAAAAATCAGCACAGTAATACCGACTGTGTGTGTTGATTTGCAGTGGAGAGATGGCCGAGTGGCTTAAGGCGGCGGTCTTGAAAACCGTTGTAGGAGCAATCCTACCGGGGGTTCGAATCCCTCTCTCTCCGCCATTCAACTTTGAAGCCCAAGCAATGCTTGGGCTTTTTTTATCTGCCTCAAAATGTCTTGCAAATTTCCCATTTAAAATCAGGCAGCGACAAAAATTTTAGCAACGGCCAAAATCCCCCTTAGTTTTTGGAAACGTTTGACGATGCAACCTATAGGGAGGAAGCCATGTCCCAAGCACAAGATGGAGCACTCGTCGTAATTCTCTCGGGTCAGACCGACCAACCTGTGTTGGCAAAGGGCGCTACCAAGGCCGGATTTGCGGTTCATTGCATTTCCAGCACCAAAGAGTTGCCGGAATCTCTCGCCAAACAGCCCTGGGCGCTCGTGCACAACATGAGAAGCTTTGACGCCCGCCAGAACCACCTTCTCCAGCAGCGGATTGCCCGCAACCAGCGGCTGTCGTCGTTGGTCCGTTTCATTCTAAGTCCCGAAATATCGACATCATCCTTAGCTTTGGTCGCTGACTGCGCGATCCGGCAGGTTTTCAGCCTTTCAGCGTGTCTGAGCGGCAACCTCGGTGAGCAACTGTCAGTGCTCAGGAAAACAGATTCAGCGCGCAGTGAAGCTCAAAAAATTGTGCATTCTCAGCGTATTTTTCAGACGCTCAACCCCAGTCAAGAATACAAAGCCGCCGTCACCGAGGCCTTTCAATCATACCCCCACGACCCCATCGTTCGTTTAGAATACGCTTTTCTGCGCCTGCATTTGGGCGACGGCGCAGAGGCAGGCTTGATTGCAAAGCGTGCCCTGCAGGTCGAGTCTCACAACGTACGGGCCATGAATTTACTTGCTAAAGTGCAATTTACGTCGGGTGATTTCGATGGATCGTTACGAATTTTGGAAACCGCCAACAAAATATGTCCAAGCAACCCCGAACGGCTCACCTTCATCGGCGACGTGTATCTGAAGAAGGGTGATTTGGCGGCAGCCAAAAAAGCCTATCTCGAGGCGCTGGACGTGTATCCTCCCTTTCCGGCGGCGCGGGAAAATTTGCTCAAAACTCCCCTTGAAGCGGCAGAGGTTGAGGCAGCTGTTCACCTGCTGCGTGACATCATGGCCGAAAAAGACCGCGCGGCATTATTGAATAAAGCGGCCATTCAGGCTGTCACACGCATGCAATACAATGAAGCTGTCCGCATTTACGGATATGCGCTTCAGCATCTGAAAGAGAACGATTTGAAAGCGGCGATTTTTTATAACCTAGGGCTAGCCTACAAGAAGATGGGCGATCTCGGTTCTGCACTTGTGAACTTCAAAGAGTGTGTTCGGCTCGCCCCAGCACATCCCAACGTTCGCGAGCACCTGGCAGAAATAGAGTCCCAACGGGCTAGCTGAGCATCGTCTGTTCCCACCACTGAAGCCCCTGACGCAACAATGCACCACAACTGTCTGCAGTGTACGATTCAGAAGAAAAGCCCAAATGTTTCAAAGCGGTACGCAAATTCTCCAACGCCGAAGACTCCTTCAGCGCCCGCGATGACGCGCTTTTGCTTAATTTTTTGCCGTCATTGCCCATCACAAGCGGAACGTGGCCATAAACGGGTGAAGGATAACTCAGCTCCCGCTGCAACATAATCTGCCGCAACGTGAGCGGCAAAATATCCATGCCGCGGACTACGTGACTGATCTTTTGAAGAAAGTCATCAACTACAACGACAAAATTATAAGAATAAGAACCGTCATGCCGAAACACCGTAAAGTCACCGACATCACCGGCCACACAACCCTTTTGCTGTCCCTGCCAACGGTCCTCGAACTCAACAAACAACTTTTCCACACGCAAACGTAGGTTCACACCCGACAAAAACACAGAGTCGGAGTCGACAGTGGAGCACGGCCTTGAACGGCAAAAGCCGTCATAGATGAACTCACCTTCTGCACTGACAGGACATCTACGCGCCGAAAGAAGCGACCTGCTGCATGTACAGGAATAAATCAGCCCGCGTTGAGAGAGTGAATGCAGCGCAGCGCGATAGAACTCGGTGCGCTCACTTTGACGAACGACGACACCATCCCAAATCAAACCATGACGCTCAAGTTCAAACAAAATCGCCGACTCGAACTTGGGCTTGCTGCGCTGTCTGTCGATATCCTCGATGCGGACAAGCCACTCACCGCGCGCCGCCTTCGCATCAAGGTAGCTGGCAAGAGCGGACACCAAAGAACCGAGATGAAGTTCGCCTGAGGGAGTTGGAGCAAATCGACCTCTGTACATCGCACGACAGTTCCTCGGAAAACAAAAAAACCGCCCAAGAGGCGGTTTCTAAGAGAGTGGTGAAGGGTCGGGGGCTCGAACCCCGGACCAAGAGATTAAGAGTCTCTTGCTCTACCAACTGAGCTAACCCTCCACTCGGAGGGTGGAATTAACCACGCCTCCCCCAATTGTCAAGCGAAATGCCCACCGCATCGTGCCTGTTACTTGGTTGCCAAAAGGATAGCGATAATGAAGGCCATGATTGCCTGGAACTCGATCAGAGCCAAACCAAGAATCAAGGGAGTGAAGAGCTTTTCAGCAGACTGAGGATTGCGGCCAATTCCTTCATACGCGGCAGCTGCAGCGCGGCCTTGTCCTGAAGTACCACCAATCACGGCAAGACCGATAGCGAGAGCAGCACCGATTGCGCGGAGTTCACCACCCCAAGTTCCTTGCGCAGCTGCTTCCTGTGCGAATGCGGGAGCTGATGCAAGAAGGCTGGCAGCGATCATAGCAAAACGAGAAAACTTCATAAAACACCTCAAAAAAAACGATTCTCACCCTCACTCATCACCGGCCGGTCGGCTGACACCGACTTGGGTGAAGACAGCGTCGTCTATGCGCATTCGCAAGACTGGCTGACCCAAAGCCTTTCCTTTGGAAAGGCTGATACGCTTTGTGCAACTCTGGCCATTCGCCGAGGGCCGGATGAACAGCGGAAGCTGCGCGCAAAATACCTAAAACAGTCCGAACGTCGTCTTAGTGATCGTGATGGGCCGTATCCAAAGACAGACGCACGTAAACTGAGCTCAAGGTCATGAAAATGAATGCCTGCAGACATGCGACGAGCAATCCAAACGTCAGCAATGCTGCGGGAACTGGGAGAAACGGAATATGGAAGTCACGCATCAGGGTAGAAAAAACCTTGAAGACCATGTGGTCGCCAGAAACGTTGCCGTAAAGACGCAGGCTGAGTGACACGGGCCGCGCGAGAAGTGCGATGACCTCGATGACAATCATCAAAGGTGCAAGAAGAAGCACGGGCCCGCACAAGTGTTTGAGATAATTCATTCCGCCATGCTTTAGACCGGCGTAGTTGAATGCGATGAAAATGATGATTGCCATCGCAGCGTTCTGGCTGATGAATTCAGTCGCCGGTGGAAACCCGGGGACCAAACCTGTCAGGTTGGCACAGATGATGAAGAAAAACGTTCCACCCAAAAGAGGCGCATAGTGATGCCACATCTTCTCGCCGATAATTTTCTCAAGCGTGCTACTGATGACAGCCCAGCACAATTCAGCAAACGCGCGAAATCCGAACTTCTTCGGTGGCAAAAGTTCCTCATCCGACATCGCTTCGGGTTTGAGTTTGTAGAATCTGGTGATGAGACCAAGGCTCGTCACCGCTACAAAAGCAGCAGCCGATGCCACCATTTCCGTGACCTGCGCAGGATCGATTTCCAGCCCGAATGCCTCATGGATGATTTCAGCCAAAGCGCCGTACCACGAAACAATCTGCAGCGAGCCGCCAGCGGCAAAAGCAGTCGCTGAACCAATGGCTGCAGCGAGGACCGAGAGAAAAACGAAAGTAGCACGTGTCATGCGACTCATGACAACTCCAATGAAACTGAGGTTGAACAAAGCCTAAAATAGCATCTGGCGCTGTGGTTCCTAGCGCAGAAGCCTGTTGCGTGCAAGCGACAGGAAAACCAGAAAAATCGAGGCAGTTACAAAGAAAGTCAGGCTGATGGTCATGACCGCCTCCGGACGCACGTAAAGCGCGATTCCGAGCGGAATAAGTCCCGTGAATTTAATGAAAAACCCTTTGACCGAGCGGCGCTGCAATATAACCCCGGCAGTGTGCAGGAAAAGCCCGACAGCAACTGTCGCCCCGGCGCACAAAGAAAGCGCAATCGCTAACAAATTCTCCACCGTCTTTACTCCCGATCTGCTGTACCATCGAACTTACGGCGAACTGCTGCCAACCGCCGAAAACTCATCAGGGTCGCCAGCCCCATAACCACAACATCAACCAAGAGCAAACCCGAACGGCAAGCCGTGACGTTCAAGCCGACGTTTTCACAGAATTGCTGACCACTTGGCTGTTTTGTCCACCAGACGGCGATGACGGCCAAACCAACAAGGGCAGTCAGGTTGCCGTATAAAATTCCAAACCATATGAGAAGTTTTCCCATTCGGACTTGACCTCCACCACGGCCCTCTGCAGAATCCGGCCTTCGTACCCACAAACAAGCAACCGCATATGAGTTCAGACTATGGCGTCGGTAGAAAAATCGGAAGTCTTCTTTGAAAAACTCAAGGCCAGACTGATCACTCTCGGACTCGGCGACGCAGTTGCACATTCCATCGCAAGCCAGGTCATTCCAATCAAACTCGAGGGCACGACGGTTATTGCCGACTGCAAGAGTCAGTTTCACGGGGCACTAATTGTCAGCGCGAAAATGAACGAAATTGTAGATGTCGCACGGCAGGTTTGGGGGCCACAGACCGACTTTTATGTGCGCTCCGACAGTGAAAGCGTGCCGCAGGCAAATTCGCGGCGAACCAAGCAGCAGCGCACCAGTGAAACAACTCCTATGTTTGAATCACACGAAGAACATTCGAAAAAATCCGCTTCCAGAGCAGGAAACAAAGGCGCAAAAACAATCAAGGCACAAGGCACGGAACAGCAATCTGCCGACGCACTGAATTTCGCAAATGACGAGGGAATCACCGCCAAGAAGGCAACAACCCTTCAGGCATCAAAAAATATCGGCCAGATTTCCACACCGATGAACATCACACCAATCATCATGGCCGATGATTTTGAATCCCGTGCACCGCAACAACATGAAAACAATCGTTCATTGAATCCGGAATTGACCTTCACTACCTTCGTTCGCGGACAAAGCAACCTGATTGCTTACTCAGCATGTGAATCAATCGCAAAAAATCCAGGTAATCTGACAAATCCTGTCTTTATTTACGGAGCGACAGGCTTGGGGAAAACGCATCTCCTTCATTCCGTCGGCAATGAAATTCTCCGTCAGCATCCCAACTGGAATATCAAATACGTCACCAGCGTTGACTACATGAACGAATTGATTCAATCGATCCGCTTCTATAAGCAGGAAGAGTTTCGCAAGCGCTACAACCATGTCGACGTCCTTCTGGTGGATGACATTCAATTTTTGGAAAGCAAAGACTCGACTCAGCTCGAATTCTTTCACACCTTCAACGACCTGTTCCAGAAAAAGAAACAGATTGTCATCACATCCGACAAATATCCCAAAGACATCCCAAACATCGAGGAGCGTCTGAAGAGCCGCTTCCTGCAAGGCCTTATCGCAGATATCGAACCACCTGGATTTGAAGACCGCGTCGCGATTATCGAAACCAAAGCAAAGGCGCTCTCCCTGCGTCTGACCCGCGATATCGTGATGCACATCGCACAGCACGTGAAATCAAACGTTCGTGAGATCCAAGGAATTTTAAACAATCTTGCGATGACGCAGAGCATGACGGGAGCTCCTCCGTCGATTGAATCCACCAATGCACATCTGCGGCGAATTATCCGCGTCCCCGCACAATCGCTCGACTTGTCTGCAATTCAAAAGGCAGTTGCTTCGCACTTTGGAATTAAACTTTCAGAATTGATGTCACAAGACCGCTCGCAGAGATTGGTAGTACCGCGGCACATTGCAATGTATCTGAGCCGCGAGCTACTGGGTTCTGCCACCACAGAAATCGCTGAGGCCTTCGGAAAAAAAAATCACACGACGGTCATGCACGCTGTAGAAAAAGTTAAAGAGATGATCGAAAAAGATGCGTCGACGCGAGCAATCGTCAGCGAATTAAAACGTAAACTCGATCAGAATCTCGTTTGAGACTAATCTCCGCCTTGCGTCCAGACGCAGCGCGGACAATTCTATCTTGCAGCGCAAGAAAAATTTCATCGCCCAAAAGTTGAGTACACACAGCAGGATCAAATATCCACAAATGACCTTGTTGATTGGCGACATCTTCAGCCCAACGCAAAGCATCGAATAGTGCATGCGCCGCCTCGCGCGGATCGCCCCCGGGGGACAGATCCCTGTAGAATCCAACCATGTCCCTGAGTGCTGACAGATATCCAGCGAAATCAAGAACAACTGTATTTTTTTCAGCCGCACTTCCGCCAAACAGTTTCTCTGTATCTTCGTTTACATTCAAAATGTCGGTCAGTCGCACCATGTGCGCGGGGATGCGTGGGGCGTAGTGAACAAGCAATTGTCCGGGGGCTGGTTGGGCTGCGGTCTCCTGCTCGGCCGCAAAACGGCTCACGACTCGAATTTTTTTCCGGTGCGTTTCGTCCAGCAATCCCGATCGCAACAAATTTTCAGAAATTTGCTGCAACCCTACCCCGCCACGGCGAAAGATATCGAGAGTCTGATCCGAATTAACCCGCACCACAGTGGATTCAATTCCAAAACCGCAACGTCCACCATCGAGTATCCACAAGTTATCCACATGCGGAAAATCATTAACGACATGCTCTGCTGTTGTGGGACTCACATGCCCAAAAGTATTTGCGCTGGGTGCAGCGACCGGAACTTCACACAACTGCAAAAACCGCTGCGCAATGGGATGTGCGGGAGATCGCAAACCAACCCATCCGGTGCCGGATGTGACCTCAAAGGCAACCAAGGAAGGATGTGCGGGGAGAATGATGGTCAGTGGACCGGGCCAGAACTCTTCCGCCAGACTCCTGAGAACATCCAATTGCCACGAGTTGGCAAGAGAGGTGTCGACGAGCCTTTCGGCATTTTCCAGGGATGCGACGTGAACAATCAATGGATCTGATGACGGTCGGCCCTTGACCCGATAAATCTGGCGAACAGCCTCGGCAGAACTTGCGTCCGCACCCAAACCGTAAACAGTCTCGGTAGGGAACGCGACCAATCCACCTGATCGAAGAAAACGCGCTGCACGGGCGAGAGAGGTGTCAGCAATGTTCTTTAAAAGCTCGGTCAACGCATCAATCTCCTGCGGTCCAATGGGCAACACCAGCTATCCACAGCTTATCCACAAGCTGTCAACAGGATACGCATTACGAACAGCGGTATTTTCAGGTTGATAGAGGAGTTATCCACAAATGATTCTTCAACTAAAAATGATACTTTACTACTTATATTACAGTGGTTTAAACGGTAATATGCCAGCGCTAAAAACAGTTATCCACAAGACCATGTTGATAACTTGTGGAACCAGTCTCGCTTATCTATCGCGACGGCCCGTTTATGGGGTTGTGCAAAACATGTGGATGAGGTGTGTACTCTTGGTGGATAAAAATCGCTGCCCCTTTTTTAAGCGATACTTTATGCACACCAATCGGAAGCTTCCCACAGGTTGTCCACCCTCTCTTGCACACGTTATCCACACGGCTAAATCAAAAATATCTTAATATTAACGATAAGTTATTAAAAAAAATATGGGTTTTCAACAAATTTTAGGGTCACCTACTACTTCAACTACTCAAAGAGATTAAAAATTCATTCTTATAAAGATGAAGAAGACCCTGTGCACAATCCAAACCGGCGCTTGTCCCACCGTCCTTCCTCATGTAGACCATTGCAGCAAAAGAAAAGCCATCAGAGGAGTTGAGCCATGCAAGTGCAACGCATGAGCAGTCTAAGCCACAATGCCGATATTTCAGGTGAGACAAGTGCGTCCATTCGTGCAGTCATTGACCGCGACAAATTGGCAGGTGCTCTTGCGGCCGTGACAGCGGCTCAGGCTGACGGTGATGTTGGCTGGGTACAATTTCAATTCAACGGTCAAGGTCAGGTTGTGGTCAGCGCGCTCAGCCACAATCTCTCCATTCGCTACAGCTTCGCCGCGGAGTATTCGGGCAAAGGTGTGCTTAAGGTCTCCGGTAAACAACTGAGCGAATATGTCCGCCAGCTCCCTCCGGAAAAAATCACTCTCGTTGCCGAACTACCACAACGTCTCGTGGTGAAGTGCGGTCGTTCTTCCGCAAAATTGCAACTCGTCCAAGACCAGACACAGACCGACGTCATCGTTCCGCAAGAAGGAACCTCAATTGTCGTCAAAGGAGATTTTCTCGAGCGCTGGGTAAATGCATTCCGCGATTTCGTTTCAACCGATGACACAAGATTTTACGCAAACGGCGCTTTGATTTGGGCAGATTCCTCAAACGGACTCAATCTTCAGGCGGTCGCGTCTGATGCTTACCGGCTTGCAAAGGCTCAGCTGACAGACGGTCTGATGGCAGAGAATGTTGAAGACAGCTCGGTGCTCGTACCTAAAAAGGCATTGGATGAGTTGCGCCGGCTCTGCGCTGCCAATCCAGACGCGGATTATCGTCTGCGCTGGCATGGTGAGCGTTTGTTTTTCGCAGTTGAAACCGAAAATTACTTGATGGTTTCAAAGTGCATTCCTGGAAAATATCCTCCCTATACATCGGCCATTCCGCAGAAGGTAAACTTCTCAGTGACGATCGGCTTGAACCCGTTGCTTGAGAGCGTTCGCCGCGTACTGCTTTTTGCCGACAAAAACCGCATCATAAAGCTCGGTTTTGACGGACCCGTTCTTGATGTCCAGAGTTTCACTCCTGGCCTCAAGGAAGGCGAAGAAGTGGTCGAACTTTCGGCGCCTGTCGAGCAGCCTTTTGTCGTCAACTACAACGGTACTTTGCTCACTGGCATCCTCAACGTTCTGTCAGGCTCAACTCTGAAGGCGTCATGGGAGAACGTAAACCGTCCTGTGATGATTACTGGTGAGGCAGAGAAAGGACTCGATGTCTTTTATTTGCTCGTACCGACTCGTTTTTAATCGCTGGCGGGACGGCTGATTGGCTGGCGGACCGTTTTGACGTATATTTTTCGCTCTGAAACGCACTTTCCAGAGACCTTTCACACGCGCTTCCGAGCTCCGGAAGACAGGGGATTTTGCGCATATGTTTTTCCTTTCCCAACCAAAGTACGCAACTCAATCAACAGACGGCGGCCAATATGGTGCAGGCCAGATTCAAATCCTTGAAGGCCTCGAAGCCGTTCGAAAACGTCCGGGGATGTACATCGGCGACACCTCAGTCAATGGTTTGCATCACCTCGTTTATGAGCTCGTCGACAACTGTATCGACGAATATCTTGCGGGACACGGAAATACGATTGAGATCACATTGCATGTCGACGGCAGTGTGACCGTTTCCGACAATGCGCGTGGTATTCCGGTTGACGTCCACTCTGAAGGACGCACCGCGCTGGAAGTTGTCATGACGGTGCTCCATGCCGGCGGCAAATTCGACAACAGTGTTTACAAAGTGTCCGGTGGTCTGCATGGCGTCGGCGCTTCGGTCGTAAACGCTCTGTCGTCTTACTGCCGTGTTGAAGTCCGCAAGCACGGCAAGGTCCATGTTCAGGAGTATCGTTGTGGTATTCCGCAGGGGCCTGTGCAGGTGATCGGCACCACCGACCAGACTGGAACTCGCACTACGTTCAAGCCAGACGCAACAATTTTCGAAACGACTGAAATGAGTTTCGATCATCTGCAGGGTCGTCTGCGTGAGTTGTCTTTTTTGAACAAGGGAATCTGCATCAAGCTTATGGATGAGGTCACCGACAAAACCGCCGAATTCAAGGCAGACGGCGGACTTCTTTCATTCGTTGAATTCCTGAACCGCTCCAAGACGGCAATTCATCCGAAGCCGCTCTATGTGATGACCGAAAAAGACAACTGTGCGGTGGAAGTCGCTCTGCAATGGAACGATGGCTATTCCGAGTCGGTTTTCTCTTACACAAACAACATCAACACCGTTGAAGGTGGTACACACCTGACCGGTTTTCGTTCGGCGCTGACCCGCGTGGTCAACTCGCTGGCAACCGACGACAAAGGTGCACAGAGCCTCAAGGAAGGTTTGTCTGCGGATGACATCCGTGAAGGATTGACCGCTGTTCTCTCCGTGAAAATTCCAGACCCGCAATTTGAAGGCCAGACCAAGAGCAAGCTTGGAAACTCTCGCGTCAGAACGGTGGTTGAAAGTATTCTGAATGAAAAACTGACCGAATATTTTCACGAAAACCCAGATGTTGCCAAGAAAATTGTTACAAAAATTGTCGATGCTGCTCGTGCCCGCATCGCTGCTCGCAAGGCGCGTGAACTGACACGCCGCAAGGGAGCCTTGGACTTTTCGGGACTGCCCGGCAAAATTGCTGACTGTCAGGAAAAAGATCCGGCTTTGTGTGAGCTGTTCATTGTTGAGGGTGACTCTGCCGGCGGTTCTGCGAAGCAGGGTCGTGATCGCAAAGTGCAGGCCGTGCTTCCCCTCAAGGGCAAGATTCTCAACGTTGAAAAAGCTTCCGCCGATAAGATGGTTGCCAACCAGGAAATCCGGATCCTTGTGCAGGCTCTAGGCACGGGAATTGGTCGCAATGACTTTGACGTTGCAAAGTTGCGCTACCACAAGATCGTCATCATGACGGACGCGGATGTGGACGGCGCGCACATTCGAACTCTTCTGTTGACGTTCTTCTACCGTCAGATGCGCGAGATTATCGAGCGCGGTTATCTGTATATCGCTCAGCCGCCGCTTTATAAGTACAAGAAGAGCAAGACCGAAAAGTACATCAAAGATGAATCCGACCTTGAAGCTTTTCTCCTTGAGAACTCGCTTTCTGAAGCGCAGATTATTGATTCATCCGGTGCTCAGATCGACAAGGGCCATGTGCGCAACATGCTGACCTGCGTTGAGCGCTACAATAGAATTTTCAACATCCTTTCTCGGCGCAGAACGCCGACGATGGTTGAATTCTTTGCCACCTACAAAGGTCTCTCGGCTGCAACCTTCTTTGACAAGCAAAAGCTCACGCAGGTTGTGACCGACATCACCGACCACGTATCTGCTGTCGGACACATTCAGTCGAGCGTCGAATTCGACAACGAGCACAACCGATATTTTGCGATCGTACACGTGCAGATTGCCGGCAAGCCGGTGCGATTCAGGCTGGATACCGAGTTTGTTGAGTCGAACGAATTCTCTGAACTGCGCAGGCTGCATGACCAGCTTGAAGAAGGTCAAGCGCTGCCTTTGAAATACGTTGCAGAGAAAAAGAGCCGCGATCTGAAGAACTGGATTTCGCTGCAACAGTTCCTCCTGCAAGAAGGCCGCCACGGCGCATACATTCAGCGCTATAAAGGTCTCGGAGAAATGAACTCGGAGCAATTGTGGGAGACCACCATGAATCCCGATTCGCGTCAGCTGCTGCGTGTCGAGATTGAAGATGCGATTGCGGCCGACGATTTGTTCTCGATGCTTATGGGTGATGAGGTTCCGCCGCGTAAGGAATTCATTGAAACTAACGCATTGAACGTACGTAACTTGGACTTCTGAATTAAAGGCTGGGTAGCAGACTATGTCACAAGCAATTCGACAGGGCATCGTAGCGGTCAACATCAATGAAGAAATGAAAAACGCATACCTCGACTATGCGATGAGCGTGATCGTCAGCCGCGCGCTGCCTGATGTGCGCGACGGCATGAAGCCGGTGCACCGGCGCGTGCTCTTCGCGATGTACGAGCAAAACAACGTCCACAACAAGCCCTACAAAAAATCGGCACGTATCGTCGGTGACGTTCTTGGTAAATACCATCCGCACGGAGACACAGCCGTTTATGACGCACTTGTGCGTATGGCACAGGACTTTTCGATGCGTTATCCACTCATCGACGGTCAGGGGAACTTCGGAAGCATCGACGGCGACAGTCCTGCCGCGATGCGTTACACGGAAGTCCGCCTTGCCAAAGTGTCTGAGTCACTCATGCAGTCGCTCGATGAAGATACTGTTGATTTTGGACCAAACTACGACAACAGCGAACGTGAGCCGCTCGTTTTGCCCACTGTATTTCCGCAGCTGCTCGTGAACGGACAGTCGGGAATTGCGGTCGGTATGGCTACGAACATTCCCCCGCACAACCTCACCGAAGTCCTCGATGCTCTCATTCACCTCATCGACAACGAATCGGCATCAGTCGAACAGTTGATGGGATTTGTGAAAGGTCCCGACTTTCCCACCGCAGGCATGATCTGCGGCCTTAAGGGAATTCATGATGCCTATCGCA
This sequence comes from Pseudomonadota bacterium, assembly GCA_039799905.1. Taxonomy (GTDB): domain Bacteria; phylum Bdellovibrionota_B; class Oligoflexia; order Silvanigrellales; family Silvanigrellaceae; genus RFOM01. Next base: position 91,804 of record JBDLRP010000013.1, on the reverse strand, counting down.
CCGGACGTGGTTCTATTTCGGTGCGTGGTCGTGCGACCGTTGAGCAGACCAAGGGTGGCCGCGAGCAAATTATCATCACTGAATTGCCTTATCAGGTGAACAAAGCAAGCCTGATCGAGCGCATCGCGGACCTTGTCAAAGAAGAAGAAATCAATGGAATTTCGGACATCCGCGATGAGTCAAACAAAGAAGGCATCCGTATCGTCATCGAAGTCAAAAAAGGCGAAAATGGCGAGATCCTCTTGAACCACCTCTATAAGCGGACACGCCTGCAGGACAGCTTCGGCGTCAACATGGTGTGCATCGTCCGTGGCGTTCCCAAGCTCGTCAACTTGCGTGAAGCTCTTTCCCACTTCGTTGATCACCGTTTTGAAGTGATCACACGTCGGACGAACTACCGCTTGAAGAAGGCGGAAGAGCGCCTGCACATTTTGGAAGGTTTGAAGATCGCTGTCGACAACCTCGACGAGACGATCGATCTTATCCGTAAGGCGCCAAGTCCGGATGATGCAAAAGAGAAACTCATTGCCCGCTTTTCGCTGAGTGACCGTCAGGCAACAGCGATTCTTGAAATGCGCCTGTCGCGCATTACGGGACTTGAACGCGATAAGATAGTTGCTGAGCACGCTGAAATTATGGTGACGATTGCCGACCTCAAAGACATTCTTGCCAAGCCAGCACGCGTTGCCGCCATTGCGCGTGATGAATTCGTCGCACTGCGTGAGTCACACGGCGACAATCGCCGCACCGAGATCACCACCGATGCGGCAGACGTAGATCTTGAATCGCTGGTACCGCCGGCGGATGTGTTTGTAACCTTCTCACAGGGTGGTTACATCAAGCGTGTGCTGCAAGATGAATTCCGTTCGCAGCACCGCGCAGGCAAAGGTAAAACAGGTGCGGCGCTCAAGGACCAGGACTTTGTCAAGGTAACCTTCCGTGCCCATACACATGACCACGTGTTGATGTTCTCTAACTTCGGCAAGGTGTACTGCTTCAAGGTTTATGAATTGCCTGAGGCGCCTGCAAATGGCCGTGGAAAGTCCATTGCGCAAATTCTCACGCTGCAGTCGGGTGAACAAATCACCACCATGATGCCGGTGCACGAATTCTCTGAGAATATGTTTGTTTTCATGTGTACTGCTCAAGGTACGGTCAAAAAGACCGAGCTATCTGCATTCGCCAACATCCGCGCGACCGGTTTGCGCGCTGTGACGCTCGATGAAGGTGATTCACTCGTGTCGGTGCGCATCACAAATGGTCGCAATCAGATGATTCTGACTTCGGCAAATGGCCGTGCTATTCGCTTCAATGAAGACGAAGTTCGCTCGATGGGCCGCACGGCGCGTGGCGTGACGGGCATCAACATGGAAGATGGCGATACAGTCGTTGCCGCCGAAGTGGTAGATCCTGCCGCAAGCGAGAAACTGCTGGTTGTCACCGAGTTCGGCTATGGCAAACGCAGTGAGCTTGAGGAGTACAGAATCACCGGACGTGCCGGTAAGGGTGTGAGTGCGATTCGCGTGACAGAGCGTAATGGCAAGGTTGTTGCGCTGCTCTCGGTGGCCGATGCGGCCGACCTCATGCTGACGACCAACACCGGGCGGGTCTTGCGCATTCATACGACAAGTGTGAAGGTCATCGGTCGTCTGACACAGGGTGTTTGTTTGATGCGCATTCTCGATGGCGAACGGGTTGTCTCGGTTTGTAAGCCGAGCGAGTTTGATGATACTCCCGTGACGCAATTGGAATCTGCCGAGGAGATTGAGTGATGAAGTCAGCCAGCGTGTCTCGCTTGCAGTACAAAAGGAGCAAGCGCAGCACGCTGTGGCTTGCGTTTATCACCGGAATTTCTTTGTTTGCTCTGGGCAGCTGCGGCAAGTCCGAGCGTCCCGATATTGGCGAGCGGTTGGACACTCCGGCCGCTCTCGCAAGTCATCCCACGCTCTCAGTTTATTACGTTTTAAATGCATCGATGAGCGGTGAATTCGAAACCGGATCGCTGCAATCCTTTTCCGTTCCAACGTCGGCTTCATCACCCTCACGCCCCAGGGCCACGCTGCAAACGCCCCGTCTGGGCACTGCAATCGGTGTCGCACGGGGCGGAGAATTTTTGATCGCGGGTTTCTCCGGCACACAAGGTCAATTGAAGGTATTCAATCTGGACGCAGCAGGAAACCCGAGTTCCTCTGCTAATCCGAAGGATTCTGTCACTGTTCCGTCGGGTCGCATCGGCAGCATTCTCGTGAGTGCAGTCGACGGTCAAACCGACACTTGGACGATCGTTGTGTCGGTTGGTGATCCTCTCTCGTCCGAAAACATCGCGGGCGGCGAGGTTTTGCTCTTCAAATATTCCCGCTCCGGCGGCCTTGCAAAATTGGCTTCGTTGCCTGCGGATTTTTACAGTCCATCGCGCGACAATCCGCTTGGTGCGTACCTCCTCTCGTGGGGCACACCTGTGGTTTTTCCCAGTTTGGGACTCGCCGTCGCCTTTCCTCAAGGCACGGTCAATTACAAAAGCGATAAAAACCCGAGTGCGTTCGATTGGCTGAAAGGCAACGTTATATTGCCGAATACGGCATTTGACCTAAGAACTGTATCGGCGGCGGTGGTCGATTTGAACGCGCTTGTCGCAGGTAAGGGGCTGTCGCAGGCACTTGGATTCGTTCCGGTGGCATTTAATCTCAATGGACAAAAGGGCGACCCTGCTGCCGACCTGACCGCTGAGGCGAACCTCACTTACACCTTTCAGCAGAAGTATCAGTCAGCCGTCGCAATCGACCCTCAAACGTCCCCCTGTCAGCTGTCCGGACCTCTTGCAGGGCTCGCTCAGCCAGCTGCAGTCGTTGTAAAAAAGGGCGGCGAATCGAACATTGTCTCACTCTCGGGTTGGGATCAGGTAGCCACCCAGTTGCGCGCGCGTTTGGCCGGCAGAGAGAGCCAACCTATTTTGGGTGATTTACTCGCTCCCACAGCTGTTTCTTTGAATTCGGCGTTTGCCAATCTCAAAGACAAAAGGACTGCAGTGCCGTCCATTCAGGTCGTCAACACAGGCAGTCTGTGCACGCTTTCATGGTTGCGCGTCGAAGAAGGACGTAGCAGCCTTGGTCGTGAACAAAGCCTGATTCAGGCGGCGACCGACGGAAATATTGCTGCGCAGCTGACCCGTGATTTGGATTTGACGGGCATGTCGGCATTCACCGTCAATGGCAATTATCTGCTTACAAGTTCTTTCAGCAACAACAAAATACAGGTGTTGCGCTTCAACGGTGCGACGCTTGATAATGTGGGGGTATTCAGTCCGTGAAATTTTTCCTCGACAGTGCAGATATTCAAGAAATCCGGCATATGGCCGAGCTCGGAATTTGTGACGGCGTGACAACAAATCCGACTCTGGTCGCCAAATCAGGTCAGGACTTCAAATCGCTTCTCAATGAGATTGTCCGCCTTATTCCAGGGCCCATTTCGGCAGAGGTTGTCGGACAGACGGCGACCGAAATGCTAGCTGAGGCCGATGTGCTCGCCAAAATTCACGAAAATATTGTTATCAAGCTGCCGCTCAATCCCGAGGGATTGAAAACCTGTAAAGCACTCAGCGCGCGCGGAATCAAAACAAACGTCACCCTGTGCTTTCAGGCTGCACAGGCGCTACTCGCTGCCAAATGTGGAGCGACCTACATCTCTCCGTTCGTCGGCAGGCTTGATGACATCAGTCAGGACGGAATGCAGCTGATTAAAGAAATCCGCAGCATTTATGATAATTACTCCTTCAAGACACAGATCCTTGCAGCGAGCATCCGCCATCCGCAACACGTGATCCAGTCGGCGCTGGCGGGTTCAGATGTTGCGACATGTCCCTATAAAGTGTTGATGTCTTTGTATCAGCATCCTCTGACAGAGAAGGGTCTCGCAGCGTTTATGGATGACTGGAAGAAGGCCAATCAACGGTCAATCGTCTGATTCAGACGAAATTCTCGAAGTGATACGTACGAGCCACCCCACAGCGGGTGGTTTTTTCGTTTCGTCCATGGAAAAGTTGGAAGAATCCGAAAAAAAGAGGATTTTTCCTGAAATACGACAAAATTTTGAGGAGGAAAAAGTTGCCGCTTAAATTTGTAGCATTTGCTGGTCTTTTTTCGGTGTTTTTTTTCGGGTCTTTTTCGCTCGTTCAAAAAAGAATATTGGCAATAAACAAAATGAAGATTTGAGGTTGGCTGTGAGTGCAATTTTGATACCGACGGGCAACGCGGGAAAGCTTCGTGAATTTTTGCATGCGTTTGCCAAGGAAAACCGCGTGTGTTTAGGGCTAAAAGATGCATCTGAATTGCTCGGCACGCAGTACGCGTGGCAAACACCGGTTGAAGATAGACAGACTTTTGCTGGAAATGGCTATCGTAAATTAACCGCGGCAATCCCGTTGCTCGAAAAATTGCGACCGCACGGTGCGACTTCCGTGCTTGTAGATGATTCGGGTTTATGTATACCACGCCTGAATTATTTGCCTGGGGTTAATTCAGCGACACTGGCGGGCGAACCTCGCGACGACGCGCGCAATCGAAAATATTTAATTGAGTTATTGAAGAGCCGTTTGAATATCACAGCAGAAAACAAAGAACCTGGATTTTTTGTCTGTTCTCTGCTGATTGCGACTCATGTTGGCCCGTGCGCAGAGGGCGACGGAGAAAATTCATTCGAAGAAGATGAATTATTGATTCATTTGGAATCTCTGGAACAGCAGATTCTTGAAAAATTGCATTCACGAATCACTGCGGTCGAGACAGCCGCCTATGCGTATGAGTGCACGATGATGCTGCTCGGAACTTCATACCGTATTCAGCTGGTGATGGGATTTTGCAACGGCTTTGTTGCCACATTCGAGCAGGAGCTTCTCGCCGGTGAGGGGCACGGATACGATGCGATGTTTTTCCCGCAACGGTGCCCACAACTTTCTTTCGCCAGTATCCCACTCGAAGAGAAAAACCGCATGAGCCACAGGTCCGAGGCGCTGCGCGGACTCAGCGAATGGGCGAAATCTCATAATGCTCAAGGTGGAATTCGGGAGCTGTTTTGAGGACGATTTTCTTCGAGAAGCGGTCGCGGACTTCTTGAACGAATTGGGCGTCTTCCTCGCACAGCCTGTCGATCACCTGTGGATGCGCCTTGAGTACAAAATTCTCTGCCGGTAACTTTGAAAACTCGCGCGCAAGTTCACGGATGATGTCATAAGCAACCGTTGTGGGGCTTTTGACCTCACCCTTCCCTTCGCAATAAGGGCAGGGCGTGCACAATTTTTGTGAAAGACTTTCTTCAGTGCGCTTGCGGGTCATCTGTACGAGACCCATTTCGGAAATCCGCAGCGCGGATGTTTTCGCTTTGTCTTTTTTGAGTTCTTCCTGCAGCGCGTTGAAGACCCGGTCGCGGTCGTCCTGGCGGTCCATGTCAATGAAGTCGAGAATGATGATCCCGCCAATGTTGCGCAATCGCAGTTGTAGAACGATTTCCTTGACGGCCTCGAGATTGGTTTTGACAATCGTGTCGCCGAGCGACTTTCCGCCGACAAACCTTCCCGTGTTGACGTCTATTGCGGTCAGCGCTTCGGTCCGCTCGATGATGAGATATCCGCCAGATTTGAGCCACACCTTTGAGCCCAGCGCCCGCGAAACTTCCAGTTCGATTCCATAGGCGTCAAAGATTGCTGTGTCGCCTTGATACAACTGAACCTGTGCGCCCAGTTTGACGGAAAAGCGATTGAGAAAGCGCACCACGTCTTCATAGACGTCTTTGTTGTCGATGACGATTCGCTCCAGATCGCGCGAGATGAGGTCGCGGGTCGCGCGGAAGACGAGGTTGAGATCCTCGTGCACAAGACTCGGGGGTTTCGCCTTGGTTGCCTTTGCTTTGACGTTTTCCCAGAGCTTAAGAAGAAAATCGATGTCGGCTATCAGCTTCTCCTCTGGGACACCCTCACTCGCCGTCCGGACAATAATACCCATGCCATCCGGGCGGACCCTTTGAACGATCAGCTTCAGGCGGTTTCGCTCTTCCTCGTTCATGATGCGCCGGCTGATGCCTATGTGATTGATATTTGGCATTAAGACGACGTAACGACCTGGGAAACTCAAGTACGTCGTGATGCGCGCGCCCTTGGTGCCGATGGAGTCTTTTGCGACCTGAACCAGCACCTCCTGACCTTCCTTCACCAGATCCGCGATCTTGAAAAACCTTTGTGGACGGTGGGTGGGAACCGGGTTGGCCATGTCGGTATTTGGAATGGGCGCGGAGTCATCGGTCGCCGGAGTCAGTTTGGTCTGTTCGTCGTCTTCGAAAAACTCGGGCAATTCATTTGCGGGACCACCCGGTGGCTGAATGTCGCCGCCATAGAGGAATGCCGAGCGGTCGAGGCCAATGTCGACAAATGCGCTTTGCATTCCCGGCAGGACGCGCATGACGCGGCCTTTGAAAATGCTTCCGACAATTCCGCGTTCTTGTTGTCTTTCAATGTAATATTCCGAAACATGTCCGCCTTCGATCAGCGCGACGCGTGTCTCAAACGCCGAAGCGTTGATGATCAATTGTTTGCCTACCATTTTTTAAATCTTTCAAAAAAGTGTTCAATCTGTCGACTTAAGTCAGGTGGTCTCAAGCGCATCTTTCGATGCCAGCACTCGGCAGACGACCTCACTTGTGTCGGGCAGTGAAGCAAACAGCGCTTCGGCGCGCATGCGGAGCTCGCTCTTTAAGTGCGACATTTCCGAGCGGACCGCGCTGTCATTTTTAAGGGTACCCCAGCGATGGAGAAATTGAAATAACATTTCCGAGGTTGCAAAACCGACCGCCGCGTTGCTTGTGAGCAATATTTGCGCCTCGGGAGCGCGGCTCGCCCTATTTCCGAACAGGGTTGGGACCAAAAACGCCGCCGGTTCGAGAACGTTGTGTAATTGGCCGTCAAAACCTCCGCCCACCACGGCAACTTCAGCCAATGCGTAAGCTTCGGCGAGAAAACCGAATGTGTCGAGAAAAACAATTTTCACGGGCTTGTCGTTGTCCGCGGAACTCTGCCAGTCGTGGCTGCCGCATTGACTGATCTGCAGAATGTCGTTGTCCGTCCGCTGGAGAGCTTTTTTGAGCGCCGCGATCGTCTGAGAATCGACTTCATGTGGTGCGACAACAACCACCATCGGTGGCAGGTGGCTGTCGAGCAAGCGCTGCAGAACTTGCAATTCTTCCTGGTGCGGAGAGCCGAACACCCAGACGGGCTTTTGTCCGTCGGTACCTGCGCCCGCCGCAAGTTTCGCAAGCCCTGCAATTTGTCGTGACAACGGTACCGACTTTGAATTCAGGGCGCGTTCGCGTGCACGCAGCCATTTTGCATCTCCAGCGACATGCAGCACATCACCTTTGAGCTCTTCAGTCGAAAGTAAAGACTTTTCTTTGCCGTCGACAAGAAAGATAGCATCCGCATTTCGAAACCATATTTTGCGCAACTGCTTTTGCATGATTGAAGGCAGCGGTGAGCGCGCTTTTTTCAGCGTGGCAGCCACAATGCAGATCGGCTTTCCGGCTTTAGAAAAAGTACTGATGAGCACTGGCCAAAAGTCGTACCGCACGAGAACCAAGCGACGGATGTCAAGTTCAACAAGAGCAAGACGGAATGAACTTTTACTTTCCCACGGCAGGCTGGATGCGGCGAGCAGCGCCGGACAATTTTTCAGAAAGGGAATCGCACTAGGGGAAAAATAAGTCAGAAAGAAAACCACACCGTGCTTGGCATTCAGTGCTTTGAGGATCGGAATGACCTGCTCGAGTTCGCCGGCACTTGCGACGTGAATCCAGTAGGTCGGACGGTGCTGCCAACCGCGTCGGATCTTTTCCCGCTGTGCATCGGCAATTGCTTTTTCCCATGACCCATTCGCGCGTTCGGAAATGAAAAGGCGGGTTTTTTCGGAGCGTGACAATTGCAGAAATAGCCCCGCCAGCAGATGCGCCGTTGTTGCAATTGTCTGACTCAAAATGACCAACAGTCGAAAAATCATGCGGGTCTGTCTGCAAGGGGTTTAAATGGCAAATCAATCGGACCGGTGTAGGAAGACAGCGGTCGGTAGAGCCGGTTGTTCTGGCGGAGTTCAATGATGTGCGAGCACCATCCGACGATCCGCGCCGCAGCAAAGATTGCTGGAAACAAAATGGGTTGAATACCCAGTCGCCGGTAGACAGCTCCGCTCCAAAAATCCACATTGACGTGAATCGGACGATCGCGCGCGGCGAAATGTTCTCGCGCCCGCCTCGCAACGTGTGCGAGAATTTTTATGTCTTTGGGATTTTCTTCCTTTGCGGTGAGTTCCTTCAGTAATTGTTCAAAGACCACAGCGCGTGGATCTGTTTGTTTGTATACGCGGTGTCCCATGCCCATCACCTTGCCACCCGAGGCAAACAGATGATCAAGGTATGAGTCGGTGTCGCCCCACTCTTCAATCTCGGCGAGCATTTCAACAACTTGTTCACTTGCGCCGCCGTGCAGCGGACCACTTAGGGCGCCGACAGCCGCGCTGGTTGCCGCGTACATGTTCGTCAGTGTCGAAGCCACGGCGCGCGCGGTAAAAGTTGACGAATTGAAGCCGTGGTCCATTTGCAGAATCAGCGCAATTTCCATCGCGCGGGCAGCCTTTTTCGAGGGCACTTGTCCGTGCAGCATGTAGAGAAAATTTTCCGCATGCGACAGATCATCACGCGCCGAGAGAATTGGTGAGCCTTGATGCAGTCGATAAAACGCAGCCAGAATGATGGGTGTCTGTGCGATGACGCGCATGGCAAGTCCGAGCAACGTCTCTTCTTCGGAGTATTTTGGACCGGGGTCGGTGCAGCCCAGCGCTGCCAAAGCCGTTTGAAGCGCAGCGAGCGGAGCCGTGTGCCGGGGCAGTTCCTGCAAAATACGGATTGTTTTTTCGGGTGTATGCGAAAGCTGCCGCAATTTCCAGCTGAACGAATTCAATTGGCGCTGGTTGGGGAGATGACCACAGAGCAGGAGGTAGGCCACTTCTTCGAAGCTGGCCATTTCGGCGAGGTCTTCGACGCGAAAGCCACGATAGTAGAGTCGGCCTTGTTGTCCATTGACCCAACTGATTGATGTCGTGTCAACTACAAGGTCGTCCATTCCGCGGCGGACACTCTGATTGGCTGATATTGGGTCCTGAGCCACCGGTGGACCTCCTTTTTGACCATACCCCACTGATTTGTTACCACGTCGGGGTCGCAACTGTGAAACAGCTCTCAAAAAAGTGAGGACAGGATCATGGAGGTTTTACCCCTCGAGCGTCCGTTGTTGGAGTTGAGCAACCGCATCAACGAATTGCGCGCTCAGGCTCGCCAGTCGCAGCTGTCGGGAAAAAACGAGAAGGAGCTCGGTGCCGAGATTAAGGTTCTCGACGAGCAGTTTGAAACGCTCGCAAAGCAGATTTTCTCCAATCTGACTCCATATGAGATTACGCAGCTGAGCCGCCATCCCCACAGACCCTACACCCTCGATATCGTGAATCAGCTCTGTGACGACTTTATTGAACTGCAGGGCGACCGCAACTTCATGGACGACGCGGCAATTGTCGGCGGCCTCGGCACATTCCGTGGCCACCGGGTAGTTTTCGTGGGACACCAGAAGGGTCGTGGCACAAAAGAAAACATGAAGAGAAACTTTGGTATGCCAAGGCCGGAGGGATACCGAAAGGCGCTTCGTCTGATGACGCTTGCCGAACGCTTCAAGCTGCCCATCGTCACGTTTATCGACACGCCTGGCGCGTATCCAGGGATTGACGCCGAAGAGCGTGGTCAGAGTGAGGCCATCGCAAAAAATATCATGGTTATGTTCAAACTTGGTGTTCCGATTATTTCGGTAGTCGTCGGAGAAGGCGGCAGCGGCGGTGCCCTGGCTATCGGCGTTGGAAATCGTGTTCTCATGCTTCAATACAGCACCTACAGCGTGATTTCTCCTGAGGGTTGCGCGTCCATTCTGTGGAAAGACGGAACACAGGCCGACCGCGCAGCCGCTGCACTCGGGGTGACGGCTCAAAATGCTCTGAATCTGGGCGTCATAGATGAGATCATCCCCGAGCCGCTTGGGGCAGCTCACTGGAAGCCTGTCGAAGCCATCAACAGTGTCGGCGATGTGCTTGAAAAACATCTGCTCGAGCTCGGAAAAATGAGCTCGGAGCAACTCAAAAAACAACGCCACCAAAAATTCGCAGCGATGGGCAAAGTGGAAAGCCGAGAGCCCGTGTCGCCGTTTCGCACCGAGGCTGCTCCTGTTCCGGCTTGGACGCAAAGCTGGGAGCAGCTGTCCAAAACAACCGGCTTCACCGGAGACTTTCCGCTCTCATGACCCTTGTCGTCACAAACCAAGAAAGCGTCAAAGTCATCACCATCGATGGGCCGGCTGGATCGGGCAAGAGCACGGTCTCGAGGATCCTCGCCCATCGGCTCGGTTGGATTTATGTCACCACGGGCGCCATTTATCGGACACTTGCATTGATGCTTTTTGAGGCAGGAACCGGTGTTCAAGACCGTGGCTCGATTGAGCGTTTCGTTGCTTTCCTCTCGGAACGCTACCGGCAGGACCCGCGCAGCGGGCGCGTTTTTCTTGGCGATCGCGAAATTACCCACGAAATCCGCACTCCTTTTGTTTCTGAGCAGGCCAGTTTGGTGGCTCAGGATGAACTCGTCCGCAGGCGCCTTCTGCCCGTTCAAAGGAAAGTCGTTCTGGATTGCAATGGGGCGGTTGTGGACGGACGTGACATGGGGACAGTTGTATTTCCCGACGCTCCGCTGAAAATATTCCTGACAGCTTCGCCGGAGCAGCGGGCCCAGCGGCGGCTCGAGGAATTGCGTTCGCAAAACCTTGAACCGAGTCTGGATGAACTGATTCGTGAGATTCACGAGCGTGATGCGCGTGATGCCAATCGATTGGTCGCTCCCATGCGCGCGGCGGAGGATGCTGTCTTACTGGATTCGACTGAACTCGAGCCGGCCGCTGTCGTGCGGGCAATCTTAAATCTGTGTGTTGACAGAGGATTGGTGCCAGGGTTGCAGGAATCGTAAGATATGATCCGTGAGGGCATATATGAGGAGTTCCTATGGCCGACGCAACACAGCTCGATGGCGTTAACTGGCTTTCCGTTCTGACCAACGGCGGTCCTGTTGGTGTTTCTATTCTTATTCTCCTTGTCCTTCTGTCGGTTGCGACTTGGGCGGTCATTTTTGAGCGCTGGCGAGCTTTGCGTCACCTGCAGATGATGTCCGACGACTTCATGCAGGAGTTCTGGGATTCCAAGAGTCTCTCCGACCTCAACGGCAAGCTCAAAGATCTTGACTACAGCCCGGCGCGGGAAGTTTTTCGCTCAGGCTACAATGAGATGGTGCGAGTGCTGCAGGTCCGTGAAAAGCGCGGACTCTCGTCGAGCGCTCCATTGTCGATTGACACAGTCCGTCGAGCGCTTGGAAAGTCGCGTCAATTGGAAGAAGTGCAGTTGTCGCGCAACATGACCTTTTTGGCTGTTTCTGCCTCGGCGTGTCCGTTCATCGGGCTATTTGGTACGGTTGTCGGTATCATCCGCGCCTTCCATGACATCGGACAAACAGGTTCGTCCAGCCTTGCTGCGGTTGCTCCCGGTATCTCTGAGGCACTCATCGCAACGGCGCTCGGACTTGCAGCTGCAATTCCGGCGGTCATTGCATACAACTTCTTTGCCGGTAAGGCGCGTCAGCAGCTGTTGATTCTCGAAGGATTTTCGACTGACTTTCTCAATATTCTCGAGCGTCATTTTAATCTGGGACGCTCTGAGCAAGCGGTGCAGCACGCACCCGCTTCCGGCTCGGCCCTGTCGACTATCGCTGAAGCCTGAACCGTCTGACTTGCAGAGCATGAGGTGAATTCATGGCAATGAGAACCGGCGACGGCGAGGAATCGGGCTCCTCGTCATTTGGACGCTCATCACTTTTGGCCGACATCAACATCACGCCGTTCGTGGATGTTATGTTGGTGTTGCTGATTATTTTCATGGTGACTGCCCCATTTGCCGTGTCGGGTGTTGACATCCAGCTGCCAAAATCGAAGGCCAAGACGCTGAGTCTCGGACAGGATCCGGTGGTCGTTTCGATTTCTGAGCAGGGCGAATTTTTTCTCGGCAAAAAAGCGGTGCGTAAAGATGAACTGACGAGCAAGATTCAGGCCGCGCTCGTGGGACAGGAACAGCCGACTGTATTCATCCGCGCAGATCGTGAAGTGATGTACGCCAAAGTCATGGACGCCATGACGGCTGCGCAAAACGCCGGCGCAAAAAAGATCGGCATGATGGGCGAAGGAACCGGAAGCGGGGCGAAGGCTCGGTAAATGATGTCTAACTCAAGCACGGACAGCAGCATTGCACTCAAGGCATCGCCGCACATTGACGGCGATGAAATGCTTTGGATTGCCGGTGAAAATCTTGCTCAGCCGCGCAAGGAGCCGGAGCTGCTTTGGAACGAAGCTCTCTCGCAAGAGTTTTTGCCCGAACCTGATCTGGAAGTTCCCTTTTCTGCGCGGTTTATGATTTCTCCCGAGCCGCGAATTGATGATCATGCATTTGCGCAGAGGCTGCGTTTGGAAAATCTCGAAGACGACGGACTCGGTCCGTGGCCGCTTGGTTTTTCCATCCTGTGGCATGCCGTTGTGGCCGGCATCATTATAGGATTCATGCAATTCAGTGAAATCAGCAATCCGTTTGACAAACTTGAATCAGAACCGATTGAGGTTGCCTTTGGGCTTTCTCCAGATTTGGGCAAGGCTCTGCCGGACGGAAAAATTGCCGATGAGAAACTTGAAGCTGAGGCGCTCAAAACTGCACAACAGCTGCCGCAGTTACCCAAATCACTGACAATTGATGCTGCAACTCCCGCACCTGCGGACAATTCGCTCGCCTCACCAGATGCGGTGGCTGCAACGCCGGTCCCCACAGCTGTGGCGGCCGTTACACCGACACCCGCGCCGACGACGGCACCCACACCGGCTCCTGTTGTTGAGCGGGTTGATCCGGCAGCGGCAAAGAAAATGAAACTTGAAGAACTCGCCAAGCGTCTTGAAAAGGAACAGCGTGCTGTCGGTGCAAAGGAGCGCGCCGGCACTGATAAAAAAACCGCCAATGATGTTTTCAATCGTCCGACCGATATCCCCATAAATCCTCTCGGGCGTGATTTGCCAAAGCCACCATCGACTTTGACTCAGGCAGGAAGTTTGCAAGGCAAGGCGGGATTGCAGGTGCGCAATGAGTACGCTCAAGCTGCTGCCATGCACATGCGCAAGCACTGGAGTCTTCCCGATGTGATGACTTTTGAGTCGAAGCTCGAAGTTGTGCTTGGTTTTGACATCAATGGCTACGGTCGGATTCTTGGTCGTGTGAGGGTAGTCAAGGGAAGTGGCAATGCGCGTTTTGACGAAGAGGCGATGAAGGCACTTGAGGCTGCAGGTCCGTTTCCGGATCTGCCCAAGGAAATGGGACAAAAGCTTTCACTGCGTATGAAATTTTCGCCCAACAGCATCAATTTTTAGGGTCAGTATATGATTGTGAACAAATTAAAAAGTTTCGGTTTGTCATCCAAGACTGTTTGTTTTTTTGCACTGATGTTGTTTGTTTGCGGCGTGCAGCCATCACTCCATGCAGCCCCGCCGCCAGCAACTCCGGCTGCAACTGCCCAGTCGGCCGACGGTGAGTTATTTATCGATGTTGGACGCGCCGGAGCTCGAAAATTCAAGATGGCAATTCCCATGTTCGGATTGGAGCCTGGTTCATCGGTGTCGGAAGCCGACCGCGAGTTTGCCGCAAACAAGCTGGCCGATATTTTTTCATTTATGGGTTCATTCGATTTTGTGCCGGCAGCGAGTTTTCTTGCCAAGGGCAATATAGCAATCAAGCCCATCCAGTATGATGAATGGGCTCCGTTGCAAACAGAGGGGGTCATTCTCGGTAAATTTGTTCCCAGTACCGCGATTGGCAAGTACACGCTCGAGATGCGCTTCTTTGATGTCAAACGGCGCAGACAGCTGCATGGTGTCCGTTACTCCGACTTCGAGGTGAGTGATCTCGATCGCGCACTCCGCAGATTCGCCGATAAATGCATTGAAAAACTGACTGGTGAGAAGGGAATCTTCTCCACAAAATTGGCGTTTGCCGGAACCCGCAAAAGCGGTGAGCCGCGGCAGATTTTTGTTGCCAATCTCGACGGATCGGGTTTGCGGCAGGTCACCAACAACGGCTCGATCAACATGAGCCCATCATGGTCACCCGACGGAACAAAACTCACATACACTTCGTTCCGCGATGGCAAGGCCGACATCTTTGTCTACAACATGCTGACGCAGAAAACTTCCAAACTGACCGCCGGATTTGGCAACAACTCCGGAGCAAACTGGCACCCGGACGGACGCAAGATCGCATTCTCGGGAAGTCACTCCGGACTCACGAGTATTTTTACCGTCAATTCGCTGGACGGCAGCGATCGAAAAACCTTCATCAGCGGAAGCGGACTCGAGGTCGAGCCCGCCTATTCCCCTGATGGCGGCAAGGTTGCGTTTGTCAGTGGACGCTTCGGCAATCCGCATCTGTTCATTCGAGATCTGCGCGTCGACAGTGATACCCGCATCACCTTTGCCGGTTGGTACAATTCGTCGCCCTCATGGCGGCGAGACGGTCGCAAACTGGCATTTGCTGGATACGATCGCGACATTGACCGGTATGACATTTTCACTGTGAATCCCGATGGTCGTCAGATGGAGCGCCTCACACTCGACCAGGGAGACAACGAGAAACCGTCGTGGTCTCCGGATGGAAGATTCATTGTTTTTCAGTCAAACCGCTTGCTCAAAGGCCGTGGAAAGGCGAATAACTACAAGCTTTATGTGATGAGCCGGGACGGAACGAACGTGCGTCCGCTCAGCATCCCGCTTCACGATGTCGTGATGCCGGTTTGGAGTCCGTTTCTTGATTCCGTTGATTGAGGAAGTGAAGTGAGAATTACCCGCGTTTATACAAAAACCGGCGACAAGGGAACCACAAGCCTCGCCGACGGCTCACGAGTGTCGAAAGCCGATCTTCGCCTTGAAACGTATGGCACTGTCGATGAACTCAACGCGCTCGTTGGAGTGTGCAGAAGTTCGTTGCAGGAGTCGGGCGTTCTGCAGGTAGATTCCATTGCAACGCTCGATGCATGGCTCGAGTGTATCCAGAATGATTTGTTCAATCTTGGCGGAGATCTCGCAACGCCGATTGCGTCTCGTTGGGAAAACATGATCGTTGTTGGCGAATCGGAGATCACCCGCCTTGAGCAGATGATCGACGAGCTGCAGGAAGTTCTTCCGCCTCTCAGGGAGTTTGTATTGCCGGGCGGAACGCGGATGAATGCCGACTTGCATCTGGCGCGCACGGTTTGCAGGCGGGCCGAGCGAATAGCAGTGCAGCTTCAGGAACACGCGGAAATCAATCCGCAGGCCGTACCATTTTTGAACCGTTTGTCGGATTTTCTTTTCGTAGCTTCACGATGGGTTCAGCACAAATCAGGTGTCGCTGAAGTCACCTGGAAAAAATCCGGCGGTCTGCGTGATCTCAAAGTGACTCCGTCCATTCCACAAGGAAACGGATAGATCCGAACATCAACACTCCTTTGTCGCCGACGTTGACAGCTCCGACACCTGCAGGAGTTCCTGTGAATAACAGATCGCCTGCACAGATCGGAAAAAACTGTGATGCATAGGCAAGGCAGGCGGCCGGAGAATGGCTCATCTTCAGAGCAGTCGCGCTCTGGACAAGTTTGTCGTTGATCGACAGTGAGAAGATTTCACTGTTGTAGTCGGCAAAGTCAGAGAGCCTGATCCAAGGACCGATGACCGCCGCATCGCGGAAGACTTTTCCGGTCGTCCATGGAGTACCCTTTTTCTTGGCTTCGCCCTGCAGATCACGCAACGTCATGTCGAGGCCGACGGTCACTGCGCCGAGCGCGCGTTCAGCTTGCTCGACAGTCATCTGATAGCCATCCTTCTCAACGCGGAAGACAAGCTCTACTTCGTGATGCACCTGAGTGGAATGTTTGGGGAGTGTCAACTTGACCAACGCATCATTTGCTTCCGCAGCGCGCAGAACGCTCGGTGGCTTAATGAATAGGACCGGTTTTTCCGGGTGAGCATCGCCCAATTCTGCTGCGTGGTCGGCGTAATTTTTACCAACACAAATAATTTTATCCATACTTGCCTCGGATTTTTGCAGAGTTCTGCGGAGCCCCACTGTAGATGCCCGCAATACGCTTGTCCAGTCGATTTCTCTGACATCGTGCTGCTTTGGCGTTGAAACTTTTCAGCAGAAATGCGACCAACGTAGGCATCCAATCGAGTAGCTGGGGAAGCGTCTATGCAAAGAGGAAATAACCGCGGATCAACTTTTCGTCCAAAGCCGCCGCGCGGACCAGTGAAACTCGCGTTTGGCGTTATTCCACCGCCTGGACAAAAGGATAATCCCCAGACCTTTCCCATGCCGCGTAAGCCGCCGGAGGAACCTGTTTTTGCACGGCAGGATATTGTCGGAACCCTTAAATTAAAGGGAATCCCTTTTGAATCCAGTGAGCCTTTGGACGGAGAATATCTCGATAGGATTCGCACCAACCTGAAGAAAATTTATCTTGCCGGACTGACGACATCGGGACGTTCGATGGTTGATTTCGGCGACGGAGAATTGAAGATTTCGTTTCCTTACGAGCAGACCGCCGTTGAACGCATGAAGGGGCTCGACCGCAACGAGAGGGCATGGGATCCCGACCAAAAAATCTGGCGGGTTTTCATTGGCACATTTGACGAGGTGTTCGACATTCTCGGGCGCGGTTTCAAGCTCACCGAAGCAGCATATGCAGCGATTGGTGAATTCATATCCACACCCTACTACGCTCACATTGGCCGGGGAAAACTCGGAAAGATTGTTGTCCGTGAGAGTTGGTTTGAAGACATTTCACACCTCACGCAAAGCAAGGTGAAGTTTGGCAGTTCGTTTTTTCATCTCGAAAAACTCGGCGGCGAATCTTTCGAGCCTTCTGTGCAGCAGGATATCGTCAACTGGCGCAAGGCTATCGAAAAATACACATTCGGACGCAAGCCCTATCTGCACCAGCGCACGGGCATCGAATTTTTGCTGGTCAATAAGCAGGCTGCTCTGCTCGACGAGATGGGTTGCGGTAAAACCTTTCAGATAGCCTCGGCACTCGGAATCATGTTTCAGGAAAAAGAAATCGACCGGGCTGTCATTGTCGTGCCAATGTCGCTGCTCAAGACATGGCAGGAGGAGCTCAGGCTTTCTCTGCCGCTCGATTTTACCGTCGTGATAGGCACACCGGCACAGCGCGCAAAGGCATTCAAAAGTACAAACGCAATTTTTCTTGTTCACTATGAGGGCCTCCGTCTCGAGGAGGAACGCTTCAGGGAGTGGATGGAAGGAGCTCGCTGCGCGCTGGTCTTTGATGAAAGCCAGCGGATCAAGAATCTGCAGGCGCAAACAACGATGGCCGCAGTGCGTTTGCGTCCGCTCTCAAGCAGATGCATCATTGCCACAGGAACGCCGATCGCCAACCGGCCCATCGACTTGTTTTCTCAATATCTTGTCATGGATCAGGGCGACACCTTCGGCAATCGCTTTCCGGCGTTCAAGAACACCTTCTGTGAGATGGAGGTGCAAAAAATCAACGTCGGCCGCAAAACCATCCGTGTTGAGAAATTCATCGGGACCCGCAATCCGGACGAATTGCAGTCACGCATCCTGCGCACAAGCCTCCGTCGTCTGAAATCGGAAGTTCTCGATCTGCCGCCGATGCTCTTCAAAGATTTTGTTGTTGAGTTGAAAGCCGAGCAAAAGCATATGTATGCGCAAATGCGCGATCATCTGCGGCTGGAAATCGGCGGTCTTTCCGATAAGGAGATTGCCTCGGAAGCTGCAAACATCGTCGTGAAACTTTTGCGGTTGTCACAGATCGCCTCCAATCCTGCATTGCTTGATCCCGAGTACAAGGGTTCGAGTGCCAAGCTGCACGAGCTCGATGATCTGCTCGAAGATGTTTTTTCCGATGACAGCAAGAAGGTCATCGTCTGGTCGCATTATGTTGATAACATCAACCGGCTGGTGGAAAAGTACGCCGAAAATTATGGTGCCGTCGGACACACCGGTGAAATGGATGTCGGCGAGCGTCAGCAGAGCGTCAAGCGGTTTCAGGATGATCCGAGTTGCCGGATGTTCATAGCAACGCCGCAGTCCGCAAAAGAGGGCTTGACCCTTTTGCCGCGTGATGGCCGCATGGTTGCAGACACGATGATTTATCTCGATTTGAGTTTCGACAGCGGCAGTTACGTTCAATCGCAGGCTCGTTTCCACCGTATTGGTCAGCAGGCTGTGCGCTGTCTGGTGGTTCATCTCATTGCCGAAGGCACCGTGGATGAATACATTCGCAGGACTGTGCTTGAGAAATTGAAGACTGCGACGCAGGTTCTTGACGAGGGTCTGGGTACCGGGACCGTTGCGCAGAATCTCATACAGGGCGGAGCTCAGCTGAGTAAAAAAGAATTGCTCGAGCTGCTTCAATGAACTGATTCAAACAGCTCAGAAACACGTGCCCGACGTGCAGTTGATGAACAATTCACAGCCGTCTATTTTCCCATCGTTTGCCGCCGCACTGCCGCCGCCTGTGGCGTTGATAGTGTCGTTGAGGCAAGAGGGAAGCGTGTAGCTACCGATTTTTTGCGTGGCCGGAACTGTGCAGCCTTTGTCGGCAGCGGTTTTCAGTTTGCTGACCTGTTGGCTGACGGTGTTGAGAGTGTCCTTGCCCTGCGAGCTCGGGAAGCATTCACCGACGATGCCGAGTGCCGTTGTGAAGTCGGTTGTGATGTCACCAAGGTCGGTGATGGCCGCCGAGAGTTCAGCTGCAGCAGCGCTGATGCTTTCTGCCGAAGCGCTGCATCCTGTGCCTCCCGCGGCTGTCCCCAGTTTTGTCGGGAGTCCATTCAATGTGGACTGAACCGACGTGATTCCGGACTGAAGGTTTTTGAGTGTCGGAATCGTGTAAATGGCTGCGGTCAGGCAGCGTTGAAACAGCAATTTTGATGAATTTTTTTCAGGGGCTGAGTCGAGAATTTCGATGGCTTTTTTCAAGGTGTCGAGCTGTGCCTGTGTGAAGGTCGGCAGAACGCTCTCGAGAGTGTTGAAGACGTTGTTTCCGCTGGACGTGCTGCTGCCACTTGATGTGTTTGACGACGAGCTCGCAGTTTTGTCGATTGTATTGACGATCAAATCAAACAGTCCGACCCCCGACTGACTCGCCAAGGCTATTGAATAGAGACTCGCTGAATTGTTGCTTTTGTCTTTGTCCCACAGTTTTTTTGCCGACTCGACCGCGGAATCATAGTTTCCCTGATTGAGCTGGATGAGCGTTTCCTCACGCAGGGCATCGTTGCTGTCTTTAATGGAAAACGGCCGGTAGAGGCTCGTGCCGCAGGATACCAATGCGGACGAAAGGAAAATCCCTGCGGTGCCCAGAAGAAAGGTCGCTGTTCTCATGATGAGCTCACTTTTTTGCTGGGCGAAGTTCCGGTGAACAAGTTATAGTTTCTGGTTGCATTCGGGTACAGCTTCACAAAATTCGGGATGTTGTGCTGCAGTCCCATGAAGTACATCATCCGCGCCAGCGCTTCAGCGGCAAGGTCGCGGTAAGTGTCGTCGTGCTGCATCGAGTCGAGGAGACGCGCCGCTTCATCGATTTGTTCCAATTCTATATGCAGGGTGACCTGATCCCAGAATTTGAAAGACAACTCCGGATGCAGGCTTTGGATGCGCTGGTAGCATTTCAGCGTATTGAAATAGAGCGCGTTCTTCTTCAAAAATTCTGCGTACTCTGAAAGGACTCTCAGGTCTCGCGGTCTGTCGCGTAGGAGCAACCTGAACCGCTCGTTGGCCTTGGACATATTTCCCATTGCCATCTCGACGCGCAGCAGTGCGATCTCGGCGTGTCTTCGGAACTGCGGAATTTCACGCAGCCGAGCAAGTTGTTGTTCGACCGTTCCGTAATGCCCCTGCAGCATCGCTTTTGAAACCTGATGTGCAAGCCGGACTGCAGGATCATTGGGCTGCGGAATAACCGCACGGACGATTTTTTCAGCATTGGATGTTTGCAGTGGTTTTTTGATGAGGCCGACGGCGCCGAGGCTTTGGTAAAAGGAATCGAACAGCTGGTTGTCGGAGGGCGCCGTAAACACAATAGGCAGCAGTTGGTGACCCAAGACTTTATATATACCCTCGAAATGCTGCATCCCGTCGTTCACGCCGTCGGTGTGATCGATAAAAATAATCGGCCAGTGACTTGTGTGAATGAGGTTCGATATTTCGAGCGGATTGGTGGTGCAGATCGTTTGCCTGAACCCGAGTTTGAACAGGAATTCACGGAGTATCTGGACAAAGCCAGTCACTCTTTCTTCTGCGAATATGACTGCGCGCGGCTGAAGAGACACGTGCTGCTTAACTCCATTTTCGCTGGGCTCAACCTAATTATTATTATTCTATTTGGTTGTTTTTTTTGATGCAGAGGAAATTTTGTGGCGGCTGTCCAATTGGTTGGCGCCCGGCCCGCTGCAAGTGTTGGTCGTGTTTGCCGATATGCCTCTCAGAGGGGGTGCACAGTGAGCTGCACAAAGTCGGCCCGATTGGGAATGGCCACCCGTTTGCTTTCAACGCTGTGCGGCTTGTTGGCCGGCAATGCGGCGGCGCAGGAGCTTTTGCCACCTGTGCGCGACCTCAATGGAATTCGTGCGTTGGGGCTGGGTGTCTCGACTGTTTCGATGGCCGGACTCTCTCAGGGGGAAACCCCACAAAGCAATCCAGCATGGGTCGGACAAGAGGGTAAAATCAAAAACAAGGAAATTCTCCGCGGTCTTTGGTTCCCATCAGCAACCGTCGGGAGCAATGGAACAACGCAGTCTTTGGCCAAGGCGTATTTTTCAGGTGAAGGTTCAACCCAGCAGAGACTCGAGAACTTTCTAAAAGCGTCGCAAAATGAACAAACGCCCTTTGGCCTTTTTTCGATGACTCCGGGATTTACTGTCGGCCCCATTCACTGGGGATTGTTTGGGAGAATCCGTGTCGAAGGTTACGTTTGGCAACCGACGGGCTCTGGACAGGACTCTGCGGCGAGTGCTTCTGCAAACGAGATTCCAGATATTCTTGGCGGCCTTTCCTTGGTGTCGCCGAGCGCTTTGGATGGTCAGACTGCTTCGCAGATGGACGTGCGGGCGACGGTCGAACGTGGCACAAGTCTTTCATTTGCGGTTCCCTATAAAAATACGGGTGTCTTTCTTGGTGTCACAGTCAGGCCCACATGGCGGAGCGATTTCATCGGCTCAGTGGAACTCGATGAGCCGCTGGTCAGTGCTTCGGCGAAAGCCCTGCGCGCCAAGTTCAACGAAACCCGCGGCTATCCGGTGGACGTCGGCGCCGCGGTGCGCCTTCCCAAGTTTGCACTCAAACCGTCCTTTGGTTTGAAGATCGAAGATGTTGCCGACACCCGATACAAGGCAGCCAGCTCGGCTCATCAAACTGTGATTCAAAAATCCAATATCAGCGTGGGCGTTGCTGCTTGGCCACTGCTGAGGCAAAGCTTTGCAATCCAGTGCACTACCGCAGGACATCACTTGAATGACGAAAGGCTCGAGCTTGCGGGTAAGGTGGGAGGCGGATGCGAGCTGCACCTGATGGGTCAGGCCGAACCCGACCTGATGAGCGGAGCTCCGGTCATTCTTAGGGTTGGTGGGCACCGTGATGGTCTTTCCTACGGACTTAGCTGGGATATGCCCTTCGCGATTGTTGAAGTCGCCAGTGACGTGGCTCGGGTTGAGGGGCCGATAGGTTATGCTGCCCGTACCGATCGGCGCTATTTTTTGCGCCTGAGTGTCAATGCCGGACAACCTTGAATTGCGCCGGACGTGAGCTTCGTCTATACCGAAGCGGTCTGTTCTGTTTTTCTCTGCGCGGACGTGGCGAAATTGGTAGACGCACTGGTCTTAGAAGCCAGCGCCGAGAGGCATGTGAGTTCGAGTCTCACCGTCCGCACCACTCCATCACCATCACTGACTACTCAAAACCCGTCAGGTCGGACTTGCTTTTGCCTGCTGTGAGGTGAGCAGTTGCTTGCGGAGCACGTTGAGCAAACTGGAAAGGAAGGGCTGGTGAGCTGAGTTGCAAGATTGCAGGTAGCCCATCAGGACGCACGCCGATTTACGCAGGATGTCCTCGTTGGCTTGTGCATCTTGTCCAGATCGGCTTCCGCCCGATTGCGCACTCTCGGAAGTCACAGCTGTAAACAGTCGACCGTTGCGGAACTCCGTTGAGCGGTATGTTTCTTTCTCTCGGTAGGTGATCACCGCCTCATCAATCGAATTGGCTTCATTGCGGTTCTTGTGCATGACGACGTCGGTCGGTCCGTCACCGCGGAAGCAAAGCCAGTCTCCGGTATCGTAGGGCGGTTTGAGCAAATCCTTGTCGAGCTGATTGAGATGCTCACCCATGCGCATAAATTCGATAAAACGGCGCAGGAAAATCAATACACTCGCAGTGTCGTGGCAGAATGCGTAGCCCAACCGCTGGCGTCCTTCAAACACGCGAATTGCGCGGCCGGTTGTCCCGACGCCCAAAATCACGATGTCCACTTCAGACGTTCTTGGCAAAGTTTCCGTGAGTGATTCGTGCTCCGGTTTGTCTATCGCAACTGAAAATCCGCCATAGCTGATGTCGAGCATCGGGAGCACCAGAGTTTTTTCAAATACGACATGACCGCAATAGGCGTTCGGGGTCATCGCATACCGTTGAGATACACGGCGTTCGGAAAGCTTTGGAGCAGCCATTTGATCGTCTCCCGCATGGCACGTGAATTGGAGGCGGTGTTTGCCCGCCAATTCGACAATGTCATGAGAATAGCACTGCCCCCTGAAAGACCGACAGGGCGAGGTGTCAATATGGCACCCCACCCTCATTCCGATTTTTTATCGGCCTGTGGGCTCGTCGCTGTGCTGCTCGACGACTTCGTAGTCGGCGGATACCAGGGTTTGACCATTCCACGCGGCATAGCAGCCGCCTTCGACGATTGTCCCGATGAAAGCTCCCTCGGCCTGTTGGATTCGGCACAGAGCCGCCAGTTCTGCATCGAGGACAGCTTGTTGCTGGCCAATGACCGGGTCACCGAGAAGGTCGTGGTTGTGGTATCCGAGATCAAGCGGGTGAACATGGCCGTCCGACAGTCGGCGCCATCTGGGAAAATTATTCCCACCTAAAAGATCGAAGCCTATGTCAACGGAGTGAGCGCCACTCCGCGAAGGTGAATAGTAGGCACAGCGTCCGTCATAGTAATTGCCATAAAACCATGATGGACCATCCGAGATGCGGCAGATGCTCAGCGGCGAGCGACCCACATCCACTGACATCCACCAGCCGCCGTTCCAGATGTTTCCTATCGGTGCAATGAAAACAGGACCTGGGCCGACGTGTGCTGGAGAATATCTTCTCCAATAAAGAGAATTTGCTTCGGCAGAAGGCATCAAAGAAAGTGCCGTTCCTGCCAGCGCCAATAATCCGAAGCACCATCGCACAGCTGAAGTTCTGATCATAAAGGGCCTCCTTGGCTGATAATTTTTTGAATCATTCGGCCGCTCACAACGCGTCGAAAGATGCATCAACCGCGCTTCTGCGACCAGTCGGCTCTCTTTTGATTTCAGCAGTTTGGGAAATTTACCTGGTTAGACTCAATGAGCGTTGTTTTGCGCAGCTGTCAGACATCGACCAAGTGCGAGTTGGCAGGTCGTCAGATCTTCGTCAAGTCGACCGGTGGTGGGGAATTTTTTGAGCGCCTGAAAGCTTTTGACCGTGAGTCCTTGTTGAGTGAAACAACGGGCTAAAAACGCGCGGGCTGTGCGGCGGTTGCCATCCATAAACGGACGGATGGTCATCAATCTCAGCCAGAGTTTTGCGCATGCCTTAATAAGGATGGGAGCTGCCGGATCTGTATCTAGTACTTTATAAAACTCACGGAGCGATGTTTTGAGTTCCAGCGAAACCCGTTCGCCGGCAGGTGTGCGATAACACCACCCTCGACAGTCGGCGAGCGAAACGGCGCGCGTGCGCACGGATGGGACTCCCTTGAGTCCGCGGATGCGACCATTGAGCAAGCGCAGGTCGTAGATCCAGGCATCTTCTCTTTCAGTCGATGTGAGTCGGGACACGGACTTCACCCTTCCTCCGATGTCTGTGTGAGGGCGGATGGATGGATCAATTCGCCGCCCCCCGCAAGGTCAAAGTGAACAAACTTAGCGCCTGAAAATTTGTCTTAAATCATCGGGGCTTGAAGCGACGTGTTGTGGAGCCGGTTGGGTCGGCGCGTCGCTTTGGTATCCCCAAGCGCACCAAACCGTCTGAGCACCGCACAGAGAGCCCGCAAGTGCATCGCCCTGACTGTCGCCAATCATAAAGACTTGGTCGCGCGCGATGTCTCCACCCAAGCGTTCCAGAGCGAAGCGCAGAGGCACCGGACTTGGTTTGGCTTCGTGGCATGTGTCGCCGCCGACGACAAGGTCGATGAGCTGAAGTACACCGAGCGATTCAAGCAGACGAACCGACAAATGCTCGGGCTTGTTGGTGATCACCGCTACGCGGCCAAGGCTGCGCGCATCTTCGAGTGCCGCGCGAATGCCGGCGTACAGTTTTGTTTCGACTGCGATATAATCTGCGTAGCGCTGTTCGTAGTGTTTCTGCACTGTGAGAATTTTTTCCTCGCGGGCCGCGTGCGTATTGGCGGAATTGATAAAATCATCAAAGCAATTGAGATAAAGTTCGCGCATGCCCTTGTTGACGTGCGGCACCAGCGCCGAAAATTCTCGTGTTGTCAGGCCAAGCGACATGCGCACGTGTGCTGCCGCGGCAACCATGTCTTTTCGGCTGTCCTCAAGCGTGCCGTCGAGGTCGAAAAAGAAGAAATTCATTGTTTGGCTTCTCTCATTTGTTTTTTGCAAGGTCTTCAACGCTGCCGCGTCCGTCGCCATGTTCGGTGACCGAGCGCTCGCCGGAAAGTGAACCTTTGTAGGCGGTGAATGGCTTGTCGTTGTGTGTGCGCACGGCGTGCGGAATTCCACCGGGGATGATGAGAATGTCGCCCGCTTCGATGGTGACAGGAAAATCGTCGAAATGAAATGTGGTGACACCGGCTACGGCCGCACGGATTTCATCGTAGTCATGTGCGTGGCGTGAGCGTTCAAACCAAGGTGGAATCGTCTGCAGGTCGTAGACCTGGTAACCGTACTTGTGCATCTCCGCAGCCACGTTTTGTTCCGTGGGAGTTTCCTTGTGCGGCCACTTGATCACTTTCACCGAGCTGAAAAGATTTTCCATTTGCTGCTGAGTCCCTGTGCTTGTCTCTTCTTTTCAAAACCGATCGCGAAATTGTCTGACATGAGTGAATGTTTCAAGACTGCCGCGGGTGTCAATGGCTTTTTGCAGGCTCTGCTGGTCCCATCTAAGAAATGGATTTGTCTCGATTTCCTCTGAAAGTACGAGGGGTATGGTCATCCATTCGTGAGGTTCTGTGCCAGCCTGAGCAACGGAATGTTCGAGTTTTGCGAGTCGGGCTGCCTGCTCGGGGTTGTCTTCCCCAAGTTGAACGGCGACGCGCAGGTTCTTTAGAGTGTATTCGTGGGCACACCACAAACGCGCATTCGCGGGCAGCGAGCGGAGTTGAGTCAGGGCCTGCAGCATCTGCGCATAGCTCCCTTCAAAAAGACCGCCGCAGCCAGCACCAAAAAGCGAGTCTCCGACAAACGCTTCGCATGGTCCTTCATCGTCCCGAGATGCTGGAAGCACAAATGCGATGTGATCCAAAGTGTGTCCCCTGACGTCGAGTGCCTTCAGGGTCAGACCAAACAAATTGTAATCTTTGTCGTCGCCGGTGCTCATGCGGATGAGTTGTGCGGTTGCCCAGTTGTCAGGAATCTTCATCCAAGTGGAGCAAATGATTGTTGCCGTTGGAAAAGCAGCCAGCAGCTGTGCGACCCCGCCGGTGTGATCGCGGTGATGATGGGTCAGCAGAATATGCGAGAGTTGCAGTTGGTGTTGAGCGAGAAATCCCATGATGGAATTGGCATCACCCGGATCGACGACCGCACACTGAGCGGTTGAAGACCCTTGCAGAACATAGAGATAGTTGTCGGTGAATGCCGGAATGACGTGCAGCGAAAGCTGTTGACGCAGATTGAACGTCGTCGGGCCGCGCCGTGGCATCAGTGATGCTGACCCGCGCCGCTGCTCCAGTATTTGCCGAACAGTGGCCACAGGGCGCGCTTGGTTTCCGCAGGAATGACCTCTGGTGATGTCATCAGAGCAAACTGCGCGGCGTTGAAGATCGGGTTGTCGGATGACTCCGGCATTGCTTCCAAAATATTTTTTACAATGCGCTTCGAGGCGTCGACATTTTTCTTGAGAACAGCCAGGACTGCCTCGACCGAGACAGCTTCTTCGTGCTCTTTCCAGCAGTCGTAATCGGTGACAAATGCCAACGTGCAGTAGGGAATTTCTGCTTCGCGTGCGAGCGAAGCCTCGGGCATTGCAGTCATGCCGATGATTCCGCATCCCTCGTTTCTGAATGAATGGCTTTCAGCCCGCGATGAAAAGCGCGGCCCTTCGACGCAAACATAAGTCCCTTCTTGAAAAACAGTCACGCCCTCGCGCTTACAAGCTGAGAGCGCGATTTCCTGCAGCTGTGGGCAGTAAGGATCAGCGAGGCTGATGTGCCCGACGACACCCTTGCCGAAAAACGTTCGCTCACGCACGTACGCGGTTTTGTCGAGCAACTGTTTGGGGATCACAACGCATCCCGGGGCATATTTTTCCTGCAGGCTGCCGACTGCACTGACGCTGAGGATGTGCGTGACCCCCAGCGATTTGAGTGCAAAAATATTGGCTCGGTAATTAACTTCCGAGGGAGTGAATCTGTGGCCTTTTCCGTGGCGCGGGAGAAAAGCAACTTGCCGGCCGTTAAGCGTTCCGGTGATGATCGCATCACTGGGCATGCCGAATGGAGTCGCGATTGATTTTTCCTGCACATTGGTAATTCCGGGGAGATCATAAAGGCCGGAGCCGCCAATCACGCCAAGAAATGTTTGTTGAGCCACAAGCCTTGTCCTCCGCCGTTGTTAGAGTCGCTTGTTGTTAAACTTGTTGAGCAAGTCTTGCAACGAAGCGGGACCCGATGACTGCGCGGCAAGTGGGCGTTCTTCTCGCCCGCTTGGACGGCGCGGTCCGGATTGGGGACCCGATGAAGCCGACGGCCTATTGTTTTGACCACCATGTGCCGGGCGTGGTTGAGACTGTGGCCCGCCAGAGGATGCACCTGCACGCTGTGCCGTTGGTCCTCCGCCGAGCGTGCTTGCAACTCCCTCTTCCACAGCTCTGCGGCTCAGGCTGATGCGCTTGCGCTCTTTGTCTACCGCAATGACTTTGACCTTCACCTGTTCCCCAACAGCGATCGCCTGCGAGGCGTCTTTCACGAATTGGTTCGAGAGTTCGCTGATATGGATGAGTCCGTCCTGATGCACGCCGATGTCGACAAACGCACCAAAGTTGGTGACGTTGGTCACCGTGCCGGTGAGGACCATTCCCTCTTGCAGGCTGTTGAGGTCGCGGACGTCGCGGTTGTAGGTGTGCTTCACACCGTCTTCACGCGGGTCACGGCCTGGTTTTTGCAGTTCTTTAACGATGTCCTGCAACGTCGGAACACCGATTTCATCGGTGACGTAGCGTTTGAGGTCGAGGGTGTTGAGCGCTTCACGCTGGCCAATCAATTCGGACAGCGATTTGTTGAGATCTGCTGCGATGCGCTCGACGACCTTGTAGGCTTCCGGATGGACAGCTGTGTTGTCGAGCGGATTGCCGGCTTCAGGAATACGAAGGAAGCCTGCGGCCTGTTCGAAGGCCTTTGGACCAAAACCCATCACTTCGAAGAGTGCTGTGCGGTCTTTGAAGATTCCCTTTTGCTCGCGGTGCCTGACGATGTTCTTGGCCAGCGTCGGGCCGATACCGGCAACGTATGACAAAAGGCTGGGGCTCGCTGTGTTGAGATTAACACCGACGTAGTTCACGCAGCTTTCGACAACTTCATCGAGTTGTTTCTTCAGGCGGCTTTGATTGACGTCGTGTTGGTATTGTCCGACGCCAATGCTCTTGGGTTCGATTTTGACCAGCTCGGCCAGTGGGTCTTGAAGTCTGCGGGCAATGCTGACGGCCCCGCGGTACGTCAAGTCGAGATCTGGGAATTCATCGCGCGCGACGTCGCTGGCGGAGTAAACACTCGCGCCGGCCTCGTTTACGACCAACACCTTGATTTTGAGTTCTTTGTTGCGCTCGGCGATTTGGTGGAAAAAGTCATCCATTTCCCGACCCGCGGTTCCGTTGCCGATGCTGACGTACTCAACACCATAGCGCTTGATGAAATCGAGTGCTTTTTCAACTGAGTTTTTGTTCTTCGGTGCGTCTGCCGGTTGCTCGACATCTGGAAAGATGGTCGTGTGGTCGAGCAGTTTTCCGGTTCCGTCGACGACAACCAGCTTGCTGCCCGTGCGAATTCCGGGGTCCACGCCCAAGACAATTTTCTTGGGAATCGGTGGTAGAAGCAGAAGTGAGCGAAGATTTCTTGCAAAGACGTTAATCGCTTCCTCTTCGGCGCGATTCTTAGTCTCAAGGCGCAGTTCTGTTTCGATGCTCGGCGAGAGCAGTCTCGAGAAAGCGTCCTTAACGCACTCTGCGAGCAGCGTTTTGACCGGCACTGTAGCTTTCGACTCGAGCACGCGATCGGAGATCAGTGCCATCGACGTGTCAGCTTCGTAATCGAGAGTGACCTTGAGAATTTCCTCTTTTTCACCGCGGCGGAGTGCCATCAGCCGGTGGGCGGCAATGGATTTCACAGGTTCGCGGAAGTCATAATAGTTATTGTATTTCGTTTTCTTTTCTTTGTGATCGTCGCGCACGACTGAAACAAAAGTTGCGTTGTCGAAGATCCACTGGCGCAACTCGCCGCGCACATCAGCGCGTTCCGAGATTTGCTCGGCGATGTAATCTTTCGCCCCCTGAATTGCGATCTCAAGGGTTGTGACTTCCTCGTGATGTCCGACGTACGAGACACAAAGTGCTGCGAGGTCTTCGAGTGCCGGATCCTGCCGGAGAATTTCCAGTGCCAGCGGTTCAAGTCCGCGCTCTTTGGCAATTTGACCGCGGGTGCGCTTCTTGGGTTTGAAAGGCAGATAAAGGTCTTCGAGCTCAGCCTTGATCTTGCAGGTCTTGATTTTCGTCTCGAGGACGGGCGTCAGTTTGCCCTGCTCTTGAATGGATTTGAGAATGCTTTCTTTGCGTTCATTGAGCGCGAGCAGGTATTCGAATCTGTCGCGGATGTCGCGGATTTGAACTTCATCCAGACCACCGGTGACTTCTTTGCGGTAGCGCGCAATGAAGGGAACGGTGCAGTCATCGAGAATGAGCTTGAGGGTATTTTCGACCGGTGTCTTGGCAATGCTCAGTTCGCCTGCCACGTCATTCACGATTTCTGGAGTCAGAAGAATGTCCTTATTTGCCATTGCCGTCTCTCTTCCAAAGTTTTCAAAAAAAAAGAAGGAGTCTTGCTCAGACCCCTCCTCATCACCCGGCTGCGGAAGGTGCCGCAGCATAGGAGTGTACGTTAGCGGGCGCGATTGACAAGCTCTGTGCCGGCAAAGAAGAAGGCCAACTCAATGGCTGCGTTTTCGTTGGAGTCCGAACCATGCACTGTGTTTTCGCCGATGCTTTCGGAAAATTCAGCGCGGATCGTGCCTTTGGCGGCCTTCTTGGGATCTGTTGCGCCCATCAGGTCGCGGTATTTAAGCACTGCGTTCGGAGCTTCAAGGGCCGACACGACAACTGGTCCGGAGCACATAAAGTCGCACAGTTCGCCAAAAAAGGGACGCTCTTTGTGCACTGCGTAAAACTGTTCAGCCTCACGGCGGGACATGTGGATCATTTTAGTTGCGACGATGCGCAATCCGGCGGTTTCCATCATGTTGAAGATTTTACCAACGAGATTACGACGCACGCCATCCGGTTTGATGATCGAGAAGGTCAATTCCATGCTGCATTCCTTTCATAAAAAGCCGATCCAAGCGCGAATACCTGGCCGCCAAGTGAGCCGCAGTATTGTCAAAGCACCTTTCCGTGTCAAATATTGAGCCGTCACAATATCGCTGCAGCGCTTGCAGCGGCGCAATTTTATGAGAAGTCTGAGTCCGTTCCGTAAGGTGTTTCAAAGGCGGGTGACGAGCCCGAGCGGGCAGGCGAGTTAAAGAAGGCCTCAAAATTTGGCCGCAGCTGACGCCCGTCCACGAGATCCAGTAAAATACGGAGACCGGTTTTATAGCGTGGGTTCTGTTGCTTGAGGTCGCGCAGGGTTTCTTTCAGAATTCTCATCAGAAAACAAAAGTCATAGAGGTTTTCCAGATCAGACCTCTTATCGGGTAACAGCTCGAGACTCGCCGGATCCTCGGCAATGGTCTGCAGGTAAGAGCGTGAAAGCGTATTTTCAAGTTCCTGCAGTGTCGGTTGATAGCGTTGCGGGATTGCAAAGTTTTCAAGGTTTTTAAAGACGTGCCGTCCGTAGTCGCTGTCGGGCGCGAGTATTTCGCTGAAGACCGGCATGTCCTGACTGCGCTCTGTTGTGAACCAGGCAAATTGCAGGCTGACGATCATCGAGGCCAAATCTTTCAGGCAGCTCTGTTTTTGCAGGCGATAGTCTTCGTCATCAAGAACATCGGTTTCGTAATTGACCAGAAACAACCCCTCGTCCCCGAGGAGAACTTGTCCCAGGTGCGCGTGCCCGTGAATACGGATGAGCAGTCCGAGGTGTTCGCTTTGTTTGACACGGTCAAAAAGCGTCTGCGCGAATCCAGTCAGCTTTGCGCTGTCCTGAGGTGAAATGCTGTGCGCAGGGATATGGTTGCGGACAAAATAGATACGTTCGTGAAGTTTGTGCAGCAGGCACTCAAGCCATTTTTCCTTTGCCTCACCTTGATTAGTCACAGGATTGAGTAACTTGTTCTTGCGGCTGTTGGTCATCGCGATATGAAATTCGCCAAGGAGTCGGCCGAGTTTTCCGACGATTTCTACGATGGAATACCAAGAGGCGCGTGATGAGCGTTCGCGCATCGGCTCTGGATACCGCGCATGTTGAATCCTGACTGTCAGTTCCTGCCACAGCTTCGCATTGCTTTGGATGTATCGTGTGACGATGGCAACCGGAAGGCCGGGACCGTCGGAGTTGGCGGGATGGAGGTCATAGCGGGTCGTCAGTTCGGGATGTTGCAGGAAATGGTTTTGAGCATTGAGGTACTCAAGAATCTCGGCCTCAACAGAGAACGGCTGGCCGGGCGAAACGACGCGGAAGATTTTACAAAGGTGCTGAGTTTCGACTCGCGTGCAGGCGTTTTTGTTGTCGGTCCAAAGGTTGATGATGTTGAAGCTCGATTTGGCACCGAACTGAGTGCACTGCAGAGCTCCACCACGCACCGTTGGCAGTCTGACCGCGGTTTGTGCCGCGTGTTTCCAGTTTGAATAAAAGAGGGCATCCGAAGTCGCCTCGCGCAGGCTCCACGGTGGCAGAGAGATGAGGTCGCCATCCTGACTGTAACGGGCAATGCGGAATGGGAAAGTCAGCAGTTCCTCAAATCCCGGGCACCTCAGCCAGCCCATGCCGAGAGCTCCATTGGCATCCTGTTGAAAAACACAGGCATCAAAGAGTTCGACGGGTGCCGTAGGAGGCAGAGCGAATGGGTAAAAGCGCTGGGTCGTCCAGTTGTTTGCTGGAACGGCGGCCAGCAACTGTTCAAGGATTTGAATGAAAGCGTTCACTTGCCTGCCTCGCCCGTGTTGCGCATCCTGCAGCGTGCAGAGCGCCCCTTATGTTGGGTCACGGACAATCACGTCGTCAAGGTCCGGAAATTCTTCCAGGATGTAGTTGGCTATCGATTCTGAAGTGTAGGCCTGCACACTGCAGCTGCCGCAAGCTCCAGAAAGGCTGATGGTCAGAATCCCGCTTTCCAAACCTTCAATGAGAACATCGCCGCCGTGCGACTGAACACCGGGTGCAATTTTTTCATCAATAAATCGTTGAATCGCCTGGCGCTGTGAACCGTTGCTGAGATTGGACATTCATTCCCCCTTTATCCGCGGCAGAATTTTCCCCTGCAGAAAAGCTGTAAAAATCCGACAAATCAAGTGACTGTTGCTGCTGTGCTCAGCCTTGACGCCACACGCTTGAATCTCCCACGGGTGCATGATGGAATCGAGACACCCGTGCGAAGCTCAGGGCATTCCGTTTGGTGTCGGCAGTGCGACTGGTCGCAGCGCGAGACTACTGGTCCTTTGGGCGGGTGAAAAGGAGAATTTCATGCAAATTGAGGTCTGTCACCGAACAGGGTTACAATCCCAGCGTTCGATGGTAGGAGCCCTCCTGCATGACAACAAATTAACCGAACGGGGTCGTCGCTTGAAAAGCGCAGAATTGGTTAACAATTCAAAAAGACTATTGGTGTCGATAGTGGCGGTGGCAGCGGCATTGTGCGGCAACGGCTCCGCGCAGGCGAATTCGGACGAACTCCGTTCGGGTTCAATCCACTCTGCTCCGCTGTCAGTCATCAGCAAATCAGCAGATCGCTCGGTTGTCAGTGAATTCCATTATCTTAGCCGGCGTTTGTTTGGTCTGGACGGCGTGGCTGGGATGTCGGTCTTTGATGCGATTGGTTCTGCGGATGCAGTTAGAAAAAATCAGCGCATCGCCGAACTTTGTGACAAAATTGACTCACGTTATCGCACTTTGGGCTGGGGCCGAAGCCCCTGCTCCAACCTTCCGTGGACCTACGATCGGGTTTCTGAGCAGGGTTATCCCCTTATTTATTGGGACTACTCGGGTCTGACTTGGGGCAACGGGGAATTACCCCCCGATGAGAGCACCCTTGTTTTGGGTGGCGTCCATCCGGACGAACTGACTCCCATCAACCTTGCCTTTCGCTTTGCAAACGCGCTGCGCAATGACACAGCGCTATTTGCGCAACACCGTGTTGTCGTCGCGCCCTTGGTTAATCCAGATGGTTTTTTCATGTTCCCAGCGCGCAGAACGAATGCCAATGGTGTCGACTTGAACAGAAACTTTGCGACCCGCGACTGGTGGACATCGGCCGTTGGTTGGTGGAAGCAGCGGCGAAAGTCCGATCCGAGACATTTTCCGGGTGCGGCCCCCGACACAGAGCAGGGAACCAAATTTCAGGTCGACCTGATGGGCCGATTTACCCCAGACAAAGTGGTCTCCATTCATGCTCCACTCGGTTTTCTTGACTACGACGGTCCTGGCGACAACAAGCGTCAGAATTTGTCGATGTTTGAAAAAAAGGCCCGCGATTTGGCCTACGTAGTATCCAGAAATTCAAATAACTATCGCGTCCTCGATTTCTCGTTTTACCCTGGTTCACTGGGTAATTTTGCCGGGAACGAGCGGCAGGTTCCGACAGTTACTCTGGAGCTTTCCAGCACCAACCCACGCTTTGCCGACAAATACTGGCGTGAATTTTTCCCCGGACTGAAGGCAGCGGTCAAATATGAATTCCGTCGCAGTGTGCTTGCGCGGATGGAGTCGTTGTCGCTACAAGCCTCGGGTCAGACCACCTGTTGCCAGGACTGACAACGGGTTTTGTTTTCTTGCCGTCAACAGATCCTGCTGACATCCATTCGTTGACTCTCAACTCGGGGAGCCGCTCCTGTGGCTTTTTCATTTCAACTTTTGTCGGTCGATAAACAAACGGCGGCCCGCCGCGGTGTTGTGACGACCGAGCATGGCACAATCCAAACCCCCGTCTTTATGTCGGTAGGAACCTTTGGGGCTGTGCGCGCTCTCGATCATGCCGATCTCGAGTCGGCAGGCGTGCAGATCATTTTGGGCAATACTTATCATTTATATCTGCGGCCGGGCGCTGAAATTCTCAAGCAGCGCGGAGGCTATCACCGGCTGATTCACTGGGACAGACCTATACTAACGGACAGTGGCGGCTTTCAAATTTTTTCACTTCCCCACCAACGTGTGATTTCCGAAGAAGGCGTTGAGTTCCGAAGTTATCTCGATCAGGCAGCACGTTTTTTCAGTCCGGAAAGCAATATTGCATTTCAGGAAACCATTGGCTCAGACATCATGATGGTATTGGATGTTTGCGTTCCGTCGACAAGCCCGCGCGATATCGCCGCACGGGCAATGGAGCGGACACACCGCTGGGCGCGCAGATGCAAAAATGCCCAGCGCAATCATGAAAATGCGCTGTTCGGAATTGTGCAGGGTGCGATTTTTGAAGATCTGCGCAGTGAGAGTGCCGCAGCACTCAGCGAGTTGGATTTTCCGGGATATGCCATTGGTGGACTGGCAGTCGGGGAAACCGACGAGGAGCGCGAGCATTTTACAGCCTTCACCGCACGGCAATTGCCTGCCACAAAGCCGCGTTACCTGATGGGCGTCGGCACGCCGCACGACTTGGTCAGAAGTATCAGGGCCGGCATTGATATGTTTGATTGCATCATTCCAACCAATCATGCGCGTCAGGGTGTCGCCTACACCTTTTCCGGAAAAGTTAAGTTGAGGCGTGCCGCACTCGCCACATCCGCCGAGCCGATTGATTCACAGTGTGAATGTTTTGTTTGCCGGCGATATTCACGCGCCTATCTGCACCAACTGATCAAGTGTGATGAGCCCACGGGCTGGCGGCTTGTCAGCTATCACAACACTTGGTTTTACGAGCGGCTGATGGAGCGATGCAGGTCGGAAATCAGTGCGGGAACGTTCGATCAATTTAGCCGCCAGTTTCTAACCGAGGTGGACGACTGACTGAATTTCCGCTGAAGTGAAGATTGTCTGACATCAGCGGAGGAGATTTTTGAGTTCGTTCAGGTGGGGAATGATGAGCGTGTAGCTTGAAATCGTTCCTGCACATAATCCGGGGCCGCCGTTCACAACTGCAACGATGTCCGATTCACCGCTCAGCACAAGCGGTCCGCCGGAATCACCCAGACAGGGACTGTTTTTTGGTTGAGCCGAGGGTGGCACGAAAACAGCCGTTGCCAGCTCCGCACTGAGCGCAGCGAGCCTGCCGGAATTTTCGCGCAAGTAACCATCCGGACCGGGGCCTTTGACCACAGCATCGGATTCAGAGAGGACCGTGCATCCCAGAGTCTCGTTCCAGATATAGCGCACGCGGCTGCCGCTGTTTTGCGAGAAAGCCTCGCAGATTTCCTTGGGGTAGTTTGTGCGGCGAATTTGCGAATTCCAGACCAGGCTGTCGACACCAAATCCGAGCACGGTGATCTTTGGGAATGGATCATAGGTCTGCAGCGACATCACAAGATGAGTTTGCACGATTCCTTGCCGCATATTGCGTAAGTCTGTGTACTGTTTTTCTCTGGCCGGGGAGGCGAGATCCGGAAGTTTTGGCAAAGATTTTCTGATGGCGACGCTTTCGAGTCCGCGCGTGTCTTGCGTTTCGAATTTGAGCAGAGCGATATCAAAATTCATCGCATTTTCAGTTCGTGGCGCATTTCCGATCAGATGGCTCAGATGCTCATGAAACCAGAACCTGCTCGAAGAAAATTTGGGATGCGGAAA
This sequence comes from Pseudomonadota bacterium, assembly GCA_039799905.1. Classification (GTDB taxonomy): domain Bacteria; phylum Bdellovibrionota_B; class Oligoflexia; order Silvanigrellales; family Silvanigrellaceae; genus RFOM01. Next base: position 56,026 of record JBDLRP010000013.1, on the reverse strand, counting down.
AAATTTTCCAACCCGAATCGACTTTTTTTGAGCCGGAAAAAAAGCAAAAATATTTTCTCCATCTGCAGAACAGTGCGCCGCGCTTATTCCGACAGGTAAATTGTGAAGCCGCGAGTCGTTGACCAGAGTTCCTGTGCAGACAGGAAAAGATTTGCAATTGAGCGGCAGACCGCGCGCGTCAGTGGTGGACAGATCACAGCGCGGTCCAAAGCCGCCGTCGCGGATTTGAAAAGTCGCCCTTGCAATTTTTGACGCGTAATTGCTGAGAGGTCCATTTCCCTGAGCTTCGCTGACTTCAGGTTGATTCTTTTTACATGCGACCATCAGAAAGAGTGTCAATGCCGCGAGCGCGCGCGACATATGGCGTGTTTGATGCGTCAGCATGTGACTCCAGAAAACGAGGGTTATGTTTTCAGGATAGCGATTGTGCTGACATAAAAAAAACCACCACAGGCGCCGTGGTGGTTTTTTGACTGGATTCCAAAGTGTTCAGACAGGAAGAAGAATGTGATTGAGCTCCGTTTCAACCGAGCAGCGATCGAGATTCTTGGCTGCTGAAATTTCCGATACAATCATTGCCCTTGCGCGCTCGAGCATTTTCTTTTCACCGAAAGAAAGGTCTTTGTCATGGCGAAGGCTGGACAGGTCGCGCAGCACTTCGGCAATTTCAACGAGGTTGCCGGTATTAAGCTTTTCATTGAGTGCGCGGAAGCGACGGTTCCAAGTGGCTGTCGATTTTTTCGACGGTGACTTAAGAATGTCATAAATTTTTTCGACTTCACGGGGCGAAATCACGGCCCGCAGACCGACGGTTTGAGCGGCTCGCGTCGGCACCATCACCTTGGCGCCCGTGGCATGAATCTTCAGAACGTAGAAGTCCTGCTTCGTGCCGGCAATCTCACAACTCTCAATATTCTCGATGGTTCCGACGCCATGGCAGGGGTAAACCGCCTTTTCGCCGACTCCAAACATCACGCGTTCTGAACTCATTTCTCTAGCCCTCCGGGAGAAGTGGTTCACGGTACATTGGTTGGGCACCTGCCCTTCCGAGTTCCGTTTAGCAAAACCTCTGCCATCGGGTTCCTGAGTTTTCGCATTCTCTACAATCGACCGAGGGCTATCCAACCTGCGCTGCAAAGGCAGGTAATTTTCACTCAACTGTCTGATATTACTGTAAAGATGTACCGAAAGTAAGGAAGCCCCTTTCGCAAAGGTAAAGGGTTGGGTAACACGTTTAGAAAGACTCTGTCAATCAAATTTGCTGATCCGTGAGGCACGCGCGGAAAAGCCCTTGCCCGTCAGCCTGCTTTGGAACATCCCACCATTCGCTGTTTGTCTGAATTGTCATTTTATCGCAGCTGAAAATGACAAATGTGCGGGGGGCTGATCTTATGATTGCAATGACTACAACTTTCGATCCGCTGACGTTCATCGGGAAAGTCCGCGATCCGTTGCACGATACAATTTCTTTCACGGCCATCGAAAAACAAGTTATCGATACCCGCGAATTTCAACGGATGCGTCGTATACAGCAAACCGCATTCATCAAATATGTTTTTCCAGGTGCAACGCACACCCGTTTTGTACACGCTCTTGGTGTCATGCATATGGCCGGCGTGCTTTTGAATTCACTCATTGCAAATCAACAGCGTATTCTCGACGCACTGACTCAGTCATTGAGCCAGCTTCCCCTGACAGTGCAGAAATCTCACGTCATGACCGAACTCCATCACGGCAGTCTCTCGGCAACACTGGATGCGCTCGGCTGGTTGAAGCGATCGGAAGTGGCGCAGGTGTTGCGACTCGCGGCTTTGCTGCATGACGTTGGACACGCACCATTCAGTCACAGCCTTGAGCGCTTCATGCCGACATGGCGTGAGCTAGAGCAAAGCCTCGGCTCATTGTCGCTTCCCGACTACTTGTTTCAGGCGCTCAGTGCCAAAATTGAGCGGCAAAAGGCCAAGAGTCTTCATGCTATGGACACCAGGGTCCGGCATGAGATTTATACTCTCATGATCGTCGCTCGGATTTTTTCCGGGCAGGATGAACTTCTGCCTGCCTGCTTGGGTCAAGACGTCTGTGCGGTTTTGGATCTCGATGTGAGCGCTTGTGCGGGTGGAGTTCTAGTTCAGAGTGGTCTGCAGACTTTGCTGCACGAAGTTGTCAGCGGCGAGATCGACGTCGATCGGATGGATTATCTGCTGCGCGACTCGCGTGAATGCGGTGTTGTGTATGGGTTGTTTGATGCTGGTCGGATTCTTGATTCGGCGTGTTTTTACAAAGACCCTGCAACCTCGCATTTTCATCTTGCCATCAGACGCAGCGGTGTCGCCGCATTTGAAGATTATTTGCGAGCACGCTGGAGTATGTATCAGCAAGTTTATTTTCATAAAACGGCGACCGCCTGCGAGGCCATGCTTGAGGCCGCCCACAAGCATCTCAACCGATTCTCTCTGCCTTTGCATCTCGAAGATTTTCTGCGCCTTGATGATTCGTCCTTTTTTGCTTTTGCGCAGTCGCAAAGTCAGGCTTCCAACAATCGTGGGATCGTCTTGCTTGATGATCTTCTCTACGGGCGGAAGTTGTGGAAACGCGTTTATGAAGAGAGCATACCGTCCGACCAATTGAAGGCCGCGCCCTCGCTGTGTCCCGCGACTATCAGTTTTTTGCGCGCGCAGGGATTTTCGAGCGAGATGATCGAGAGCAGCACGAGCTTGACCCGCTTCTCGCCCAAGGGGCGTGAAAAAAAATCCCGCAATACTCTTAAAGTGGTCGTTAAGGATGTGCATGGCTTGCGTTATCTCGAGCCGATCGAGGCGCATTCCAAATTAGTAAATCGTCTCGATGAAGAGATCGTCATCCGGAGAATTTTTGTCGGTCGGGAAGACGAATCGGGACAGCCGGTCGATCCAAAACTCGTGCAGCAGCGTGTCTCGGCGGAGGTTGTCAGTCCGCGTTTTGAGCCCGAAATTTGAGAGTCATGTTTTCATGATTGATTATTTTCTCTCTGGATGGAGTTTCTTTTTTCGCTGGCCGGTGGCGAACGCCCAAGCATACAGGCCTCTGGGAGTGTTCATCGGTCCCCTTCTTCAGACCTTCGTTTTTTTGGTTTTTGCATTTCTGAGTGTTGCAGTTCTTGGGAGTCAAATGCAGCATTGGGCTCCTTTTGCTGGGTTCGTCGGGCTGTCCATGCTTACGGGGTTTTTTCATGAAGATGGACTTGCAGACACTGCAGATTCCTTGGGCGTTTCGAAATTTAATTCTCAGGAATCGTTGGATAAGATTCATTCGACGTTCAAGGATCCCCGGCTTGGCACTTTTGGCGTAAGCGCTCTGGTTTTGTTGTGGGGCTTTCGGATTCTGATTGTTTCTCACGCTCAGCTTTCTCTCGCGCTGTTTGCAGTGGTGTGTTTGCTTTCGCGCGCAACTTCTCTTGGTCTCGGGTTGCTTTATTCCTCCTGGTTGAAAACATCGCATTCGGCACGTTCGTCTCATGTCATGCAGACTGTGTCTGCCAGCCGTGCTTTGTTGATTTTGCTCGGCGTCGTTATGGCGGGCGTGGTGGGTTGTCTTGTCGTTGAGACGTTTTTTCCAACCGTGACGACTTTTCCGTTGCGCCTGACCGTGGATGACTTCGGTCAATTGTTACTCTGCATTGCCATGATGCTGGCGTCGTCATGTCTGCTCTTATGGGGGCTGGTGAAGCGCACCGAGGCGCTCAACGGCGACCTGCTTGGAGCCTTGGTGTGCATTTCTGAGGTTTTTTTAACAATCTATATTCTCAAGGTTTTTTAAAGATTCGTTTAAGTTTCCCCTAACTGCGGCCGATCGTCGGTTGAATTTCGGAGGAGACTGTCCATGGCAGTGCGATTGACACAACAGAGTGACCGCAATCAGCCGAGTCGGGGTGTCGACAGGCAGAATATTTTAGTTGGTCGCAGGGTGATTGTCGTGGACGACAGCCCCTCACAACGCAGACGCTTGAGCGAGATGTTTGAAAGCATTGGAATGCAGGTCGTGGGTGAAGCGGGGAACGGGCTCGAATGTCTGGCGCTGGCCGACAAGACTCGCCCTGACGTCATATCTCTCGACGTCATTATGCCTGTCATGCACGGAGTCGAAACTCTCGGCTATCTGCGTGAGCTGAAGACGACTGCAGTCGTGATATTTGTCAGCGCCATTGGCAACCTTGAAGTGATGTCGGAGATTCGCTCTCCCGGCGGACACATGCCGGACGCGATCTTCTCGAAGAAAGACAGCGTCGAGACGTTCAAAGAAGTTCTCACGGCTGTCTATGCCGGCGACGACGACAACGGACGTCCTCCACAGAGCAGGGCTGCCGCGGATATTCAGCAGGCACAAACCCGCGTGCCGGTCGATGCGCCTGCACAGAGCAGAGCGGCTGTGGATGAAGTTCCATCTCCGCCTTCGCCACCGTCAAGAGCCGTGTCATAAACTGTTTTTGTGTGTTAGGGGCCCCTGTCCGAGTCAGTTCGGGTTGGGGGTTTTTTTATGTCCACGGGCGCGCAAAAAGCGAATTTATTGCAGTCAACCCAGAGTCTTTATCTGCGCCAGTTCGTCGCACAGTCGGTGCACTGGTTTCCTTGGTGTGATGCCGCACTGGCGTCAGCTCAGGCGGAAAAAAAACCCATATTCCTCAGCATAGGTCATTCGAATTCTCCGCTTTGCGAAGAGATGGCCGGCGAAGTTTTTGAAGACGACGAAACGGTTGATTTCCTCAACCGGAACTTTGTCTGCATCAACGTAGACTCCGCCGAACGACCCGATCTTGCGGACGTCTGTCGCGAGATTGTCGAGGTCATGAACGACGCTGCAGCAGCTTTTCCACTTTCGGTTTTTCTGACCGAGGATCTACTGCCGATTTTTTCGGGTGGATATTTTCCGTTGGAAACAACTGCAGCTAAGCCTTCTTTTTTGCACGTTTGCCGATCGGTATTGGCCGAAATCGAGCACGACATGCCGTCGGTGACACGGCGCGCAGAGGCGCTGCTGCGGACTTTGCGCTCGTCAGCCGAACAAAACGGTGTGCGTTCAGCCGAGCGGCTGTTGGGTGACACATCTTTGACCAGCGATTCCGTCTGCCGTTTCCTGATTCACAGCATCAAGAGAATGGACGTTGATCTGGGAGCGTGGTTCGAACGTGAGAGTCAAACCAGTGCCGGAAATTTTAGTTTGATTGAGCCTTACTTTATCAGTGCGATGTTGTTCTCGGGCGAGCGCAAGAACATCGCACTTGCGCTGAGGGCACTCGATAAAATCCGCTGCGCAGGGATCGTCGATCCGGTTGAGGGCGGAGTAGTTTTGAACTCTGCGGACGCTGCAACGGAAAATCGTTTTGCGTGCAAGCCACTCGAAATCAATGCGCAGTTTCTGGCGCTTTATGCTCAGGCTTCAGCATTTTTACACTCATCCAATCCGGAAAAGTCAGCTGATTTTTCGCATTCGTGCGTTGCGATTTTTAATTTTATTGAAAACAATCTGCGCAGTCCGCACAGCGGACTTTACTTCACCTCACAGACGTCCAACTTCGACGGAACGAATGAAAATTTTTCTTCTCTTCGATATGAAGATCTTGTTCGTCTGTTTGATTCCCGTCCGGATCTTCTGGATTTTGCATCGGCGTATTTCGGTGTCACTCGCAAAGGCCAAATGAGAGGTACGAATCTGCTCGTGCAGCCGGAATCGATGAGCGCTTTTTGCCTAAGCCGCGGACTTTCGCCCGAGGCTGGTCGGCAAATGCTGGCTGAGTGCCTCGGTCTTTTGCGTGAGGAACGTTCCGCGCATGCTGGGCGCTTGCCTGACCGCAAACAGCTGCTTGGAGAAAATGCGTTGCTGGTGTCTTCTCTTTTGCGCGCCGCGCAGGCGCTCGGAGAGCAGCGGTTTGTCGAACGCGCGTTCGCTCTTCTCGATGAATTGTGGGGGGTCTTTGCCAACGACGAGGGTTTCCCCGCGCTTGTGGCATATGAAAAGAAGGCCGAGGGGCGCGCACATGCCTCCGATCTCGCGTATTGGTTGCAGGCATACGTGGATGCTTACAGCACAAGCGGGCTGCATATTTATGCGCTGCGGGCGCGTCAGATTACCAAATGGTTGCACGCGGGCTGTGTGGATCCGCACAGCGGGTTGCTGTATTCATCCGCCGAGATCGATGGTCTGCCGATCCGCCCATTGAAGTTTGAGGATGCCGAGTCCGTTGCACCAGCGAGCATCGTGTTTTCGGCTTGTCGCACTTTTCTTGCCGCATGCGCCGCCAACGGTGCGCTCGAGGCGATGGACCCGGCCGACGTCAAGATGTTTGAGGCCCTTGAATTGGTCGCGCTCTGCTCGATCGCCTGCAGAGCACATGTTTCGCCTGTCTCTTGTTCCGCTTTACTAACCTCAGTGCGCTGGGCCTTGAATCAGAACGTCTGCACGTTTGAACGGACCGAACCTGCCAGCCTGGCCGAGTGGTGCCACACCGGCCCGCAATTTTGGCGGGAGTGCATCGCTAAGGCGGGGGTCTGGTGCCTGCTCAGCAACCGTCCGGCCCCCAGAGATGCTGGTGAGGGTGTTTTTGTTGCGGGCGGCGACAAGGCATTAGACACTCCCCATGAGTCCCTTGCGCTTGCTCTGTGCAACGTACGGGATTGTTATTCGGCTACGGTTAAATATGATGAAATAATTGAGCTAATCAGGGTTCACCCGAGCAACGGGGGGTGAGCTCCTCTGGGAGGTGAGCGCGATGAATGGTTTGGATTGTGTGTCCCTCCCACATCTGACGAGGTCGTTTGTGGAAAGAAGTGCCAATGAAGCTGAGAAAGTGACCCCGACCGTTTTCACCGTCTCCGATGGAACGGGTGAGACGGCTATGAGCATCGTGCGGGCCGTGAAGGTGCAGTTCGAGAATGCCGAAATTCAAATCGAGCGCTTCAATAAAATTCGCACCCGCGAGGTTCTAGAGCACCTCCTGCAAAGAGCCTTGCGCGAAAATGCGACGGTGGTGGCGACCATTGTTGATCCGGAATTGCGTGTTTATCTCATTTCCCGCGGTATGCAGTTGGGCGTGCACATTGTTGATGTATTGTTTCCTTTGCTCGAAACTCTTTCAACACAGCTCGGGCGTCGTCCTAGTGCGATTCCTGGATTGTTGCGCCAGCTCGACCAAGATTATTTCAAGCGCGTCTGGGCAGTTGAATACACAGTGCGGCATGACGACGGCGTAGCGCTTCACGACCTCAACGATGCGGATATCCTTCTTGTCGGAATTTCCCGAACCTCCAAGACACCTCTGAGCATGTACCTGGGCCACAAGGGCTACAAAGTGGCCAACGTGCCGCTCGTTCCTGGCACTGAATTGCCAGCTGAGATCTTTGGTGTGGACCAGAATAAGATCATTGGACTTGTAATCGATCCTGCCCGCCTGACTGAAATCCGAACGGCGCGTGTCGAGGCACTCGGCAGTTCCGGAACCGGTGACTACGCAAATGTTGCCAAGGTTTTTGAGGAGCTTGAGTGGTCACGCGAGATCTTCAAGCGCAACAAGCGCTGGCCTGTTTTGGATGTGACCGGCAAAGCTCTCGAAGAGACTGCGGTTGAGATTGAACGGATTATTTTGTCGCGCTTTCCCCACCTGCAGGAATCCGGATTTTAAATTTTCCGGTGTGAGGAATATGGCGGGCCGTAAGGGATTCGAACCCCTGACCAACGGTTTCGAAGACCGTTGCTCTATCCAGCTGAGCTAACGACCCGCATCAGTGTGAGAGTCTGCCTTTTTATCAGATGAACTTCAAGACGCCCTGCTTGGGCATGCTCAGATCTGAAGAGTCCAACGGGTTCCTCGTGGCGTGTCCTGAATCACAACCCCCTGTGCGAGCAGCTCATCTCGGATTTTGTCGGCTGCGGCCCAGTCTTTTGCAGCGCGCGCTGAATGGCGGTCTGTGAGCTTTTGTTCGATATCAGCTGGACTGAGCTGACCTCCGAGTCGGTATTGAGCGAGGCTGGCAAAAAATTCTGCGGGTGTCTGTTGAACCAAACCAAGCGTACTGGTGAGCCACGCCTTGACAACAGGCCAGACGTTTTTCAATCGTTGGTGATCCGATTTGTTGAGTGTTCGACCCGCTTTTTCGACAGAGGCGAGACCAGCGTTGATGGAGCGCACTGTTTCAAAGAAGGCTCCCATCGCGGAGGTGCTGTTGAGATCGTCGGCCAGTCCATCGCGCATTTTTTGAACAAGATTATCAAGACCAGAGAGCACTTCGAGTGTGCTTTGTGTTGATTCATTCCAGTCCTCGGCCGAATAGCGGTCGAGAAGTTCGACGAAGCGGTATATTTTCGCAAGCTTTTTGAAGTTCTCGTCGGCGAGTTCCATTGTAAAGTCGAGCGGCTGTGAATACGACACCGACAAAAAAGTCAGGCGCAGCACTTCCTGCGGATACTTGCCGAGAAAGTCGGCGATGGAAACATAGTGGTTGGTGCTTTTGGACATCTTTTCACCATAGAGGGTGACCATGCCTGCATGCAGCCAGAACGATGAAAATGGCTTTCCGGTGGCACCCTCGGATTGCGCGATTTCGGCCTCGTGATGAGGAAAAATGAGATCCCTGCCACCCATGTGGATATCGATGCTCTCGCCAAAGAGCGCGTGTATCATTGCAGAGCATTCGATATGCCAGCCCGGCCTGCCCTCGCCCCACGGGCTGCTCCATTTGATTTCGTTGGGCTTGGCGAATTTCCACAGCGCAAAGTCGAGCGGGTCTTCCTTGCTTTCATCGACCTCGATGCGGACACCTTTTTGCAGGTCGTCGATATTGTTTTTACTGAGTTTTCCGTAGCCAGAAAACTTGCGCACACGGTAGTAGACGCCGCTTGTAGAAACGTACGCATATCCGCGTTCGATAAGCTTTTCTATCATTGAAATGATCTGCGGAATGTTCTCGGTGACCTTGGGCTCGTGCTGAGGCCTGTGCAGATTAAAATGATGCAGCATCTCATCCTGCTCGCCAACGTAGCGGTTGACGATTGCTTCGCAGGAGACACCCTCGTCATTAGCCTTTTTAATAATCTTGTCGTCGACGTCGGTGATGTTGCGTGCCCACTGAACGTCGTAGTTTTGATCGACGAGAGTCCTGTAGAGCAGATCGTAGGAGAAAAAAGTTCGGCTGTGTCCGATGTGTGTGTTGCTGTAGGGTGTGACGCCGCAGCAGTACATCTTCACTTGGTTTGCCGCAGGGCGGAATGGTTCTTTTTTTCCACTGAGGGTGTTGTGCAGTTGAAGCGTCATGGCGCAGGTGTCCTTGTTTTTCGATTGAGAACTGCTTGTGCGTCGCTCATGCAAAAGCCAGAGTCTGAACTCTGGCTTTCTACTCTGGAGCAGGATGGGAATTATCCAAAAATCCTGTCAAAAAAGCCACTCCCGTGACTTTTTACGAATTCACCCTGTTTTTCGGCAAATGCGCGCAAATGTTCTTCCGCGTCCTTGGATAGTTTGGTTGGAATTTCGACTGATATTTCAATGATCAAATCGCCTTTGCCACGGCCATATTTTTCCAGTTTGGGAATTCCGGCGCCTTGAATGACCAACCTTTGATTCGGTTGAACTCCGGCGGGAATATCAATTTTGCGCGGCTCGTCCTCGTAGCAGTCCACGGAAATTTCAGTTCCAAGGATGGCTTGAGCAATGCCGAGCTTCAGAGGATAAACGAGATCGAATTCCTCGCGTTTGAATTTTTCGTCTTCGGCAACATCGATAAACACATAGAGGTCGCCCGAGGGGCCGCCATTGCTGCCGGATTCACCCTCGCCTGCAACGCGCAGACGCATTCCTGAATCGATTCCTGAAGGAATTTTCACAGAAATGGTGCTCGTTTTGGTCATGAAACCAGAGCCTCGGCAGTCGCCGCAGGGAGTGGCGATTTTTTTGCCTGCTCCCGCGCAGTCTGGGCATGTGCTTGCGTAAGTGAAGAACCCTTGTTGCACATGGACCTGTCCCTGCCCGCGGCAGGTGTTGCAGGTGACCGGCTTGGTGCCTGGCGCAGCACCGCTGCCTTCGCATGTGGTGCATTGAATGCGGCGTGGAATTTCGATTTTTTTCTCGCTGCCAAGAACCGCTTCCTTGAAGCTGATCTGCAAATCGTATCGCAGGTCGGCACCGCGTCGCGCACGGTTGCCTCCGCCGCGTCTGCGACCACCGCCTGCCATCCCGCCGAAACCAAAGATGTCTTCAAAGATCGAGCCAAAGTGTTCGAAGATGTCATCGACGTTGTTGAATCCGCCGGCACCACCGGGTCCTTGCACGCCGGCATGACCGAATTGGTCGTAGCGGCGGCGTTTGTCACCGTCGCTTAGTATTTCGTAGGCCTCGGCTGCTTCCTTGAATTTTTCTTCAGCGGCTTTGTCGCCCGGATTTTTGTCCGGATGAAATTGCAAAGCGAGTTTACGATAGGCGCGCTTGATGTCGTCCGCCGCAGCGGTTTTTGCGACGCCCAGAACATCATAATAGTCGCGCTTTTGTTGTGCCATTCGATTGGTCCTCAGCTAGGTGCGGCCTGCTGCCGCTGGGGCAAGCCCTACGGCTCAGTGAAAGCTAAGCCACAGGCAGGCTGTGTCAAGCTGATTTATTCGTAGGATGTGAGGAAAGTGTCAATCAGCCGGTCACAAGGCTGAGGCCGGCGAATTCGGGAAGCTCGGCAAGAGAGCTGGGGAAGTCAAACAGACGCGAGCGTGAGCGGTTTTTGGTTGCTGCAAAGGTCCTGATCTCAACGGCGTCTTTGTTGTCTACGAGCATTTTCGCCAAGGCTGTATGAAGGTCGTGGCCCGCTCTATGGGCGATGATGTGTCCTGACACGGGAGTGCCAAGCAGCGCCATGTCACCGATGCAATCGAGAATTTTGTGTCTGACGAACTCATCAGGGGTCCGCAGGCCGCCGGCATTGAGCAAGCCTGCGGTGCGGCTGACCACAATTGCATTGTGCAGACTGCCGCCGAGGGCCAGCCCGCGTGAACGCATGAACTCAACTTCTTCCGCTGTGCAAAAGGTTCGCGCATGCGAAAGAGCTTCACAAAAACTGCGGCCGGTCAGTGACATGGTCAGGCTCTGCGAGCCGATAACGTCGTTGTTTTTGAAATCAATCGAATAGGTGATGCGTGGCTCTTTGCTCGGTTCAATGCGGATGAACCGGCTCGGATCGCGCGGGTCGGTGACTTCGACTGGCTTTTTGATGACACGCACTGAGCGCGGAACTCCCAAATCTTCCACGCCGGCTTCGTCGAGAAGGATCAGCCATGGAGCCGCTGAGCCATCCACAATGGGCATTTCCGAGGAGTCGACACAGATGCGGGCGTTGTCGATACCAAGGCCAAAGAGTGCCGCCATTAGGTGCTCAACCGTCGAAACATATGCCGACGGAGTTCCCAGCCGGGTGGCAAGCGCCGTGTCGAAAACAGATGAAGGATGCGCGGGGATCTCAATTGCGGGCTTCAAGTCGGTACGGATGAAACGGATACCGCTGTTGGCGGCGGCTGGATGAATTTCGAGGTGAACGTTCCGGCCGGAGTGAAGTCCGATGCCGTTGTGGCGGATTGTGCGGGCCACGGTTCTCTGGTTCAAATCCATTCTCCTGCGCTGCCGGATCCGGGAATACCCGATTCGTCAAGGATTCCTCAGACCCAATGGCTTACCAGCCGGACGGGTTGGCAGCAAGCTAAACCCATAAGGTGTCGGCCAGTTCTTTTTGAAGTTTAGCCCGAACCGGTGGCCCTTGGGAGCCCCCCAAAAGCGCTGTCAAGGTCCTGACATTGCAGAAGTACAATTTCCCGCCCGCGGATCGGACCTTGCGCAGCAGGCAGAGCCGCAGTTGACCGTCGGTCTGATGCGTTTTAAGTGTGCATTTCAGTCGCGCAGTCACAATCCGAGCAGGAGAGATAAGAATGCAGGGTGTCAATAAAGTTATTTTGATTGGTCGTCTGGGGCAGGATCCCGAGGTTCGCATGACCCCCAACGGACAAGCCGTTTGCAGTTTGCGCCTTGCGACCAGTGAAACGTGGATGAAGGACGGCAATAAAGAAGAGCGGACCGAGTGGCACCGCGTTGTCGTTTGGGGTCGTCAGGCCGAGCTGGCAGGAAAATACCTCAAAAAAGGTCGCTCTTGCTTTATCGAGGGCAAACTCCAGACACGCAGCTGGGATGACCAGCAGTCGGGTCAGAAACGCTATTCCACCGAGATCGTTGCAAGCAACGTTCAGTTCCTTGACTCGGGCTCATCGCGTCAGTCGGACACATCTGCGGGTGGTGATTATGCGGCAGATTCGGGCAGCGACAATCCGTTCTTTGGTGGCGGCCCGTCGTACGACAATGGTGGTTCCAACCGTGCCGCCGCAGCAGCAGCGCCTGCCAGCCGCAATGTTGACTTGGATGATGACGTTCCGTTTTGATTGAAGTCCGCTGCTTTTTGAGTCGCACAATCCCCGCTGCACATGCACGCGGGGATTTTTTTGTTGCCGGCAGATGTCCTGCTGCGTAACGAGATTTTGACTGTCTTCATGTTTTTGGCGCCGATTCAGAATCTGCAACTGCTAGAGTTTTGTCATTCCAGCAGCGGAGATCCGAAATGTCGCAGCAGCGAAAAGTGCTCGTTCTTTACTTTCACCCTACCGATAAAATCTCGCGTGCCGGTAAAGCGCTTGCTTCGGCGGCAGCCTCTATGGAGCAGGTTTTGCTGCGCGATATGTATGCCATTTATCCGGATTATCTGATTGATGTGAAACAGGAGCAGAGTTTGCTCAAGGCACACGATCTGATCGTCTTTCAGCATCCGGTTCACTGGTATTCATGCCCGCCGCTTCTCAAGCTCTGGATTGACACCGTCCTCGAATACGGATGGGCGTTTGGCAGCGAGGGCAATCAACTGCACGGAAAAATACTACTGAGTGCGGTCAGCGCCGGAGGATCGGCCGAGGCTTACACGCCTTCGGGTTCCAACAGACACACGATAAAAACTTTTTTCTCTCCGTTTGATCAAACGGCACACCTGTGCGGAATGCGTTACGCCGCTCCGCACGTTGTGTATGAGGCACCTTCACTTAACGAACAACAACTGAATGCGGCAGGCGCAGCCTATACAAACCTTCTGCGTGAATATCTCCGGACGGGAGAACTTCCATGAGCGGACAGAGTCTTTTGAGCACAGTTGCCATCTTGCTCGCTGGCGGAGTTCTGAGTGTGCCGGTGGCCAAGCGGCTCGGTTTGGGAAGCGTGCTCGGCTACCTTGCCGCAGGCGCGTTGATCGGCCCTTTTTGTCTCAAGCTTTTGGCGAACTCGGAAGGAGTCATGCACGTTGCGGAGTTCGGCGTCGTGCTGCTTTTGTTTTTGATCGGTCTTGAGCTCAATCCGCGCCGGCTGTGGGAGTTGCGCAGCAAGATTTTCGGACTTGGATTTGCTCAGGTTGCGCTGACGGTTTTGATCGTGGCGATTTGTTTGTTGCCGTTGGGCTGGACGCCAGCGTCGGCAACTGTGGCGGGACTCGGTTTTGCAATGAGCTCAACCGCAATCGTTCTGCAGATTCTGGCAGAGCGCGGGCTTTCAAATTCTCCCGTTGGAAAAGATTCATTTTCGGTTTTGCTGTTTCAGGATCTAGCCGTCATTCCGATTCTTGCCCTGCTTCCTTTGCTTGGCAGTCAGACGACACAGGTCACAGGAGCCGGTCAGCACGATCAGCCGGCATGGCTGCGGGTGGTCATTGCTCTCGGCGTGATTGGTTTGGTCATTTGGGGGAGCAAGAAAATTATCTGTCCTGCTCTGCATTGGATTGCAAAAACAAGGCAAAAAGAAATCATCACTGCGGCGTCGTTGCTGATTGTTGTCGGCATCGCGATGTTGATGGACAGTATTGGGCTTTCCATGGCGCTGGGAACTTTTTTGGCCGGAGTTGTTCTTGCTGAAAGCGAGTACAGGCATGAACTTGAAAGCAACATTGAACCCTTCAAAGGTCTTTTGCTCGGTATATTTTTTACAGCTGTCGGAAGCTCCATGCAGTTCCCGCTGCTCGTTTCGCACACGTGGTCGGTTCTCAGCATTGTTGCAGTCTTGTTGGTCGGCAAAATCTTCGTGCTCAAGCTCTCCGGCCGTCTTTTCAAGCAGGACCCGCGCGACGGCTGGATGTTTGCCGTGCTGCTGTCACAGGGCGGTGAATTTGCGTTCGTTCTGTTCAGTACGGCACGCGGGCTTGGTGCTCTGAGCGAACTGGAAGCGGCTCAATTGACACTCGCTGTTGCGCTGTCGATGTTCACAACACCCTTTCTGCTCAAAATTGCCGAGAAGTTTCTCTTCTCTCAGAAGACAACCCGAGTTGTGGATGAGGAGAAGGCGAATCCGCCTGAACACGGCGAGGTCATGATTGCCGGAATGGGTCGCTTCGGGCAGATCGTCGCGCGTATGTTGCATGTGCAGAAAATACGTCCCACGGTAATTGACTACAGCCCTGAACTCCTCGATCTGGTCAGACCGTTTGGCTATTCGGTGTATTACGGGGACGCCACACAAATATCACTGCTGGAGTCTGCGGGACTCGCACAGGCAAAGGTTCTCGTTCTGGCTATTGATGATCGCGAGAGCTGTGTGAGAATCGCCGAACAGGTCCGCAAAGACTTTCCTCACGTCAAAGTTGTCGCGCGAGCCTACGACCTTGTTCACGCGCACGATCTCATGGCAGTCGGTGTGAGTATTATCGAGCGCGAAACGTTCAACGCAGCCGTTGCTGTTGGTGAAAAAGTGATGGTCGAACTCGGCATTCATCCGTTCGAGGCCAAGAACACCGGTAAGATCTTCCATCATTATGACAATAATGTCCTGAAGAAATTATACGACTTTCGCTCGCAGCGCGGCGAGTTTGTTTCAACGGCGCGCGCTGCCCGTGAGGATCTGGTGAAGCTGTTTGAGGCGGATGACGAGTCCTCGAGGCACGCGCTTGCAGATGCCGCGTGGACAGGCAAGTGATCGCTGACGCGAGAGTACCGCCCCGCTGCGGTTGAGCAGGACGGCGAATTTTGTTTTGAAGAGATTCGGGCGATGTAAATTATGGGTTGCGAAGTGTGCGACCGCCTTCGCCAATGAGCGCTCCGCGTCCACCTTCACCGATGAGTGCACTGCGACCGTTTTCTCCAATGAGCGCTCCGCGCCCGTTCTCGCCGATGAGGAGTTTTCCGTTTTCGCCAATGAGAGCACCGCGTCCGTTAGTGCCAATCAATGCTGTGCGGCCAGCCTCGCCAATCAAGACACTCTTTCCGGCTCTTCCACTTTCGCCAATGAGCGCGCTGCGCGAGCTGCTGCCGGCCGACGACTGTCTTCCGAAATCACCCTGCAAATCGGCCTGTGTGAGCACGACACGTGCTTTGAGAGCTACTTTGGCTTGAGGCGATTTTTGCGCGCTGGCTGTGAATGCCATAACTGGTGCGGCGGCCATGGATGCGAACGAACCCGATACGGAAAGTGCGAGAACCGACAATACAACCTTCATGGTAACCCTCCTCTAAATAATGGTGCAGGACATTCTTAGTCCGCTGGAGGTCACTGATGAGGAAATTTGCAAGCCATTGCAAGATTAAAAATTGATAAAAATAAACCACGGCAAATATGGTTTACTGTGCCAATAAAAACTATTTTTTCGTCAAATTTTTCGGCAGTGAAAAATCCTTCGACAGTGACTAAATTCCCGTCGAGACTACGGGGCTCTGTTCGGCGGTTTCCCAAGCAACATCGGGCCACCACTTTTTGTAGAGAGTGTTTGAAAGCTGCGCGGGATCGACACTTTCACCCGGTTTGGGCAGAACCAGGGGAAGTCCGACGGATTTTGCTTTGACGAGAAGCCGTTCTCCCGGTTCTGTCCAGCTGTGGGTCGACAGGTTGAACGTCGCCCAATGAATGGGAAGATAAACACTGCCGCGCGCATCGAGACATGCTTGGATGGCTTGTTCAGGCCCGATGTGAACGTCGGGCCATGCAGAATTGTAGGCAGCCGACTCAATTGCCGCGACATCAAACGGACCATATTTGTTGCCGATATCTTTGAAACCGTTGAAATAGGCCGTGTCACCGCTGAAGTAGAAACGCTTGCTCTGACCAACAAATGCCCAGCCGCACCACAGAGTGGAGTTGCGGTCGAGCAGCGTGCGTCCTGAGAAATGCCGGGCCGGTACGCATGCAAGTTTCACATTTCCAAACGACAGCTCCTCCCACCAGTCGAATTCGCGGACGCGTTCGTGATGGATTCCATGTTCTTCGAGCCTGTCTGCGACACCCAGCGGAACAATGAAAGGAACATCGGTCTTGGCGAGGAATTCAATCGTTTCCCGGCAGTAGTGGTCGTAGTGATCGTGGGAAAGAACGACGGCATCAAGTTTCGGCATTTCACTGAGCGGAAGCGGCGCGGGAAAGAATCTCTTTGGTCCTGCGAATGACACGGGCGATGCCCGTTCGCCCCAGACCGGATCGGTGAGAAATCTTTTCCCCTCGATTTCGACCAGCAGCGAAGAGTGTCCCACCCATGTGATGCGCAGTCCGGAAACAGGATGCAGATCGAAATCTGCGCGCTTGCGAGTGACTGTCGGAATCGGCTGCTCTGGAGTGCGATTGCGTGAAGTCAGCAATTTACCGATGGCGTCCTTCATCCGCGTGACTTCGGGAAGCTCATTGCGAAATTTGCCGTCGCGCCACTGCGGTGATGCCGCTTTGCGTGCCTGCCTCGCCGCGCGTGCCGCACGCGCCGCAGCACTGTTTTTGTCAGCGGAAGAAAGGTTGGCTTTGATTGGTTCTGAGCTCATAGCCCTCTTTACATAAGAAAAAGCTGCCGTCAGCGCGAGAGCGGATGAAGACAAAAACCAGCGCCTCGTGCGAGGTGTGACGTTTTTTGGATTCAATTCCAACTCCTTTGCTGCCAAAGATTTATTTCAGATTCGCAACCAGCTCGCGAACCTGCGCCAACATCTGTTTGCGCGTTTCTTCCGTGCTGGACGGAACCGAATCAAAATACTGATGCGCGGCAACTTCTACGCCGCAAAATTCAAAGATGCCGTTGTTGGAAGTCATGTTCATTGCGTTGTACATGCCGACCGACTCATAATATTCTCTGGGGTTTCCATGGCACGAAACCAACAGAGCGCGCTTTCCGGTCAACAGTTTCTTCAGACCGTTGTTGTCGAAATCCCAAGCAAAACCCTTGAGGAAAACACGATCCACATAGCCCTTCAGCATGGCCGGCAAACCCGTCCACCAGATGGGATAGACAAAAATAATATTTTGCGCAGACGCGATGTGCTTCTGTTCCTCTGCGATGTCGAAAGGAATTTTTCCGGCGTTCAACTGTGCAAAGTCCGCACCCGAAAGAATCGGATTGAAGTTCATTTCGTAGAGATTTCTCGTGATGAACGATTCGCCTTTTGCCTTGAGCGCAGTCTCGATTTCCTTGCAGATTGCGTAAGTAAAGCTCATCGGATTGGGATGGCAGAGAACAATCAGATTTTTCATGACGGAAACCTCCATGAGATGAACAGCAGGCAACAGCAATAGCGAATGCTGACTCAGCGACAGGTTGAGCAATCAACAGCTTCTGTTGACAAGGGGTCAGTATAGTTTCTCAGGCTGGGAAATAAAAAGCGTGCCAGCCGTTGTGTGTCACTCGGCTGGCACGCATGGGTTTTCAATTGCTGCTAAGTTTACGTTTATCTCAGAGCTTTTTTGAGAGTTTCACCAATTTCTCCGGCACTGAGAACCGTGTGGATTCCGCATGCGCGCATGGCTTCGTATTTTTCGGCCGCCGTACCTTTGCCACCCGAAATGATCGCGCCGGCGTGCCCCATGCGCTTGCCTTTGGGTGCAGTCTGACCGGCAACAAAACCCACCACTGGTTTTTTCATGTTCGCCTTGATCCATTCAGCAGCCTGAATTTCCGAGGCACCACCGATTTCACCGATCATGATGACAGCATCAGTGTCGGCGTCTTTGTTGAAGAGGTCGAGAACGTCGATAAAGCTTGTGCCATGCAGCGGGTCGCCACCGATACCCACACAAGAGCTTTGCCCGATGCCCAGAGCCGAGAGTTGTCCGACTGCTTCATAGGTGAGTGTTCCCGATTTGGAAACAACGCCAATGCGTCCTGGTTTGTGGATGTGGCCCGGCATGATGCCGATTTTGCAAGCTCCGGGAGTGATGACGCCAGGGCAGTTTGGGCCAATCAGACGGCTTTTACCATTGGCATGGCCGAGCGCTTTCTTGACGCGCAACATGTCGAGCACTGGGATTCCCTCGGTGATCGCCACAATGAGTTCGATTCCCGCATCGATGGCTTCGAGAATTGCATCACCCGCAAATGGCGGAGGAACAAAGATCATAGTGGCGTTGGCGCCCACTTCTTTGCGGGCTTCATAGACGGTGTTGAAAATCGGTCTGTCGAGCGTGCGCGTTCCACCTTTGCCGGGTGTCACACCGCCGACCAAGTTGGTGCCATACTCTGCACATTTTTCAGAATGAAAATGGCCGGCGCTGCCGGTGATGCCCTGACAAATGAGGCGTGTGTCTTTGCCAACCAGAATAGCCATTGAAGAAATCCTCGTGATTCAATGTTTTAAAGCGAATAAATGCAACTGTCGCAGGTTGTGCGCGTTCAGCGCACCGCGTGGACAATCTTCTCGGCACCGTCACTCATCGAGTTGGCCGCGATAATGTTGAGACCCGAGTCTCCCAAAATCTTTTTGCCGACTTCCACGTTGGTGCCTTCGAGACGGACAACGAGCGGAACCTTGAGGCCAAGTTCGCGCGCGGCCGCGACGATACCGTTGGCAATGACGTCACACTTCATGATGCCGCCGAAAATGTTGACGAATATTCCGCGCACGGCCGCATCTTTGAGAATAATTCTAAATGCCTGAGTCACGGTTTCCTGGTTTGCACCGCCGCCGACATCAAGGAAGTTGGCGGGTTGTCCACCCTTTTGCTTGATGATGTCCATTGTCGCCATGGCGAGTCCGGCGCCGTTGACAAGACAGCCGATGTTGCCTTCCAGAGAAACATAGCTCAGACCGAATTTTGAAGCTTCTAACTCACGCGCATCTTCTTCTTCGTAGTCACGCAGATCTTGAATTTCCGGATGGCGGTAGAGTGCATTCTCATCGAATGCCATTTTGCAGTCGAGTATCTGCATCTGTCCGTCTTTGGTGACAGCCAGCGGGTTGATTTCGATCATTGAGCAGTCGTAGGCCATGAAGGCGTTGAAAAGACCGCGCAGCGTTTTGTCGAATTCTTTTGCGAGCGGTCCGGTGAAACCCAACCGCGCGCACATCATTCGGGTGGTGAAGGGCATCAGGCCGACTGTTGGATCGATGTTTGCAGTGACAATTTTTTCCGGATGTTTTTCAGCGACTTCCTCAATATCCATGCCGCCTTCCGTGGACGCCATGACACCAATTGCGTCGGTTTCACGGTTGACCACAAGGCTCAGATAGTACTCTTTTGCAATGTCGGAGCCCTGAGCCACCAGCACTTTGTGTACTTTTTTTCCTTGGTGTCCGGTTTGCGGTGTCACCAGTTGCATGCCGATAATCTTGCTTGCCCATTCGCGTGCTTCGTCTGGAGTGCGGGCAAGCTTGACGCCGCCGCCTTTGCCGCGTCCGCCGGCATGGATTTGTGCTTTGACAACGCAGAGGCTGTCGGGCCCGAATGAGCGTGCAGCCCACTCAGCTTCGGTTGGGGTGTGGCAGAGTTTTCCCTTCGGGATGTTCAGGCCGAATTTAGCCAACAGTTCTTTGGCCTGATACTCATGGACGTTCATTGAGACACTCCTCGGAAATGACGGTTGCGCTGCCAGACTTGCAATCGCGAGTCATGGCTTTTCAACAGATTTTGCGATCACCAAAAACACTACACAAAAAACAAGGGCCTCGCTATTGCGAGGCCCGAGTAAAAAGTAACGCAGTCGAGGTAAAGTTCACCTCGTTGACGCTTTGTGGCTGAATTACATCATGCCGCCGTAGCCTGCACCTGCACCCGGAGAGGGGGCAGCCTTGTCGTCTTTCGGACGCTCGGCGATCATGCACTCGGTTGTCAGCAGCAGCGATGCCACAGAGGCCGCGTTTTGCAGAGCAGAACGTGTGACTTTGGTCGGGTCGATGATGCCTGCGACAACCATGTCTTCGAACTTCTCGTCCTTGGCGTTGAAACCGAAGGTCGTTGTCGAGTTGTCACGAACTTTTTGCAGAACCACAGAGGGCTCTTGTCCTGCATTGTTGGTGATCTGGCGGAGCGGCTCTTCAACCGCGCGGAAGATGATGTCCACACCGAAGCGTTCGTCGCCTGTCACTTTTTCACGCAGAGCAGGAAGAACCTTTTGTGCGCGGATGAGGGCAACACCGCCGCCAGGAACAATGCCTTCTTCAACTGCTGCGCGTGTCGCATTGAGAGCGTCTTCGACGCGCGCTTTCTTTTCCTTCATTTCGGTTTCGGTTGCAGCGCCGACGCGAATGACTGCGACGCCGCCTGCGAGCTTCGCAAGACGCTCTTGCAGCTTCTCGCGATCGTAGTCGCTCGTCGTGTCTTCAACTTGCTTGCGCAGTTGTTTGATGCGCGCTTCGATGTCCTTCTTGGCGCCCTGACCGTCGATGACAGTGGTGTTGTCTTTGTCGATGCGGATGCGCTTGGCAACGCCGAGCTGCTCGAGCGTGGTTGTTTCGAGCTTCATTCCCAGCTCTTCCGAGATAACAGTTCCGCCTGTGAGGATGGCGAGGTCTTCGAGCATTGCCTTGCGGCGGTCGCCGAAGCCGGGAGCCTTGACTGCAACCAGTTTCAGATTGCCACGCAGACGGTTGAGAACGAGTGCGGCAAGAGCTTCACCTTCGACATCTTCAGCGATGAGCAGGAGCGGCTTGCCCGTGCGGACAACTTTTTCAAGGATCGGTACGAGGTCTTTGAGGCTCGAGAGTTTCTTGTCGAACATGAGGACGTAAGCGTCTTCGTAGTTGACTTCCATGCGCTCGGGTTCGTTGACGAAGTAGTTGGAAAGGTAACCGCGGTCGAATTGCATACCTTCAACCACTTCGAGCGTGGTTTCCATGCCCTTGGCGTCTTCAACCTGAATCACGCCTTCCTTGCCGACTTTTTCCATCGCGTCGGCAATGATGTTGCCGATGGCTGTGTCGGAGTTGGCGGAGATTGTTCCGACCTGAGCAATTTCAGTGCGGCTGTTGGTTGTTTTGCTCAGCTTTTTGAGTTCAGCGACGACTTCCGTGACAGCCTTGTCGATGCCGCGCTTGAGGTCCATCGGATTGTGTCCGGCTGCAACCAGCTTCACGCCTTCGCGGTAGATTGCCTGAGCGAGAACCGTTGCTGTTGTTGTGCCGTCGCCTGCGACGTCGGAAGTTTTGGAAGCAACTTCCTTGACCATCTGTGCACCCATGTTTTCGAACTTGTCTTCAAGCTCGATTTCCTTAGCGACGGTCACGCCGTCTTTGGTGACGTTTGGCGAGCCGAAGGATTTGTCGATGGCAACGTTGCGGCCGCGCGGTCCCATGGTGATCTTTACGGCGTCAGCAAGAATATTGACACCTGTAAGAATTTTTTTGCGTGCGTCTTCGCCGAAATTAATCATCTTAGCAGTCATTGGAATACTCCATTAGAACATCAGTCGATTAAATTATGAACTTAGTTGTTGATGATTCCGAGAATGTCGTCTTCGCGGAGGATCAGATGCTCGGTACCGTCGAGTTTGATTTCTGTTCCGCTGTATTTGCTGAACAGAACGCGGTCACCGACCTTGATTTCGAGCGGACGCACTTTGCCGTCGGCGAGAACTTTGCCATTTCCGACTGCAACGACGGAAGCTTCCATCGGCTTTTCCTTGGCGTTGTCCGGAATCAGGATTCCGCCTGCAGTTTTGGTTTCTTCCTCAACGCGCTTCACAAGGATTCGATCAGCGAGGGGACGGACTTTCATGAGACCTCCTAGTTAAAAGTGGGCTATCCATATCAAACACTCAGGCGATTGCACAATGACCCGTCAAAAGACTCGAGACGGGCTCATGGTCGGTGGACCTGGCGTCTGGCGGATGGGAACCTAAGCGGCCTCGAAGGACTGTCAAGTGAGCGGCTGGGGGTGAATGCCGCGTGAGCGGACTTTCAAAAACAGCAGGCCATTATACCCTGAGATCAAAGAATAATGTGTTCTTTGTATTCGCCAAAGACTTCGCGCAGTGTGTTGCAGATCTCGCCCACGCTGGCATAGCCGCGCACGGCCTCAAGGATGAAAGGCATCAGATTGGCCTCTGATTGGGCTGCCTTCTTAAGTTCGGCGAGCGCGGTATTTACGCGGGCATTGTCACGCTCTGCCTTTATTTTGCGCAGTTTGGTAATTTGGTTTTCTTCCACTGCTTTGGAAATTCTCAGCAAACCCTTCGGTGGCGGCTCGTTCAGGTTGAACTTGTTGACTCCGACGATGATGCGTTTTTCTGATTCGATGTCTTTCTGATAAACGTATGCTGACTGCTGAATCGATGCCTGGATAAATCCCTGCTCGATGGCGGGAATCACGCCGCCCAGCTCATCAATTTTATCGATGAGAGCAGCAGCCTCGCGTTCGATGCGGTCGGTGGTCGCTTCTACATAGTAGGAGCCTGCGAGCGGATCGACGGTTTCCGCCACTCCTGATTCATGAGCGATGATCTGTTGCGTGCGCAGTGCGATGCGAGCGGATTCTTCACTTGGCAGAGCCAACGCTTCGTCGCGTGAGTTTGTGTGCAAACTTTGTGTTCCGCCAAGCACTGCGGCGAGTCCCTGGATCGCAACTCGGACAATGTTGTTGTCGGGTTGTTGCGCTGTGAGTGTCGAACCTGCCGTTTGTGTATGAAAGCGCAGCATCCAGCTCTTTGGATTTTTGGCCTTGAATCGTTCGCGCATGATTTTGGCCCACAGTCGGCGTGCGGCTCTGAATTTACCAACCTCTTCGAGCAGGTCGGTAAAAGCATTGAAAAAGAAGCTCAAACGCGGCGCAAAATCATCGACGTCAAGGCCTGCATTCACGGCCGCCTGAACATAGGCAATGCCGTTGGCGAGCGTGAAGCCGACCTCTTCTGCAGCCGTGCTGCCGGCTTCGCGGATGTGGTACCCACTGATGGAAATGGTGTTCCACTGCGGCACGTTTTCCTTACAGAATGCAAAGATGTCGGTGATGAGCCGCATCGACGGGCGCGGCGGAAAAATATAGGTGCCGCGGGCGATGTATTCCTTCAGGATGTCATTTTGTATTGTGCCGCGCAGTTGATTTGCGGATACGCCCTGCTTTTCGCCGACGGCGATGTACATCGCGAGTAGCACGCTGGCTGAAGCGTTGATGGTCATCGACGTGGAAATCTTGTCGAGCGGGATGCCTCTCAGCAGAATCTCCATGTCGGCAAGTGTGTCGATGGCGACACCCACTTTGCCGACCTCACCGGTTGCCTGTTCGGAATCAGAGTCGTAGCCAATCTGCGTCGGCAGGTCGAAGGCGACGCTGAGTCCGGTTTGCCCTTGCTCGAGCAGGTATCGGTACCGCGCATTCGACTCTTCTGCAGTAGCAAATCCCGCATATTGACGCATGGTCCAGAACTGACTCCGGTACATGGTCGGGTGTACGCCGCGAGTGAACGGATATTCTCCCGGGGCACCAAGCTCCGGTTGATACTCTGCGGGAGGTTGCAAATCTGATTGGGTGTACAGCGGTGCAACTTCAGAATTTGATGCTGTGACAAACTTGTCTGCACGCATCTTGGCAGTTGTTTTATTTTTCTCTGACATAGTCTGTTCCTCGCAGATGTGGCCGGTTGCTTATTTCGCGGCCTCGGATTTTGCCCGGCGTCCCGGAAATTCTGCCCAAAAATCTTCAGTAAAGATCTTGTCGTAGGCAAGTTTTAGTTCCGGAAATTGTTTTGCCCCTGCGACCGAATCAATGCGGGCGGTCACGTCTCTGCCCCAGATCAAGCGGCCGCTGTTGGTGTCGATGAGCAACAGCGAAATTGCGAAACGGATCTGGTACTGACCTTTATACGTCGACTTTTCCAAGGACGTGACAACAGGAATGAGCACGGAATCCGAATTTTGCACGGCCAATGAAAATTGGTTCAGCAACGCCACCCAGCTTTGTGATTTGAGCAGGCAGTGCTTGTAAAAGTCGAGAAAATTTCTGCGCGCACGACATTCTGCGGTCAACAGAAGTGTTTCCCTTGCAGAGCCGCTGTTGACAAGCTGCCCCATGTTGCGGATTTCGTTTTCGATGCCGGCCGACAGGCTGGGATTATTCTTCAGTGAATTGCGCACCGTTTGAAAAGCAATGCCATTCACACCCGGTTGGTTGCGGAATGCGGCGAGAATTTTTGATTCAACGGACGCGGATACGTCACCCGACATCAGAGACGCCGGATCGAGTGAGGCCGGTTCACTCGGGTGCGGGATCATCAGCGTCGGGAAGGCTGCAATTCTTGCCGGGTTGAGGGCAACCGAGTCCGGCTGAACACCCTGCCGAAGAGACGGCACGCTGGTGCAGGCGCACACACACCCCAAGAGAATGCTGAACCTCCAGAACAAAAGTATTTTTTTCATACGAAGCCCCTCTTTGCCCGCCGCTGGACGGTTGCGCTGACCATAGCGACTCGCCCTGTGTTTGTCATGTGATTGGCACGGGCAGGATGCGTCCGGTACCAGCACCGCAGCGTTTAATATGATGGAATTGGATTTGGACGAAGTTTGCGCTGCGAGCTTGAGAAGCGGGGGCGTTGTTTGAATTTTCCAAGTATGTTGAGGATATTTCTTCTTTTGGCCGTCAGTTCGCCCGTGACTGTGCGGTCGGCGCAGGCGTTTCAGCTGGTGTCGATTGCCGACGTTGTTGAAAAGGTCTTGCCCGGCGTTGTCAACATAAGAACCCGAGACAAGCCGCACAGCGGCAAGGGCGAGGATTCGGCGCGTGAGGTTTCCGGCGATAGGAAATCCGCTGAGGCGCTTGATCCTTTTTTTAAGCTCTTCGTTGCTCCGCTCGAGATGATTCAACAGGAACTCCCGCGTTCACGCGGCTCGGGATTCTTTTTTCACAATTCATCTTTTGTCGTTACAAATTACCATGTCGTGAAGTCTGCCATGAGTATTGAGATCGTACCCGCAAACCAGAAATGGGGACTCTCCGCAAAGCTGGTAGGTTATAATCAGCAAGCTGATCTTGCGCTGCTCAAACTCGACAATCCCTGGTCGAAGGCGCGTGTTTTGAAGTTTGGAAACAGTCAGAAATCACGCATCGGAGAGGCCGTATTTGCGATCGGAAACCCCTTCGGCTTCGGCCACACAGTCACCTCCGGTCTGTTGTCGGCCAAAGGACGCACCATTGGTGAAGGACCCTTTGATAATTTCTTACAGACGGATGCTGCCATCAATCCTGGAAATTCTGGTGGTCCGCTGTTCAATGTCAAAGGCGAAGTGATCGGCATCAACACGGCACTGTTGTCGGACGCGCGCGGAATCTCATTTGCCATTCCCACCGATGTCGCCAAGCCAATTCTCGATACACTTCGCAAGCCCGCTGGAATGGCAAAACTGAGCTGGCTTGGCATCAACCTTGCAAATTTATTGCCCGACAAAGTGACCTCCGAGACGTTTGGAGTCAGGATTCAGCACGTGATTGGAGAGTCACCTGCGCAGAAGGCTGGTCTGCGGCAGGGCGATATTTTGGTTGCTGCCAATGGTCGGAGAATTTTGGACGTGGGTGAATTCCAGAATCTGATGAATTCCGTGCGACCCGGCCAGGTTCTGCAGTTGAGAGTTTTTCGCAGGGAACAAACGGACCAGGTTGATCTGACTGTCGGCCGCCTGCCACGCGAGTATTTGTCGGAACGGAACAAGACTAACCTTTATTGAGCGAGCTGATCTGATGGACGGTTGTCCGGATCAGCGGGTCTGGATCTTCTCTGCGCATGTCAAGAACCTTTGTCAGCGCCGGTGAACTGCCGGCATGCAGTGAATAAATCGCATTGCGAACAAGGCCCGAGTACTTTGCCCGTGTCATGGCGGTTCCGCCGAACCAGTTCTCGTATTGTGACTGAGTCATCAGCGCGACATCTTCAATCGTCACTTGCTGCAGAGATTTGAGCGGAGTGTGAAAAGATTGGAGGGTCGTGAGTCCGGCTGTTTTGTAATTGTATGGACAGGCGTCTTGGCAAATGTCACAGCCATAAAAATTTTCCGAAAAATGTTTTAGATATTTTTCTTCGACTACATCGCGGTGTTCAATCGTCAAATATGAAAGACATTTGTTTGCATCCAGATGGCGCGGAGCAATGAGCGCCTCCGTCGGGCATGCATCGATGCATTTGCGGCAATCGCCGCAAGATAATTCCGCGATGGCGTCAGCGCCGACCGGTTTGTCTGCGTTTGGATCGGCGGCAAGCGAAAAGGGAGTTGAGAGAAGAACATGTGCCACAAAAAAGTAACTGCCGACCCCCGGGCGTATCAGCATTGTGTTTTTGCCGATGAATCCAAGCCGTGCGATGCGTGCGTGAGCCCTGTCTAAAAACGGCAGAGAGTCGGTGACCACACGCCACGGCTGCTCTTGCTGCAAGAGCCCCGTTCCGATCGCATCGGCTTGCCAACGTTTTATTGCCAGGTCTAGTTCTTTGCGAATGACCTTGTGGTAGTCAGGCACGCGCGCGTAGCGTGCTGTTTTCGCATAAACGGATGTGGCCTCAACCTCTGGCGACAATTCCGACGTTGGGTTTGTTGGGCCGGTTCCGCGCGTGGTGCGACCCGCCGCGTAGGGGATGATCACCGAAAGAATGGATGACACTTGCGGAAAGATGAGTCTTGCATCTTGACGCGCCTGCGTGTTTTTCGTCAGAAAATTCATTCCCGCTTGCTGTCCGTTTGTAAGCCATCTGGCGAGAAATTCGAGATCGTCTTTCAATTCGTCAGGAGCTGTTTGCTGCTCCCATGCAGTCGCCCAGTCTTCGGTGCTCAAGACCGAACTCCATGGTAAGCCTGCCTGCTGGAGCTGTTTGTCGAGAAGTGGGTGTGGTTTTGCAATTCGCACCATCAGCGTTGCGGGTCCATTTCTTCGGGAGCATGCAGGGTTCTGTGCAGTCCTGCGGCAGTGCGCTGTTTGCCAAGCGTTATGTCTGCCGGATCCGCGTGCACGACAACGTCGGCGGCGAACCTCTTTTCAATGACCTGTTCAATGTGTTCTGTAATCTCGTGGACAGTGCGGAAATCGAGATGCGCTGGCAGCGTTACGTGGAAGTCAATGTAGTACTTGTGGCCGCTGCGCCGGCCGCGAAAGTTGTGCACATCAATAACTAGATCGCTTGCTTCTGAAATGATTTTCAAGACGTCTTCCTTGAGCTCATCGGGCAAGTCATGGTCGAGCAGGTCGTCAATGCTCGAGGATACCAGTTTGAATCCTCCATGCCCGATGTGCAGTGCAAACACAGCCGCCAGCAGGGGATCGAGCCACGGAATGCCGGTTAAGGCAATCACTGCAATGGAGACAGCACTTGCGACGTTTGCAATGACGTCGGTTTTGTAGTGCTCCGAGTCCGCGTTGAGTGCCGGGCTATTGAAGCGTTTGGACGCTGCTTTTAATTTTCGAGTGATAAATGCACTGGCCGATGCGGCAACGAGAAAAAAAGCTGCGGTGTGCCATGGCATTTCCAGCGGAGCCATTTCTTGAAGCATGGCGTCCCAGAGTTTTTGCCCGCTGGAGACGATAATCAAAAGTGCTCCACCGATGATGAGCGCTCCCTGTGCCAATGCTGCCATTGATTCGGCTTTTCCATGACCATAAGGATGATTGCTGTCGGGCTGCTGACGGGCAAAGTGAATGACTTTTTGATTGACTGCGCTTACGCACACGTCCAGTGCGCTGTCCCATGCTGAAAGGGCGACAATCATTGAACCCGAGATGAAAAACAGAATGAGTTTGCTGAGCGCAAGAAATCCCGCTGCGATTGCGGCTTGAACCGCTGCGCGGCGGGCGCCCGAGATGTCCTGTTCGTGATCCGAGTGCGTCTCTGGGTTGGCGTTGGGGTGCATGTCATGATCTCCATTGTTGCCCCGTCACCAACCGTAATTGAATTTTAACCGCTCACGATTTTGTGGGCGGCGTAAAGACCCTGCGGTAGATGGGCAAATTCTTACTGATGAAGAGTGCCTCAAAAACGGTTGTGTAGGGAAGTGGCTCAAGCCCATTGGGCAGAACATCCGGCTGGGATTCATTCCAGCCGAGCTCGTTTGCCGTTTGCTGAACGCACTCAAAATAGTCGGCACTGTCGGTTTTGAACCAGAAAAAGCCATCCGCGGGACGCAGTTTTTGCCGCAGCAGGTCGAGAAAAGGTGCCTGCAGAAGGCGGTTTTTCAGTTGCTTTTTCTTTGGCCATGGATCTGGAAAGAAGACGCACACGCCCGCGAGCGAATGATCGGGTATTGCAGCGAGCGCCTGCCGGGCATCGTTGATCACGATTTTGGCATTGTTGAGTTCAAGAGTGCGGATTTTTCGTGCTGTCTTGACCACCCGTTTGTACGTAATATCGATACCCAAAACATTCCATCCGGGGTTGTGGGTGGCAAACTCGAGAACGTTTTTGCCCATGTAGCAGCCCACTTCGATGAGCAAAGGCTTGTGTGGTTCGCTAAAAACCTGAGTGCTCTTTTCTGCCCAGTCTGAACCCGTAAAGAGAATGTTTTGATACTCGAGCGCCTCGTGGAGGTATGGGTTGAAGTGTTTGTCGGGAGCTGCCTCGCCGCGCTTCATGCGTTCCACAAGTGAACCGGCCTGTCTCATTTTTGCTTTGTCCCTTCCCACGTTGGGTTGAATCATCAGCTGTCATTTTCGTACTTTACGCTGAAAATACTGCACTCTTCTGCGCAACAGCGGCTGCCGATGGGTTTTTCATCGGTGGACGCTATTTTCAGCCGTCCGGAGGGGAGCCATAATGAGGCTTGCAACTAGACTCAAGCAGGTAATGGGGTACACGGACGAACTCATTTCGGCGGCTGTTCAGTGCCGGATTTTGAAGAACGTTCTTGTAATTTCGGTATCTTCGATGAGCCTTGGCGCTTGGGCACGCAGCAATGCTAGCGGTTGCGGTGCTGATGCCCTGAGCTCCCTGCCCGACCAACCCATCGCATTGCAGCGGGTAGAGCGCAGTGATGAAGGCAAGGTCAGGGTCGCTTGGGCGCTGCGAAGTGCCTCCGACGAATCCGACGATTATGCAGTTCCGCGTCAGCTTCAGACAGGTGCGGAATTCGATGTACTTCGCTGTTTGCCGCCCGGTCGCTGGGTGGCTTTGGGTCATGGGGAAGTGATTGCCCGCAACGGAGCACTTGTTGAGGGGCTTTTGCACGCTTCAGGACAGGCTGTCGGAGTTGATGCGGGTGTTCAGGATGAGCTGGTTTCCGGAGGAAACCTGTATCCGATGCCTATGGTGGGTGACCTTGTTGTTGTGCGCAAAAAAGAGATTGCGCAGGTGCGTAAAGTCACACCGCGCGTCACCATTCCGGCAGACTCTTTGTTTGACCCCGGTGCAGCGGGTCTGCAGTTGGAGTTGTCGCGCAGCGGTCAGGAGTCTTTGAAGAAGTTGCTGGCTGGAAATTTTGCCGAAGCACATGGTAAATTGCTGATTGAAGTGCATGCGCGGCGTGCCGGTTCCCGACAAAAACTCAGGCAGGAAACGGCCCTGCGCGCCGAGAGCATCGAGCGTTTTCTGCGCTATGAATTCGGCATTGCAAAAGATCAGCTTCTTGCCGTGGGGCACGGATCGGATACCTACGTGACAGGTTCAGTGCCCGCAGGTTCTCAGCCCGACTACGTTGTTTTGCGCATGCTCACCGCAGACGGTGCCACCCGCTGACGTTCAATTCTGCGGGATCTATCGCTTCAATAAGAAGGAAGGACATCAGAATGAGAGGCGCTCACTTAATCAAGTTGAGCGCCTCGTCTTCGTTCATTTCCTTGCCCATCGGAATGAGATCCAGCTGGCGGGATGACACGTCGATGATGCTCGCACCGCGCTCTGCAAAACGCTGTTGAACTTCGATGGGAAGTTCTTTGACCGGACGCTTTTGGCACTGGGTGATGAAAAAGAGCTGCGAATAAAAAGACACTACTTTTTGATTCAGTTCTTTGCATATGGTTTTGAGGTCGGTTGATTTTCCCTTCATACTCGGGAGCTCTTCAAGTTCCTCCGCAGATGATACAGGCTTTTTGCGGCCGTTTTTGGTACTCATCGGGCTTAGGGTGGAATCACCGACGATCTTGTAAAGTGCTTCAACCTCGCGATCGTAATTTCCTTCAAGCGCCTGCCCGTTGGGAATTTTGTCGATCTGGTCGGGAGGAACCGTCAGAACAGGGGCATTTCTCTTGTTATGAGCCTGCAGTTCGACGTAGTTGCTGAAAGAGCGTTTTTTGCAGGCCTCAATAAAATAATAATCGTTACCCGTTGATGTGACGTATTTTCCGTTCAGCTCGCGGCAGACTTTCGACTGCGTCAACGACTGGTTCTGGTTTGCCAGCCAAGGTTCGCCGAAGGGAATGAGTCGATAGACGTGTGCCGGGACTTCCGACACGATTTTCTTCTGCCTCAATACGAGTTCATTGAGCAGGTCGGGATCCTCGACCGGCCGTTGCTGGCAGTTGAGTACAACCGCAACAGAGTCGTAGTAGGTGAGAATTTTTCCTTCGAGAGCTGCACACGCCTGCTGTTTGGTTTTGATATTTTCAAACTTTTGCACAGCACGCTGTTCGAGCGGAAGGGTCTGCAAAAGATCTGTCTTGAGAATAATCTTCTTTTTGACTGCCGCTGGTTCCGCCCCGCCCTCAATCGGCAAGTCGATTTTTTTCTCACCCTTGGCAGCCGCTGCTGCGGGGCCGAGCGGTGATTCAGGCAATGCATCAAGACCCGATTGTTGGGCTGAGGCAAACGAATGAGCTCTTTCCCAGCCTATCCCTATACACACCAGGGTGCTGACGATGGGGGCGATCTTCGGTTGGCGTTTGACCAGTTCTTTTAAAGCGCTCACGTATGACTCCCTGTCAACAGGCAGATTCCGGCTTTATAGGGGTCGGTTGCCTTGGCACCTGTCTTGAGCCCGCAGGAGTCACATGTCAGACTTCTCGGAGTTTGAGTGCTCGACCACCGAATGCGGGAAAGAGAAACAGATGTCTTTAGGACCAACTCATGGCCGAGAGCAAAAGCGACAATCCCCTGATCGAACAGAGACTATTGTCGAAGTTGTCAATTTTCACAAGGCCTACGACGGGCGGCGGGTGCTGGAAGGTGTGGATTTGAAAATGACCCGCGGAGAGCATTTGTCGATTCTCGGCGCGGGCGGCAGCGGCAAAAGTACACTTCTCAAAGGCATGCTCGGCCTGATCGCGCCCGAACGAGGGACGGTGAATTTATTTGGGCAAAATATCAATTTGCTTGGTCGGCAGGAAAAGAACCAATTGCTCACGCGCGTCGGAATGGCTTTTCAGCTCGGCGCACTTTTTGACTTCATGACTGTGCGCGAAAACATTCTCTTTGCGATGGAGAATATGACCGAACTGCCCGCCTACGACATGGAGGAAAAGGTGCATCGCATGCTGGCGAGTGTGAATTTACCAACAGCCGCCCGCAAGCTTCCAAGTGAGTTGTCGGGTGGAATGCGCCGTCGCGTCGGCATTGTCAGGGCATTGTCGACCTCGCCCGACCTGGCGTTGCTCGATGAGCCGACAGCGGGTCTGGATCCTGTGACCTCGGCTGTGGTTATTGATATGATTCACAAGCTTGCTGCAGAAGTGGGCAGTAGTTTACTCTGCGTCACTTCGAGTGTTGAGGTTGCCTTCACATTTGCACGGCGGGTCGCAATTCTCCACGACGGTCGGCTGATTGCAAAAGGTACATGGAAAGAGTTGCATGATTTGCACGATCCGTGGATCACTCATTTTCTGGATGTCCGCGGATACTCTCCGCCCGAATTTGCTCAGCAGGAACTGAACCGGCATGCCCAAACACAGTGAAGCGGATACAAAAAAGAGTTCGACGCAGGCCGTCATTTCTTGCGAGGGCGTGCGAACTCACAATCTTAAAAATTTGCGTCTCGACATTCCGCTGGGCAAGTGGGTCGCCGTTACAGGGGTGTCGGGCAGTGGCAAAAGCTCGCTTGTTTTTGATACGATTTATGCAGAAGCACAGCGAAGATTTCTCGAAACTCTCGGAACCTACGAGCGGCAGTTTTTGCAAGGCCTGCCGGCCGGAGAATTCGACCAAATAGACAACATACCAGCGGCCGTTGCCCTCAAGCAGACAAACCGCACCGGAGATCCGCGTTCGGTTGTCGGGACAAGCGCAGATATTTTCGATCCGCTGCGCATTTCTTTTGTCACTTTGATGGATGACAGCTGCTCTCGCTGTGGTTCTCCAGCCGAAACTCACTCGGTTGCCGAATTAGTGCAGCGGCTCAATGAGGATTTTTCGCGCGATTCTGCGGGCGAAGTTTATAAGATTTTGGCGATTCCCTTCCGTCTGCCGGATGATCCCAAGGAGAGACGGCAAACACTCGAGAGCTTTGTGCTTGAGGGCATCACGAAAATTATCGTTGATGGTGTTGTTGCTGAAATCGATGAATTGAAATCCGATAAAAAACGTGTTGCCGCGTGCCCCTCCGATGTGTTGGTGGTGCTCGACAGAATGTCCTCCGATATTGCGCAGGATGAACTGCGCAATCGCACTGATGCCGTATGGAGTCAGGTGCGCTTTTCCAACCGCTTTTCCAACCTGCAGCTGCTCGATTTTCATGCCGACAGCGAAAAGGTAACCGAAAATCATGTTTTTCGCGTTCAGCCGTTTTGTCACTCGTGCAACGATACAACCCAGTTGATTCAATCCGGCGACCTCGATTGGCAAAGTGTGCTGGGTGGTTGCCGTACGTGCCGGGGGCTTGGCAATGTTCCTGTGCTCGATGAGGCAAAGATCATTCCCGATCCGCGGCTGAGTCTTCAGGATAAAGCCATCAAGCCTTGGTCGAGCGAAGTATACGGCTGGATGAACGATGAACTCATCCGCGCCTGTCGCTCACTGTCGATTCCTGTCACGGTGCCTTGGTCCAAACTGTCTGCAGATCAACGCAAGATCATATGGTCTGGATTGCCGCAGGACAATGCCGACGGCACGCGCTCCCGCCGCAAATCACAATTTGTATGCATCGAAGAATTCTTTGCTGCGCTTGAGGCTGAACGCTACAAACAGCAGTCGCGTATTCTGCTCGCAAAATACCGTCGATACGTGACGTGTTCTGATTGTTCCGGCACCCGCCTCGCGGGCGCTGGACGTCAGGCACACTGTCAGGGTGTCTCATACAGCTCTCTTATGCACGGTGAAATCAGTTCTGTTCAGATGTGGATGAGGGCGGTTGAGGGGTCAGCAAAACTTTCACACAGACTCACCGGACTCAGAGACATCTGGCAGGAGCTTTCGCGCAAGATTGATTTGCTCATCCGCCTCGGCTTGGGCTCCAGCACGTTATCCCGCCGCTGTAAGACGTTGAGCGGCGGTGAATATCAGCGGGTGTTGCTGACGCGCGTCATTGGCAACGGACTGACAGACGCCCTCTATGTTCTCGACGAACCCAGCGTCGGTCTTGGACGTGCCGAAATTCCCCAACTTGTGGCTTGCCTAAAGGAATTACGCGACCTGGGGAACACGGTTTTGATGGTCGAACATGATCCTGAACTCATCCGCAATGCCGATGTTTGGTATGAATTGGGGCCAGGCGGCGGCAGTCGCGGCGGAGAGCTTTTACCGCCCGCAGGCACTGAGCCCGAGTCGGTGTTTTTGGATATCAAAGCGCTCGGCTTGAAGCCTGTTCGCAGAAAAAAGATTCCCCTGGCAGAGGCATTGCCTGGTGTGCGCAATGCTGCGGTCTTGGATGGTTTCTCGATGCACAACTGCAAGGACGTCAGACTTGAAATTCCGCTGGGCAGGCTCACTGTGATTGGCGGTCCAAGCGGGGCAGGAAAGTCGACTCTGATTCATTGCGGACTCGAGGCGGCGCTCGATTGGCTCATGGATACGGGGCAGGCTGAAAACAATCGCCTTGATCCGGATGAGGGACGAGGGCTTTGGAATCGCCTGACGCTGCCCAAAAATTTCTTCGACGACTGTGATGTTGTCAGTGTAGAGCAAAAGGCGATGCACCGAACCATCACCAGTGTTCCGGCGACAGTATTGGGGTTGATGGACGGTCTGCGCAAGCAGTTTGCGCAAACTCCCGAGGCAAAGAATCTCGATCTGATGGCCAGTGATTTTTCTTTCAATGGCGCCGGCGCGTGTGAAGAATGTGGTGGCAAGGGCTTTATCCGCGAAGATTTGTTTTTTCTGGGCGAAGTCGACAAGCAGTGTCCCGAATGTCTTGGCGGCCGCTACCGCAAGGAAGTTCTGGCCGTGCGCTGGCGCGGCCGCAACATCCGTGAATGGCTGGAAACAAGCCTCGATGATTGTTCGGTTGAGCTTGCACAGGAGAGTGCGTTTGCCAAGCCACTTTCAGTAGCGGTGCGGCTTGGCTTGGGGCACTTGCCGCTCGGGGTGCCGACGACCTTTATGTCTGGTGGCGAGGCACAGCGGCTGAGGCTCTGCTCTGCGCTCACCAAAGGGTCAAAGCAGCTTTTTTGCATTCTCGACGAGCCGACCCGTGGTCTTTCGGAAAAAGACGTCGGACAACTGCTCAAAACATTGCGCAGCCTGACACAACAAGGGCATACATTTGTGGTGGTTGAACACCACAAGGCATTTCAAGAATTTGCCGATCAGCTGATCCTCCTCGGGCCCGGCAGCGGACTTGATGGTGGACGTATCGTGCAGCGCGAATTTACTGTGACTCCGCAGGAGGGATGAACTTTGGCGCTTTTTGGTGGACGGGAGTTTGCGCTCTCTAAAATTTTGGGTGTTGAATCGAAGCGCATTGAGGTCGTCGACCGGAAAAGCGGAGAAGTTTTTCATGAGAAGGTTTATGGCGATGATGTGATGAAGGTGTTCTACGGTCACCCGATGGGTCTTGCTGTGACCAGCCGCGTGCTGACCAACCGCCTTTTGAGCAATGTTTACGGCGCCTACAATGACTCCGCCGCGAGCAAGCACAAGATTGAGGATTTTGTGCAGGCTCTTGGAATTGACGTCGGCGAATGCAGCAAGGATTTGGTTGAGTATGTAAGCTTCAACGATTTCTTTGCTCGCAAATTGAAGTCGGGTGCGCGGCCGGTGACTCCGTCGGAAAAAGACGTAGCATCGCCTGGTGACGGCCGTTTGCTGGTCTTTCCCAAGATCGACGATCAGACACTGTCGTATGTGAAATGGGCACCGATAAAGCTTTTTGAGCTGTTCAATAAAAACCAGGATCTTGCGGATAAATTTCGCGATGGCGCATGCGCGGTTCTGCGCCTCTGTCCATCCGACTACCACCGTTTTCATTTTCCCGTCGGCGGAAAAGTCGGTATCACCAAAACGGTTCCAGGGCTGCTGCACAGTGTGAGTCCCTATGCACTTGAGCAGGGACTTCCGGTTTATTGCCTGAACAAGCGGACCATCTGCGAGTTGCGCAACAATGAAATTGGAACCGTGCTGATGATGGAGATAGGCGCACTTTTTGTAGGCTCGATTGTGCAGACGTATCGTGCCGGAACACAGGTGCAGCGCGGCGACGAGAAAGGTTATTTCAAGTTCGGCGGCAGCACCTGCGTGCTGTTCTTTGAAAAAGACACCATAAAGTTTGATGATGACCTTGTTGCAAATTCACAGCGGGGTCATGAGACTCTGGTCAAGATGGGCGAGCGTCTGGCGGTTTCCGCGCGATGACCCGCGAGGCTGAAATTGCCGTGAGGCAAATTGCTCAGCCTGATTTTTCGGGCCGATTGTCGGAGTTGCTGCGTACGGCATTTGCCGTAACTGATTATACAGCGAGTTTCCCGCATATTTTTTCGCCTTCGTCAGCTGCAAGAAAATTTGCAGCGTTCGACCCGAACGAAAACATTATCGCCTGCTGTGCAGTAGACACCGAGATTTGGAGTGAGCCTCAATATCTACGCGGGGGTTGCATAGGCAGCGTCGCCGTTGATCCGAAATTTCAGCGCCGCGGCTTTGGCCGACGGCTTTTGACTGAAGTGATTTCACAGCTTCGCGCTGAAGAGTCTCACGACTTTCTTTATCTGTTCTCCGATCAGCCGGAATTTTATGAATCGCTCGGCTTCAGGCGGGCCGGAACCGAAATTCTCTCTTCCTTTTCCGTCGTGGATCCACAGCCTGACGGTCAGCACATTTTTCGTCAGCCGCTGCTGACGACGGTGCTTGGCGAAGACGAAAAAGTCCGCCTTTGGCGTGCATTTGAGCGTGGCCGGTTACGCGGCGAAAGCTCATCTTCTTTCGCAAAGTTTTGTCAGGTTCTTGAAATTCCGGAGATGTGCGTCAGTTGGATTGAAGACTCACAGAGGCAAATTGCGGCAGGTGTATTTGTTGGCAAGGGTGTCGACTTTCGCGGCGTGGCGCATTCTTTTTTTGCCGAAAATAGTCAAGAATTGGATGCTTTTTTGAGGTATTTTCGTCGTTATACCGAAGCCTCCGGAGTCGTCCTGCAGATAGCAGCGGGTCTGAGGAGCGGAGAGATGTCGGCATCCTTTTCGCAAATCAGCCGACAGGACCTGTGTCTTGTTTACGGGCTGACGTTGGCCACAGAAGTTGTGGTTGGGCATTTTGAAGACGGAAAAATATATCCGCGCGCGCTTTTCAGCAGTTGAATAAATTTATTTTTTCAAGCAACTGCTCGCGGCGTGGCTCGAAAAGTCTGCGCTCACTCACAATAAGGTCGACCGGACGGTCGTGACTCTCGACGGGAATTTTTCCAGCCTCGAGGAGAAGTTCATCGGGCACGCAGGCTATCGTCAGACAGTTTGCCGCATGTTTCTCAAGAAAACGATCGTAATATCCTCCGCCGTAGCCAAGCCGATAACCATCGCGATCGACGGCCAAACAGGGAACCAAGACAATCCAGGGTGCGGGTTGGTGCTCTGCAAATCGGCCGGTGCTCACATCTGCAGGAGTCAGCGGTAGTCCGTTTCTGTCGCGCGGCCAGGTTTCGACCTCCGGCGAGAGCTCAAACCAAGAAAGCTCCTTACTGGGAAGCGTCAGAGGAAGTTGCCAGGAAATCGTTCCTTCGTATGCGACAGGTTGGCCGGCACTTTTGTTTTGAGTTGCGTTCCTGTTCGCGACGCCGGGCAACAGGCACAGTTCCGAGTCAATCGGCCAATAACTGGCGATGGTTCGCGCGGACGTTTTTGAGGTGATTCGCCGGTCAGCGAGAAAATCGAGGGTGCGTTGGAGTTGAATGCTGCCCCAGCCGGCCCCCTCGCGCAGTGCGTGTTGCCTGAGTTTTCCCCGTGATTCACGGAAGTTCGCGCGCAAATGCCGTTTACGCTCTGCAGCACTCTGCTGACCTTGTCCGCTGGTAGGTTCTGGGCTAAGCCAGCTTGGCGAATCACTTCGCCCCAAAGTAAGGAAATTGAACATGACGGCACCCGCATCAATAGCTGAAAGAGCATTTGGAAACGGCCAGTATTACCTCGTTGATGTCGAGGCTGTTGTATCGATTTATCGCGAAGCCGGCTACGACGTCGACAACGAAGATGAAGAAGTCCCGAATGTTCTGACTGTCGACGGTCAGGAGTGTTTTTTCACTGGTGACTTGGTCAAGAGAAACAACGTTTATTACGAGATTGTCATCGCAGCGAACGGCTTTAACTGGGATGAAGTTGAAACCGACGCAGAGTTCGACGACGAGGAATGAGATTCGCCCGTGCTGGAATTGACGTGGCCAGGTAAATCAGCAGCTGGCAGGCGCGCTGTGGACGAGCTCAATGAGACCCGATTGGTTTCGTGGAGCCCGCAGTGCAGGCTGACGGCAGAATGCCGCCCCTTGATCGGGGATTCTGTCCATCGGGTTATAGCTGGAGACAATCTTCCGGTTCTGAAATGTCTGCGCTCGTCCGGAGCGCGGTACGACGTCATTTATATCGACCCGCCCTACAACACCGGCAGCACGCTCACCTACAACGACAAAAAGCAGGGTAAAAGTTCGGATGGCGGAGCGTCCGCCGCATGGCTGACCGAAATCTATCCGCGCTTGCTTCTTGCGCGTGAGCTTCTATGTGAAAGCGGTGTTCTGTTCGTTAGCATTGACGACCACGAAGCCTGTCATCTGCTCACGATTTTACGTGAGATATTCGGGCACGCCAATCACATCGGCACCATCAAATGGCGGCGCAAGCGGAAGCCGAGTTTTCTTGACAGGCACATGAGCGCCTTGTTTGAGTACGTGGTTGTTTTCGCCCGTGACGCCAAGAGCTGTCCGCGCTTGCTTGGCGGCGACACCGAAGAATCAACGCGCCCCGTGCTCAATGCGTCCAACAAAATTGTCGAGCGTATAATTCCGGAGGGGTTTCAGGCCTTCTGTGCCGACGGCAGATATCCCGCAGGTGAATACAAAAATCGTTCGCTCGCATTTCAGTTGCTTGATGAACTGAGTGTGGCCGGCGGGCAAACAAAGTCCGCCGCGCGCGTTCGCGGCCCGTTCCGAATTCAACAGGATTTATGGGCGGAGACAGGCTTCATTACCAAGCATTTTGGTCTTCGCCGAAGGGTCTTGCCGAGCGAGCGAAAAAGACGGCATGCCGAAGACGACGGGACCAACTGGCCGACGAATGAGGATGCTCAGGAGGAGCTCCAGAGCATATTTGGCGAGCGCGTATTTGATTTTCCCAAGCCTGTCGGGTTGTTGAGTCAGTTGCTCGCAATGGTCCCGTGCACGGACACCTCCCGGCCACAGCGGTGTTTGGATTTCTATGCCGGGTCGGGTTCGTTTCTGATTGCCGCGCTCGAACAGTCGCGCGCAGATGGTCACACACGCACTGTGGATTTGGTGCAAAACCGCGAGAGTGTGCGCGCTGGCGGTGCTTTTCAATTTACCGACATTGCGGAAATTTGTGCCCACCGGGTTTGTGTTGACAGCACCCGCCGCGGTTTCACAGCGGATTTCGACTTTCTCCAACTTGAACAGCAAGAATAGGTAAATAGTGCAGTAATTGCAGATGTTCAGTCCTGTTACCTTGAAGAGGGCAGGATATGAATATGAGAAATATTGCAGAAAATATATTTCGCCACGGAGCCGTGATGGCTTGCACGCTGCTGTGCATTGGGCAGGCCGCTGCTGCAGAGCCGTTGCTGATCCGGGGAGATCAGTCCGTTCCGTTGCTCTCTGAAGTTCCGGTGGCGGTCAATTCATCTTACGAGATTTTTACCGTCAAGCCGCGCCGCACGTCGCGTGACGAATTGATTTCAATTCTTGGAAACGCCGACCTGTTTTTGACTCCTCCTTCCGATAAACGCAGCGGAAATGCAGCTGATTCAAAAAAAGTTGAAAAAGTTCAATCCGGAGATGGGCAATGATTCAAGAAATGTTTGAACTCTTCCGAGCGCGGCAGCCGGTTCCCTACATCATACTCGCAATCTTTGCCGTTGGCTGGGTCATCGTTTTTGAACGCTTTATTGTTTTGCAGCTGACCTACCGCCTGAATTTTGGAAAGTTCAATTCGACTTTGCGCCGGATGCTGTCGGCGGGAGATTTGGATCGTGCGCGTCAGTATTGCGCGGCTTCAGGCAACACCGGCCTTCCGCTGATTGCCGCCAAGGCAATCGAGGCATACGAAACTGAAAACTTTCGCGTGCGGATGGTGGTTTCGGAGGAAACGCTGGCGTTTATGCCACGGATCCGCAGACGCATTTCACAGCTTCCCAACCTTGCCGCAGTTGCAGTGCTGCTCGGCGCGCTCGCTGCTGTCAACGGGGTTTGGCAGAGTTTCCAGATGGTCGACGGCCTGGAGTTGGGACTCAAAAGTTTTGCATTCAGCCGCGGTTTGAGCCAGGCGCTGACGCCAATCGCGTTGGGCCTTGGGGCTTCCGTATTTCTGATGATTCCTTATGGAGTTCTCGATGCGATGGCGAGTCGCCTTGAGGGAGAGATCGAGCACAGCCTGACGGTGATTTTGAATCTCCTCGCTCCAGAGATGCAGCCCGTCTTTGCGCAGCCTGTGGCTGCCGCGCAGGCGGTTGTTGGAGAAGGGCCGCAGGCATCAGCGGCTGCAGGTGAAGATTCTGCTGACGGAGCTAAGGGAGGCTATCAGGATGTTGCAAGCGCGGAGCGCTCGGATCCCGTTCCAGACGAAGAAGAGATCATTTGATCTCGCTTGGGGAGCGTGGGCCGGAATTCTTGCCGTAATGACGGCAGTCGGCGCTGCTCTGACAGGTTCACAGATTTTGATGATGTATCCGCAGAGCGCCGGATTTTTGGAGTTCAAATATCCGAGTCTGCCGCGCAGTGACGAGGCGTCCGCAAGGCAGTTGGGGCGTGACACTCTGACGTTCTTCTGGGGTACCGAAGGACTTGTCGTCGGGCGAATCGCCGATGTGATTGCTCCGCAGGGCGGGTCGCAGCTGCTTTTGAAGAATCCCGCGCCCAGCGGTCTGACCTCTGTGCGTGTTGAGCTTGAGAATTGGCTGCGTGTGCATGTGAAGGCCCCTGTTCGTGTGATTGCCGTTGGCGAATCCGCGCGCAAGTCGTCCAAGATTACTTTCTCTGAAATGGCTGAACTGGCTGGATTGATGGAAGGTCTCAACCAAAGTGTTTTCCGTGAGGAAGTTCGTCCGGCACTGGTGCGGGTAGATTTAGTTAATCCTTTGTGAAGAGGCGCAAATGTTCACCGAGGGCACACGACAGTTTGGTGTTTGGAAAATCGGTCATCCGAGTGTCAAACGGCACACGGGAAGGCCTACACACGCCATTCTCCTTGCCTACGGATTTTGTGCCTTTCTGACTTGGTTCATCTTTATACTGACTCTGAAGGTGCGTGGGGAATTTTTTCTGATTGAGAGCATGCATCTGCCGCTCCACAGGGTGAACACCGATGTCCTGCAGGTGAAAGGACAGTCGCCCAGCAGTCTGACTCTTGCGGTGCGTGCTGAAAGGAATGACTCCACACTGCGGGTGATCTTTGACAGCGGCCATTCGGTTCGCCTGCCCGAGCAGTTGCCCCTGCTCGACAAACTAGTGGCAGATCGTGTCAAAGACATCGAGCTTACTGCACTGCTGAAAAAGAAGATGACTGCTGGGCTCGGTGTCGCCGACCTGTGGGTTGACGAAAAAATACCTCTCAATTCCATTAAGCCACTCGCAGATCTTTTGGTAAAAAGTGGCTTCGACACCATCCGCTATGCGGTTGATGTTCGAGCCGAGCAAAAACAGGGGGCGCACTGATGGCGGTTCGTCCCGAAAAGAAACGCGGCCCTGCCACGATTCTTTCCGTACAGGTTTATCAAGGACCGGCAATGCAATGTGAGGGCGAGTTTCCGCTCGGCCCTTCGCGTGTTGTACGGGTCGGCAAATCCGCGCAGGCGGAGCTGTCTGTCCCTTTTGCTCCCTTTCCCACTGACATGCGTCTCTTTGAAGTGACCAAATGGGGCGCCAAAGTGCTTCTCGATCCGCGCTTAGATGGCTTTGTTTCCGACGGCCAGCGGTTCGGATCGGTGCGCGACTTCATCGCTCCGCGCGGCGCGCTCAAGGAGCTGGCGACCGTACTCGAACCACTCGAAGTTGCCATTCCCGATGGAAGCCGTGGAGCTTTGGAAGTATCCGGATACACCATCGTCTTTCGCGTGGCCAAAGCAAAAGCACCGGTGGCGGCTGCGAAGATCAAGGGCGCACCGAAGGCTCCGTTTGCACTGCCGCACGGACAGACCGCCTTCGAAAAGGCCGGATTTTTTCTGGGTCTCATTTCCACCGCGTGTATCACAATTCCTGCAGTGATTTGGTTGAATAAATCACCGATAGGCTCATTTGGCGGAATCAGCGAATTGTCGCCGTTTCTCTCGGCCGAAATTATTCATCCGGATCACTTCCAGATTCTGCCGTGGGCCTATGCTGGAGAATTCGACGCCAAGGCGATCAGCAAGCAGGCCGTGCGCTGGGTCGAGGATTTGCGAACAAAGTGGCAGGCCGAAGAGCTCGGTGGGAGTTACGATTCGCCGATTCCCGTATTACGGGGTTTTTCGGTTCCCGAGGATATTGTTGCACGCAGGCGTGGTTGGCAGTCAACACTTGATGACAGTTGGAAGGCGGTTGTGGGCCGTCGCGATGCCGCTGCTCCGGGAACATTCATGACCGGCCAAAAGGCTTACACGCCCTTCCGTGTTGCTGTTTCCGGCGGCGAGCGTGGTTCGATCGCCGAACGTGTCCGTGCGCGGCTTGAGCGGCTCGACAAGACACACGCTGCAGCGCTGTCGATGATTCAAACTGAACATGAATACATGAAGGGTCATTTCGCTGCAGAGTCGGCAGAAATTCCAGAAATTTTTGATCCCCCGAAGGAGCCCGGACTGTTTTTCAGGCTCGCGGAGAAGGCTTTTTCCGATGAAAAACTCAATTATCAATTGGCCGAAAGTTTTGCTGCACTGGCAAGAAAAAGACAAAAGTTTTCTGTCGCTTCAGAGCTAACTTCAGTGACTGGCGAAGAGCAACCGCTGGTTTGGTCGGGTGATTCACTCACTGTAGCTAGCGTGCTGACGATGCCTTCCGTGACCAGCACAGACGGCAATGAAGAGCAGCTTTTTAAGAACGCGAAACTGTCATTGGGAAAGCTTCCTCCTCCGCCAGTACCCAAGCTTCCGGCAAAGATCAGCATGGGAGATGTCGAATCTTTTGTCCGCAGCCGGAGTCCCGAGGTCAAGCGCTGTTACGATGTTGCGCTCAACCGCAATCCTCGTTTGGGCGGTTCTATACTCTGGAAATGGACGATTGCGGAAAATGGTAGACTGAGCCGTTCGAAGGTCGAAAACACCACGATCAAAGATCCCGCGTTCATTGGCTGCCTGGAAAAGAAAATTAAGGCATGGACTTTCCCGAAGCCCGTCAACGGGGCTATCACAATTTCATTTCCTTTCCGTTTTGTGGTGCGGGAGAATCTCGACACCCTTGAAAGGATCTCGCGATAAAGGCGATGCATGACTAAGTCGTTTCAAGTCATTCCCCTTGGGGGGTGCGGTGAGATTGGAATGAATCTCACTTTGTGGCGTGTTGATGATTCATGGTTTTTTGTTGATTGCGGAACGCTTTTTGCTGACGAAAACCTGCCGGGGATGGATCTGATTTTTCCATCTCTGCAGGCTGTCCGCGAGCGCGGCATCAAGCCGGCCGCGTGGCTCATCACGCACGGCCATGAAGATCACATCGGTGCGCTTCCCTTTGTGTATTCTGAATTTCCAGCACCTGTTTATACAACCGAATTCACTGCGGAGTTGATCCGCGAGAAATTCCGCGGTCTGTCGCTTCCGGAGCCAGAGTTGAACATCTGGCAGGTCTGGCAGAAGACAACTTTTCGGCACGCCGCAGTCACTCCTTTTCCCGTCAATCACAGTATACCCGACGCGTGCGGACTCTATTTTGAGACGCGATACGGAAATCTGCTGCACACCGGCGACTATCGGGTCGATCGTTCGGCGCCCGAAGGCTCTGTCACGCTCGACAATCTGGCGCGCATTACGGCAGGCCGACAAACATTGCTCATGACATCAGACTCGACAAACGTTTTTGTGAAAGGTCGCGATCGCGAGGAGAAGCAGATTGCCGACAGTCTGCTTGATCTCTTCAAGGGAGTCCGCGGACGGGTTGTTGTGGCAACTTTTGCCAGCAATATATGGCGCGTGAAAAGTATTTTTGATGCTGCAAAAGCAAGTGGCCGCAAGGTACTTCTCGTCGGCAGGTCGTTGCTGCGCAACTACGAGATCTCAAGGCGGCTTGGAATCATCGGTGATGTCGATGACAATTTTGTTGTGTCCAGTGATGAGCTGAAACTGATCCCTGCGAGTGAGCTGTGTATCATTTGTACAGGTACGCAGGGCGAAATGTTTTCGGGAGCCAACCGCCTTGCCTTCGGCAGCATGGAGAACATCCGACTCAATGGCGATGATCTGGTGATTTTGTCTGCACGGGCGATTCCGGGAAATGAAAAGTCAATCAACGTTCTGATAAATCAGTTCTGGCGTTTGGGTTGCCGCGTGCTCACGGGCAAGGACGCCGACGTTCACGTCAGCGGTCATGGTTACGTTGAGGATCTGCGCGATTGCATTGCGCTTGTGAAGCCGAAGATGTTCATGCCGTTGCATGGCGAGTATCGAAATCTTGTCCAGCACCTGAGTGTGGCACAGTCGGCCGGAGTCTTAGCTGAAAATTGCCATCTGGTGGAA
This sequence comes from Pseudomonadota bacterium, assembly GCA_039799905.1. Lineage (GTDB taxonomy): Bacteria > Bdellovibrionota_B > Oligoflexia > Silvanigrellales > Silvanigrellaceae > RFOM01. Next base: position 11,669 of record JBDLRP010000013.1, on the reverse strand, counting down.
AACGGCGATGTGCTGACGATTGCGCCTGAACCCTTGGGAGTCACAGACCGCTGGGACTCGGGGCGTGATTTTGTCGGCAGTGAGCGTGTTGTGCCCGGATCGAGCGATGTCTTGCGCAACCGCGTCATGCTGGCCCGCAACGGGATCATCGAGGTGTCCTTGCTTGCCGATGCAAGCCTGACACGTTTGCTGAGCGAGCCCAAATTGCAGGTGCGTGGCGTTTACGTTAAATCAGATCGGGTTCTCGAGGTTGTAAAGTCGTCCTTCCGCGACATTTCCCGCTCGCAGCGAAAGTCACACTGGACAGAAGAAACGCTCGGCGAAGAATTGCGAATTGCCATCCGCCGCGAACTTGAGGCGGACATCGGATACAAGGCTGTGGTGAGTATTTTTCTGCACAGGATCTGATGCTGTTCAGAGGAAGGCAGTGAGGAATGCCTCAACGTTGAGTCCAAGTCGCTCGACCAGATAACCGCCTTCTTGCACGAGAACGGTCGGCTTTTTCAGCGAGCGAATGGTCTCTCCCAGGGAATGAAAGTGCTCTGGCTGGAGTCCGAAGTGTCCGAGTGGATCCTTGTCGGCGACGTCAAAGCCGCACGAACACACGACAAACTGCGGGTCACTTTTTTTCAAAGCTTTTTCAAGCGCAGCATGAAAAGTATTGAAATATTCTTCGGGACCGCAGTGTGGCTCCAGCGGGCAGTTGAGGTTGTAACCCACTCCGTCATCGATGCCGATTTCGTGTTCGTAACCCGTGAAGTAAGGATATTCGATTGCGGGATTTCCATGCGTGCTCAGATAAAAAACGTCGGACGAGTCGTAGAAAATCGACTGTGTTCCATTGCCGTGGTGATAATCAAAGTCGATAAGCAGAACTTTGCCGTATTGGGACAGGTATCTGGCCGCGATCGCCGCGTTGTTTAAATAGCAATATCCGCCGAACAAGGCTGCTGCCGCATGATGCCCCGGCGGCCGCGCCAGTGCGTATGTTGTTTCGCCTGTTTTTTTGAGGTGCTGTGCGGCCGCGTAGGCTCCAGATGCTGCTGCGATGGCAGCCTGCCAAGTGTCGCTCATGATGGGAGTGCCGACGTCAAAGCAATAGTATCCAGCCGTGAAAACTGTCACCGGTTCATAGACCGGCACACGCCGGTCGCAAGGAAAGACGTAAGGCCAAATCACCTCGTCCTTGGAGAGCATCTGCGAGCTTTCAAGAAAGCGCACATAAGCTTCGTCGTGGACGGCAAGCAGTGCCTCCATCGGAATTGGTTCTGGAACAATAAATTCGAACTTTCCGTACGCCCTCAGGTGGCGTCGGATGATGTCGATGCGGGCGCGCCGTTCATGGTGACGGAAACGTTTTCCGGCGATGATCTCGTGCGAGAGCACATGAGTTTTTTGAACCGGATCGTAAAAGACTTTCATTCACCGCCCCATATCCTGCTCCATAAATGTGCAGGAATGTGAGATTTTTCGACTGAGCAGACCCTCACCATTATTGCGAAGCACGGCGGTGGGGTCCATCGCTGAAGGTCAAAAATAATTCGTTGGTCTGCTGACGATCCACGGCTGCCCGTTATGGCCGGTGCAAACCCTATAAATTCTTCGGCATCTCTTGCCTAAGCGGCATGTTTCGTGAAAGCTCGATCGAGCTGGCTGGCCCAATGGTAGGTTCCAAACAGCAGAACCCGGAGCACCTTATGACAAACCAACCTCTTGGCGGGGAAGGCACGCGAGCCTTTCCCCGTGAGCGCATTTCACGTTTTTTGTCCCTGCTCAATCAGGGCAATCAGGCATTTCTCTTTGACGGCGGCGTCGCCACCCAGCTTTACGAAAAGGGAGTTTTCATCAGCCGTTCGTTTGATGAAGTGAACCTGTCGCAGCCCGACCTTATTTCGAACATACATCGGCAGTACATTCAGGCCGGTGCGCAGGTTGTCACCACAAACACGTGGGGCGCCAACCGCATCAAGTTGCGCAATTACGGTCTTGATTCTTCGCTGAACGCGATCAACCTGCGCGGCGCACAACTTGCCCGCGAAATTGCCGGCGATACCGTTTGGGTGGCCGGTTGCCTCGGGCCGCTGGGAGTGCGCATCGAGCCATGGGGCCCCACGTCTTTTGACGAAGCGCGCGAGTTTTTTCTTGAACAGGCACGTCCTCTGCAGGAGGGCGGCGTCGATTTGTTCGTTCTCGAGGGATTCGCGGACCTCAATGAAATTCATCAGGCCATTCGTGCGGTCAAGTCGCTGGGCGACTATCCCGTGGTTGCCATGATGTCGACCAACGACGACGGGCAAACACTCTACGGTACAGAGCCTGAGTGGTTTGTCCGCAAGTTGGATGAGTGGGGTGCAGATGTTGTCGGCGTCAACGGCGGCAATGGCCCCGCGCCTCTTCTGGAACTGGCCAAGCGCCTGAAATCCGCCACTCACAAGCCGCTGATTCTCAAACCGAACGCGGGTTTGCCAAGGCAGGTGGATGGACGACTCATCTATATGGCTAGTCCGGAGTATATGGGTGAGTTTGCGCGACAGGCTCTTTTGCAGGATGTCCGCATTCTCGGCGGATGCAGCGGCACCACGCCTCAGCACATCCGCGCGATGGCCGGCGCCGTCAGGCAGGGCGCCGCGTTTCGCGGTGGCGAAAACAACCGTCCCGTGGCGGTTTCGGATCAGCGGTCCTCGCCCAGCAATTCGCCGACACCGGTCGCGCCCGCTTCGCAGTGGAGCCGCGGTCTTGCCAATGGAAAGTTCGTCATTTCAGTTGAATTGCTGCCGCCCAAGGGTCTCGATACAGACAAGCTGATTGAGCGCTCCGCGCAGTGCCTGCGTGCAGGTGTGGACGCCATCAACATTCCCGATGGTCCGCGTGCCAGCGCACGCATGTCGGCACTGGCTGCTGCTTGTTTGATAGAACAAAAAGTCGGCATCGAAACCGTTCTTCATTATGCGTGCCGCGACCGCAACATTCTCGGCATTCAGAGCGATTTGATCGGCGCCGCCGGACTTGGTCTGAAAAATATTCTCTGCGTGACCGGTGATCCGCCAAAGCTCGGCCCTTATCCGACTGCTACTGCTGTATTTGACATCGATGCAATCGGTCTTGTGAACATGGCATCGCGTCTGAATTCAGGATTCGATTTGGGTGGCACTTCGATTGGACGGGCCACCGGATTTTCGATTGGTGTCGGAGCCAATCCTGTTGCGCCTGATCTGCAAAAAGAGTTCGAGCGATTCCGCTATAAGGTAGAGGCCGGCGCGCAGTGGGCGATCACTCAGCCTGTGTTTGATTCACAAAGTCTCATGCGCTTTCTCGATTTCTCGTCGAAATTCAACATCCCCGTGATTGCCGGAATCTGGCCGCTGATGAGCCTGAGAAATGCAGAGTTCATGGCCAACGAGGTTCCGGGTGTTTACGTGCCGTCGCAGGTGCTTGAACGCATGCGCGCCTGCAAGACGACAGAAGATCAGCGCAAAGAAGGTTTGCAAATCGCTGCCGAGCTGATTGCCGAGATCAAGCGGAGTGTGCAGGGATTGCAGATCTCGGCGCCGCTCGGACAGGTCGAACTTGCACTCGCATTGATTTAAGGAGCGGCTGACATGGCTGGCCAGAGAGCGAAAGTTTGTTTCATTTTGGAAGATCTCGAAGTTGAGGTGCCCAATGGCGCCAAACTTGCGGAAGTGGTGGATGCCGCGGGCGCCGACGTCACCTTCGGATGCCGCAGCGGAACATGCGGAACCTGTCGCGTTCGTGTGGTTGACGGCGCAAGCCGGCTGTCGCCGCCGACACCCGAGGAACGGGATTTTTTGTCGTCGCTCGGCGCCGCCGCTGATGAGCGGCTGGGTTGCCAGTTCTGCATTCTGGGTGACGTCACAATCGATTACATAGGAAGCTAGAAAATGAGAGACCTGTCATTGAGCACCGCATTGCAGGATCGGGTCATTTTGCTCGACGGTGCGATGGGGACACAGATTTTTGCGCACGGTCCGACGATCGAAGATTACGGTGGCGCACAATACGATGGCTGCGTTGAACTCCTCAACGAACGCAGGCCAGAGTGGATTCAAAAAATTCATGAAAATTATCTGCGCGCGGGTGCCGACGCCGTTGAAACCAACACCTTCGGCTGCAATGAGATCGTTCTCGCTGAATTTGGTCTGGAGCACCGAGCTTTTGATTTGAACGTGCAGGCGGTCAAAATAGCGCGTCAGGTTGCAGAGAGCTTCACAGAGAAGAAGTGGGTTGTCGGCAGTGTTGGGCCGGGCACCAAGCTGCTGACTCTTTTGCAGGTGGATTATCCCACCATGTATCGCAGTTACTACGAGCAAATGCGTGGTCTGATTGCCGGCGGAGCCGATGCGATCCTGATTGAAACGGCGCAGGACCTCGGACAGATCAAAATCGCCGTGCGCGCGGCACGCAACGCGATGAAGACGATGCAAAAGCGCGTGCCCATTTGGGTGCAGATGACGATTGAAACCACCGGTACCATGCTGGTGGGCTCCGACGTTCAGGCTGCCCTCGCTGCAATTGAAATGCTCGGTGTTGATGTCATCGGCATGAACTGTGCAACCGGCCCCGATGAAATGCGACCGCATCTGGCCTACCTGTGTGAGGCGGCTCCGATGAAGGTCAGCTGCCTGCCCAATGCCGGCCTGCCTGAAAACCGCAACGGCGAAACATATTATCCGCTCGGCCCGCAGCAGTTTGCCGAGCGCCTGCGCGGAATCGGCAAAGATTTTGGCTTGAATATTCTCGGTGGCTGTTGCGGTACCACGCCTGAGCATATCCGTGCGCTTGCCGATGTGCGCGGTCAACTCAACGCTCCGCAGCGCGCTGGCCGCTACGAACGATCCGTCAGTTCACTTTACAATTCGGTTTCACTTTCGCTCGAACCGCGCCCGCTTTATGTCGGCGAACGCACCAATGCGAACGGTTCCAAAGCTTTCCGCGATGCGCTTGCGCGCGACGATTTTGAAACCATGGTTGAAATCGCCAAAGAGCAGGCCAAAGAGGGTGCGCACATTCTCGACGTGTGTGTCGCCTATGTTTCGCGTGATGAAAAGCGCGACATGACCGAGTTTCTCAAGCGGCTTGTCACGCAGGTCAACATTCCCCTGATGATCGACTCCACCGAGGTTCCGGTCATCGAAGCAGCCCTGCAGCTCGCTCCTGGGAAATGCATCGTCAATTCCATCAACTTTGAAGACGGCGAGGAAAAGCCGCGGCGGATTCTCGATCTTTGCCGTGAGTACGGTGCGGCAGTCGTTGCTCTGACAATCGATGAAAACGGCATGGCACGCACCTGCGAGGAAAAAGTCAAAATCGCGGAGCGGCTCTACAAGTTGGTTGTCGAGGAGTACGGCTTTGCGGATGAGGACCTCATCATCGATCCGCTCACCTTCACCCTCGGAAGCGGTGAGGCCGAGTGGCGCAATTCAGCGGTTGAAACGCTTAGCGCCATCGATGTTCTGCGCAGTCGCTATCCGCGACTGAAGACCATTCTCGGGCTCAGCAACGTCAGCTTCGGTCTCAAGGCGTGGCCGCGGCAGATTCTCAATTCGCTGATGCTGTACCATGCTGTCGACCGTGGTCTGACCATGGCGATTCTCAATGCGTCCAAGATCCTGCCGGTGGCGCGTATTTCGCCCGAGCACCGCAAGATTTTTGAAGCTCTGCTGTTCAATGAGCGCAGTGAAATCGCCGATCCGCTCAAAGAAATTCTTGCGGCGTTTTCCGATCCCAATGCCAGATTGCAGCAGTCCGTCAATGACGATGATTCGCCGATTGAGCAAAAACTCAAGAACGACATCATCGATGGCCGCAAGAATCAAATCGCCCAGCATGCTCTCGAAGCCCTGCAGACACATCCGCCGCTGTCGATCATCAATGACATCCTGCTCGACGGCATGAAGACGGTCGGAGAAAGATTCGGTGCCGGCCAGATGCAGCTTCCGTTCGTTCTTGAAAGCGCGGAAGCCATGAAGGCTGCGGTGAAGGTTCTGGAGCCCTACATCGAGAAGAAGGAAGGCTACAAAAAAGGCCGCATCATTCTTGCGACGGTCAAGGGCGACGTGCACGACATCGGTAAAAATCTTGTTGAGATCATCCTCTCCAACAACGGTTTCGAGGTTCTTAATCTTGGCATCAAGCAGCCCATCGAGAGCATCGTGGAAACTTACAGGTCGCAAGGTGCCGATGCCATCGGTCTGTCGGGTCTGCTGGTCAAGTCGACTGTGATTATGAAAGAGAATCTCGAATATATGGCCGCACACGGCTTCAATATTCCGGTGATTTTGGGCGGTGCCGCGCTCACCCGTGATTTTGTCGAGCGTGAATGTCAGGCAGTTTATTCGGGACCTGTCTTTTATGCCGAGGATGCATTCTCAGGATTGCATCTGATGGAGAAGATTTGCTCGGGAGGAGTCGGGCAATTGCTGGCTGCGCGCGCTGAAGCGCTTGAGCGTGCTTCTGCATCCGCCGAGTCTTCCGACAAAATTGTTGTCATCAGGCGCGGCGATAAGAAGGTTCCACTCGATGCCAACGGCCAGAGCAGCTGGGTCAGACGCGATGTCGGCATTCCGCAGCCGCCCTTCTGGGGTGTGCGCAAAGCCGAGCACTCATTGACAGACGTGTTCGAGTACCTCGACGATTTTGCTTTGCTGCGTAGCCGCTGGGGATTCGCACAAGGGCAAATGAGCGACGATGAATTCGAGAAGGTTTTGCGCGAGCGCGCATATCCAACACTTTTACGCCTGCGTGAAAAGGTGATCCGCGAAAAGACACTCAAACCTGCCGCGCTTTACGGATATTTTCCTGCGTGCAGCCGCGCGGGCAACGAGGTTGTCGTTTATGATCCGAGCAGCATGGCCGAGGGCAATGTGCGGGGGAGTCGTGAGATCATTGCGAGATTCACCTTTCCGCGACAGGAGAACGGGCGTCAATTGTGCATTGCAGATTTCCTTGCACATGAATCCACCGGCCAGACGGATGTGTTGGGTGTGCAGCTCGTGACCATGGGGCATGTGGCGAGTGAAAATGCGCATGCCGCATATGCGGAAAACCAGTTCTCGGAATATTTCTTCCTGCACGGACTGTCGACCGAATTGACCGAAGCCTATGCCGAACTCATGCATGCGCGCATCCGCCGTGACCTTGGCATTCATGAGCGCGATGCCAAGAATAAGCGGGCATTGTTCAGTCAGGGCTATCAGGGTTCGCGCTACTCGTTTGGCTACCCCGCGTGTCCGGACATGGAACTCAACGCACCTTTACTCAAGCTGCTCGGAGCCGAGCGTATCGGAGTGACGTTGTCGGAGAGTTTTCAGATGGTGCCGGAGCAGACGACTTCAGCACTCGTCGTCTATCATCCACAGGCGCGTTACTTTTCGACCTGATCAAGCTCAGGACACCGGTCGTTCTTTCCGGCCGGTGCTCCGTAAAGCCTGTTGAGCGCATTTGCCAACACAACTGCTTGGCAGTCGTCGAGTTGAAGATAGATGTCGGGTCGGATTCCTTTGGCAGCCCAATTGAGTTCTTTGCTGCAACGGGATTGCAGAAACGGATGAACGTTTTTGCCTTTGCATACTTCAACAATATCTTCAATCAGCGGCTCGGGCGCCACCCGCACCATCCGTGTTCCCGCTTCGTCGCTCACCTTCACTGTGAATTGCAGATTCGAATTGAGCTTTCTGACCATTTCTTCGGCCTGTTCGGGCTTGAGATTATTCATGGCCGAAGCGCTTGGAAGTGAGGTTGTCAGTTCCGGACGCGGAAGAATGTAAAAAGTGTTGTCTGATTTTGGATAAACTTTCCAATAGAGGCGTTTGCTCTGTTCACCTTCGGATTTTTGTCCGCCGCCAGAGACACAGCCGGCAGCAGTGGCTAAAAAAAGACTCAGGACAAAAAGAAGAGGTGTTTTTGAAGATTTCATCGTCATTGTCCCAGTGTTGAAGTTGCGTGCTGATAGGCGGCGTCGAACAAAAATTGTCGCAGACTTGTTTGCCCTCGCGGTCGCGATTTGAGTGCGGTGTCCCAGTCAAAATCCAAAATGATCCGGTCATTGTCATTTTGTACATGCGTGCGGAGGTAGCGTTCGAGGTTCAGGTAAAAGCCTGATTCACGCAGGGCATCCGGCTCTCCGCGGCGTGCTTTGGGAAGGTTCAAGAGTCCTCGCAGCGCCTGCATTTGAAATGAGTTTATTCCGTCCCGCGGCGTAATGAGGACAATTGGCAAATTTTTGCAGGCATTGAGTGTTTGCAGCAACGGATAGCTTGCCGTGTCGAGCCATCCGCCATTGGCTACCCAGCGTGTGTCGGCATCGGAGTTGAGCTCTTTGAGGTCTGCTTCGGTCAGACTGATATCTCGCCGCTCAAACAGCAGCGGTTCCGCGGTGGTTGAACGCAATACCTCCGATATTGTGTGGTGACCGGAGGCAATCCAGATTTTATCGGGGGCAAGAACATGGCGCAGTTCGTCATTCTCGCGCACTGAGAGTAGCGGAAGCCGTCCGCCCTCTGCCTCCCATTGACCGCGCAATTCTGTCCGTGCAAGGCCTCCGGAAAAATAGAATTGGCGGAGATTTTCAACCCGCAGCGAGCCGCGTGGGAATGCTGTCGTATGCGCGACAAAACCGTTGGGAATCTCAATTGTGTTTGATGAAAAAGACGAGTGCAGCGAGAGTGCTTTTTGCAGCGCGATGGGCGACGGCAACAGGAGTGTTTTCTCTTGCGACATCTCGGGGCCGGGAAAAAATGCAGAATTGCGCAGAACATTCCACACCGTCTTTCTCACCCACGCGCGCTGTTGCGGAGTGAGTCTTTTCATCCACGGTACGAATTCTTTGGCTGGCGTTGCATCGTCGGCCGACAATCTATTTTGCGAATTTCCCAGCGAAAGATATCCGCTCAAATAGGCGCGGATTTTTTTGCCCTGGGCTTGCATGTGGTGAGAGTCGTCTGAGGGCAGCAAAGCGTGCATGAATTCTTCGGGACTGACCCTAAGGGCGTGTGTTGCGGATGCAAAAATCTCCAGAAGCTGCGCGGCCGCGGTGGATTCGCTGCTAGCAGTGAGCGCATCGGAAAAATCCTGATTTTGATAGAAGTCGATGAACAGCAGAGTCTGAGCGAGTGTATGATCGGAGTGTGCAATCGAAAGTTCCGGTCGGCCCGCCACCCTATCCTGTTCGAGCTGTTCGCGCAGATAGGTGAGCAGAGCACGGATGAATCCTGCGGGTCGGTCGAAGCTCGGAAGAAAAACGAAGGAATCAAGGAGCTGGCGCGACGCACGCAGGACGAATGCAGAATGCGCCGCGGCGTGTTGGCTGCCAGCGAGACTGTTGTTTTCAACGAGGGATTGAACCAGCGCGGCAACATTGGCGCCTGAGGATCCGCCCACCGACACGCGTGGTTTGTAGCCCTGTTGCAGGAGTGCTGCCGCTTGTCCGAGCAAACTGGGAAATTTTGGGCCGTTGCCCCGGTAACTCACGCAGACCTCGCTGTCGCCGTGGGCTGTGCCGGCGAACTGCAGGAATGCGATAAAAATAAAAGAATAATGTCGCTTTGTGGCGCGTATTGCTGTCTTCATGACATGCATTTTTGTTATTTTTTAAAAAGAGTCCACCTTTCTGACACACAGGGCAGCTTTCTGACTTCCGGGCGCTGAGATTTTGAGCGAGAAATAAGCTTGGACCCAAGCGCCTCAGGGTAACCGTTCCCCGAGGCACCGCATTCTTAGGAGACCGACCAGATGTCCAACCAAGACACTTCGAGCCGGAAGCTCGAGAGCCTCGAAGGTGAAGAGAAGCAGATTCTCGGCTGGGTTGCCTCGCTCGAGAAGTTAATTGAAGCGGTGGACAAGTCGAATATCGACGCCGAACGAAAGACGGAGTTGCTGTTGCATATGGCTGCCATTCGCAACGAGCTTGCTGCTGGGCATTGGCCCAACGTGGGCGAGGCAAGTGCCGTTCAGACGCTCGCTCACGAGGCCGGCGAAATCGAACAGGTTGCGCAAGATTGGCAGGCCCTTTCGATGCAGCTTGCCCAATGGGTCAAGGCCATCTCGGATTCTCTCGGAATTAAATGAGCCGTCATTTGACTAAAGCCCGTGCGCGGCGGTGAAGGCCAACAATAGCTTGTTTTCCTGAACGGGCGTCGCTATTGCCCTAATTTTAAATGCGTCACCTACACCGTGCTGATAAATGGCACCCAGCGAGAATTGCGACTCAAAAGTCTGCAGGCCAAAGAACACGCTTGCTCCGACAAAATCAGTCCGCTCGATATAGGTGCTCAGGCTGAGCTGGTCGGGGCGCGCGTCAAAGTTGGTGAAGAGTCCCTGTCTGACAAAATACCGCGGCGAGAAAAAATACTCTGTTCCTTGATGAACATTCAGCACGTACTGGGTCGTCGATTGAGAATCACCAATCCACTCGATACGGCTGTGGTAGCCGGCTATATCCAACGAGAAGAGCAACTGAGGTGAAGGAAATGCGGCAATACCCGCGCGAAAACGGCTGCGGCCAAAACCTGTTTCTCCGGAAATTTTGCTGTTGGCTGGCTTGTTTACGAAATTTATCGCGCCGGATTGCCTGTTGCTTGTGGTTCTCGAGAGTGTCTTGTTGGTAAAGGTGTCAATCGATTTCTGCACATTTTCAGCCGGTGCATCCGGCAGTGCCTCAAAGTCACCGGCCGCAGGCAGCGACAGGTCGTTATAATGAAACACTAGAAGATCGTCCTTTTCAAGGAATTTTTCCTGTTTGACGAGATACTCCGTGTGGCCAGAGAGTCCGACACTCAGCCACGAATTAGGTGACCACATCACGCCGGCCCCGGCCTCGATGGCAAGCGCATTTGCCGATCCCCTTTCTTTCAAAGATCGGGACGAAAACAGCGTTTTGTTTGCGGCAACGGCATCGCTCAACTTGACGTTGACGAGCGTGGTCTTCTCGATGACGTCCTGATACTGAATCTGATCAAAGCTCAGTTGCCTTCCGCCAAAGCTGACACCTACAGCTGTCGTTGGTGAAATCCGCTTTCCGGCTCCAGCACAGTAGACAAGCTCACTCAGTTGGTTTTTTTGTGCACGGTGCAGAAACTCGACATTTAAATCTGGTCTGCGGATAAAGTCGTTTTGGTTACCGGATTGCTGAGTTTGGTTTTGCAGATTGAATGCACCACGCAGCCCTTCGGAGAGGCGGTTAAGATCGATGACGCCACCAGTGAAGGAAGGAATGAGGTCCTGACTTTCTTCGACAAAAGAGTCTTTACCGGCGAAGAGTTTTTCATACTCCCTGCGCGTGTATTGAAACGCATTCACAGCGGCGGACAGGCTCGGAGAAGTCGCGTATCCGAGTCCTGCCGGGTTATAATAGAGCGCCGATGCATCGTCGGCGACGCCTGCGAATGCACCGCCCATTCCCATCGCCCGATCGCCGACCAGAACATCAGAAAAATTGTACGGACCGGCGGATGCCGGAGAGGACTCCAGAACTATAAGCGCAGCAGCAATTGAAAAAAGAAAATTTCTGAGCTGCAATGGATTCATTTTTTGCTCCATTCCCGTTGCATCTCGCCGAAAAGGCTGGAGCCTGCCGCCGTTGCAGCAGGGAATCCACCCAGCTTGGTGAGAAATTCATTCAAGTGATTGATACGGATTTCATAAGGAGGATGCGT
>JBDLRP010000012.1:0-8546 GCA_039799905.1 Pseudomonadota bacterium | reverse complement strand
CCCGATCCGATCACCAGATTCCGCCAATCGCCATTGGGGATGAGTGGGTTGAGCAGAGGCATGACCAGATCGTTGACGATGGATGTGGTGATTTTTGCAAATGCGCCTCCCAAAACAACTGCAATGGCAAGGTCTATGGCATTGCCCTTGAGAGCAAAATTTAGAAACTCACTCCAAAGAGATGGCTTGGCTTCGGGCTGAGGGTTGGGCGTGTTGTCCATGGGTGGTCTCCTCGCTGAGCGAATCAGAACATTGGGCTACCTCACGAACAAATCTTCCTGAATTTGGTTTGGTCGCACATGGTTCTTTTCAAAATTTAAGGATATCGTCGCGCGGCAATGGTCTTGTTGACCTCAATGTACCAAGGAGACGATCGATGACGACTCTTTTTGAATCGACCATGTTGGCGAATTTGAAACTGAAAAACCGCGTTGTGATGAGCCCGCTCACCCGTTGTCGTGCGCTGGGCAACACGGCCAATGCGCTGATGGCGAAATACTACGAACAGCGCTCGTGTGCTGGTCTGATCATCAGCGAAGGCACATCACCCTCACCCAATGGTTTGGGTTATGCGCGCATCCCCGGCCTTTTTAATCATTCGCACGTCGAGGGCTGGAAGCTGACCACTCAGGCCGTTCATAAGCACGGCAGCCGGATTTTTATTCAGCTCATGCATTGTGGACGCGTGGGTCATCCGCTCAATATGCCTGAAGGTGCGCGCCTGTTGGCGCCTTCGGCGATTGCCCTGAGCGGCACGATGTGGACCGACGCGCAAGGTCCGCAGGAGTATCCCGTGCCGCGCGAGATGACGGAAAACGACATCAAGATTGCGATTGGTGAATATGCTCACGCCTGCAAACTGGCGGTTGAGTCCGGCTTTGACGGCGTCGAGCTGCATGGCGCCAACGGATATTTGATTGATCAATTTCTCAACACGGCATCGAACCAGCGCAAGGATGCATGGGGCGGCTCGGTGAAGCACCGTGCGCATTTTGCGTTGGAAGTGGTCAAGGCGGCGGTTGCTGCTGTTGGTCATTCGAAGGTGGGGATTCGCTTGTCACCTTATGGCGTCTTCAACGGCATGACTCCCGACGCTAATATGGATGAGCTCTATATTCATCTTGCTAAAGAGTTGAGTGCGTTGCGCATCGCCTACATTCATCTGGTGGACCATAGCTCGATGGGCGCGCCCAAGCTGAGCGACGAGCTCAAGGCCAACATCCGCAAGAATTTCCGTGGGACGCTGATTCTTTCAGGTGGATACGACCGCGCACGTGCAGAGGCCGACTTGTCTGCCGAGGCGGGCGATCTGGTTGCTTTCGGTCGGGCGTTTATTTCGAATCCGAATCTTGTCGAAAAGCTCAAAGCTGACCTTGAACTCACTCCCGCCAACCCTGACACGTTCTACACGGCCGATGAAAAGGGTTACACGGACTATCTGTGATAGGCCGTGCGGAGTGAAGTTTGGGCCCCACTCAGGCTCAAACTTTCAAAGATCCGCGAAACCCGCGTGCGGCGTAATAAGATTCTGCGCCGTTGTGATAAGTAAACACATGCCCGAAGCGGTAGTCACAAAAAAGAGAGCCTCCGAGCGAACGGATGTCGGCCGGTGTTTTCACCCAACTGGACGTCTTGGCGTCGTGGTGTCCGAGCGATTGCAGATGCCTGTATTCTTCTTCACTGAGAATTTCGACGCCCATTTTTTCCGCCATTTCGAGCGCGCTTCCCTTGGGTTTGTTCTCTTTGCGTGAGGCTAATGCGGCGGCGTCGTAACAAAGGCTGCGTCTGCCTGCGGGGCTCTCTGCAGAGCAGTCAAAAAATGTAATCACACCAGATTTTGAATCCACAGCCACGACATCTGGTTCGCCCCCCGATTCCTCCATGGCATGCAGACTGGCGAGCGCTTGCGGATTCTTTTTGATGCGCGACTCGACTGTCGCCCATTCAACCTGCGGGTGCCGTGCCTTGTTGGCGAGAAATCTCGCTTTCAGGGTTTGAATGAGTTTCTCTTGTGCACCGCTGCTGGGGGCTTTCACTGAAGATTTGCTTTTTTGATTCATTGAAACTCCGATTTTGCTTTAACCCTCATGTTAATCCAAAACCACCGGACAATCATTTTCGCTGCTGTTTTCCAAAATTTTGACGGTTGGATTCAGCCAGCTGAGCTTGAGCACTTCGGCCTGATTGAACGTGCTGCGTGAGGCCACGCAACTGCTGATGCGGATTTGCTCGGACACATCGGTGATTCGCTCCAGCTCGGGAATGTTTCTCACAAAGATATAGTCCTTGAGGTGCCTGCCGGCGGCGACAATCAGTACGAGTGCTGCAATGTGGCGTCCGTAACGGCGTGGCAGAAGAAACTCGTGCACCAGAGCCGCAAGCAGAATGCTCATGAAAGGAATTGTGGGGGCTATGTACCAAGGCAGCTTGCTGCGCGCGAACGTGAGAAGAACGATGAGTGGCGCAAGGTAAGCCAAGACCCAGCGGGTTAATTCGGGCAGAGCAGACTCACTGCTGAGTGGCAGTTTTTTTCGTAAATGCTGCCAAGCGCCAAAAAGAACAATCCCATAGAAGAGATAGGTCCACGGCGAGAAGTAAACATCCCATTGTTTAAAAACGAATGAGTATGAAGATGAATTGCCGTGTCCTTCGATGTTGCCAGTGAGGCGTTCCCACACATCATAAAAGATCATCACATCAAGGCTTGTTCCAGATTTTCCTTCCAGCAGGGAGGACTGGCTGACGATTCCGAATTGCTTGACCAGCAGAAACCACGAGATGGGGAAAAGAAGTGCCACAGCTCCCGCGGCTGCCAGAATTGAGAATTTGACTCTGGGCTTGGAAAAGATTGTCAGCAGTCCTGCTCCCGCCACGAACATGAGTGCGGCCATGCCCTTGCTGTAAAAGGCCAGCCCCCAAAAGACTGCAGCGGAGATCGCAAACGCAGTTTTGCGCTCGCTGAGAAAGATTTGCCAACACAAAACGGCGCTCATGCCGAATGCCATCAGCATCGCGTCCATGTCGCCCGTGCGCCCTGTGTGGAAACCAAAAATGCCTTTGGAGGTGAGCAAAATTGCAAACGTCAGCCACATCACGGCAGTGCCGGCAAGTCTGCGTGCCAGCAGCGTTGTTGCGCCGACTGTGATGATTGCCGCCACGGCCGACGGAAAACGCAGGGCGTATTCGCTGAGTCCGAACAATTTGTAGGAGGCAACCACCGACCAGATCAGCAAAGGTGGTTTGGCATTCCATGTGTCGTGCTGGCCGCGGTAAAAATAATTGATGAGGTCGCCATTGCGCAGCATTTCGAGCGCATTTTGCCCGTGGCGGGCTTCATCCCATTCATAAAGCGGCTGGGCGCCGAGCCCCCAAAAGGCAAAAATGCAGATGAGCAGCGAGGCACTCAACCATACCAAGCCGGCCTTTTTGTTTAGGAACATGGGTCTGTCCTTTGAACGCAATGGTGGCGGTTTTTTCGCTGATGTCGAGGGTTTCGTCAAATGAGAGGGTTCGGAGTGTCGTTTTTGAA
Organism: Pseudomonadota bacterium; assembly: GCA_039799905.1. Taxonomy (GTDB): domain Bacteria; phylum Bdellovibrionota_B; class Oligoflexia; order Silvanigrellales; family Silvanigrellaceae; genus RFOM01. The sequence continues at coordinate 5,017 of JBDLRP010000012.1, read as the reverse complement.
AAAAACTCGCAAAGTCAGCCTGTGCCGGTGTTTAAGTTTGCTTGTCCTGTGGGCTTGGGTTACTGATGTCGCTTAAATAGCGGGGTTTTTATGGTTTCCAAGCGTCTTGAGGTCATTAAAAATGTGAGTCCGGAGTCCAAGCTGACACTTCGGAACATCGACGAGATGTTTGGTGAGGACGGCGCACCGCTGACGATTATTTTTCTGTGTCTGCCGTTTTTGTTTCCGATGCCGATTCCCGGAATTTCGACTGCGTTTGGTTTCACCATCATTCTGCTCGCCATTCGCATCGTCTGGCCACGACCACTGCCGCTTCCGCGCTTTGCAGACCGCATTACCCTCAATGGGAAAACAGTTTCTTCGCTTGCGGAAAAGAGTCATGGTTACGCGCTGCGCCTTGAAAAATACGTAAGACCACGCGCTGAGTTTTTGGCGGGTGGCGCATCAAAAGGACTCGCCAGTCTGGGAATGATTCTTGCCGCTGTTGCCTTGGCTTTGCCGATTCCGCCGGTCATCCCCCTCACCAACACCCTTCCCGCGCTGGCCATCACGATGTTCTCGCTGGGTTTGCTCATGCGCGATGGCGTTATGATTGTGCTGGGTCACATTTTTCATTTGACCAGCTGGGGCTACTTTGTGTCGGTTGCGGGCGTGGCGTTTTCGTTCGCCAATAAGCTTTTGGACATGCTCAACAAGTAAAAAGAGCGAAAATCAGTGCGCTGCCTTGATGCGCGCCAGTGCACTTTCGCACCATGCCTGATTTTCGAGGTACCATTTCACTGTGGTGCGCAGGTGTGTGTCGAAGTCTGCCAGTGGTTTCCATCCCAGTTCGCTCTCGATTTTTTTCGGGTCAATCGCATAGCGGAAGTCATGGCCGGGGCGGTCTTTGACGAACGAGATGAGATCTTCGTGCTTTTTGACCTTGGCCTTGTTGGGTGAAAGTTCATCCATGAGCCCGCAGATCTTGCGGATGATGGTGAGGTTGGGGACGTCGTTGTGACAGCCGATATTCCACGTGCTGCCCACCGGAGCTTTTTCGACGACAGTCACCAATGCGCGTGCGTGGTCGTCGACAAACAGCCAGTCGCGCACATTCTTGCCTTCACCGTAAACAGGAATGGGTTTTCCACTCAGGCACGAAAGAATGACAACAGGAATGAGTTTTTCGGGCGCCTGCCATGGTCCGTAGTTGTTGGAGCAGTTCGTCACGAGCACCGGCAGTCCGAATGTTTCGTGCCAAGCGCGGACGAGGTGGTCTGAGGAAGCCTTGCTCGCAGAGTAGGGCGAGTTGGGCTGATAGGGTGAGGTTTCTGTAAAGTATCCGTTCTCGCCCAATGTGCCGAACACTTCGTCTGTTGAAATGTGATGAAAGCGGAACGACTTTTTGTCGCCTTCGGAGAGAGAATTCCAATATTCGCGCGCAGCTTCGAGCATGTTGTAGGTGCCCACGATGTTGCTCTGCACAAACGCACCCGGCCCTGAAATCGAACGGTCGACGTGGCTCTCTGCAGCCAAGTGCATCACAGCGGCGGGGCGGTGTGTGGCGAATGCTTTGCGTAGCGCCTGCAGGTCGCAGATGTCGGTCTGCAACAGCGTGTAGCGTGGGTTCTGTGCAGCGGCACCCACTGCTTCGGGAGAAGCGGCATAGGTGAGCTTGTCGACGTTGACGACGTTGTAGTTTGTGTTCGCCATCAGGTGGCGCACAACTGCCGAACCGATGAATCCTGCGCCGCCGGTCACGAGAATGGTTTTGTTCATTTGAAGACCCCACAAAAAGTGACACTTTGCTTAGCACATGGCAGAGTTTGAGCCAAATTTCTCGCGCAGGGGTCAGCAGATGAATCGGATACTTGTTGTCGGCCGCAATGGTCAGGTGGCGCGGGAGCTTGCCCTCACACTGCCACCTTTGGGTGAGGTTTTGTGCGCGGGGCGCGAGCTGGCCGATGCCACTCAACCCGCAAAGGTACGGGCACTTGTTGAGGATTTTCGCCCGAGTCTCATCATCAATGCATCCGCCTATACGGCTGTCGACAAGGCAGAAAGTGAGCCGGATGTCGCGCGGGCACTTAACTTTGATGCCGTTGCATTGCTGGCCGAACTGGCAACACGCGCCGGTGTGCCGTTCATCCACTATTCGACCGATTACGTTTTTGACGGAAGTGGCAGCAAACCATGGAGCGAGACCGACCCCACCGCACCTCAGGGTGTTTATGCGCAGACCAAACTCGCAGGCGAGGAGGCAATCCGTGCGTCCGGATGTGCCCATTTTATTTTCCGGACGGCATGGGTTTACGGTCACTTTGGCGCAAATTTTTATAAGACGATGAACCGCCTCGCGCGCGAGCGCGAGGAGTTGAGGGTGGTCGGTGATCAGTTTGGTTCGCCGACGTGGAGCTACATGATTGCCTTGGCTACCGCGCAGATTGTTGCCCAAGGAATGGGATGCTCGACAGGTGCAACTGCCGCGTCCGGGGGGCCGGCGCAATGCGGCACGCTGGTTGATTTTGTGCGCAGCCGCAAGGGTGTTTATCACCTGACGGCCGCGGGCTCGTGTTCTTGGCATGAATTTGCCAGTGCCATTGTTGCCGGAGATCCTCTTTCTGCAGAGCACAAATGCAAAAAGGTGACGCGCATCACGACTGCCGAGTATCCGACCCCGGCCAAGCGCCCTGCCAATTCAGTTCTTTCAAATGAGAAATGCGCTTCGACCTTTGCCATCCGACTTCCCGATTGGAAGACCCAGCTTGCACTCATGCAGTCGTCTCGGGTGTGAGACTCGGCTCGTGTGTGTGAGTCTGCGGGTCGGCTGTTTATTCTCTGACGTTGAAGTTGGTCGCGGTCCGCATGCGTTCATTTACTGATGTTATCGATGTTTTCTTTGTTTTCCTGCGCTTGGGCCTGACCTCATTTGGTGGTCCGGTTGCGCATTTGGGCTATTTTCATGAGGCCTTCGTCCGCAGGCGGAAGTGGATTTCTGAGAATCAATACGCGGAAACCGTCGCGCTTTGTCAGGTTCTCCCCGGGCCGACCAGCAGTCAGGTGGGATTCACGATTGGCCTGAACCGGGCCGGATTCGCCGGTGGGATTGCAGCTTGGCTTGCGTTCACTCTGCCATCAGCATTGCTGATGACTGCGCTTGTGTTTGCCTTCGACAAGTTTCAATTCTTCGCGCAGTCGGGCGTTGTGCATGGACTAAAGCTGGCGGCCATTGCTGTGATCGCCCACGCATTTCTGGCGATGGCCAAGTCGCTCTGCCCCGACACGCCACGGCGTTTGTTTGCAGGCGTCGTCGCGTTACTTTTGCTGCTTTCAACCCAGTCTTTTGTGCAGCTGATTGCCATTCTCGCCGGTGGAATTTTTGGAATCGCATTTTTGAAGGAATCGGCGGCGCCTGCAGGGAATTCATTGTCGCTCCGCGTAGATAAGAAAGATTCGATTTTTTGTTTTTGCTTATTATTGATGGGGCTGTTCTTGTTGCCCGTTATTTCCCAGCTGACCGGCGCTCAGCTCTTTGAGTTGGCAGACAAGTTCTTTCGTTCGGGCGCGCTCGTCTTTGGCGGAGGCCACGTGGTGCTTCCGCTGCTTTCGGCTGAATTTGTCAATTCAGGCATGGTCGATAAAGAAATTTTTATGGCCGGATACGGAGCTGCGCAGGCTATACCTGGGCCGCTGTTCAGCTTTGCTGCCTATTTGGGAGCAGCGGCTGCAGGCAGCAGTGGTTTTGCAGCCATTAGGGCGGCAGGCGTCTCGATGATTGCGATCTTTTTGCCGTCATTTCTGCTTCTGTTTGCAGTCTTACCCTTGTGGAGAAAGTTCACCGAATTCAAACTGGCCCGCAGAGCCCTCACTGGAATGAATGCGGCCGTGGTGGGATTGCTCTTGGCGGCGGTGTTATCGACGTTCAAGGGCGATTCACTTTCGCAAGTTTCTGATTACGGAATTGTCCTCATTTGTTTTGCATTGTTGCAGTATCTGAGACTTCCGTCTTGGTTGGTTGTTGCCACGGCTGCGGGGTTGGAGGCTCTGAGAGTCGGGTTATTAAACTGAGATCGCTTTGGATGCGGCTGAAGTTCACGGGGTGGAGCAATGGCAAAAGTTCTCATGGTAGCGGGTGCCGTGCTGTTTGTTGTGGGGCTTGTCTGGCACTTTCGCGGAAGTCTGGGCCTTGGCTCGCTTCCGGGAGATTTTGTATTCAAACGGGGAAATTTTACGCTTTATTTTCCTCTTGCGACAAGCATTCTGCTCAGTCTGATTCTGAGTTTTTTGCTCTGGCTGCTGCGGCGCTGAAGTGCTGTAGACGAATCTCCCCGAAAACAGCCATTTTAAAAATGAGCATTTCAGGTGGAGATCAGTCCATCAGCTGCTTCATGAGAAATTGATATCTCAAGGCATTCATGTAGGCCCTCTGTTCCAGATTTGCCGCTGCACCGTGGCCGCCTTCAATATTCTCGTACAAATAAACTTCGTGCCCCTGTTCAAGCATGCGGGCTGCCATTTTGCGCGCGTGCCCCGGATGCACACGATCGTCTTTTGTGGACGTCGTAAACAGAACGGTCGGCATTTTAATACTGCTCTTCACATTTTGATAAGGCGAATAGGAACGGATTGCCCGAGCAGGAGCATCGTCGTCTTCAACGTTGCCGTATTCGCCCTGCCAGCTCGCACCAGCGAGAAGCTTGTGATAGCGAAACATATCCAAAAGTGGCACGTCGCAAACCACTGCGTTGAAAAGCTCAGGCCGCTGCACCATCACAGCCCCGACCAAAAGCCCTCCGTTGCTCCCGCCGCGAATGCCAAGCCGGCGCGGCGAGGTGATTTTTCGTGCGATCAGATCTTCTGCCACAGCAATAAAGTCATCAAAGGCGCGCTGACGGTTTTCCTTCAGTGCTGCTGAATGCCACTCAGGACCAAATTCTCCGCCGCCACGGATGTTTGCGACGACAAAGACACCTCCTTTTTCGAGCCACGCCTTGCCCTCGATGCTGCTGTAATAGGGTTTCAAGGAAACCTGAAAACC
>JBDLRP010000011.1:0-39230 GCA_039799905.1 Pseudomonadota bacterium | reverse complement strand
GTCAGCTCCAGCATTGTCTGGTAGGGGCCTTCATCACCCAGAAGACCGGCGTTTTGCAAGTGACCATCCGACCACGTCAGGCCGACCCCGCCGTAGGGCATTTCGTCGGCACGCCAGCTCGGGATTTCGTTCCACAAGACAGTACGCGAGGGAATAGACTCATAGAATTGGCGGGCGCGTTTGCTCTGGTATGTGAAAATCGACGAATGGATGTTGGCATCAAACTTTTGTAGGACGTCGTTGAGTTTCTCTGTCGTTGTGTTGGACGGAACGCGATGGATGCAAATGACCGGTGCAAAGACTTCTTCGCGGGTCAGCTGTATTTGTTCGAGGGTTTTGCCCTGTGTGTTGGGGTAGATAACCAGCGTCGGTGCGATGTGGTGTTCGCTCGGATTGTGCTCGCCGGCACTCCAGACCTGTGCGCCGCACTCGAGAGCCTGATTGAGCAGCTGCATGGTCTTCTCAAAGGCGGCACGACCCACCAGAGGACCCGAAAGCGTGTCCGGTGACTGCGGGTTGCGTTCGCGCGCGATGCCCGCCGCCGTGTGTTTGAGATGTGCGACAAGGTCGTCACAGATCTCGTTTTCGAGCAACAGATGCTGCAGCGAGATGCACGACTGGCCTGAATTTCCGAAGCCGCTGCGGGCGAGGTCCTGACTCAGGCGTTCGAGTTCCCATTTGGGAACATCGCCGCACACAAGGCTGAGCGCCGTCGAGCCAAGCTCGAGAATGAGTTTGCGGTCCCAATATTTTTGTCGGAGTTCGAAGCCCACTTTGCGGCTGCCGGTAAAGCTGATGAGTGGCGCAGGCAGGCGTTCAAGAGCTTTGGCGGCGCCTTCGTTGCTGACAAAATAGAAGGCGAAGGAATCCTTTTCGGCGCCCGCCTCGCACAGCCAATCGCTGATGAGTGCGAAGAGTTCGAGGCCCTGCAATGGAGGCTTACATATAAACGGCAATCCGAGAGCGATAGCCGGAGCGATTTTGTGCAGGGTCAGATTGAGGGGAAAATTGAACGGTGTGATGGCGAACAGTGGGGCAAAGGTAAAGCGCTGCGACATGGCGGTGTGTGCGCCCTGCAGCGCATCTGAAAAGTCGTAAGCCCGCGGTTCGCACAAACGATGCGCAGCATCTCGGGTTTTTTCAAGCGTCTGGACGGAGCGTTTGACCTCGGTCAGACACGCAGACAGGGGCCTGTGCGTTTGTTCCACCATCATTCGCGCCAGTTTGTCTTCGTTTTCGCGAATTTTTTCGGCAAACTTATCGAGGATTGCACAGTTGCGCATCACCCGTTGCGACGTTACAGGTGAGCGGACTTGTCGGGTCAGGATAGCGCGCATTGGCTCGAGCGATTTTTGGAAGAGCTTTTCGTCGTCTGTTAAGTTCAGGCCATTCAAAAGCATGATTAAACCCTGCGCAACGTGGAAGGGGTGCGGACCAAATGGCAGAAAAACCTTCTGTGAAGCAAATCTTGGAGATTTACTATGCCCTGAGAGCTGCGGGTGTGCAACGTTTGCCCAAACCTCTGCCGCGTGCCGCGCATGTTTCGAGCGGCAGCGGGGCAAGTCTCTTTCTGTATGATTTTTGGACTCCCTCCGCTGCTCAGGAAGTCGCTCCGCCGATTCTGCGGCGTTTGATCGAGCGTCTCGCTTGGGGAGGAAGTGTTCAGTTGTGTGCCTCTGTCGAAGGCCAACCAAAGTCGCCGCAATGCGATCCGGTTGACGAGGCGAGCGTTGCCCGTCTGCGTGCTCTGATTGAGGAGGGCGGTGTGCACAGAATCGCGTGTTTCGGATGGCGTGCGGCGCATGTTTTGTCGGTGGTCGTGGGGCAACCATTCGCCATTCCGCCCGAGGCATTTCAGCCCTTGCTGTGCGAGGCTGATGGTTTGGGTTCGTTGGAAATACTTGTCCTGCCAGACGTCAGGGAGCTCGAGGCGTTTCCTGAATGGCGCGCCCGCGTGTGGGAAAGTCTTGTTTCTTTTGCTCCAAAATAAATCAAAACCAAAGAAAAGCATGGGTCACTGCGTTGCCAAGCGTTGTGACGTGGATTAAGCAAGAGCGTTTGATAGAAGTTCAGGTCCGGCAGGACGAGTGTCTTGTGCGGCCAGATTGAAACCCCGTTGGAAGTGAGAGCAATTCCATGACGACACCACAGATCGAAGAAATCAATTCAACCCGCCGCAAGTTTCGCATCGAAGTTCCATCCGTTTCTGTGAAGTCGGCATTTGATTCCGCCGTGAGCGAAATTCAGCAGTCTGCCGAAATCAAAGGCTTCCGCAAAGGCAAAGTACCGCCGGCTCTCGTGCGCAAATTCTTTGCTCAGGACGTGGCCAAGAAGGCCTACGAAAAAGCAGTGAATGATTCCTACGGTGAAGCCATCAAGACGGTCGATTTTCAGATCGTCAGCTTCCCTATGATCGACGTCGAGGGTCAATTTGAAGAAGGTAAACAGTTCACCTTCACGGCCACTGTCGACATCAACCCAAAGGTTGAGATCCAAGGCTATAAGGAACTTCTGCTGACCACTGCAGAAAAGGAACCGGAGCTCGATGAGCAGCTCAATCGCACGCTGCGTCAGCTCGCGGCCGATGCCGGTCAGCTGGCCGAAGAAACTTCTGGTCGCGCTGCAGCAAAGCAGGATGCAGTGAAGGTCGACTATTCCATCAGCGTTGACGGCAAGGAACTCGGCGAACGCTCTGCCAAGGACGTGACCCTGCACCTCGACGGCAGCACGCTGCCTGAGCTCGAGACAGGCATCATCGGCATGAAAACCGGTGACAGCAAAAAGATCTCGGTCAACTACCCTGACACCGTCAGCGATGAAAACCTCAAGGGCAAGACGGCCGAATTCAGTGTCCGTCTGAACTCCATCCGCGTTTTTGATTTGACCAAGCTCGACGACGAGTTTGCAAAGCGCTTTGGAGCCGAAAACCTCGACGCTCTGCGTTCGGCAATGCGCAACCAGATCGAATCCATGAACGACCGCAACAAGGTGGCCAAGTTCAAGGACGAAATCATCAAGCAGATTCTGGCAAAGAACACCTTCGACGTGCCCGAGAGCCTGATTGAGGGAACCATCGACCGCGCCATCGCAGACGCCAACAGCCGTCGCGAAAAAGGCCAGCAGCTTGACAGCAATGACGAGAAGGTACGCAACGAGTATCGCGAATGGGCGTTGAGCGAAGTGAAGGGAGTTCTCGCACTTGGCCACATCGCACGTCAGGAAGGCCTGACTGTGGATGATCGTGAAGTCGGACAGGAGCTGACAAACTTTGCAATGCAAGCTGGAATGCGTCCGCAGGATCTTCTGCGCAACTATGGTCAGCAGGTGATTGAAGAGTTCCGCGGCAAGGTTCTTGTCGACAAGGTGCTCAAGCATCTTGTGGGTCTGGCCAAGATCGAAGTTCAGGCCGCAAAGGCCTGATGCATCTTTCCGCTAGAAACTTTTTTCCCCATTTGTTGAAAAAAAAAATGTTTCGCGGAATAAATGCTGTCGCTGGGTCGTATTCCCTGCAGAAGCTGTTCTCGGGTGGTCGGGCATGGAGCCAGAACTCTTCAAAGCAGCTTTGAACGATTGTTCATTGGAGGTCTCTCATGAAATTAGCTCTTGTTGCTATCGCTTCCGTTTTCGCGTTCTCAACTGCTCTGGCTAACGAAGCTGCTGCTCCTGCAGCTGCTACCGACGCAGCTCCTGCTGCTGCGGCTCCTGCTGCTGACGCTGCTCCTGCAGCTGAAGCTAAGAAGGAAGAAAAGGCTTCTAAGAAGGCTAAGAAGACAGCTAAGAAGAGCAAGAAGAAGGCTAAGAAGGCTGCTCCTGCAGAAGCTCCTGCAGCTGACGCCGCTGCTCCTGCTGCTGCACCTGCAGAAGCTCCTGCTGCTGCTCCTGCTCAGTAATTTGAGTAAGGTTGCCCCCGCCGCGAGGCGGGTTCAGCAAAAAAACCCGGCTTCTGCCGGGTTTTTTTTATTCCGAAGGACTTTTATGCTCGCGCACTGCAAAAGTGGATTCACGTTTTCCCGCAAAACCTGTTCGTTTGTGAACCACAAAACCTGCTGTGCGGAGAATCTTTTTTAGCACCGTCCTGCTTGCATAGCTTGCGAAGACGCAAGTCTGGGCTGGCATTGATGTGACCATTGATTCCAGTAAGTGTGCCTCCCACAAATCCGGACTCGACGCCGGACTAAATGCGTCAAACAGGATGCATCCGAACTTCTCTCTTGACGCGTCGGTGACGTTCAAAGTCTTTGTGTCGAGTCGGGAATTAAGAATTATTCTTCCTTCAATCAAAAGTTGGTTGATGAATTTGTGAAGTGTCGTTTCGGAAATCCCGAAAAGCTCTGCTGTCCGGCGGCAGGTGTCCGCATAGACTGTGCTCAGAGGGTGGTCTTTGGGCAGTCGCTGTGTGCCGATGAAGTGGCGGCGGAAAGAATCTGCTAGTTCCCAATATTCCTCATAGGATTCAATATAGAGTTGGTGCGCGGATAGCGATTCTTTTAGGGCGAGGCCCGCTGCCATTATCTCGTTATAGCCAAGGCCCAAGCCCACGGAGGCAATAGTCCAGAGTTGACCTGACTCAACACCCGCAGCCGTGCACATTCGTGTGGGCAGCGAGTGCTCAAGTGCGGGCAAGTAAATAGAAACGGTCTCAGACCACGCGCCTTTGGAGCTGTGCATTGGTTCGCTCAGATTGTGTTGTTGTGTTCCAACACGCAATGAGTAGCTGCCGTCGGCCGTTTCGAGAAGTTGGCAGGTCAACTGATTCAAACTGAAATCTTTTACCGGCAGCGCGAGCGGCAGAGATCCCGAATCAGTGGTCATGAAGGCCTCTGTCCGCTGTGCGCGGCGGCAAAGACAGGTTGGGTGCAAGGAGATCCGCCAACCCGCCCCGCAGGCTGTAAGCCTCGCAACCTGCGATTCGGCGCAGCAGCTCGGCTGCCTGCAGGCTGCGCTGTCCGCTGCGGCAAATGCAGAGAATTCTCTCCTGCCGCGGTTCGCTCAGGCGCTCAAGAATGAACTGCGCAAAACGCGAGAGAGGCACGACTTTGAAGTTCAATGCGGAGCTCGCCGCGTTGTTTTCAGCCTTGGGCAAAGCAAGAATTTGCTGCAGGATATCGTCCATGTGACAGGTGGCGGCCTCAAACGCCTCGCGCACATCGAGAACCGTGAATGATTGATTTTGCAAGCGTGTGGCCAGTTCCACCTTGTTACATTCGATTCCTGTCTGCGGAGGAGTCCCGCCGGAGGCTGATGAGTTGTGCTTTGCCAAACCGCCGGCGGAATTGGCTTGAAACTCGTAGGCGGTCAGTGCAGTTGGTTCGCAGGCGAAGCAGGCGAGCAGTAATTTATTTGAAAATATTCCGGCGTCTTTACCTGCCAGCAGTTCCGCGAGGCAATCCTTGTAGGGAGCGAAGAGAACGAGTGCCGGCGCACTGTTTGAATCTTTGAGCAGATGTTCGCCGGTTTCAAAAACCAATGAGTTGCCAGAAGCGCTCTTGAGCCTTCGCCAGCCGGAAGTGAGTGGGTGTTGGACCGTGCTGTCGTCCATCAGAAGAATCTGCGTGTTTTGCAGGCCGCGACAGGCGAGTTTTGTTTTGAGTTCGCTGAGCGCACGGTCGCAGTCAGATACCAGAAAGGATTCACCATTGCGGCACATCAGCAGCCAAGCACGGGTCCCGTCCAGCGCGCGCAATTCGCTGATGCCGGTTGAGTCAAAGGGCACTGTTTCGTTCATTTGATCGAGGCGTGCGGGGAGGTTCGGAATCATGCAGCTGGCGCGTAACGCCTCACCAGCCTGCTGCAACGCCTGACAGGCGGCGTCGATTTCGGTTTCACTGCTGGCCGGACCAAATGAAAGCCGGATGGAATTGAGCGTGCGCCATTTTGGAAGTTGCATGGCTGTCAGCACGTGGCTGCCGGTGGACTGCCCCGAGCTGCAGGCAGAACCTCCGGAGACCCGGACGCCAGCAGCATCAAAAGCATTCATGAGCTCTCTGCTTGAGATGCCTTCCACCGAAAAATTGAGAGTTGTTGGTACGCAGCGGTGCAGATTCGCATTCCAGACCAAAGTGGGAAAGCAGCGGGAGAGTGTTGAAATGAGTTTTTCTCTGCACTGATTGAGCTGATCGTGGCTGAGGAAAATCGAACGTGTTTCTGAATTGAGTGCACTCAGGATTCGTCCGAATGCGGCCGCTCCGGGCAGGTTTTCCGTGCCCGAGCGTTTGCCGCGCTCTTGGCCGCCGCCCACGATCATTGCAGTGTAAGGCGCTTCACGGTGAACCCAAAGAAAACCGATGCCTTTGGGGGCATTGAGTTTGTGACCTGAAAAGCAGGCGTAGTGCGCACCCAAATCGCCAAGACTGAGCGGTACTTTTCCAAGCGCCTGCACTCCGTCGACAAACCACAAACAACCAGCGGCATCACTCTGCTTCAGGAGATGAGCCAATTGATCGAGTGGTTGAATGACACCAGTTTCGTTGTTGACGGCCATCGTACAGATCAGCGCGCATTCGCTGATTCGGTTTTCGATGAATGCGATGTCGAGGATTCCTTCGGCATCAACAGGTATCGCTTCAATTTCAACGGGAATGCGCAGAAGCTCGGCCCAGTGATGGATGGCCGCAGGAACTGCCTTGTGCTCGGTCGCGCCGTAGAGGATTCTCCAACGCGAGAGTCGGCCGTGTTCGCGGAACTGATCGAGCAGATGGATGAGCACTGAAAAAATGGAAGATTGAATTCCTTCCGTCGCACCACTGTTGAAAATGATTTCGTCGGCCGAAGCAGCGCCCACGGCCTGTGCCGCCGCCTCGCGTGCACTTTCCAAAAACGATTTGGCATGCAGACCTGTCATGTGGGTGGAGCTTGGATTGCCGTAACAAAGCTCCATGGCCTCGCGTGCAGCCTGCAGTGCAATGGGATGTGTGTGGGTTGTTGCGTTGCAGTCCAGATAGACAGTCACCTGCAGCGGCTGCGGAGATGTCGGGCGTTCGCCAGAAGTCATGCTGTTGTCCATCCATGAGGCCGTTGGTTGGCTTTTTGCAACCAGTGGCCGGATTGCTTGTGGGAATGACAGCAAATTCGCTCAATCTCGGAGGTGTGTCAAATCTCTGATGCACGGCTCAGATTCTCGCAGCGGCAGGGGTGTTGGGGTGCGGGCAAACATGGCAATATTTTTGTGAAACCCCGCAACTTTCAACTGAATGGGAAAGGAGGATGTCGGCGTGAGGAAGATTTTGCAGCCGTGTCCCGTGAAGCTTCTTTCCGGAGTGGCTCTGGCTGTCTTGCCCGCCTCTGCCTCCGCAGCGAGCTTTTCTCGCTGCGAACCTGTGGCCAGCACGCGTGATTGTATTCCCGGCAGCGGGACAGCCACGAATCTCGTGAACAATGCGACCATCAACATCAGCCGCGCGACTGGCGCCACCGGTCCGGTGGCGTTCAACTGGTCGGTGAGCAACTGTTTCCAGCCCGCAAATCAGATGCGCGGTCAGGTGATGCTCATTGTAGACAACTCCAAAAGCGAGGAAACCACCGATGTGGGCGCCAAACGTGGACCCGCGGTGCAGGAATTCATTTCGAAGTTTGTGACTGCTGCCCAAAGCTCAGGAGTTGCCCCGGGAAATGCATCGTACCCGCAGCTGGCGGTGACGAACTACAACGGACGCTCCGGGACCGAGTTCTCCGATCAGCCTGAAGATGTTTTGAACGCTCGATTCGAACCGGATTATTGCACTGAGACGACCGACATATTTCCTTCTTCGAATGCAACGGCCCGTTGGGGAACGCCTGCCGACTCGTCTAAAATCTCCATCTGCGAAAATTTGCCGTTTGCATCCGCCGCCGATGCTGCGGCCATCAACAACATGAAGAGCTTTGTTGACTTCGCAGTGCGGATGCCGCGCGGCTCAACGGATTTCACCTATTTTTTCAGGGGAACAAAAAAGGCATACGAGAAGGTGAACAACGCAGCAGGCGTCGGCCGCAACGTGATTGTGGTGACTGATGGTCTTCCGAATGTTCCCAAATATGTCGCCGCAGCTACCTGCCGCAATTCGCCGCGTCTCAAAAACGAGGCGATTGTCAGCGGCGAAAGATTGGGCAGGGTGCAGGAATACTGTGTGGACAGGCAGGCGCCACAGTCGATTGCTGCCGCGCATACGGAAGCTCTGACGGCACCCTACGGCGAGGTGAACGTTCACCACATTCTCTTTACCGAGAATCAGGTGGCTTATTTTGATTTTGATGATGAAGGCAAGGCGACACTGAATCCGGCTGGATTTTTGATTGAAAACAGCGCGCGCACCGGCAACGGCAAGGTGAAGTTCAATTATGCGCGCGGGCAGTCGCAGCTGACTGCCGGTCTTGATGGATTGTTTGCCCAATTCGACAAGAACGCCCTGCGCTTCGTGCGTGTGGAAGTCACGCCGGCATCCGGCGGCAAGCTGACCTACAACGCCGTGTCGCCCTCAGCGCCGGGAAGCAACTTTGATATCAAGTTTGTTGGTCTGCAAGATGGCAGCAACACCGTGAAGGTTACGCCTGTCTATCAGGATGGAAACTCGTCAGCATCGTCGACGTTCACAATCGTTGTCGGAAATTCGACAGACAACACGATGACCTGCAAGGCCATCGACGAGGGCCGCACTGTGGACGGCGATTTGATTGGCAGCAAAGATCCCAAGGGGGATGGATTCTACGCGGCTCCCTCGCCGTCGGGTCAGTTGCGTGATTATCGCAATGCCGACGAGGGAAATCGGCTGGCGAATGAGTTTGGCATTGTCGGTGAGTCGGACAGTCTTGAATCGTTCAGCCGGCTCCGCCTGCAGGGTGGAACCGGAAACTGCGGTGTGATTGGCGAAGATAAAACCAATACCCCATCGGGACGGGCCACGCATCTGATGCTTCTACTTCTCGCCGTGCCTCTGCTTTTTGTGCGCAGGTCGTGGAGACGCTCTGCGGATCGTTCCGGGAGGCTTCATTCATGAATTCAGACAAGAGTAGAAAAGTTTTGAGATCCGCTTTCCGGCTTTTGCAACTTGCAGCTTTTTGCGTCTCGGCGCCAGTTGTGCAAAAGGCACACGCCCTTGGTTTCAATTCCGAGAACTTTGCGCCTGCCGCAGGTAACTCCTCGGCACTGCTCAACGAGACACCGCACGTCATTCCACATAAGGCATGGATGTACGGCGCGACGGTGGATTATGTTCTCAGGCCGGTTGAGTTGGGTGATGGCAAGGACACACGGTTTGGAGTTGTCGATCATCTGTTGATGACTCATGCGTCGGCCGCCTATGCGTTGTTGCCTGAGATCGAGTTGTCCGGAGTGCTGCCGATTGCGCTGTTGAACATTCACGAAAATCCGGAAAATTATCTTCTCGAGGTCGGCGGCTCGCGGCAGTTTTTACTTTTGTCCGATCCGCGGATCGGGCTCAAATACAAACTCCTTGACTGGGGAACTGACCTGGCTGGAACACACGCCATTTCAGGTGAGATTCGTCTGCCGTTGGGCGACAGAAAAGCGCTTCTTTCGGACGGAACGACCCGAACCAAAATCAGCATTCCGAGTTCGCTGTTTTCAACGACAGGTGATTGGGAAGTCAGCCTGACCCCTGGGATCATCATTTGGGGTGATCGTGAAAGAGTTGTCGGAGAAACTGGCTTCACTGGCGGGCGAAAAACACTTTTGGCACGCAGCTATGCTGTGAGCTGGGACAGCAGTTTTCAATGGAGTCTGCAGGGAACGCCGCGGACAAAGGGGCATCTTTCGCTGGAAGCTGGACTTAAAGCCGAGTTCAGTCAGGGATTTCTTTCATTGAGCAGTGCGGGCAACCCATGGGAATGGGCCTTCGGTGCCCGATATCTGGCAGAAACCAACATGACGTATCACGCGTCTGTGGGCACTGCCTTGGGGCGTGGAGTCGGATCGCCCTTGTTTCGAGTTATGGCTGGTCTTCGCTATACATCCGGCGGCGTGAAGGAGTCGGAATCGGTGGATGTCTTTGATCCACGCGATGCCTTGCCCGCCTATTCTGATGTCGACCTTGATCGGATTCTTGCTGACAGCCGTGCCGAAGAGGCACCGCGGCAGCTGGCGAGCGATGAAAGTCTTCTCAAGCTGCTGGTGGGTGGCCAGATTGTTGATGTTGGTTACGTCAGATTCAAATTTGGCAGTGCTGAGCTTACGCCGCAGGCGATGAAAACAATTCAGGAGCTCAAAGACCGGCTTGAAATCGAAAAGCCGACAGCGATTCACATCGAAGGCCATACAGACTCTGTCGGTTCACTGGACGTCAACATGGCTCTCTCGAAGCGCCGTGCGGATGCAGTGCGCAAGGCTTTGATCGAGCGGGACGTCACTCCGGAAATCATCACGACATCGGGCTCTGCGTTCCGTTTTCCGATCGCCAGCAATGCAACCAAACAGGGGCGTGCGGCAAATCGACGCATTGAGGTTTCTCTGAACGGCAAGAAGTTCCGCAAGGCGAATCCGACTCCGCAAGAAATGGCGCGTTACAAGGAGTGGATTGCTCCGGGCGGACGCCGTCCTCTGCGTGATTAAAAAAAATAATCCCTCAGCGGAGTTTTTATGTTGATGAAAAACAGTCTGGTGGCGGTCATCGTACCTGTCTGTTTTTTTGTTGCCGCTTGCCAGAACACACTGAGGGTTGGCCGCCGCGTTGCGCCTGTGGCAACGGCTCGGCCGGCAGCTCCGGTCGGCCCGCAGCGTGATGCCTCTGTCACAATTGATTTCGATGTGAGCGAGGCTATTCGCACGCCCAAATCTGTTTTGATTCTCGCAATTGGACACGCCGAGGGCACAATCAACCTCAACGGTTCGCCGACACAGGCATATTATGGTCACGGTGATTCGGGGCGACGCAATGTTGGTCTGTTCAGTTGCATTGTCTGTGGCGAAAGGTCGGCAGAAGAGGCTGATCAGTATTATCTGGATGCCAAGATCAAGCCGCTCAGAGCTCGATTCGCGGATGCGGCACGCGGAGCACTGCTTCCCGCAAATCATCCGATGCTGGCCGGCGCGTTCTTTACTTTGCTCACACAAAGTCCGCTTGCAGCGACCGATCGCAAAGGATTCTTGGACCGGATGTCGACCCTCAAGGTGCAAGGGATTTCACTCGAGACACTCATCCAGCTGTCGGTCGATTCCTACCGTGATCCAGATTCAAATGCATTCGAGGACGTCGGGCGTTTCAACAATGATGAGTCGCTTATCCGCGCCGATCAAAAGCGTCGTCTGATCAAGGTTGAAACATTTTTAAAAAACTCCGGAATTGACCCATACCCGCGATATTGAGATTTTTGCGAAATTTTCTGTCCGGAAAAGTTCATGATAAATCTCTGAGAAAAAAGAGAATTGTGAAAATACTCAATCGGGATTTCAACAGATCCGATACGGCTCTTATTGGGGGCAGGAATGGGTTTATCATTGTTTTTGTCAGCTTTTGTGCTGGCCGCTCTGAGTGCCTGTGGTCAGGTTCCGACAACAGGCGATGCAGCTCAAAAGAAACTCGAATCAAAACAGGTGCCGACGGTTAGTTCGAAAAAAGATTCCGGTCATGTGGATGGTGCTTCCGGAAACGCTCCGTCGGGTTCCCCACCGGCAGCAGAAAACCCTCCTCCGGGTTCTGCAAATGGCGGAGGTAATCCGGGTTCAGGTAACTCAGCGAATGCGATGACGTTGGACGAGGCCAAGGCAAGGTGTGTTGCCTGCCATCAGCCAGGAGCGTCAGGCGCACGTGTCTGGGATAAAGCAGGTGGAAATGAGGCCGACTGGGCCGCGTTTGCAAATGCATCACGATCTGCAGTCGTATCTGACCGTATGCCTCCTCCTCCGCAGACACTTTCAGCGACTGATAAAGCAAGGATGATCGCATTTTTGGACAAACTTCTTGCGGGCTCAGCTGCTCAACCAGCGCCGCCGGCTCAGGCAGCAAAATTTACATTCGAGACTGCAAGGTTGCTTTGTATTGGTTGTCATTCAGCAGGTGGGGAGAGCCCACGGCTGGAAACAGTGAGCCAGTGGCGTAGAAAGAAAGGTGACATCCGCAAGGAAGTAAGGAGCGGTTCAATGCCGCGAAGGAAGACGCTGTCGGCAGAAGAGCGGAAAGATCTTCTTGAGTACATTAACAGCCTTTGAACATTAATTGTTGCACTCTAAGCGGTGACGTGTCACGTGCAGACCTGTATCTATTTGTAAGTCACTGAGGCAATGTCTGCATTGATGTCGTCTGCGCAATTTGCGCGCGCCGGAAACTCTGAAACGTGTGGTTTGCCGTCTTTTTTACGAAACTCAATGCGCGTGGGGCAATAGATTTTGATCCCTTTTATGTCTGCGAAACTTTTTGAATCGGAAACGATGCGTTCAATTTTCCAGTTTTCGGCCTTTGCGGCGCTGATATTGGGGTCCTTGCGTCCGTTGACTTTCGGTATCAAAAACACATCACGCATGGCCTGACCTGAAACCCACGCCCCCAGTCCGTCGGCGAGTGCCTGCCGGATGGAAATGAGGTAATATTCGCCATTGTTGATGAAGGAGATGGTTCCGTTTTTTCCGGTTGCGGTGCGGAAAGACACCTGTCTGTTGCCGGCGTCGACAATCGACATGTCGTCTGGTTTTTGTGCTGCTATCACGAACTGTCCGTTGCTCTGGTAGCGCTTGATCGCCTGTGCGTCGGCATCTGCAGCCGTTTCTCCGTCACGGCAGCCTGTAAACACGATCACTCCGAGTGCTAAAGCGGTGCCTGCAGACATCATCATGATTGGCCCTCGACCAAAAACTCGTTTATTGGTCGTCAAAATGATTAAAAAACTTAAGAGAATGAAATATATGATTTGTCGCAATGCAGCTTTGAGCATTGCGATGCGGTCGCCAATTTATCTTTCAGTTGCACTTCGGCATCAGGCAGGTTTGGGGTCACGATGCCCGCCAATGGCAGGCGTTCGCTGCGCAGGGTTTCTACGGCATTGTTCCGTTTGCATACAATAGGCCGCAAGGATTGCTGTGTGAAAAGCTTCTGCAGATCCCGCAAATGAAGCGGGCCTAGCGACTGCCCTGCAGGTCCTGAGGCTGAGGACAAGCCCGTCCCGAGGTGGGAGGGGCTTCTCGCATCAGTTGAACGGTCCAATTTGCCAGCCCTTCGATGTGTACGTCGCCCACTTTCTTAACGTACTTCGCATTGAGATTGACTTTGCCCGGCGTCTTATCCGCATAATCGAGCTCGGTCTTGAGAACGTCCAGATACTTGTTTTTGAGATAGGCAGTGTCCTCTCCCGATTGTTCGATTGAATTCTTGAGGCTCGAAAGGATGTAGTTCCGGCCTACCTTTTTCGGCTGGAATTTTGGGAACTGTGTCGTGAATTTGCTGTTTCTGTATAAATCGGCCACGTGCCGCGCATCGGTTTCGCCAAAATTCCCGACGTATCGGGTGATGTAAAAACAATAATCATTGTCAATCCGCACAGCAAAGAAGATTTCAGATTTGGGTCGACACAACCATCGTGCCAGTCCTTCTTCACATCCGGTCACGTTCTCGATGGATGCCGGATTGGAATCCTGTGACGGATCGCCTTGAGGCTTTTTGCAGCCAACCGCGCCCGACACTAGAATGAATAAAGAAAGAAAAAAGCCCGTGGACCTGACATTCGACATTGCTCACCCCTGACGTTGATGCGTTGAAACAATCCTGTTACCGCCGACCGTTTGCTGTAATGAGGATCTGCGGCAAACTCTCTTCGGCTGGACGGCATTTTTGTAAAGTAAAAGTCATTTGCACGGCTGGGCGAAGTTTTTATCAGCTCCCTGCGCTTTTTCTGTAACGCATTTTGCCCTGATAGAGTTGAAGAATAAATTGCTGCTGTCACCAGCTTCATACAGAAATGCAATTTCCGGGTAGCTATATTCGATTCCGACGTAAATACTCGGAACATCACCCTTGTCCGGATTGGCAGTTGTGGCGGCCTTTATAAAATCGCCCGGATCAATTTTCGCACTCAGCACCACTGGATTCGCCCATCCCTTTGCGGCTTCATAAGAGGGTGTCGTGAATATGCCGCCGAAATCTCCAAAGCGGAAGCTGTTGGCTGTCGCAAGAGCCTTTTCTTTGGCTGAATAAACTGTGTTGGTACCGCGGTGCAGGGTGATAGAGTTGTTGCCCTGATCCTCTTGGATGGCCTGTACAATACGGGCGACAGGAGAGCCGACACGGGCATTGAATGAACGTGTTTCCTTGTTCCATTCGAGCCAAGGCTGTTGAGTCATCAACTCTTTAAGATTGTATGCGCGGCGTGGAAAAATCGCACTGGTGACGCCGGCAGCACGACAACGGTAAAAGCCCTCCGCATACACAGTGCCTTTATAGAGCGTCATGCCTCCCTCGGTCGTGCGGCCGTTGCCGGAGAGCCAGTAAAAGTAGGAAGGCTTTGTCAGAGATTCGTTGATGGTGCGGGTGAGGGCACAGTCATCGATGGAGATTTCGAGTTGTCCCTTGAGCGCAGCCTCAACCTCATCAGCAAATAAAAAGTCGCGCAGATTCTCTTCCCTGAGGTTTCCACTTTTCACGGCCTTGTGAAAGGCCTCGACGAGCTTCTTCTTAAATTCACCAGCAGAATAGGGAGCATCTTTGTCGAGTTTTTCGGTACAGACCTGAGGTGCGTCGGGATTGACGACTCCTCCGGATTTGTTGTTTGAAAAAGTCCTCTGTTTGCATGCGGAAGTTGCGAAGAGGAGAGAGGCGACGATGACTGTGGCTGGAATGATTCGAATTTGTTTCATGATTCTCTCTCTCCATCGATACACGTCGTCACTGGAACTTCTACGGACAGGCTTAAGGAGTCTTTTGCAGACGGGCCACCCTCTGAGCAGCCTCGTGGCGGCTGATATTCATCAGCTGTGCGACGGTCCGCTGACTGGGTGTTTCGTCGCCCAGTGATTTGCACAGCTGGGCGTAAACGTGTTCGAATATGACATCCACCATTCCCTCAAAGTTGCAGGGAAAGCTCGGCCTGAGAACGGCGGACAGGCGCCGAGGTGAGTCTGCCGGCAAGTCTTTTTCGAGCTGTGCGATGTCTTCAGGTTGATTGGGGACGCTGGGAGCTGCCTTGGCACGCGCATCCAGATAGCGTTTGGGAAGGTGCTCAAGCGTAATGACCCCGTCGGTTGCATCGACACTCATGGCCTGAAGAGTCTGCCATAACTCGCGCACGTTGCCCTGTGACCAAGGAAGATCTGTCAGCACTGAAAGGCAACTCGATGCGATGCGGTACTCCTGTTCGTCCAAGCCGAGCGACTCGTTGAGTCGCGACAAAAGAGATTCGATGATTTCCTGCCGTTCCTGATGGCTGCGTGCGCGCAGTGGCGGCAGGCAGATCTCGTAGCCGCGCAGGCGTGTGAGCAGGTCCGCACGGAATTCTCCGCGATCGATCATTGTGTCGAGCGGTTCATTCGTGGCTGCAACAACTCGTACGTTTACCTTTTTAGTCCGGGTACTTCCGACAGGCCGAACTTCACCGTTTTCGAGTGCCCTGAGCAGTGCTGCCTGAGCGGACGGGCTGAGACGCGCCACTTCATCAAGAAACAACCAGCCGCCATCGGCTGCTTCATAGAGGCCGATTTTTGAAGTGTTGGCGCCAGTAAAGGCACCTTTTTCGTAACCAAATATTTCAGCTTCGACGACCGACGGTGTCAGTGCGGCACAGTTCACCGAAACAAAAGGCGTTCCCTGTGGGAGTTGCAGACGTAAAATTTCCGCCACCATTTCCTTGCCGGTGCCGCTCTCTCCAGACACAAGAAGGGTTTTAACCGTTGAATTGCGGATGCGGTTGAGACGCTGCTGAACCTCGCGGAGAGAGCGCCCGCTCACATGTGCGGGGAGTATCGGACCAGCCGGCTCTCCGGAGGAAGGATCGACTCGGCTGCTCTGCAAAAGTCGGGCGACTCGGAAGGTCATTTCCGATTCGTCGAGTCCTTTGGAGAGAAAGTCATTTGCACCGGCGCGGATGCATTCCATAATGACGTCCGAAGAGCTCAGGGCTGACATCATTATCACTGTGCCGTTGTAACCCTGTCCACGGATTTCCTTGAGAATTTCGATTCCGCGCAGTGCATGTCCGCCGAAGCTCAGGTCGAGCAGAACTGCAGTTGGTCGTGCTGCGGCAAATTCCTTGCGAAAGTCATCGGCAGTACGTACCGAAGTGTAATTGACGTGCGCCGCATGCGGTGAGTTACGAAATGCCTGCGCGCAGCGATGCAAAAATAATGCATCGTCATCAAGATGAAAAAGAGAAATCATTCGCTGCCTGTTCCTTTCGCAGTAAGGATCTGTTCGACGAGCGGCCGCAATATTTCGAAGGCGTGTGTGAGCTGATCTGAGATGAGCTCACACGGGGGTTGCGAGCCGTCTGGCGGTTTGAGCAGTTCGGCCGACCATTTGATCGACAGCAGCGCTGCCTTGATGTCATGGCGTTGTTGGTTCGTCAGCGTGTCAAACTGAATGTGCTTATCGTTGGGCAGGCTGTCGGGCATTGATGGCTTCTTCTTCGTTACGGCGCGCATCGCCTTCGGCGGCGCGCATGGTTCTGGTGTTAGTCACTTGCTTCCCGTCCGCGCTGACGCCAAACAGAGTGAGTTGCGCCGGAGCTATGCCGCGTTGCGAAACAGGACGTCCATCACGCGCCATGCGCAATGCATCATCGAGTCCGTGGCAGCTGACGCAGCGAGTTGAATGTACTGATGTTCGCTCGGAATCCACAATTTTATCGTTCAGGGAAAGCAGTTCGGGAACTGCAATATCATTCGCCAGTGGCGTGGCCTCGAGATCGACGTCGCGCAGCAGCTGAGATTTTTGCTGTCCTGCAACGGGTTGTTCGGTTCCGACACTCACCACTTTTTGCGGCGAGCTCAGCAACGGGTTAAGACTTACGGTACGCGCCGAGCGGTCCCACTGAGACGCGACGGTTTGCATCGGGAAACGTACTATTTTGCTTTCCTGCCGTTCCCAACGGAGAAAGCGCTGAGAAGACCCGAGACCCTCGGTGACGTGAGCACGCACGCGGATGAGGTTCTTTTCCGAGACAAAGGTATTGAAAAAGTTGTTCAACGCGATGGAAGATGCCTTGAGGGCCGGATGTGAAAGCTCGCCGCTGCCATCTGCCTGCTGAGCGAGCATCTGCCCGTTCGAGGTTTGTTGCTTATAGAACGTCCAGCCGGCCGAGGGCAGGGCCGACCGTGATGTGAGCTCTTTTACAAGCAGAGCCTGATTCCAAGCGCGCAAGATCTCAGACCGGCCCAGGCGGCCGTCATTCACGTCGAGCAAAGCTCGGGCAAATGGCAGGACCTTGTTCTCTGGTAGCGTGGTGAGGGCGTCTTGCTGATTGCTCTTGTTGAGCAATTCTTCGAGCCAGCTCAGGTAGTTTTTGGATAAAAATTGAGTGCTGAGGTCAAACGTGAGCAAAAAGGCATGATCAAGCGTGTGAATAAAGTCGCCGCGTCCCAAACGTTGGCTGGTGCACCATGGCTGAATGCTGACATGCAGCTGCACACGTTGCGAGAGATCGGTTTCCCGTTGCAACGCAAAAGTCTGCCACGAAGTCACACTGCCGGGGAGATCGATTTCATACAGGGCCAGTCGGGCCGCTGAAATCCGCCAAGAGTCGGCTGAGAGGGCGCACTCGGGGTTCGACAAAGTCATCGTTCGTCCGGTGCTGTCGCTCAGCGCCTCCGACAAAAGCTTTTGCCATGTCTGGGTGCTGACACCGAGAGCTGTGACCATTGGCAGCGCTCGGACTTCGCTGATGTTTTGTGGGACCGGCCAAAATGGAAGCAGTGACTGCGCCTGCGCCTCTGCTGTTTTACTCAATGTTGGACGGCCATTTTTGGACTGTGTCTGGTTGTCGTTGTAGGCGCGCGGCTTACAGGACGTCGACCATGCGAGAAGTGCGAATGTGCAGGTCGCGGTGCCGGCTTTCAGAATGTGAATGCTTTTGCGCTGTCCGAGGCTGAGCATATGTGCACCCGTTGTGAATAAAACTCTTCTCAGAGCGTTATTGTGACCCGACGGTCAGTGCAATGCAACACGCCAGAAGCGCTGCGGCTGATGGAAATCTGGTTTGACATCGGGTTTATGTTGTGTGTCCCAGCACTCTGGGCTGCCGGACGGCGACCAATGGGGTGCCAGATACCAGCCTTCACCGCCCAGACTCAGACACGCCTGTATTCGCAATTGGCCCAGATGAATCAGTGGTTTGAGCAGGCTATAGCTGAATTCCGCAGAGAATTTTGTTTGTCCTTGCTTGATTGAAATACCGTTCCAGTGATGTTTGTCGGGACGTGTGTGTTCGGCCTTGCGTTTGCGCGGAGCATCAAATGCAATGGCGATCCAGTGTCCGTCGGGGGTCATTTCGAATTCGTAGTACTCTCCGTTGTCGGCGTTTCCGTGCGCGACAAACAATTCACTCACACTGTAGTTCCACAATTCATCCAAAAATCCGACCGGCGACTGCGGGCGTACTTGAAAGAGCCTGCTGGTGTGCTCGGCACTTGGAGTGATTGTCTCCCAGCGCAAAAACGGTCGGTCAGGTTGAAGCTCGGCATCGCTCAAACTCATCAGTTGGGTGAGTTCGACGCGGACGTCGGGTTGGCCAGACAGGGGAGTTCGGAAATAGTGTTGGAACGGGGATTGTAGAAGTGAATGCGGAAAATCCGGAAGCGATTCTTTTTGCTGTACGCTCGCCGGATGCCATAGCAACCCGACCCAATGCGAATTTCCTTCACTCACGGAAGGGCCGAGTTTGTTCATTGCACAGGCTGAAAACAGAGGATCATCAAACAGCCCCACGGGCTGCACTTCAAGTTCGAGATCTGCATGACGCATCGTCAGGGCGCGTTCGCGCATGTGCGCCGCCAGCGACAGCATGTCGCGTGCGCTCGCGCCGCCCAGATTCCACACAAAATTGGCGTGGTACTGGCTGACTTCGGAGCGACCGATGCGCGCTCCCTTGAGTCCGCATTCATCAAACACCTGTCCGCTCGGGCGGCCGACCTGATAATTATTTTTGAAGGTTGAACCGCAGCTTGGCAAATCAAAGTGATGCTTGCGGTGTCTGTCCGCCTCACATGACTGCATGATATTGAGAATGGACGCGTGTTCCGCACTTTCTGAGAGCCTCAGTCGCGCAGCGACGACCACCTCAGGAGTGTCCATCAGGAGGGTTTTCTTGTATCCGTAAAACACATCGGTGCCGCGGTAGACGCGCAGCCTGCCTTGCAGATCGAGGGTGAAAACCTCTTCGCAGATTTGCGAAATTTCTCCTCCATAACAGCGCGCATTCATGCGCACTGTGGCACCCAGATGACCCGGCATGCGGTACATCCACGCTGCGCCGCTGCGGCCGGCATCCAAGCAGATTTCCGCAATTTCAGTGTTGCTGACGCCTGCTTCGGCGTAGAGAATGTCCTCGGTTTCCCAATAACAGGCGGTCATCTGCGACAGGGTCAGGACGAGCCCGTTGAAAGGACCATCGGCGAGCAAAGAATTGCTCCCGCAACCGAACAACGCAATCGGAAGTTGCTTTGCTTTGGCCCACTCGATGCAATCAATCAATTCACGCAGTGAGCGGGGCTGTGCAAAATGCTCTGCGTGCCCGCCGATGCCGTAGTAGGTGATCGAGGCAACAGCCTTCGATCCAACAATGGATTCCGGAATGCGCTCCGATGTCATCCGAGGACCTCTGCAACCTCTTGTTCGTTGCAGTATTTGGGACCGCCTGAATAGCAGACCACCGAGTTGATGGCCTGAACAATTTCGGCAAGCGTCCAACCAAGATCATGCAGCTCGCCTGCGATTTCACGAAACAGCTGATCGGTGCGTTGCTCCAAAAACGACGTGTGCGAGAGCTGTGTAGGATCGCTGAAGCGCTTGTGCAGATCCGAAACGGCCCATGTTTCAGCGGGCAAATGACCCAGTCTGGTTTCTACTTCTCTCAACTCGAGTGTCTTTTCATGAATGCTCTCGGGCACGGTTTTGTCGCCGATGACAGCCGGTGCAATTGTTTGGATTTGTTGATTTGTCATGGTCTCATCGTCTCCGGTACGACACTGGTGTGTTCATCTTCATCGTCTTGGTTGAGTCCGTAGCGGGTCAAGTCGGCAGCCGACATGTGGGTTATAAAGTAACGGCGCGCATTGGCGCGCGAGATGCGGATACGGAAGCGGGCTTCGGCATCGGTCCATTCGGTGGCCATGACGCGTGAGTGCGCATAGATATGCCCCATAAGGGAACTGTCGTCGTATGCAACATTGAGGGAAATTTCGAGCATATTGCGGCTGAAGTATTCCATCAGCGCGTCGCGCAGCTTGCGGATGTCGTCGGGTTGTTGTGCACTGACGCAGACTGCGTTTTTGTAGGCGCGCGCAAGAATTTTTGCCAACCGCGGTTCGCCTTTCAGCGAGTCGATTTTGTTAAAGACGTACATGCGGTCGACGTCTCCGGCACCAACTTCTTTGAGCACGTCGTCGGTCACACGGATGTGGTCTTTGTAGCGCGGATGGCTGACATCAACGACGTGAATCAGCAAATCCGCGCGTGCTGCCTCCTGCAGCGTCGATCGGAAGCTTGCAACCAAGCCATGCGGGATGCTGCGGATGAAGCCAACGGTGTCGGTGACCAGCACGCGCGGATTGTGCGAACCCTTGAGCGTGCGCACCGCTGAATCGAGGGTTTCAAAAAGCGCGTCTTTGGCAGACAGATGACTGTCCGTCAGAGCGTTCATAAGGGTTGTCTTTCCGGCGTTTGTATAGCCCACCAGCACAACGTTGAATTCCTCCGAGCGCAGTTTCCTCTGGGTGCTGCGTTCGGTCTGGATACGTTCGAGGTCTTTGCGAAGTGACGCGATTTTTTCGCGGATGCGACGTTTGTCGAGCTCGAGTTGGGTTTCGCCCGCACCCTTCAAGCGGGTGCCGCCCGAGCCGCCACCGCGCTGCCGTTCGAATGCGATCCACGAGTTGGAAATACGCGGCGCGAGGTATTCGAGATGCGCAATTTCGACTTGAGTCTTGGCCTCGCGGGTTTTGGCGTTTTTACGAAAAATCTGCAGGATGACTCCGGCACGATCGAGAATCGGCCGTTCGATGATTTGCTCGAGGTTGCGCACTTGCGAAGGCGAAAGTTCCTGATCAAAAACGACGTAATCGATTTTCAGTTCTTTGGCCGAATTGCGCAGTTCCTCGGCCTTGCCGGTGCCAATCAGCGTGGCCGGCACGATGCGCGAGCGCTTTTGCACCGTCACTCCGACGGGTTCGTCGCCAAGCGAACGCACAAGACTGCCGAGCTCAACCAAGCTTTCTTGAATTTGTTGAGGGTCGTCATCAATCAGCTCGACACTGACAAGGTAGGCGTTCATGCCGCCTTGTGAGCGTTGTTCCAACTGCAAGCGGGCCTGCTCAAGCGCCAGTGAACGTTCAACCTCCGAGAGCATCGACAGGTCATCGCTCCGCAGGTTGATGGACTTGGCGTCAGGGATGAGTTTGTGGCTCAAGAGATTCCCTCGATGAATGAACGAATGTCAAAAAGCTCTTCTGCGCACAGGCTGTGCGCAACGCCGCGGTAAGTTTTGGCGGTGACCTGAGTGAATCCGAGGTGGTTCAAGATGTCGAGAGTTTCGTAGTGCTGTGCTGGAAAGACGACCTGATCGCTCAGTCCGTGTGCGAGAAAAACCGGCAGCTTGTTCCTTCGTTCGTCGGGAAGCCTGAGGCGGTGTGCTTGTCCGAGATATCCGCTCAGAGCAACAACTCCACCGAGTTCGTGAGGAAAGGTGATTCCTGTGTATAAAGAAACAAAAGCTCCTTGTGAAAACCCAAAAAGCAAAATATTTGTCCAGTCAAAGTTGCCGGTAGCTTGCAAGAGATGAATTGTTTTTTGGATTTTGTCGCATGAGGAGCGGAGCTGGGGATGCGGATTGCCGAACAGCTCGTACCACTGCCCACCGTCGCCGGCGAAAGGCAGATTTTCCGGTGCCTGCAGCATAATCCAGAGTGTATCTGCGAGTGGCAGCTCTTTGGTGAGCTCGGAGAAGTTGGCCGCATTGTCGCCAAAGCCGTGCAAGGCAAAGATGACCCGCTTGGGGGTTGCGGAACTCTGCCGCACGATGCCTTCCAGCGGGATTGTGATTTGCTTTTCGACGCCGGATTGTGTCCAGCGGAGGACGTTTGACACTTTATCCTGCGGCAAAATGGCTCTCCCTTTCGATGACAGCGGGCGGATTCTCGGTTGCAGTGGGAAGCTTTGACAGCCTAACTGCAGTGAAGGCCCATATTACGATAAATTCAGAGGAGAACAAAACATCGGAGCCGGCATGCTGAGAGTTATTGCTTATTTGGTTTGTCGCATTTTTTTTCGGAGAATCTCCGTCTCCGGCACTCCCTACATCGGTCCGAGCGCGATTTGGGCTTCAAACCATCAAAGCGGAATCGTCGATCCTGCGGTTTTATTCGGCATCGCGCCTGTTCCTTTACGCCCGATCTCGAAGCATACCCTGTTCAGCCACCCGGTCATGCGTCCATTGTTGACGCTTGCAAATGCAATTCCGGTGCGCCGGACGCAGGACATGATGATAGAGGCCTTAGCCCACAAGCAGGCGTTGGAGCGTGGGGTCAGCGAGAAGGAATGGCGGGCCAGTGCCAATAGTGAGGCTTTTCAGTCGGTCGCCGATGCGTTGCTTGCAGGCGACAGAATTCTAATTTTTCCCGAAGGTGTGAGCCACGACGCACCGTATTTGCAGAAACTCAAAACAGGCATTGCGCGCATGGCCCTGCAGGCAATGGCACATGCAAAAACCACAGATTTCGGAGTGGTCCTTCAGCCGGTCGCGATCGATTATTTTGAAAAGGATGAATACCGGTCGGATATTTCCATTCACTATTGTGAACCGATTGCAGTGACCAGCAGTGAGTCTTCGGTTGAAGACCTCATGACGGCGCTCGAGGGCTCTCTGCTTGAAGCCTTGGCACAGTTCTCCAGCTGGGACGAAAAAAGAAACTGGCTCTTTTTGTTTGAAATTGCATACGGCCGTGCGCCGCAAAGTGCGCGTGAGTTTCGTCTCTTTGTCGATACATACCGTCCGGAATTCAACAGGGATCCGGTTTTCCTCGCACGCATTCAGACGATGCGCCGCATGCTGCTGGCCATGAATATTTCACCCTCCCAGATTGTCTGGGGCGAGGCGCATGAACAGAAGCGTTCATTCTTCAAAATGATTCTGACCCAAGGGATATTCTACTGGCTTATTGCAGCGCCAATCGAGTACCTCAGTATGCTGGTCTGGTTCATTCCGCAGCGGCTTGCCGGATTTCTTGCCGACATCAGCACTCGCGACAGGGATGTGCTAGCAACCATGAAAATCGGCCATGGACTGTATGTTTTCTTGATTTGGATCTGTCTTGGAACTCTGAGCGTTCAAAAAATTCTCCTAGCCATCTGGCCCGATCTCAATTCAACGTTGGCGTTGACGGTGGGACTTCTGTCGGGACCTATGATTTTGTTTCTCGGATTGCTTTCCACCGAGCATGGGAATTATTTTCCGGGTTACTGGCGACTGGCCAAACTGCGTTTGTTTTTTCCGCGTGGATGGCGTGAAGTGATTGGTGAATGGCGAGGAATGAGCGAGGCTGTGATGAGCAAGATCGACACAGTCAACAAAGAAACAATCGAGCGCGATCGCGCCGCACGCGGTTATTATACAAGGCGCAGTTCGGGAGGCGACATCCGGCCCGCCTGACGCTCACGCTGGCGTCGGCAGTCGGGCCGGCGTATGCTGGGCGCTGGATTTACAATGCGAAATCGGCGGGGAATACGATTGTGGCACGTGAACATTATTCTGATCGTGAATTTGAATCGCGCATCTCCGAAAAGCCGCGCCCGAGCATGGCGGAAAAGACGAAGTCGCAGAGACCGCAGAAGTCACAGGTAGGCAAGATCGTCGAAACACCGTTTCAACGTTACATGAAGAAAAATTATGTTGAACACTTCCGTCGGGTCGTTTCGTGGCGCAGGGCCGCACGCTGGGTTTTGCTGACGTATCCACTTTTTTCGTCTTTGGTTTTTGCGGCGCCTTTTGCGCTTGTCGCAGTTGTCGTCAAGCGGCTGTATCGGCTGAAGCCCGAATGGTTCACAAATGTGCTGTCTGTCGAGTCGCAGGAATTTGTCATGCCAGTGCTTATTGCTTTGGCTGCAGTGGCTCTTGTCTTTGGATTCTTGACCGGAGTGGTGCTCGGGATTTCGCGTGCCCGTCTGCTAACTTTTGAAGCCGAGCGGACTGAGCTTTCTGTCCGGCAGAGTTATTTTCTCAAGCGCATCGCGCGCGGACAATCCCGCACGCGTCCGCGCGGGAACGCGGAGTAGTCTGCCAGCTGTTTGATCAGAATCTCACGTTTTTGCGCGATTCGCCTCTTGTCAATCTTGCGGAATGATTTTTAATGGGCACTCCACACACAGGCGGAGGAGCTCCATGGTTTATGCTTTGCAGAGGGTTTTTGTACTCTCGTTGCCTTTAGTTTCAGTGTTTTTGACTTCGCGTTCGCATGCATCCGACAAACAGCAGACTGATCTGCTTTTTCAGATCGACGGACGACAGTTCTCTCTGAAGGATGTTGCGCCGGCAGAACAAAATCGTTTGTATGAAATCGAACTGAGCCGCTATCGTGCGATCGAGGGGCTGGCTAGACAGCGCTTTGTCGAGCTTAAATCCGCTCCGTTTTCATCGCTCAACAGCAAGGACAATCCTTTTGCCGCGGAAGAAAAGTGGCTGAAGTTGTCCTTCGAGCCGGCCAGCAGCGAAATTGACAAGGCGCTCGAGACTTTCAAAGACGAGCGTCAGTTGCAGCAGCTGCCTGCAGCAGAGCGTGGAAAAGTGATTGCCCGCTATCTGGCTTCACAAAAGCGCATGAAGTTTCTCACTGAGGTTACCGACAAGGCAATTGAAAAGGGTGAGATAAATATTGCGCTGAACAAACCGGAAGCTCCGCTTGTTGAAATCGCCCGCAGCGCGCAGGCCGTTCTTGGCGATCCGAAAAATTCAATCCGTGTTGTCGAATTCACTGATTTTCAATGTCCTTACTGTAAGAAGATGTCGAACGTCAGTTCGACCGTGTTGAAAAAATACGGCAGGCAGATTGTCTGGGAAGTGCGGCATTACCCGCTCAGTTTTCACAAGCAGGCCCGTGATGCGGCGGCAGCTGTATATTGTGCTTCTGTGCAGGGCAAGTTGAGCGAGGCAAAGAGCTGGGTCTTTGAGGCGCAGGAAAAACTCGCGGAAGAAAAAATATTTTCACAGATGGCGAAGACACTGAGTCTGAATGTGGCTCAATTTGATAAATGCAGGAGTGATGACGCGACTGCAAAGCTCATCGATGCTGACATGCGCGAGGGTGAGCGGGTTGGAGTGTCCGGAACTCCGACTGTGTTTGTCAACGGGCGCAAATTTCAGGGCGATCCGCAGTCACTTGAGGCTTGGGACGAGATGATCAATGCAGCGCAGACGAATTCAAGGATTCGCTGAAACATTCACTCGTGTCCGGCGGAAAAAGTCGCCAGCCTGAAGACCGTGTTGAAAGCCCCGGTCTGCGTCGATTCGCCCTGCTGCACAGAAACGTGCACATCATTTTTGATGCAGAGCTTTTGCAGGCAGCACCACTCTGCGTCGTCGATGGCTGACGTCGGTTTGCAGTTTGAATTGCAACTGTCGTTGAATTGGCTCAGTGGAACTGGCGATGAAATACTCACATCGGCAAACTGGGCCTCGTGTCTGACGCTGAGCAACACATCGCGGCTTTCCTCGCTGGCTGCTGCTGTTCTCGCAAGATATCGGCCGCTGCGGACGATCGCAAAAAAGAATGCGTATGCTAGCTCCCACGGATTTCCACTGAGAAAAATTTCACTCGGCTGCGGGAAATGAACGTTGAGACTAATGTTCATTTCCCGCAGCCGATGTCGGGCGGCAATGCAACACAAATCAATCACCGACGACAGCGATGCCGGTTCGGCCGTTTGGTTCTCATAAAGGCTCCGATCGTTTGCCCGGCTCACCAGACCGGCGTCCTGCACAAGGTTGTCTGTCGACAAATGCATATTCAGCGCCAGCCTGCGGGCGACGCCAAGATCGGGGCTCGGCTGTCTGAGTTGTTCCGTGAGCTCAAAGCTGCGCGCACGCAACACTTCGCTCAGCATGACGAAAGCAACGTTGTCCGAAACACAGCGGAAGTTCGGTGCCTCGGTTTGTTCAGTTCGGGCAGGTGTAAGCATGGCTGATACCTCGGGTGTCGTGGAGGAATGCAACGCAGAGCAAATTTGATTTCTGATAGTTTCTTTTGCAGACGGCCGGCCAGCCGGCAACGTTCGGCTGCTAATTCTTCCGAACAAGAAAGAATGCCCGTGCAAAGCAGCGGGCATCGTTCGTACAATTTAGGCTGTGTTTTCTCAAATAATTAAACAATTCGGCGTGATAGGCAGCTTCTCTTAGAATTCACGCCCTTCCGAACTTGTCCAGGCTGCGTTGATGAGTGCTTCCTGCTCCTTCAGATGCAGTTTCTCAAGTCCAACAGCTGGACTCGCCCGTTCGCTGCGTCCGAAGTACTCAAGCTGCGCTTTGTGCGACATTTTTCCAAGCACTTTCTGGATCTTGGGCATGACAAAAGTAGCTGCTCCCATGTTCTGCGGTTCTTCCTGAATCCAGAAAACCGACTTTGCCTTGGGATACTTCTTGAGCGCCGCTTCAACAGCCTGAGAGGGGAATGGCGCGAGCTGCTCGATTCTTACCACTGCAGTCGTTTGCGCGGATGTTTTGAATTCTGGCTTTTCGGCGCTGTCGAGCAGGTCATGCGCCATCTTGCCGGTACAGAAAAGCACACGGGTAACCTTATCGGGCGCGAGTTCGGAACGCGGATCAAGAAGGACTTCCTCAAAACGACCTGTTGCCAGTTCCTCGAAACTTGTCGTCGCACGTGGATTGCGCAGGAAGCTCTTGGGCGTCATGACCACCAGCGGCTTGCGGAAGTCACGCAAGACCTGACGGCGTAATGCGTGGAAGAGTTGCCCGACGTTGCTGAAGTAGCACACCTGCATGTTGCCTTGAGCTGCAAGTTGAAGAAAGCGTTCGGCGCGCGCACTTGAGTGTTCCGGTCCTTGTCCTTCGTATCCATGCGGCAAAAGCAGCACAAGACCCTGTGACTGGCCCCATTTGCTTTCTCCCGATGCGATGAATTGATCGATAATCACCTGCGCGCCGTTGGCAAAGTCGCCAAACTGAGCTTCCCACAGCACGAGCGCCTTGCTGTGCTGGGTCGCGTATCCATATTCAAAGCCCATCGCGGCAGTTTCAGACAAAAGGCTATCCCAGATTTCGACCCGCGCATCGTCGCGCAGGCAGTTTTGCAGAGAGGTAAAGTGTCTTCCGGTCTCGGCATCGCTCAGCGTGCCGTGGCGGTGGCTGAACGTACCGCGGCGGGCATCTTGTCCGGCAAGGCGTACGCTGTAGCCTTCGTTGAGCAAGGTTGCATACGCGAGCAGTTCCCCCATGCCCCAGTCGATGCGTTTTTTGCCATCCGCCATGTCGCGGCGTTCGCCCAGAATAATGCGCGCGAGTTTGGCATTGGGAGTAAAGCCTTCGGGAACGTTGATCAGTTTGCGCGCAAGTTCACGCAGCGTCTCGCCATCCACTTTGGTAGTGGCGGGCTTGAGCATTTCTTCTGCCGTGACAAACCTGCGCAGTTCGGCAAAACCACGGTGCGGTGCATTTTGCTCAAGCATGATGTGTTCGTTGCGCACGCTGTCATAGGCAGCATTCATGCCTGCTTTAATGTCATTGTAAACATTCTGCAGCGCCTCAGTCGTAAATTCATTTCCGAGCCCGCGTTGAGCAAGTGCCTGAGCATACAATTCATAGGGCGATGCCTTGGCGTCGACCCGCTTGTAGAGCACAGGCTGCGTGAAGCGGGGTTCGTCGGTTTCGTTGTGACCGTGTCTGCGGAAACAGACAATTTCAATAATCACGTCTTTGTTGAAGCGCTGGCGGTATTCTGTTGCGAGCTTCATTACGCCATAGACGGCGTCAATGTCGTCGCCGTTCACATGGAAAACGGGTGCCTGCACAGTTTTGCCAATGTCGGCGACCGTAAGACCCGAGCGTCCGTCTTTGGGATTGGTGGTAAATCCGACTTGATTGTTTGCGATGATATGGATGGTTCCACCGACGGAGTAGCCGTCGAGGTTCATCATTTGAAGGGTTTCATAGACAACCCCTTGGCCTGCGAAGGCGGCATCGCCATGAAGCACGACTGGAATGACGGCCTGTTTGTCGCCGCCGTGATGCTTCATTTGTTTGGCGCGCGCTTCACCCATCACGATGCAGTCGACAAACTCAAGGTGACTCGGATTGAATGACAGCGACACGCGGATCGGCAGACCGCTGCGCGACGTGCGCTCAGTTTCGTGTCCGCCATGGTATTTGACGTCGCCGTCGCCGCGCAGGCCGTCGTGCGGATATCCTTCGAATTCTGCGAACAGCTGTTCGACAGGTTTGTGAATGCTGTTAACGAGAATATTGAGACGTCCACGGTGTGCCATGCCGACCGCGAATTCTTTTGCCCCCAGTTGCGCACCCACATCGAAGACTGTTTCGAGAGCAGGAATTTGCGCATCGGCGCCTTCAATAGAGAAACGCTTTTTTCCGATAAATTTAGTGGCAATGGTTTTTTCCAGAGCATCCGCACGGGCAAGCTCTGTGTAGAGTGCAAGCTGCGTGCGTGAGTCGGCTGGTTGCGAGAGTTTATCCAGAGCCGAATAAACGAATTGACGTTCGGTCGGATTGGCGATGTGGCTGACTTCCACCCCAATGGTTCCGCAAAATCTGCGCGTCAGAGCTGCCAATAAATCGCCGAAAGAGCAGGGGGGAATTCCTGCGGGTACGCCGGCAGCCGTTGTGCGCGACAAATCACCCGAACCGAGTCCGTAGGTTTCTACTGCCAACGTCGGATGTGCCGCCGGTTCGATTCCGAGTGGGTTGAGGTTGGCCTGCAAGTGGCCGAACGTGCAATATGCCTGAACGAGCTGTGCGACATTGTTTTCGAAGGTGAGTTGGTCGGCCGGCACCGCTGTACCCACAGCGCCGTTTGTGTACTCATGCGCATGGCCGTTGCCGTTGGCATGACCGTTGCCGTTGAGGTGTGTTGCCTCGGGCTGCAGTTTCACGGCAGTTTCGAAACCTTCGTGGAATCCTTCGAAGTAAGCGCGCCATCCTTCGCTGACGGACATCGGGTTTTCGCTGTATTTGAGGAACATCTCTTCCACAAAAGCAGCGTTTGCCTGAAAGATGGCCGAAAAATTCTCGCTTACCATTTCGTCCTCCGCCCGTTTCAACCGTGGGCTGCGGTTTGGTCTGTTCTCGTTTCTCCGCCGTTCTTCAAATAACGGAGTGATTCAAAAGTCATTCAATCTTCGGCATACAAGCACGCTTTCGACGCCTCGTAGCTCATCAGGTTCACATGCCGGCACCATTTGAGCATCGCATCGAATTGGTTGTCGGGTTCTTCAAAGGGCAGCATCATGACAATCTGTTCAAGCGCGATGCTCTTTTCCAATCCTTGACCGTCTGTTCCTTTAACAAGCTCGTAAATGGATGCAACCAGTGGAAGATTCAAGCAAGCGTCACGCAAAATTGCCCGTCTGAGCAGCGGATCTTGCTCCTGCGCGAATTTTCGTCCGGTCTCGGTCAATATCAGGCGAGTTCCCGGAGTATAAAGCAAACCAAGGAGTTCACCCGATGCGACCGCGGGAAGTACGTGGTCGACGGCTTGGCCCATGTCGTCGGCCAGGTCGTACAGATCCATGCCGATTTCCTCTTCTGCCAAACGAGTGAGCAAACCCTCCACCAAGACAAGGCTCGTGTTGATGAGCGGCTTGACACGCCGTGGTCTTTCGCCATTGCCCGAAGCATTCGCACTTTGGCTGGGCTTTGACTTCGGTGCGCTCGAGGCGGAGGGCGCCAAGGACGGGGCGGATGTCTCGGAATGTGGTGAGTGGTGCTCTTCTTCATGTTCCGACAGCATGCGGCCGAGCTGCAGCTCGCCGAATACCCGTTCGAGTTCGTCCTCGAGTTTGCGGAATTCCGGAGAGTTTGGATTGCGCGGGCGCGGCAGATTGACTTCAAAGGTCCTGTAGATCATGCCGGGGTTGCTCTGCAGAATGACGACGCGGTCGGCAAGCTGCATGGCTTCGTCGAGGCTGTGTGTGACGAACACGGAACTGCGGATTTTTCGTTCCGGCTGCATCCACAGACGACCGATTTCGGCGCGCAGCGATTCGCTGGTCAGTGGATCAAGAGCACTGAACGGTTCGTCAAGGAAGAGCACCATCGGTTCGTCGACCATGGCTCGCGCCAATGAAACGCGCTGTTTCATTCCGCCGCTCAGTTCGCGCGGATAGACACCGTCATAGGCACCCAATCCAACGAGTTCAAGAATTCCGTCGACACGCGCATCGCGCTCGTGCTTGGGCAGCTTTCGCACGGCCATTTCGATGTTTTCCCGCACCGTTAACCAAGGAAACAATGCGAACGATTGAAACACGAATGACAGCAGCGGGTCGTCGGGAGTATCCGGTTCGGCGAACGAGACGCTGCCGCGCGTGGGCTTGAGCAGCCCCGCCATACAGCGCAAGAGGGTTGATTTTCCGGAGCCTGAGGTTCCCAGCACGGCAAGGAATTCGTTGTCGTAGACGTCGAGGTTGATGCCCTCAAGCACTGTCACAACGTTCCCGTTCGGGCGGACAAAATCGCGGCAAAGCGAGCGCACGGATAGCACGCTCTTGCGCACATCCCGTGGCCGTTTTGCTTCCGGAGCCTGGCTTTTTGGCTGTGTTTGCATACTGTCAGCCGCTCCGTTTTTGTTCGACACGTGGGTTCATTGCAGTTTCAGCTCCTCGGCCGTGTGGTGCAGCGAGCGCCACACGGTGCGGTTCAAAATGATCAATGCGATCGTTATGACGATAATGGCAGCGACCAGCCGCTGGTAGTGGCCGTGGGTGGTTGCTTCGGTGATCTCGGCCCCGATGCCGTCGGCGCGGATTTTTCCACCGGGGAATTCCACAATCTCAGCGACGATGCTGGCATTCCAAGCGCCTCCGGCGGCGGTGATCCAGCCCGTCAGCAGCGAAGGAAAAATACATGGCAAATAGAGTTTAACAAACCTCTCACGCAGTGAAAAACGCATCACACGGGCCACCGTCATGAGCTCCTGCGGAATACGGCTTGCTCCGGAGATGACGTTGAACAGCAGATACCACTGATTGCCGATGGTCATCAGCAGTGTGGCCACCAGCAGGGGATTCATGTTGGCTTTGGCGAGGCTCATGGCAATGAGCGGGTAAAGCACCGGTGCGGGAAATGCCGCAAGATTCTGAATCAAGGGTGCGATGATTCTTCGCACGGACGGCGATTTTCCAATCCAGATTCCAACCGGTACTGTCCAAAGTGTGGCGATAAAAATAACACCGAGCACTTTGACGAAGGTCAGTGACAGTGCGTGAATGAGCTCGAGCCAGTCTGAACGTGTGACCGTGGCCATGCTGGCCGCAACGTTGGGCAGACTCGGCAACAAAAGAAAGACCAAACCTCCGACAAAAAATCCCGACAGCCAGCGGATGAGCGCACGGATCTGCTCTCCCAGACGCACGCGTGTCTTGGCTTCAAGAATTGATGAAGGGCTGGTGATGATCTTCCAGCGCAGAGCCTGCTGGCGGTCGCTTCCTTCGTCGGGAAGTGCACGCACGAACAAAGTGGACATCAAAAGTTTCATTTCTTTAAGTGCATGACTGACTTCAGCAAAAAAGTGGCCGACCGTCTGTGATATTTTGGATTTTCTCAGCAGTCCCAGAAAGACGGAGCGTTCGTTGATTTCGGAATCAAGGCTCTCGCGGTATTGTGCACTCCATGCAATCAGCGGACGCCAGAGCAGGAAGTCGACTCCCCAAACCATCACGAAAAGCGCGCACAGACCTGCGGCGAAAGAATGATAATTCTGCTGTTCGAAGGTGACGCTGAGAAAACTGCCGAGGCCAGGCAGTCGATAGTTCTTGTCGCCCAAAATAAATCCTTCGCACAGCGTCAGAAAGAACCATCCGCCCGCCATCGACATCATTCCGTTGTAAACGAGCGGGCCCAGCGCGCTTGGTAAATCAAGTCGAAGGAGTTTCTCGACCGGACTGAGCCGAGCAACGGATGCGTACTGCTTGAGCTCATTGCTGAGCGAGCGCTGACTTTCGTAATATGCAAAAACGAGATTCCACACCTGTCCGGTGACGATCATCAAAATGCACGAGATCTCAAGACCCCAACGAGAGTCTGGAAAAAGCCGCGTGAGAGCAAGCACGAATCCGGGAAGAAAAGTCAGCACCGGCAGGCTCTGCAAAACATCCAGCATCGGTATCATGATTCGTTCGTTGCGTTCATTCCGAGCGGCGATTGTTCCGTAGAGAACAGAAAAACTGTAGCTGATGGCGAGTGCGAGCAAGCTGCGCACCAGCGAGAGTCCTGCGTACTGGGGCAAGTACCTGATGTCTGGACTGACCTCAACGCTTTCTGCAAATGGCTCACTGCCGACGGCAACAAAGTGCGCAAGGGCAATGCCGGCTGCAATGACCAGACCAAGGGTCAGCATTTCCGCCGCCAAATATGATCCACGTTCCACCATCGGACGTGTGCCGAAGCGCATTCCTGTGATCTCCTCTCGCGGCCTGCGGGCAACTTTTACTTATGAATGCTTGCCAAAGCGCAATGCGCGACAATCGATACGCTATTTGCCAGATTCAAGCTTCTCACACCCCGATCGAACATCGGTATCGTTACAAGATGCCCACGTTGATTTTCCGAACACTGGGCTAAAATGTTCTCTGGTATGCCGAACGTTTCTGCGCCAAAGACAAGAAGGTCGCCTGCGTGGAAGGTGAACTGTGAGGGCGATTTTTGCCCACCGGTTTCGACACAGATGATGCGCCGCTGCGGACGCATTTTGATGAACTCATCCCACGATGCATGAACATAAAGTTCAACGTGCTGCCAATAATCCAGCCCCGCGCGGCGAAAGCTCTTCTCGCTGACGTCGAAGCCAATCGGCTCGATCAGGTGCAGCCTGCAGGTGAGCGCCGCACACAGCCGTGCGATGGTGCCCGTATTGGGTGGAATCTGTGGAGAGATGAGGACAATCTCCGGATGAAAATCACGCAACGAGGCTACAGTTTCTTTTGTCAGATGCCCCTCATCATCGCGGAAAAGTTGTGGGCATTCAGTCAGCGGAGGCGTGTGCGGCAGTTGATTGAGCGGAGAGAGGCCCTTGAACGAGGGTTCGACCGTCTGCGCCTCGAGTGTCGGCGATTTCTTGCGTCGTTCGATCATGGCGTTCAGCAGCTGCGCATCGGCAGGTGCGAATTCCCTGACCAGCCATTCTGCGGTTTCGTCGAGAATGTCGCTGACAGGTGCCGAGCAGCGCGGCTCGTCGGCACCGCTGGCGAGAACCTGTGCCGTAAATTCAGATATCTGAGCGGTGAGCTCTTTGCGTGGCACATCGGGGCTGGAAGACTCAAGCGCGCGCAGATAAGTTTTGAGGGCCTGCGCAAGCCAACCACGCGCAGTGTTGCGCCCTCTGCGGCGGAGTTTCTTGCCCGAGCGCAGCGAGTTCATGCTTCTCTGGGTTCGTTCTGGAGCAGACCGGCCAGTCCGCTCATGACTTCCGGCAGGCCATTTTTTTGCAGAGTGCTGGTGGTGACCACCATTCCGGGGGGGAGTCCCAGCTGTTCGTTGCGCTGTCGGACAACTACGCCCATCTGAGCTTTTGTCAGTTTGTCGCATTTGGTCAGGATGAGCAGAACGTTCAGGTTGTGAGCGAGAAACCACTGCACGAGACTGACGTCTTCTTCGCCGACCTCGCGACGGACGTCCATGAGGAAGAGAAGTCCGACAAGCGAGCCGCGCTTTTCAAAAAAGGTCCGCATGGCACCCGCCCAGTGCGCCTGCGTTTCGCGGGGAGATACTGCAAAACCATAGCCGGGAAGGTCGATGAGGCGGAATATCCCGCGTTCCACATTAAAAACGTTCATCAACTGCGTGCGTCCGGGTGTTGAACTCACACGCGCGAGCTGCTTTTGTCCTGCAAGAAAATTAAGCAAAGAGCTTTTTCCTACATTACTGCGTCCGACGATTGCAATCTCGGGTACGTCTGCCGGCGGCAGCTCTTCGATCTTGCTTGCTGAGGTCGAAAACTCCATACGCAGCGGAATTGTCCGCAGCATCAGCTGGTGGATAAATGGCTCTGGTACCGGCGTATATGGCATGGGCGTAATCCAGCGGGTGAGTTGCGTTTTTTGGACGGCAGGTCTATCTACCTCGGCTGGGCGCCAAAGGCCCGCGTGTTATTACGCAGGAGAGAAAAAATGTCCACATCTTACGACCTCGTGGTGATTGGCAGCGGTCCTGCCGGTTACGTTGCAGCAATTCATGGAGCACAGTGCGGGCTCAAGACAGCCCTGATTGAGAAAAAAGATTGGCTGGGCGGAACGTGCCTGAATGTTGGCTGTATCCCGACCAAAGCCATGCTTCACTCGGCTGCGATGTTCGACAAAGCCGCCAAACTCGCCAGCTACGGCGTCAAGATCGCGGGCGCCGACAAACCCGGCGGCATCACCCTCGATTTTCCGCAGGTCAACAAGCGCAAGGATGAGATCGTCAAGCATGTGAATGGCGGCGTTGCGTTTCTTATGAAGAAGAACAAGGTCGACGTGATCCGCGGTATGGGCCGGCTTGCCGGTGCAGGCCAGGTTGAAGTCACCGCAGCCGACGGCAGCAAGAGCAAACTCGCTGCGAAAAACATTATTCTCGCAACCGGCTCCAAGGTGCGCGAGCTGCCGCACATCAAAATCGACGGCAAAGACATCATGAGCTCCGATCACATCCTGTACATCGACAAAGTCCCCGAGAGCCTCGCTATTCTCGGCGGTGGCGTCGTCGGATCAGAATTTGCGTCGTGCTTCGGCCGCTTTGGTTCCAAAGTTGCCATCTTTGAAATGAGCGAGCAGCTTGTCCCGAGCGAAGACTTCGAAACAGCTGCGGAGCTTGCCAAAGCGCTCAAAAAGCAAAATGTGGAAATCTTCACGGGCGTCAAAGTCAAAAGCATCACCGCAAAGGGCGGCAAGGTTGAAGTTCAGGTCGAGGGCGAGGCGGCTCCGCGCGTGTTTGAGAAAGCTCTCATCAGTGTTGGACGCGCACCGGTCACCGAGGATATCGGCCTTGAAACGGTTGGAATCAAAGCTGACGCACGCGGCTTTATTCCTGTTGATCTCAAGACGTATAAAACCACCGCCGCAAATATTTACGCAGTGGGCGACATCATCCCGACTCCGCAGCTGGCGCACACCGCCTCGGCTGAAGCTATGTTTGCCGTCGACGTCATTGCCGGCAAGAAGCGCAGCCCCATCAACTATCTCACCAACCCTGGTGCAATTTATACCTATCCCGAAGTTGCGAGCATTGGACATCGCGAGCAGGACCTCAAAAAAGAGGGTCGTGAGTACAGTGTTGGTAAATTCCCGTTCTCTGCGATTGCCAAGGCGCGCATCGAAGACGCCTCAGACGGCTTCGTGAAAATTCTCACCGACAAAAAATATGGTGAAATTCTTGGCGTGCATATTGTGCATGCCAAAGCGACAGAACTCATTGCAGAATTCAGCTTGGGCAATAACCTCGAGATGACGATCGATGAATTGGCTCACACCATTCACCCGCATCCGACCATCTCCGAGACAATCCTTGAGGCGGCTCACGCAGCCAAGGGACACGCGATTCATATCTGATTGGAGAACAAACGATCATGGCCACTAATGTTTTGATGCCTCAGATGGGTGAGTCTATCAATGAGGGAACGCTGACCAAGTGGCATAAAAAGGTCGGCGACAAAGTGCAGCGCGAAGAGATTCTTTTCGAGATCTCGACCGACAAGGTCGATACCGAAATTCCATCTCCTGTGAGCGGTGTGCTTGTTCAGGTCCTGGCTGCCGAAGGAACGGTTGTCGCCGTGAACTCGGTTGTTGCCATCGTGGATGAAAGCGGCGCCGGCGCATCGACGGCTGCAGCCGCACCAGCGCAAGCAGCATCTGCCGCCCCCGCCGCAGCTTCCGTGCCTGCGAAACAAGCCGCTCCGGTGGTCGAAACTGCGGCCGTGGCATCGAACTCTGACAGCTCGGATGCCAGTCGCGGCGTCAAGAGCAGTCCTCTTGTTCGCAAAATGGCAGCCGAGCACAACATCGACTTGTCGAAAGTGCAGGGCAGCGGCGAGAACGGGCGCATCAACAAGCAGGACTTGGCTCCCTTTATCGAGGCTGCCAAGAGCACCGGAAGTGGTCTTGTTGCTTCGGCTGCACAGGCCGCATTGTCTCCGGTTAAAACAGCGCCTGCAGCTGCGGTCGACTCGACTGGCGGTCAGATCAGCGGTGTCGCAGACGGTGTCCGCGTTGAGCGTGTGCCAATGACCCAGATGCGCAAGAAGATCGCCGAGCACATGGTGATGAGCAAGCGCACGAGCCCGCACGTCACCAGTGTCATCGAAGTTG
This sequence comes from Pseudomonadota bacterium, assembly GCA_039799905.1. Lineage (GTDB taxonomy): Bacteria > Bdellovibrionota_B > Oligoflexia > Silvanigrellales > Silvanigrellaceae > RFOM01. The sequence continues at coordinate 2,592 of JBDLRP010000011.1, read as the reverse complement.
ATTTGCAAAAAGTCGTCGATCTGCGCGCGAAGTTTAAAGATAAATTTGAGGCGACTCACGGTTTCAAGCTGAGCTTCATGCCGTTTTTTATGCATGCAGCGCTTGAGGGAATCAAAGCGGTTCCAATCGTGAACGCAAGTGTTGACGGCGACACCATCGTCTACAAAAAAGATGTCAACCTCGGAATCGCGGTCGCTCTCGACTGGGGTCTGATTGTTCCCGTGATCAAAAATTCGACCGAACGAAGCTTTGTTGGAATCGCCCGCGAGATGGAGAATCTTGCAACCAAGGCGCGCAACAAGAAACTTGCACCGGATGATGTGAAGGGTGGAACTTTCTCGATCTCGAACTTTGGCGGATTCGGAACAATCATCGGCCAGCCGATCATCAATCAGCCGCAGGTTGCCATCATGGGAATCGGTGCGATGGTGAAAAAGCCTGTTGTCGTCAATGATGCAATTGCAATCCGTACCACGTGCCACGTGGTGCTCAGCTTCGACCATCGTGTGATTGATGGATCCGACAGCGGTAAGTTCTTGTCTACAGTGAAAAACACACTCGAGAATTGGGCATTGCCTGTCGTCTGAGCAGCCCGTGGTTCCGGCTCGTGACTGTCGCTTTCTAGTTTGAGTTTTCCTGAGCAGCCGCTGCAAGGCGCAGCTCAGGTCGCCTCTGGCTTGGCGACGATTTTGCGGATACGGATCTCGCAAAGCCCCTCGAACACGTCTTGTTTGTCGAAAAGAATTTCCAGATTTGACAGCGTCACTGGTGTTTCGGCTTCGCCCAGAAGCAATTCGCGAAAACCAACTCCCAATGCGCGTGATAGCTTGCCGATGGCGCGCAGGTCGTGAGGTGTCGTGCCGGTCATCCAGCCATGCACGACACTCTTGTTCACGCCTGCGAGGTCTGCAATCGTCTGAATTGTCAGCTGACGCTCCTTCATCAGCTTGCTCAGGATTTTGCCGAACGGCAGTCCGCCCGTGTCGCTTTTAGAATTCATTGAGTCCCCGTCGCAGCGTTACTTTACGTCAGAATAGAAAAGTCTTGACCTTTCATTCAACTATTCATTCTTGTCATTTACAATTAACTTGTCCTGTAATTTCGAAGAATTGAACATGCGTTTCGCAGATTGAACAAATGCTTGTCGGTACGTTTTCGAAAAAAAAAATAAGTGCGAGATGCGCACTGTCACTGATCCTGATGCCGTTCGGCGAAGGAATTACTTTGGCGCGATGGGAAGGTCGATCGGATATCCCGGAACGGTCGCCAAAAATGCCATTAACGAAGCTTTTTCGGCATCCAAACCAAACCAGCCGGCGGGCGGCATGGAGTCGTTTCGCAGCCTTTGCGAAACCGAAACCGCTCTTTTTGTCCAATCGGAGATGAAGAAAAAATCGTGGCAGCTGCACGAATTTGCTGCCTGTCTTGCGGTCATGGCCGTTGGGTTTGCGATGTTCTTTCCAACCGACGAGAAATTGGTGTCGTTGTAAAAGCGGAACCAAGTCGCAGTTGCCTGTGTCGTCTCGGAGCCGTTTGCAGCGCGATTGATTCCCCAGATACAGAGCGTTTTGATGCCTCCGGCAGAAAAAGACACATTGACAGGTGTACTTGCGGCAGTTGCCTCGGTTGCCGGGGGCGAATCTGGACATGTGTTGGAAAAGTCATAAGTAAACGACTTGTAGTGCGTGACACTTACTCCGGAAATAACAAACGAGCGCGACGAAGACAGCGGAACGCGCGCATTGTTGAGTGCCACCGGCGTCAGGCTGACGACCGCCACGGGATTGCCGATCTCACCGGTGTTTGGCTGCGGATTGTTTACAACCGGCGGCGTCACAACCGGACTGACCTTCCGGATTTCTTTTACGAAAGGTAGCTGTTGGCGCTGGCCATTTTTACTTTCTGTCACCAGGCAGAGCGTCCACAGACCATCTTTTGGAATTTGCAGGTTCAGTGGCGTGCTTGCAGGAACAAGCGCAGGATACGTTACACCCGCGCAGGTGCTCGAGCCTTCGACAAGAATGTGTTGGTAAAAATCGACGAGATTGCCCGTGACGTTGAATTGAAATTGGCTTTCAGTCGTCGCAGCATCCGGGAGTGGCAGTGGATTCACGACGGGATAAACAATGTCACGTGTCCACTGGAATGCTTTGGGCCCAGTGCTTGTTCGTCCGTTGCTGTCGCGCACCTCGACACACAGCTGCCAAGGGCCGTCGTATTCAAATTTCAAAGAAACGGCCTGCGACAAATCCTTCCACGGAAATTTCTCCAGAGTTTTGCAGGGCGCGGATGGATTCAAAATTGAGCCGAAACTGGCCCGATACTGCACCGCATCCTGACTCACAACACTCAGTGTCGCTGCTGACGAGGCAGTGTAAGCTGGCGGCACCCCCTCTACGACCAACTCCGGTCCATTTCCCGAGACTTCACTCTTGTTGAAGCTATAGGTTGTTGTTTTACCGAACGCACCGCGTTCGTGAGCAGCTTGTATGCAAAGAGTTTTGCCGCCAGCTTTGCCAATTTTAACCGACAAGGGCTCTGATATTGGTTTGAGGTCGCCAAGTGCGTTGCAGGGTGCGTCGCGTCCATCGA
>JBDLRP010000010.1:0-19226 GCA_039799905.1 Pseudomonadota bacterium | reverse complement strand
GGCGGGCTGCCGCTTGGGGTTCTCTCGACAGTCAACGGCGAGCCGACTTCAGGTGGAGCGAGCGTGACCCCGCTGCCCGAACCTGTCGATGAAAATTCAGGAGACAAGAAGTCTACCGGCGGATGTTGAGGGCGAATCCGCCGACTCAGTTGACCGAACAGAACTCGCCAAGCTTACGATCAAAGGAATTTTCAATCAGATAAGAAACACTGCCTTCGGCCAGAGGCTTGCCGCCGTCTTCCGAACGCACGAACGCCTTTCCGGACAAATAAGGCACAACACCATCGAAACTGTTGATGCTGGCATTTATTTCGAGCTGCATGTCGTTGAATGCGACAAACTGTCTTACGACACTTTCGGGCACACCTGCTGACGACATTTGCCGAGAATCAATCTTCAATTTTAAAACCAGTTCTTCGTTTTTTGAAATCTCCGCCTGCACGGGAGCGGCAGACGACAAACCCTGATTCGTTGTCGAACCGGTGCAGACTCCCAACTTGGCTTCACCGACACAACCCACACCTACTGCAGCGTTGTTCATCCAAACAACCACGGTTGTTGCAGTCGGAGAAGCACGCTCGAAGGAAAGCGCGAAGTCGGTTACCAAAACGCTGGCCACCCCTCTCGCCTCTGCTGCAGCCGCCTTGCGCACCTGCGCGTTGAGGAAGTCACAACGTGCGTGTCCGGCGGCAACTCCTTCGCAGGACGGCGAGACCGGACAGGAATTTCCTTTCAGGCCTGCCAAATCGCGTTCCAGCGCGCCAAGATCAAGGCGCATCTTTTCCAAATCCTGATCAACCACAATGACACCAGGGATACTGTCTAAAGGCGGCAGCATACTTTTGCACTGTCCTTGCAACGAGACACCGTCGGACAGTCGCGCATCATTGAAATAAACGTCGTTGGGAGAATTGAATTCGCCGTTGCATCCCCCCACGCCGGCGTGGAACAGGGCTACTTTTGAAACAACTGACTGCACAGCTGCGGCCAGTTCGCGATCGGCTGCTGCGACCTCGGGTGCGACCCACTGAAATTCAGCAGGCAATTGATTTGAAGCCTGACGAACCTCCACCGAATCGATCAAAAAGCCGGCGGATGATTTGGCCAATTCTTTGTCCCATTCACCAACACCATAGCTGATTTCGAAGCGGGAATTTTCACCGCAGGTAAATCCGCCGATGATGTTGCCGTTGGCTAGCACCCGGTATTTCACGCCCGAGAGGATTTTGCTGCGCATCAGCGAAGCTGTGCAAAACTGCACGTCGTTCAACGCCAGTGCGTCCTTGACAATCGGCAACGTGGAAAACTCCGACAGACTCAAAACAGATGCCGCTTTGGTACCAACCAGCGTCGAGGCAACCCTGATTTGTATACGTTGTGCAAAAGCAGTCTTCAGGACACCCTCTTTCCAAATGCAATCATAATAATTGCGTCCTGATGAATCAGCCTGACAACTTTCTCCCGTAAAAAAGCGCCCCTGATAAAAAGGCTCGCAAATCGCAGAGGGAGTCGGCCGGCTGCGAAACTTGGTTGTCGGTAAAAACGAACGGGTGGCAAGGTCAACAATTTTTGCCTCGCAATAGGAGCGAAATACCGCTTCGCTGCGGGCGACATCCAATGCGGGAAACCGTTGACGCAGAGCGTCGGTTTCCTGCGCAAACCAAACCGAAGCACGCTGGATTTGAGTTGCCGCCGAGCGCTCGTCCGATTCAGACTTCAACACGGCATAGCGTGACTTTTTATCTTCGATGCTGCGTTTGAGAGGATTGACTTCCTTCTCCTGAAAGCTCGTGAAATAACGATTCAGCGCAACATATTTTTCGTTCGTCTCACGTGTGGCACGGAGCAGCGTCTCAATTTGTCCTGCGTTCACTTCAGGCGACCAGATCAGCAGACCACCGCGAAAAAGGCCCGAAGGGGTCTCGCCTGAGAGTCCGAACCCCGTGCCGCTGGGCCGCTCTGGAACTGTGAGTGTCTTTGGTGCTGGCTTGCGCGCAGTCACTTCTGAACATGCCGTCAGTGCAACAGCCGTGACTATTGTAAACATAAACAAACGATCTGCGATTATTTCTTTGAAGAGTCTCATGAGTTTTTCCTCGGCTGCAGTGATTCAGAAGAACACGCCGGTATCAATTTGGACTTGGTGAGTCACTGGCATATTGCGGCTGCTCAGCTGCCTTTTGTATGCAAACTTGACTTCAAACGGCACAGGAATGGAACCGCGCCTGAAAGCCGGAACGCCCGAATAGACGAGTTCTGCCTCGGCCTGATGTTGAGTTTCGATTGTGTCACGCTCAAGAACAGAGCGCGTATCAGGATTTGCCTCGTAGCGATCCGAAGATTTGTACATATAGTTGTAACCCATCGCGCCGCCCCAGCCGCTTTGTGTTGAAAGCATTGCTGCTGCACCTGTCTCGAGGCGATTTCCCAAATCAAATGTCACGCGCTGTTTTGGAACTTCGATTGTCTCTGAAGCTGTGACAAGGCGAATTGTGCGCTGACCAGGGAGCTGGTCGGTGTAACGGACGAACTGAGACAGCGAAAGACCTTCGACAACTCCGCCCAAAGATTCTTCCGTGACTGCGCCAACAGTGACGTCCCATTGTCCGTCACCAAAGCCCTTGTCGAGCAGGTTGTCAGGGTCATCGATGCGGCCCGTTGGTGCCGTCACGGTCGCCTGAGTTGCGAGAGCAAACGCATCAGCTTCAAAGCTGCGGTTTTTGAGAACTAGCTGAGTGTCACCAAGCCCCTGCCCGCTCCAATTTTGCAGAGTGCGGTATCCGTTGTCTGCAAGCTTGGTGTTCAGACGGCTGACAGCATCGTTCAGTTTGGCAGCCGCCTCGCGCGCCGATGCTGACTGGTTGTTGTAGTCTGAAGACAATGCGTTGATGAACTTTTGCCCCATATCGTTTGCTTGAAACGAAACTTCGGCAGCGGTCTGCATCTGGTAAACAGGCACGGCAACCGCGAGGGTCGTGCGTGGCGTAGCACCCAGTGTAAAAATAGGAGCTGTGACCTGCACGCGAGTTTTGACGTCTGCCGCGAAATAACCAACGGCATCGCCGGCGTTGAATCCTTCGGCTATTAAAAATCCGGCCGTCAGAGCGTTCTTAACGGGATCTTTTTCACCTTTGAGGATGTCATTGAATGTCAGCGCCTTGTTGAGTGGCTTGCTGAGGGGAACTGCATTGAAACCGCCATCGGTCTTTTCGCTGATGTCTGTCCCCACATAACGCAACGTCACGCGCCGAATCTTGGCCGGCATAACCTTTGCATCCTCGGCAGCAAATGCTGCAGGCGACAAAACGGCGCAAAATGATAAAAATGGTAACGAAAGTCTACGGAGCATGGATCACCCGCAACAAAAATAAAAATTTTTCCGTTCAGAAAAAAAGGCTGATCAACCGATCAGCCCGAGTAAGTCAACTTATAGAGATTGGAGAGACGCAAGCGTCGCTTCCAGGTCACGCTTGTGCAGACGGGTCTCGGGCTCACGTCCAACAGGAAGATCACCAGAGTCGATGCGCTCAATCGCTTCCTTAAGCAGAGCAACTGCCTCGGCCTTACGACCTTTCTTTGCCAGCGCCTGTGCGCGATGGTCATACACGTTGAAGAAGTAGTCGCCTGTGGCAGTTTCCGGACTTTCCGAACCCGGAAAAGCCTGAGAAGACAAAGCGCGCGTGCTGAATTCGAAGGATTTGTCCACGCCGCCGCCGAAGATTTCGGGAATTTTGAGATAGACTGCAGACGCAAGCCGACTGACGCCCCCGCCTTCGTAACGGTTGTCGGTCGTCAGTCCGTCATTGATGAGACGGAGCAGCTCGGGGATCCGACCCAATGAGGCAGAAACACCATTGGCGTTTCCCCACAGCGCCAGACAACTCGCCTTCCAGTAGTAGTACTGCGGCGTCGGTCCGACTTTGGCAGGTGAAATGTTGTTTTCCACAGTGTCGAGGCAGCGGTTATAGATGGCTTTGCGGGCATCTTTGTTGCCCTGATCACCGAGAATGAGACCTTCGAAGTAATCAAGCCGCGAAAGTTGTTCGACGGCATAAATCTTTTCAGCACCATTGAGGTTGGTCAGACCGGTCGCGTAAGCGGCACGCGCCTCGGCAATCTTGACGGGCCCCTGCTCGCGTTGCTGGAACAGTGCATCGGCAGCACCGAAATCAAATGCAAAGGCAGAAACAGAAACTGACGCAACAGCAGACGCAACAACGCGCCACAAGAAAGAATTCATAACTTGCCTCCGTGATTGATTCACTGGAGACAGGTTTTGCCACATAATCAACAATAATGCCAGCCGAGCAGCGAACTAGTCGAGATTACAGACCGTATAGTCCAGCTGCACGCCACCGACTGGCCACGTGTACTTCTGAATGTCGGTTGTGCTGATAGAACAAGCGTGAATTTTGTTGATCAGCGCATGATTGAGCGCGCCTTTGTTTGGCTTTTGTTTTTGATCGATGAGCCAAAGAAAGTCAGGCGCCGTACCGCTGCGGCCTGCTGCAAGCGACGATTCTTTTGCGTTCTCGGTTGTGGGTATCAAACCCCACTCACCGCCAATCAGATTCTGTTTGGAATCCAACTCGAGAGTGTAGAACACGGTGTCAACATCAACGGCTTCATCTGAGGGTGTGTAAGAAAGTTTGGGGCCGTTTTCGACTCCGTAGAATAGCTTCACCTTCATCTGAACAAGAAACGCAGTTCCTTTGGCTCTGTAATCCTTGAACAGATCGTCAACCTCACCGATTGCGACAGGTTCGCCCGCCGGCGCAAGGGTTCCTTCCGCATCGTTTTTCTTGATCTGCAAAGGAGTCATTTCCCATTTGTAGACTGGCTGATTCCAGACCTGGGCTGTACGGGTGCGGTCCATCACAAAACCAATCTTTTGATCGTTGATCAGTCCCTTCAGCGCAAGATGCAAGGTCATTGGATTAGTGTCGCGGCATGCTGTTGAGATATTCAAAACGCCGCGCTGACTTCCGGTGTAATCACCTTTGCGAATGTTGTCGGTGTTTTTTGAGAATGTCGCCAGATCCGGATAAACGGCAACCTGCACCGCGTCTTCGCCGCTGCCTCCGGTCCAGACGGCAATCTTGGGATTGTCATCATTTATTTTACTTGAAAGCACCGTGAGACCACTCCGACTTTGACCGGCCGCAATAAAAACAATCTCGCCTTTATCGGTTTGGGAGCAGTTTTTCAGACTATCTCCCATACACAACTTTCCGTCGGCGACACGACCGAGCCGGTCCTTCACAAGCTTGTCCGTGTTGCAGCGAGTGCTAGCAAAGCGTGCCTTCGGCGCCTGATCCGAGTAAATTTTCGTCAGCAGGCCGCGGATGTCTCCCTCGGTGAAGAAAATCTCTTTCCCTGCGCGACGAACGAGAACACCATGCTTTGGAGTGGCTTCATTGAGTGCAGCCGGAGCCCAGCCGTGACAGTGACCCATCCACGACCAGTCCTCATCATAGCCACTGCTGTAACTGAGAAAGTTTTCCCAACCGGTCGACAGCATATTCATCGACTTGGCCATTTGGGTGGCCACGGAGACAGTTTTTCCCTGATAGTCCTTCAGCGCTTTTTCATACGCCGTTTGCGCCGCTTTTTTCTTTTTGACAACGTCCTGCGCGTTCTTCTCAAGTTGATCCAAAGTAGATTGCTTGATTCTCACTTGGGCAAGATTCATCTGCACCGAATTCTGTAGTGCACTGATGCGCTGGACTGCTTCCTGAGGATTGATGCGTTCACGCGTCTTAGGGTCCTTCATGAGCCCTCTGACATTGATGACTGCAGCACTGTCATCGCGAACTTTGGAAATCAAAGCGTTGATCTCCCGCATCAGCACTTCCGACTCCGAAGCAAACTTCTGCTGCTGCTTGGTGAAGGCCTCGAGAGTTGAGCGGGCTTGCTTCAACTCGGCATTGTTCAAAAACAGGTCCTCGTTGTCTTTGAGCGTCTTCATGACGTCAGCATCTGGTTTTTTGCCGCCGAGCTGGAGAAGATCGTACTTTTCGGCCGGCGAAAGCAAATTCAACTGATTTTTGTCGCCAGAATCCCACGCCGAAAACATCTGCGTGACCTGCTGGTAGGGAGTCTCTGGCAAACGAGTCAGTCCCGACGCGCCTCCTTCGGGCACAGCCCAACGGACAGCCATACCTCTTTCGTACAAAGGCCAATAGGTGTCAGTCCATGGCACGCCGCGCTCACCGCCTTTGACGTCTTTAAGTGCGGGCCATGCCATTGTTGCAGGCAGTCCCAGCAACTCAGGCTTGTCGGCCGATCCCGGCGCTTCAAAGGGCTTCGAATTATACTTCCGTGGTCTGCACGCCATCAGTGAAGCTGTTGCAAAAAGTCCGCAAATTAAAAGTAATGACGAGCGATGTTTGATCATAGTGACCCTCAATCAGGAGGCAAAAATCAGTCTGTACAATCAGATATCCTTGACTGCATGGTGATCGGATCGACGACGGACTGATTAAAGCGTGAACGTCAAAGAAGTGTCGGGGATAAAAATTGTGCCAATTCGTCCGAAGACTCAACAAACAGAGGTGATAGAAAGTGGTCAACTGGCAACCCCTGAAGGATTACCTGAAGGAAAACAAAACGGGCTTGATGCGGGAAGCCTGTTTTGTGGTGGTCGTTTCCGTGTGGGTAAGTTTCTACGTCTTCCTCATGCGCAACAGCTGGAATGAGATTGCAGACCACGATTTGCGTAAAAGTTTTGTACATGAAACGTCGAAATCTTTGCAGGACTTCGAGGTACGCATCAACTTTTGGGATGTTCAGTCAAAGAAAATCGCAAGCTTTGTGACCGATCAGACACCAGCCACCTATAAAGGACAGCAAGAAACTTGGAGCACCCTATTTGACTCCCATCCGGAATGGCTTGCAACACACGTCGTAACCCGCAGACAAGGGTTTGAAGCGTCAGTTCCACTGACTCTCATGTCACGTCAGGCCAAAGAATGGTTCCCTCAAGAGAAAAACTCTCCCGTTCCTTGGTATGAGGAAGTGAAGTCTTCAGCCATTCAACTCACATCAGCAAAAACCCTCAATCAGCCGCTCACGATGCAAATTGTCAGGAGCATGGACAAAGACGTCCAGTGGGTGCAGGTGATATTCAACATCAAGCGCTCAGCACCCGGGTGGAGCACATGGGTCATTCATACTTTTTCTTCGAAGCTGTTGCCTGAAATCCTGGAAAGGACGGAGACACACGATTCCGTCCTCTTTTTTCCGCAATCAAAGAACATTCTCGTTTCGCAGGAATTTCAAAAACAAAAAATAGAAAAGAGCGAAATCACGGGACTGCTCGAAAGAAATTACACCAAAGAATCGGCTTTCTTGGAACAAGAATTCGCAATCGCCAAAAAGCCTGTCTGGATGAGCTGGAAGCATTCCAAAGGCTTGAACGCTTCATTGGTGAGAATCATTCCAAACAAAAAAATTCCCGACAACAGCGGAAGGCAAACCCCGTCCGTGCTCCGCGACTGGTTGCTTTCACTCATCTGGATGTGTCTCTCGGCAATGCTACTCTGGTGGAGTCACAGCAGGAAACTTTGGCACTTGTCGTTTAAAACATCGGTTTGGAACAAAAAAATGGAGCCGCCGGAGTTCCCAGAGGAAGCCTCTGCGGTGGAATCAACGGTCACACGCATGACCTCTGCACTTGCCTCGCCAATCGAAACGGAAAAAGAATTTTGCCGGCATTTACTGAGCGAATTAGGCCCGATTGGACTTGTCAAACTCGCAGGCTCAGCAACGGCAAAGGTCGAAGTGTCACCGGCTCCCAATTACAAGGGTTCGTGGTGGATACTGCAGAATATCGATGAGAACCGAATTTTGATCGCGGTCGGTGCTGCTTCAGGTGAAGGATTGGCTGCCAGTACGGCTGCCTACTCAGTCAGGCATTTTATTGAGGTCTTTTTGAAGCAGGAAACCGAATCTCGTGACACTGAAGCTTTTCTGAGTCTGGTTTACAACCTGTGCAGCGAAGCCACAAAAGGCGTGTTGCTGGGAACAGAGCATGTGTCGCTGTTCGCGGGAGTCATCGAACTCAAAGAACAAAAATTATGCTATCTGAATGCGGGCTATCGCTCGCCGCTCCTGCATTTGAACAGCAAAAAGAGCATCTGCCTGCTCTCGTACCTCGACCCGATTGGCTTGAATCTTGATGGGCAGCCAATTCCACACTGGGTCAACCTCCCGTTTCAGTCACGGCTTGTCTTGTGCAACATTGGCGCCCGCAACGTTGACCTGAGCGAACTCGACGACTCCGAACTGTTGAAAATTTACGTTTATCCCTTCGTTGCCAGTGCACACGAATCGGCAGCTCAAACGGATTTGGGCGAAGACACCCAACAAAAATCTGAGTTCAATGCGGCCTGATTTTCAATGACAATATAAAAAAACCCCGTCCGTGAAGGACAGGGCACTGAAAGTGGCTCCCCAGGCCGGATTTGAACCGACGACACGCGGATTAACAGTCCGCTGCTCTACCGACTGAGCTACTGGGGAACGCGAGATTTCTATAGAATCTGCACGGGGGAAGGTCAAGCTATCAGCATAAAAAAAAAAGGGCTTATGGAATAAGCCCTTCGCCTTTCAGAACCTCGCCCTTGCCCCAAGCGAATTCCCAACGGTGAACCCTCTGACCCGCGACGAGCGGGTTGAGTACGTCGAGACGCTTCAACCGGCGGTGGAAGTTGCCAGGATCGATTTCCTGTCCAGACAGAAGTCCGACGAGAACTCGCAAATCCTGAATTGAGAAAACCTTTGGCAAAAGCTCAAAAGCCAGCGACGAATGACGAATCCAAAAAGGAATCTGCGCGAGAGCATCACGTACGAACAAGCGACAGTCGTGTGACAGATGGCTGTCCTCGGCAAAAAGCTCCTGCGGGGTCAACCAGACGCCACGGGCATCCGGCGCAATTTCACTTGGAATGGCAACTACACGCACGATTGCAACACTCTGCGCGCTTTCAAACAGAAGGTCGCGATCATAGACGTCGACAACCCTGTCCTTGCATTTTGTCGAGCCGATCCAAGAGGACAACTCCTCTGGTTCTGACGAAGACAACAAATCGCGCAGGATATATTCGAGGGCTGATTTTTGCAGAACGTCTGATTTGAGAAACAAGTGCGGTAGCACTTGCTTCTCGGTAGCTGTATCGCGGCGCACGAGCACGCGGAGCTCACCGGTGTGAGCTGAAATCGGTACCAGAACTAACTCAGTCTTTGCGGACATGGGGAGAGTCCTCACTTCTTGGCTTGCGGACTCTGCCCTCCTTGATCAAGACGGGTCAGGACGTCAAGCCATTTTGTTTCCATCACGAATACCTCAGGGGCATCCGAGCGCTTCACATAGACGGCTTTTTCGTTGTTGGGAACCCTATTTCCGACGAGAACCTCGACCTGAATTTTCTTGTCGGCCGGAGCAGACAAAGTGAATCGGGTGATGGGCTTGTCGAGGCCAAACGACGCCAAATTTGCTGTTTCCGCGGCATCTAAAATATCTTCGGCGGTTGAAAACTCCCAATCCTCAACAAATTTGCGGGCATCTTCGTTAGCAACCCGCTCCGGCTTCTTGGGGTCAGCAGCTGCAGTTGCACCGACAAGATACCAGTTTCTTTCCTCCTTCTGGTACTCCTTGCCTGATACAGTAGTCAGCTTGTTGATATCATTAAAAGAAACCCCAGAGAACACGCGTCTGTCGCGGAAGTACTTCAGCACAGGCGACAAATCCGCGAACTTGGAGAGCTCAAGACTGCCCACAGCCCCGTCTGACATGGTTGCATAAAGAGCATCTTTGGTCAGACCGAGCTCGATTTTCTGCAATTCCTTGCCGCCTTCGCCCTTCATGATCACGGTCGTATTTGCAGGCTGCAAACCCAATGCCACCCTGTTCTCGGGCGTGATGGAGGCGGGCTCGGTCACTTTGTCCGAACGCAGACGTGTCCAGGCATCCAAGTACAAACCGACCTGATTGTTGTCGGCCCGAACGTTCTTGGGCCTGATGATCGTCCACTTGCTCGCGCCATTCTCTTCTGTTTTGGCCAAGACTATCTGCGTCCCGTCGTTCTTGGAAAGTTCGATTTCCTTGACGTCGGTGACCGAGAAATCGCCGATGATTTTCGAACGGAAATCCTTCAGTTCTTTATCAACCGAGGTAACAATCGATGCGCCGGCAACCAGAAGCCCCTTGCGATCGGACGACAATGCGTAAACGGAAATCGCATTGAAGGCGGCTCCCGCACCCGCGCCGATACTGACGTCTCCGCCGATCCAGACCTTCAGTGTGCGTGCTTTTCCGCCCGTTTCTTTGTTGGCTGCAACATCAAGTTCAATCTGGCTTCTTGGGTTGTCCAGACCGAAATCTTTTCCTGCCGCTCCGTCACCACTCTTGACCGCGTCTGCAACTTTCTGGGCATCTTCGAGGTGCTGCTCAAAGGTTGCTGACTGCAGAGCGGACAACAAGTTGTTGATGGTGTCTTGGTCGGGGCGCGGGCCGGCCGGCTCGCTCATGCTCCAGTTGGCGGTCGCGTTTTCACGTTTGAAAACGTATTTTCCCGACTTGTTCTGAACAGTAAGTTTAAGAACATCTTTTGTCTCAAAATCAACAATTTTAACTTCCTGCTTTTTGCTGGCCTGCTCCTTTTCGGCCAGATGCTCATCCAGAGCGATGCCGCCCCAGATGGCCGCACCCGCGGCAATGGCAGCCGCGAGCTTAACCCAAGTTTTCATGCAGACCTCCGGCGCCAGTAGATGTACAGGCCAGACAGAGCAGTTACGAGCGGCAGAATGAATGCAAAGAGCAGAACAAAGTTAGCCGGATTGCGCTCCATTTTGAACCGCTTCGGCGCAAAGTCTTTGGTCGGAATGCTGATGAGGTCTTTTTCCTTGTAAAGGTGTGCGACAGCCAGCGGAATCAGGTTGGTGGTCGTCGGCAGCATGCGCTCGAACGCAACTGTGTCGAAGCCGAAAATAACAACCTCAGCGCTCTGCTTGGCGGCATCCTTGTTGTCTTTACTGGCAGCGGGCAAATTGCCGGCACCATCTTTCGCGGCCAAAGTGGCGCTCGGAATTCCCTCAGCCAGTTTGGCAGGCGCCTCGATTTCGATATCAACAGCAACCGGAAAAGTTTTCTTCGGATCAAATCCAGCATCGGGCGTGAGGCGCAGATCACCCTCGAGCGGAAGACGGTTCCTCTGCTCATCTGTCAGGGTCACGGGTGCCGCATGCATTGCGCTGACAAGGTTGGTGCCTTTCAGCTTGAAAATGTTTGCTTCGCCGGCTGGTGCTGTAAACGTCATTCCACGCGCGCCGTCGGCAAGTCCGATATCGCTGGCTGGGAATACCTTTGTGATGTCTGAAGAACGGGAGAATTCACCTACCGCAATCGGCGGACGCAGCGGATCAATTTGAGCCAGCTGTGTGCCGAATTGAGTTGCACCCTGATTGGACATCAAAAGCGTCGGGTCAAATCGGACTCCCAAATCAGCAAAGAGTTTGGGCATCCCCGGATCACGGTACGGATTCAACACAAGAATCAGACGACCGCCGCGTGCGAGGAAGCGGCGCAACATATTCTCGTGGATGGCAGAGTATGGAGCCGTAGCTGGGCCTGCAACAACCAACTGTGCATCAGCGGGAAGCTCTTCGGTGTATTTGTGCGGAATCACTTCATAGGAGCGGTTGCGAAGAATTTCCGAGACAGCGTAATAATTGCGGTTGCCTTCCATGGTGGTGGCATGTTCACCATTGCCCGTCAGGAAGTATACCGTGCGCTTTGACTTGGTCAGGCTCAGAATTGCGTTCGTGAGCTTGCTCTCGGTCACACTTCCCGAAACCTCATTTCGTCCGCCTTCCTTGGTTAGTAAAACCAAACGGCTGAAGCCCGACGGGCGAACCTGCTGAAGGGCCGCACGGTCGGCAAGATTGAGCACCACGTGCTGAATCTTTTGTGATGTTTCCGAGTACAGACGACGCAGCTGGGCGTTCTCATCACAATAACGCTCACGCGGATCCTGCGACGGAATACAGACGATCTGAATGTCGGATTTGAGTTCCTTGAGCACATTGACTGTCTCGCTGCTCAAAGAGTTCACCTTGCGCTGCGTGAGGTCGAAGGTTTTCGAGAAACGCTCACGGTTGAGCAACGATGCCAAACCGACGATGATTGCTATTCCGATGACGCTCCAGACCACGGCCAAAGCGAAGTGCTTGGGCGCATACTTTTCAGAAGGAGCCGTCACGACCTTGCCTTCGGCATTTCGCTCGGGCACCGGGAACAAAATCGAAAAAAGTCCGATAAGACATACGCCCAAGAGCGCCCAGGGAACCTGTGGAGCAAGGGCAGCAAGATTCGTCCACAACAGACCAAGCAGCAAAAGTGCAAAAATAAGCCCGATTGCAATTTCTAAACGGTATTTTTTCATCTCAGACTCTCCAGCGCTTCGTTTCGACAACCAAACGGCTCAGAAACAGGAACGTCGACACAATCGCAAGGTATATTGCAATGGATGACGTCTTCAGAATTCCGCGCGACAGTTCGTTACCCAGATCAAGAATATTGACCGAACGCTGATACCATTCTGGCGCACCTTTCACGTAGGCGCTGAACAAGAACAGAATGATGAAGAACACCGAGCCGAGGTAGCTGATAACGGCGTTTTGCGTCAGCGAAGAAATAAACAATCCGATGGCGACAATGGCTGCGATGTTGAGCAGGAGGCCGAGGTAACCGGCGGCCATCACCTTGAAGTCAGGCTCCGCAAAGACTGTCACAAACAATGGATAAATGAGCAGCAAAAGGCAGATTGCGGAGAAGTAGAACATGATTCCGAGAAACTTGCCGCCAATGATTTCACCGGAGGTGATCGGAGCTCCCGCCTGCAGACGGAATGTTCCCTGTGCGAGTTCTTCGCTCATCACACGCATCGTGAAAATCGGAATCACGAAGATGTTGATGTAGTTCAAAAAGCCAATCAGGCTGCCCATGATGTCGGCCACCGGATCGACGGCCTCACCGCGCAGGAGCAACTGGTTGGTCACAATCGTAAAAAGCAAACCCGACACGAGGAACAGAATGCAACCCGCAATCCATCCCACAGGAGTGCCGAGAAATCCCCGAAAATCGCGTTGAGCAATGGTCAATGCGGCTCTCATGCTTGTCCCCCGACAAATGAATTCTGGTTTTTAATCGCGTTGAAGAAGAGCGACTCGAGTCCGGTGCGGTGCTCATAGACACTGGTGAGTCCGAAGCCCTGCTGCACCAACTGACTGTTGACCTGCACGATGTTGGACGTGCGGGCATCGCCGTAGAAGTCTTCTTTGAAACTGACCAGCAGGCTGTTTGGCTTATCGGAAAAAAGTTCGGCATTCGCAACAAACGTTTTTTCCTTGAACCACGACAATGCGTTCTCAGTTTTGTCGGCAAACGAAAAGACCATCGCCGGCCGATTGCTTCCCGCCTCCGTCAAAGATGACTGG
The DNA here is from genome assembly GCA_039799905.1 of Pseudomonadota bacterium. Taxonomy (GTDB): domain Bacteria; phylum Bdellovibrionota_B; class Oligoflexia; order Silvanigrellales; family Silvanigrellaceae; genus RFOM01. The sequence continues at coordinate 5,729 of JBDLRP010000010.1, read as the reverse complement.
GCAGCGATGCTTCCTTGATTGATGATGATCACGTCATCACAGGTCGCCTGAACTTCGGAAAGGATGTGCGAGCTGAGAATCACAGTGCGATCTTTTGCCAGCTTGCGGATGAGTTCGCGGATATGGACAATCTGGTTGGGGTCAAGACCTTCGGTCGGCTCGTCGAGTATCAAAACCTTCGGCTGATGCACCAATGCAGAACAAAGCGCGACGCGCTGGCGGTATCCCTTCGAAAGATTACCCACAAGACGATTTGCAACGTCCTTCACATCACAATCATTCAAGACGCGCTCAATCGCTGACTTGCGCTGAGCTGAAGGAACCTTCCTGAGCTTTGCCACAAACGTAACAAACTCGAGAACAGTCATCTCGCGATAGAGCGGCGGGTTGTCTGGCAGATAGCCTACGACTTCCTTGACCTCGCGGGTCTGTGTCACCACGTCGAATCCGCAAATCTTTGCGGTGCCATCACTCGGCCCGAGCAATCCGGCCAGAATGTCCATGGTGGTCGACTTGCCGGCACCATTCGGGCCGAGAAACCCGCACACGCGTCCCACACCGACAGAAAAGTTGAGACCGTGCAAAACCTTCCGCTCTCCATAGAGCTTCACAAGGTCCTTAACCTCAATCATTGATCCTCCTAACCAAAGAAAACCTAAGGTGAGCTTTGTGTTTGATAGAGTTTTTCCAAAGCGCCGCGGATTATACGCTCTCAGTGAATTGTCAGTCAAATTTACAACATGGGAGTCGCTGCCCATCGTGAGGGTATGCCTTGGTCGGTTAGACTGTCCTTGGTCCATCTCTGCTCTTCTACAGGATTACCAGCATGAACAGGCGCAAATTTGGCGATAAGTCGTTGTCGAAGCAGGTTGCAGAGCTCAACAAAAGAGCAGTTGCGCAGAACAAGGTCGTTAGTCTCGATGACTATCGGTCGGCCTCACGCCGTCTCGAAAGTAAAACCATTCTGGTTGTAGATGACGAGCTGGTGATGCGTAACGCCATCAAAAGAATCTTTGAAAAAGACAACTATCGCGTGCTTGTTGCCAAAGATGCGATGGAACTTTCGAAGATCATCGAAGACACGCGGATTGACTTGATACTGCTCGATATCAACCTGCCATGGGTGGACGGTTACGAATTGTGCGGATTGCTCAAATCAAAGCCAATGCTGAAAGATTTGCCAGTCGCATTCATCTCTGGCAACAAGACGGAAGAAGACATCCGCCGCGGTTTCGAAGCAGGTTGCGATGAGTATATTACCAAGCCATTTGATGTTGATGAAATCCAGCGGACCGTCCGTGAACTGCTCACCCGCACAGGCTGAAAAGTAACATGAGCCCTGCACGAAAAAATCTGGTTCTGAAGTTTGGGGGAGCTGCTGTCAGCTCCCCCGAGCGTTTTGCTGAAATTGCGCATCTGATTAAATCAAAGGCAAAAGATGGTAGTGCACTTGTCGTTGTCGTCAGCGCAATGGGCGACACCACTGACGAGCTGATCGCGCTAGCGCGCAAGGTTCACCCATCACCGCCCGTACGCGAGTTGGATATGCTTCTTTCTGTGGGAGAGCGCGTGAGCATCTCACTGTTGGCCATGGCACTCAACAGAGTCGGCCTCGACGCCGTGAGCTTCACCGGCAGCCAGAGCGGAATCATCACCAGCGAAGCCCACACCAATGCGAAAATACTCGACGTGCGTCCCCAGCGGATTCTGAAGTCTCTGGAACAAGGAAAGATCGCGATTGTCGCGGGATTTCAGGGCATGTGTCTGACAACCGGCGACATCACAACGTTGGGACGTGGCGGCTCGGACACTACAGCCGTGGCACTCGCTGCTGCCCTTGGTTCGCAGCACGTCGAGTTCTTCAAAGACGTCGAAGGCATCTTCGACAAAGACCCAAAGTTGAATCCGGACGCGCAGAAATTCGTTGATCTGAACTTTGCCGAGGCCCTGACAATCACACGCGCGGGCGCTCAGGTACTGCAATCACGCTGCATCGAAATTGCCGAACGCAACTCCATACCACTCTGGGTTCTGCCCTTTGCAGATGTCAGCCAAAGCCCCGCCAAATCGCTGGGAACTTGGATTGGCCGCAACGAGACCCGCCCTCTAGAACAACACCGTCAGCCGGCGTTCGAGAATTAATCACGGCATCAGCTGATTCGCTGCAGACACCAATTTGCCTTTTAATTTTTTATCCTGCTCACGCGCAGCCATTTGCAGCAGCCATGCGCGCAGATCGGATTTTGCAGATACAGGCAGTTCAAGGTGCATAATCAGGTCAATGGCTCTCTCACGCAGAAGCCGAGGCTCGTTTTTAAAATCTCCGACAATCCGCTGCGCAGCAGGCAATACTTCGTCATGAAGAGGCGCATGCAACAGCGATTCAACCGCGCTGAGCCGCACCTGAGTTTCGGAGTCGCGCGCAAAAACCTCGACAAGCCGCTTTTCCACTTCCGGAGTGCGGATGAAACGCAGAGCCATGACCGCCTCGGCACGCACATCCGATCGTGTATGACGGGTGAGCACAAGAATCGGCTGCGCTGCCTCCGTCAATCCCGAATTCCCCAGAACAGACAAGCTCTCCTTGAGGTCCTCGGCATCGGCCCGTGTGTCCTGAAGTCTTGCAATGTAGCTTTCAAGAATTTGCCGTGCCCGACGCGGCTGCACCTCTGCCATACCGCGCACGCTTGCTCCCAGCGCAAGGGCGGCCGTCTGCGAAAAATCTGTGTCACCTTCGCGGGCTAAGCGGTTGAGCAATTGCAATGTTTCGTCCGACGGGGCAGACAGCCCGCCAAGAACAGGAACGACGGCGGAAAAGGTTCGCCATTCACCATTTCTCTCTTCGACCAGCCGCTGCAGAACGAGCTGAACTTGCGGCGTTCCGACAGCACCGGATGCGGCCACCAGTGGTGCAAAGGCCTCGTCGTCGGCAGCGATTTCGCGCAGCAAACTCTGCAAGGCGCGCAACTCAGGATCGGTCTCATGAAGAATAAGCAATTGCTTTTTGAAGTCCTCGAGGGCCTTGTTGCGCATGAGCACATTTGCCGAAGCAACCTTCGCTCGCAACTCTTCGGCGTCCCATTTTGTCGTGGTCACTGTGTTTGCAGACCCCGCGCCTGACGAAGATTCTTGCACGGTGTTTGTACTGTTCTCGTGGCCTGAATCGCTCCCCTTTCGGACGAAACGCTGACCGGCTTCGGAATTCAATTGAGGATCAGAACGGCCGCTCTCTTCGGCCTCATCTTGGGACAAGCGCAACGACACCACAAATGTAAGTGCCATTGCGAAAAAAACCACAACCACAGACCAACGCCTGCGTTCTGGCAACCGTTCACTCATCCGGGCCCGATGTGGTGGTAATGCTTCCGGCAACGTCTGATTCCTCTCAACTCTGCGGAAAATTCACACGCAGGCACGTTGCCACAGTTCAGGCAAAACAGTAAGCTGCGGCCAGACTTGCAGTAGAAAAAGAAAATTCTTTAATTTCAGAGTGTTTTAGTGGGAGGACTTCACATGCCGGCCTTTAAAAACGCATCACTCGTTGTCATTGCTCTGGGTGTCCTGACAGCTCCCTGCGCATTTGCGAATCAGAACTTCAATGCAGTGCAGATGCTCAACCTTCCCATGAAAGGTGGTTCGGCAACCCGTTACATTCCATTCACGCTTCGGGATGTGGTGAGCGGTGCTCCCACTTCGGGTGCGATGATCACGCTGAGCGACGGACGCATGGTCAATGCCTACACTTACCTGCGTGAACTCAACGCCATTGAACGCGAACTTTCTTCTTTCGGTGCCACTTTGCGCTCGGCCGATTCTGACCTCGGCACCGTCGCAAGCGCCCGACTGCCACAACCAAAGCTGACCTCACTTCACCCCGATAAAAATAGCGGAAACCAAAGTTCTGCAGCTTGGAGTCACGAACTCAGCCACTCGCTCGCGGGTGCAAAAACATACGGATACATGACGCAGACACAGAGCGCTGATGCACTCGGACAAAAATCCGAGCGGACAACAACCCACACGCTGCAAGGCCGCTTCCTTGACGCGAATACACCCTCAATCGCGCGCTTTGTTCAACGGATTGTCCGCGATGAAAACGGTCAGGAACAAAGAGAAACTCAGGTCTATATCAACGGGCGGCAAGTGTTCAGGCGCGGCCGCGCAGATCCTCAGGAAGCGCGCATCTGGAAGACGGCTTTTGACGTGCCGATCAAGTCTGTGACAATTCCGGTTGGTCCGGGCAGTGTGGACGCCAAAATCGGTATCCGTGGCGGCGTCAACCTCGATCTGGAAATGAATCCGTCGCGGGGAAGCAACGGGCTGAATCAAATTTCCCTCGACTTCAGGCCGCAAATTCTTGCCGATGCCTACGTCACCGGTGCCACTACGCCAACAAATGTGGGCGATGCCGGAATCGAAGGAGCAATAACGCTGGCTGACGACACACTCAAAATCGTCGGCACGGCTGCGCTGTCGCGGGCCAAGTTCATCGACCTGCGGCAGATTGTCGTCGACAACGTGTTTGCCGGTTTCAACGGAAGGATCGCTGGCTACGTCAACGTCAAAACACCCTCTAGAAATGCCGGCGACTCGGATAAAAAACGCTTTGAAAAAGAATTCTATAAATGGGACGGAATCAAGGTTGAGACCCGTCTGTACGAGTACAATGCTGACCAGCAACAGCCTCAGCCGCCTGCGCTCTGAAATTAAGTAATAAGTTCATTAGATCTGCCGCCATCCGTTCGCCGATGCGCGGCAGATTTTCGTTGAGCCCGCCAGCTTGCGTCTGCGCTATCGACGTCACGCCGCGGCCATGAATTCCACAGGGAACAATGTGCGAAAAAGTCTGCAAGGAGTTGCTGACGTTGAGCGCGAGTCCGTGTTTGCTCACATGATTGGAGACACGCACTCCGACTGCTCCCACCTTATTTTTTCCTATCCAGACACCAGGATTGATGTCATCGCGGGCGGCGCTCAGGCCCCAGCGCGCGCACTCGAGAATCATCGACTCCTCGAGTGCCCAGACAAGCCGGCGGACGGTCAGATGACGAGCATCCACGCGCACCAACGGATAAAGAACAAGCTGTCCGGGTTCATGAACAGTGACACTGCCGCCGCGATCGATTCTTTGAAAATCAACCCCCGAATCTTTGAGCAAAGATTCGGGGGTAATGAGGTCAGGTGAACGTTCGCGCAGTCCCATAGTCACGACAGGAGGATGCTCGACGACAAGAATGGTCTCGGCCGCGGATGCGTCGCTGACAATCGAAGAGTGAAGTTCTTCCATCAGCGCAAGCGCTTCGGAGTAGCGCTGCAGACCCAGCTGCCGGACCAACATCAACAACTCTCCTTCACTGGATGGCTTCACGAACCTTCGCGGAAAGGAAGTCCATGGTCCAGACAACAACAAAGATGAGCGCAGCCAATGTACCGACCTGCGTCCAGTGTGCGAGACCCTGTTCCTGAATCAGCAATCCACCGATACCGCCGCCACCGACAAGACCAATGATTGTCGCCATGCGGACGTTAATGTCCCAACGATAAATTGTGAACGCCAGATAAGGCATCGCAACCTGTGGCACGACTGCGTACCACGCCACTGCCACGTGGCTCGCACCGGTCGCCTCGAGTGCCTCGATGGGGCCATCATCCACACCCTCGATGGCCTCGGAGTATTGTTTCACAAGGCTCGAAACGCTGTGCACCATCAAAGCGAGTGCGCCGGCAAA
>JBDLRP010000009.1:0-10752 GCA_039799905.1 Pseudomonadota bacterium | reverse complement strand
TGATGATTGGGGTTAAGTCGTAACAAGGTAGCCGTAGGGGAACCTGCGGCTGGATCACCTCCTTTCTAGGAAGACGAGTGGTTGGTAACAACTGCTCTAAGGCGAGCTCTTACATGGGCTCTCCGACAAAGGATTCTCCCAAGTAGAGAATTCCTTCCAGGTCAACTCTTCACGCACTCTGTGACTTCAATCTTTCTCTTCAAATGAATTCGGGTCTGTAGCTCAGGTGGTTAGAGCGCGTGCCTGATAAGCACGAGGTCGGCTGTTCAACTCAGCCCAGACCCACCATCCTTTTGTTGAATCCTCTGGTTGTACCGGAGGATTTTTTTTTGTCTGCGGGGAGTTTGGACATGACGTTTAGAAAAATTCTTGCGGAACAACAGGTGTCACCGCGTATTCAATCCGTCATCGGGAAATTTCATCCGGATGCCATCGAAACTGTCGAGCGGGCCATCACCAAAAACAAGGTCGTTGTGGTCGGCATGAAGGGCAATCACTTTGTCAAAAAGGCAATCAGGAATTTAACCAAGTGGGGCGTGGCGTTTGAGTACGTCCAATTCGGCAGCTACTTCAGTCATTACGACCAACGCGCGGCATTGAAAGCGTGGACTGGCTTTTCCACATTCCCAATGATTTTTGTCAACGGAGTGCTGATTGGCGGCAACTCAGACATGGAAGCTGAGAAAGCCGACGGAGCTTTCGACCAAAGGCTGCGCGGTTAGTTTTTATTATGGCAGCCGGGTGAACGGAATTCGCGGCTGTTCTCTCCGCTTTTTTGCCACTCCTCGGGTGTCAGCGTGTGCAGCGACAGCGCTCTGATGCGTGCGATGATGTCCGAGAGCGCCGTCTGGATCAGTCGATGCCGTGCGAGCAGCTTTTGCCCTTCAAACTGTTCTGCGACGATGATGATTTTAAAATGACTCTGGGCATCTGGTCCGCCACCGTGTTGCCAGCTTTCATCTGTGACCTGCAAAAACTCCGGGTTCACTTGCTGGCTGAGGCGTTCTTCAATTTGTGATTGAACTGATGGATTCAAGGGGTCGTCCTTTCGGCATGTGACTGACCAGTTTCTTTACACTGTTTATCTGCTGCTGCCGAGTTCGCTGCAAATCTCTCGCAGTGGTGTTCTATTCGCCTGTCTCCCGCTGATGCATGAAAATTCAATATTTCAAGATAATTAAGGGTGTTTCGCCAGTTCGTTTTAGGTCTCTGCCGTGGCCTTTGGGGTTGGCATGTTCTTTGCAAGACGTTCACCGGAGGGATGTCTTATGAACTCAGAATTTCCAATGACCTTTGCGAGTGAAGTCGCTTCCGAAGTCAAAAACAAAAAGAAGTCCAATGTGATTCCGCTGTCACAACCGCAACAGTCGATGGCCGCCAGTGTAAATAAATCGTCCGGCGGTGCATCAAGGGCTCAGAACGACTACGCGTTGAGTGAGTTTGATGATGGGGCGCGTTTCGACAACTCGCGCAAAACATCACCCGCACGGATGCTTGTCCGTGGTTTTTTGCTCACGGTGCTTGCTGGCTTGTTGATCGCCGTAGGCACGGGCCGTCTGACTTCAGATTCTCCTGAAGTCGAAACTGTGCGTTCGCTGTTGTCTCTTTCAAAACCAACTGAGCAGCCAGCTGCGGTTGACGAGTCTGCACTATCGCAAGCAGTTGAGACACAAAATCAAATGCAATCAACGGCTACTCCGATGCCGTCGGTTGAAGTTTCTCAGACTGACGCTGTTGCACAGACACAGATCCAGCAGCCTGTGCAGGAGAATCCTGCGGCTCAGGCAAGCAGCACCGTCGACCAGTCAAAACAAATGATAGCCACCAAGACAGCCGTTTCTCCTGTACCTGCGCCGGAAGGCAAAGTTGCTGTTGAGGAACTTGAAAAAGAGTTGAGCGAGATTGAAGCGCTGCACAATCAGGTGGCTGCCAAAATCAAACAGTTGCGCAGTAAGCTTCGTCAATAATCAGTGATTCACACGATTGCCGCAGGGGTTCCCGTAAAGGTAGCATTATAGCAACCTGAGGGAACCTTTATGACGTCCGCAACAGTCTCACGATTTGAACCACGGGACATCGATGCTGCCGTAATGTTTGTCGATGTTGAGGGGTTTTCGCGGATTTCAGGAAAAAAAGCGGTCAAGGTGATTTTCGAAGAGCTGCGAATTTGCCTGCGCCAGATCGCGCAAATTGTTTCTAAGAACAATGGCGTGGTCAACAAAACTCTGGGTGATGGACTTCTGTGTTACTTTCCCGTGAAACGGGCTGATGGCCAGACTGTATCTTTGGCAGAGGCTTCTTGTTTTGCAATTGCTGCTGCAATCGAGATTCAGCGTGAACTCGCCAAGCAGTTTTTGTATTCTGAGACTTCGCCGCAAGAAAAAGATCACAAAAAATGGCACGCGCTTCCCGTGCGCATCGGCATCAATGCCGGATCGGTTTCGGTTGGTGATTTGAGTTTGGCAGATAACCTTCCCGACGACGTGACGCTCATTGGCGACACAGTCAACCTAGCAAAGCGGCTCGAGAGTGCTGCCGATATTTTTCGCCTGCTGATAAGTCCAAAAGTCAAATCGATTCTTGATGATTCTCAGTTGCCGCTCGATTTTGGAGTGGGTGCACTTTGGGGACGACGATTTTTGCAGATGAAACACCAGGCCGGTTTGTTCGAGGCATGGGACTGCAATCCGTTTGGTCTCGATGCGGATTTGCTGAAAGGTGCTCTGCGGTTGGTACGTACGGGCTCGAAACGCGCTTCTCCGCGCATTCCTTGGCTGTGTCATGTGCCGCTTCAAGTGACAACCCGCGATGGACTTGTCGGGCGTGTCGTTGATTTTTCAGAAAACGGATTTTGTCTCGAATTTCCGACCGCCTTCGGGCGCAAGGAACAAATCAATATGACGGTCGGCACAGGCCGAGATGATTGGAATTTCATTCTTGCCAACAAAAGTTTGTCGAATGTGACCTGCGAGGTGCGCTGGGTCGAAACAGTTGGCCAGATGAATTGGCATGGTGTTTCGTTCATCAGTCTCTCACAGGAGAATGCCCGTTCGTTGTCTGAATTGCTCATTCAGTTCAACAATCGCGCAAGTGAGGAACAGTATAATGAAGTGCCTTGAAGAAGCCCGCTGCGAAAAAGCCGGCTCTCTTATTTAATTTTGAATCTGTGCAATGCTGACGCAGTTTTTGCCTGATCTTTTCGCTGTATACATGGCCGCGTCAGCTTCCTTGACAAGCTCCTGAACTGTTTTCGCATTTTCAGGAAAGCTCGCCACTCCGATGCTCGTTGTGATGTTCAATTTATCAGCTTCATTCACGCCGGTTGATTCACTGAGGTTGAAGAGTGTCTCGGCGAACACGCTGCGGATGCGCTCGGCGAGTATGTGCGCACCCTCGAGCGATGTGTTTGGCAGAATGACGCAGAATTCATCGCCGCCATAGCGCAGGAGTTGGTCGGAATCACGGATGAGATCGCGCATGGTGCGTGCTGCTGCTTTGATCATCTGGCTTCCGACAACATGTCCGAGCGTGTCGTTGATTGATTTGAAGCGGTCGAGGTCAAGGAACAGCAATGACACCGGACTGCCGTAGCGTTGGCTGCGGGCAACTTCACGCGCAAGCGAAACTTCCATGAATCGCTGGTTGTAAAGGCCAGTCAGTTCGTCAACGAGCGAAAGTGATGTCGCCACGTCCAGATTTTGAAACGTCCGCGCGGCCTGCATGGTGATGGGAGTGAGTTGTTGCAACGCTTCGAGCAACACGTGCGGCGTTGTACCTTCTTTGTTGAGAGCGATGAATCCGCTGTTGCCGGTCGGACTTTTGAGTTCGATTACGACAAATGGAAGCTTGCTTGAGGCTGTCAGGAGCGGTTGCAGCAATGTGACAGAATCAATTTCTGCAAAATTCTCCGGAACTGCAGATCGGTTGCGGGTGAGCGGAGCAAGCACTGCTTGAATCAATTCCTGCGGCTCTGTGCGGCCCATGCCAGCCTGACGGAGATCCAAAAGCAGTTCGGGATACGACCGGTTTGCATCAAAGAAGAATGAAAAGCCTTCGCTGCTTTTGAGCTCGCGTGTTATCAGCTTCAGATAGGTTTTGAGCAGTGCCTTTTTCTCTGTCATGCCGGCAAGCGTCTGCGCGATGCTGAGAATGTGAACTGCGTTGTTCAGAGTTTTGTTTTCGCGCAGCAGTTCGCCGTGCTGCTGGGCCTTCTGCATGCCCAAAACAAGGTCTTCAAGGCCGATGGGTTTGCGCAGAAAGTCGAACGCACCAGCCTTCATTGCCGCAACAGCGGTGTCGACTGTGGCGAACGCTGTGATGGCTATCACCGGAATGTCGGGCCAGCGTTTGTGCCAGCGTTCAATCAAATCGAGCCCCGATCCGTCGGGCAGAACCAGATCGACGAGCAGCAATTGAGGACGCAGGGTGGTGCTGTTTTCCCATTCGTCGCAGTTGCGGATGCGGTCGTGAAAAGACGACGCCGTGGCAAAATGTTCGACTGTGGCGCCGGCATCCTGCAGTAGTTTTTGGTAGACGCGCGCCGTGGCAAGGTCGTCCTCAACCAGATACACCCTGACGTTGAGCAGGACCTTGAGTGACTTGGTCATATCCTGATTTTCTGTTTGCATAGGAGTGCCACTCCGCGAACAATGATTTGCCTTTGATTGAAACAGATTTTAACCGAGAAGGCCAGTCAGTTCGACAGCCAGCCAACTGTGCGCGTCACGTTGACTGCGGCACTGCCTCTCAAGTTCTGCCGCCACCAGAAAAAATCGTCCCCATTTGTCGGTCGTCACAACTCTGGCAAGACGTTCGATGCGCGCCTGCGAAGGATAGGGGGTCTTCACCATGTCATGTGCAGCCCGCGTATTTCCGACCTTGGCGAGCGCTGCCTGAAAGGCAAGAACTTGACGTCCGGTGTAGGCGAATGCGGACAAAACGCTGCCAGCATCTTCGCCGGCTTGCTCGAGCTGGCTCATACGCAGGTGAACAAGATTGGTGTCGCCCGTCGAGAACGCTTCGATGAAATCAAAAGCGTCGAGAGAGGTCTTGGGCACAAAGGCGGCTTCGAATTTGAGACTGCCCTTTGCCATGCGTTCGAAGTGAAGGTCGCACGCCTCGAGGTCGCCGCTGTAATAGTCGTATGCATGAGCGCACTGTGCCTGCAGTTCGTTTTTTGTGGTTCCTGCGGGTGTGCCGCCGTGTCGGACAGCGAGCGTGGCCAGTATGTTCAACCCATCGTTGCGCGGTGGTTCGTAAATGACGAGTACCTGAGCCTTCCAAGGCAGGCTCTTTGGTTCAGGTGCCGAGTGTCGTGCAGAAGCGGCAGCAAGAACGTAAAGCTCCTGTCGCGCGGGTTCACTGAGTTGATTCAGCTGTTGCGCAAACTCCGTCCATTGTTTGGCGGAAATTTTTTCGGGCAATTCGATCCATACGGGCGCAGGTTCGCCAAAAAGATCTCCAGTTGAAAGATTTTCAACTGCCTCCTGCACGGGGGCTTTTCCAGAAAAGAGTTTGGGACGCGCGCCGTACAGTCGGGTGAGTCTTTCGGCAATCAGCCGGCGGATGAGTGTGTTGTCAGACAGCACTACCGTGAGACGCGCCGTTTCCTTACCTGATTGCAGTTCGGAAATGAATTTTCCGGCATCGATGCGCGTGCTGCTCATGTTGACTCTTTGTTATGTTGTTGAACGTCCGTTGCTGAGCGCGAAAGCCAGTCCGCGCGATTGAGGCGCGCGCGCAGGGCGTGGTCAGCCAGCGTCAGCCATGCCATCGCTTCAACCATCGGCACAGCACGCGGCAATACGCAGGGGTCGTGCCGGCCTTTTTTGATTTCAATTTTTTGCAGACTTCCATCCGCCGCAACTGTGTCTTGTTCCATGCGAATCGTAGACACCGGTTTGAACCCGACGGAGAATTCAATGTCCATGCCGTTGCTGATTCCGCCCTGAATGCCGCCGCTGTTGTTGCTGCGGGTGCGGATGTGTCCATTCGCATCTGTGAAGAACGCGTCGTTGTGCTGCGAGCCACTCAGATATGTGCCCGCCAGGCCTGAGCCAATTTCAAACGATTTTGAAGCGGGAAGACTGAGCATTGCTTTGGCAAGGTCAGCTTCCAATTTATCGAAGACAGGTTCTCCCCAGCCAACCGGAACTCCGGAAATCCGGCAGCGGATGAGTCCGCCGGCGGTGTCACCTTTCTGCATGAGTTCGTCGAGCCGTTTTTTCATTTCATCTGCAGCAGCAGCGTTGGGAACACGCAGTTCATTGCTGTCGATGTTTCCAATGGTTGGCATGCCTGTCACGGGCCCGCAATCGATGTCGGCTATTCGCTGCACCCACGCGCACAACTCGATGTGCGACGATGTCATATGACTCAGGAGCTGGCGGGCAACGGCAGCGGCTGCCACCCGTCCTATCGTTTCGCGCGCGCTTGCACGCCCTCCGCCGCTGCGCGCCGAGATCCCGAACTTCTGCTGGTAGGTGAAATCGGCATGACTGGGGCGAAAAATCTGCGTCGTCTCGGAATAATCCGCGGGGCGTGCGTCGGTGTTTTCAACCATGATGGCAATCGGTGTGCCGAGGGTGATTCCGCCCTCGACTCCCGACAAAATCCTGCAGCGGTCATCCTCTGCGCGAGGAGAAGTGTACTTGTTTTGTGCAGGTTTACGGCGGTTGAGGGCTGCTTGGATGATTTCTTCGCTGAGCGGCAGTCCGGCCGGACAACCGTCGACAACACACCCCACGGCTGGTCCGTGCGACTCGCCGAAAGTACTGACCCTGAAAATAACCCCAGTTTGACTTGCCATTGTCTGCTAGCTTCCCCAATCTTGCGCTTCTAGCCCGTCTCAAGGACTGGCTCAAGTATAAAGGAAGACAGCGGATGGGTCGGCAGGAAGCACAAAATTTTTGCGGTGAGTTGCGTGAGCGGGGACTCTTTTTGGAGAGGCTGCTGGTGCTGGGCGACGGTCAGGCCCGCGATCCTCAGCCCTTGACTGCTTGGAGTTCGGCTCCCGCCGACGCGCTGAAGTTGTCGAGTCTGTTGGGCAAGGCTGGCAGAGGCGAGAAAATCGCCGGTAAATACATCATTTACTTGATGACCGTGCAGCGCCGCCGGAGCGACAGTGCGGGGCTCGCTGTTGCCAGTGTGCTGTCTGCCAAGCTGCGCAAACCTCTGCTCGTTGTTGAGGCTATGTCCGGCAATGCTCCATGGTCGAGCCAGCGAGTTCATACCTTCGTGGGCGAGGGGGCGGCCGACAATGCAGCTCATTGTGCGGGTTATTTGTTCGTTCCGCAGGGTCGCGACCCGCTCGTTGATGCAAAGCAGAACGTCTCGGCGATGCCGGATACTTCATTGGCTCCTGAACTCGCTTTTACAACAGGATTGCTGAGTCCGCCGGATCAGGTGGTCAATGGCGGTGTGGTTGGCGGGCTTTTGTCAGATGCGACGGCGCTTGTTTGCGACTGGGCGAGTTTTTACATTTTTCCCGATATCGCACTGCGCTCACAGCGCGCACTGGCACAGCGGGCCTCTGATGCACCGTTTTTGCTGGTCGACGACGCAGGGCTCGTGCCTCTGTTTTCGTATGCCAAAGTTGAGGCCGCCGCGCGCTTTATCAGACCCAAATTGAAACCCTTCATTGCCACCGCTGCACGCGAGCATCAGGCCATCGCTTCGATGCTGAGCGAGCGGTTGGTATTTTCCGAGCGGCTTGATGTGCGAGGTGAGCTGCTGCTTGGTGATACTGTCGGCCAGACCAAAGTGAATCCTGCGGATTACACGCGGGCGATGTGTGAGCTCGCAGGAGTCAGCAACAGTGTCGCCGCCGTGCAGTCGTGTATGGGCGGAGAAAACGCGGCATTGCAGCGGCTGAGTGAATTTTTGCGCAACGACATCAACCGCTACGGTGAGGATCGGAATCATCCCGACGAAACGTGTGCGTCGCGTTTGTCACCGTGGTTGCATTTCGGCATGATCCACAGCCGGACGATCTTGGCTGAGACAGCCAAACGCATGGGCTGCACGGGTGCGGATCAAATCAGCATCGAAAGCTCAGCTGGAAAGTTCGTGGATGAGCTGGTGACGTGGCGCGAGCTTGGCCAGAACATGTCACACTACGCATACCGCGCTGGAACGGCGCTGGGGAATTTGTCGCTTGTTCCCAATTGGGCCGCAGAAACTCTCAAGAAGTTTGCGCCACCGAAAATAGCGCAGGTCAGCTTGGAAAGTTTGGAGGCCGCACAGAGCCCCGATCCTGTGTGGAACGCCGCACAGCGTGAGCTCATCCAGCACGGAGTCATTCAAAACTACATGCGCATGTTGTGGGGCAAGGGTATCGTACGCTGGTCCGATGGTCCGCAGGATGCACTGCGCAAGATGGAATACCTCAACAATAAATACGCGCTCGACGGGCGCGATCCGAATTCCTACACAGGCATTTATTGGTGCCTCGGCAAATACGACAGGCCATGGCCGCCGGCGCGCGAACCATTCGGACTCGTCCGCAGCATGAGTACGGCCTCGGCGCAAAAGAAATTGCGCATGCAAGGCTATCTGCGAAAATATACACCGTAAATGCGTTTCTATATCGGTGAGGATTTCGATTGAAAATATTGGGAATCATCGGTGGCGTGAGTTGGCACTCGAGCGCCGAATATTACAGACTGCTCAATCTGCGGATAGCCGAACGGCTGGGTGTGCGTCACAGCGCGCGGATTGTGATGAGCAGTCTTGATTTTGCCGATCTCCTTGATTGGCAACGCGATGCCGACGAGAGCAGGTTAAAGCATGCATTTCTTGCCGAAGGCCAGCGGCTCAAATCCGCCGGCTGCGACGCGTTTGTGATTGCCTCGCACACGCTCAGCTGGTTGGGTGATTTGATTGAAGCAGAGCTCGGTCTGCAACACATCAGTCTGTACGATGCTCTGTTTAATAGGCTTCGCTCACTTGGTGCTCAGCAGATTGGTCTGCTCGGCACCAAATACACCATGAGTGATCCGCTCTACCGGCAGCGCTACGAGAGTTCAGGATTCGCTGTCTTGATTCCTGATGAACCACACTTCACCGCTACCGCCAGGATTGTTTACAAGGAACTCGTTGCTGGTGTTTTTCGTCCCGAGAGCGAAGAGGTCTTTATGCGCTGCATTGACCATCTCGCGCAGCGCGGCGCAGATGCGGTCGTGCTTGGTTGCACGGAGATTGGCCTTCTCGTGCATGCACGGCAGTGGCGCGATCCTGCGAATGCAACCGCAAAACCCGTCGCACTTGTTGATCTCATTGACACGCATGTTTCTGAATGTGTCCGGCGGCTGGTGGATTGATGTTGCTTGTCTACGAAGCCCAAATGTCCCCATTGACATCTGCTTGCGTTAATTTCCGCAGATACAGTGGTCAATGGATTTTTCTCGACGAGTATTCGGGAAATCAATTCAATTTGAGGGAAACGTAAAGGCAACATATCCACCAGATTTTAGGACGTCTGTCATGTACATCAAATCCATGTCGTAGAAGCCGGTTAGAATCACCCGCCCGAATTCATTGACACCTGCTTGCGATCCCCAGCTGTTTTTAAGTTTGAATTGAAGTTCCAATTCGATGGGTTTTTTAACTTCTTCACCAACGTTTGGCATAGGACCAAACACCCCACCCGAGTTCTTGAAGTCAGTGATGACCATCGCGTGTGCACCTTTAAGTGCAAATGGCTGATTAAGACCGACAAATCGAGTGCCTTGAATGCGTTGAAACCAAGTCTCAGTTGAAGGCATTGAAATAGTCAAACCAACAACATTACCAGCGGCCAGAGTTTGTTTGACACGTTGCAAGGAGCTTTCGAGCTGGCTCGCTGCGTTGGATCTGTCGATCCAGACGTCCTGATAGGCGTTCGGTCGATAGCCGACAACATTGCGTGCATATTGAACCGCATTCATCTGACCACTGCCATTGTTGAAGCCGTCGACAGGAGGAACTTTCGAAAATGCTCCATCAGTGAGGATTTCGAAGATCTGGTTCATTTGTACAACAGTTTGCTTGCCACGGATTTTTTCTTGCAGAGCGAGAAAATTTTCTTGGATTGACTCAAGCGCAAAATCACGATCAATTTCTGTTTCAAATTTTTCGGTCCATTGTGATTCTGGAATCAATCCCCAGCGCTCTATGAGTGCAAACGCATCTTTGCTCCCCAAGGCGTTGGATGTTCCGTTGATAAAGCCACCTTGTCGGAGCGAAAAATCCTTTTTGTTGTACTTTAAGTTTTGGTCCATAGTCGCTTTGAGCTGTTCTGCGAAATGGAAGAAACCGATTGCTTCCTCACTGAGGTCTATGTCCTTGCCGGTTCGTTTTTTGTAGTCGGATTCAATCATTGCGACCGCAGCATAGGCCCAACAATAACCAATGACGCCTTGGCTTTTGACGGACGTGTTGGGTATGTCCACCGCACTTGCACCCGACTCGGTCGTCTTTGTTCCCTGTTGACAAGCAGACATCACAAGGAGTGAAAAGCTGGCTAGAGTGGAACGCAACAGTGTGCTCATGAACCCTCCACAATAAAATAACGACTTCAAATCGGAATTTTCGATTCTTCACTTGAGGAAATCATTTTTTTTTCACGATTTTAGGGGTTTAGTTGTTTAAGTTATGAGCGGTGCCTGAGTTTTCTCTCCTCTGTAGAGTGCGTCGATTGCAATGAAGCTTCGAATGAATGCTGGAGCGAATGGATTGATGGATGTTTTTCTTATTTATTTTAGGCACCTAAGG
>JBDLRP010000008.1:0-14131 GCA_039799905.1 Pseudomonadota bacterium | reverse complement strand
GCGTAATCTTTCCTCGAGGTGCCGTTCGAGCGCATCCTTCACGTCGGCACCACACGGGTAAGACCGTCCTGCAATTGCCGGCCCTATGGTGACGTGAAGGTGTCGTCTCCAGCTGGCGAGTCTTTTTGCTTCGGGCTGTTGCATCATCCAGTGCAGGGCGGAGTGCTGAATGCCCGACGTATATCCCCGCCAGCCTGCATGAAAACAAGATGCCAGTAGGATTTGTCCGTCGCACTCCAACGTCAGGGCAACGGCGAGACAATCGGCTGTCGCAATTGCAAGCGGTGCGGTGAAGGAATCGGCTCTGACGGCAATGCCGTCTCCCTTCTTCAGTTCGTCCGGATTAAATTCTGACTGCTCACAAACGATGTTTGAATGAAAAGCAGCGACTCTCCATGACGAAGGCAGGCACGTTTGGCGGCTGCAAATGACTTTCGCCCCGAGACCGCCGTGGGGTACTATGGTGAGTTCGTTGTCTTGTGCAGCCGGCATTATTTTTTCACCGGTAAAGCCATCAACGTTTTTGAGAAACTGTTGAAAGGCCGACGGCCAGTCGCTGACGCAGTCGGCCGTGAACACTTCAGGACGGCGAAAAATCTTCATTCGCCGGTGTTTTCTGCGGTCTGCGAGAGTTGCATGGATGCGCGCGAGATTTCACTCTGCAGTGTGCTGAGCAGAACTCCCGTTGCGACCCCCACATTGAGCGAGTCGACCGCGGCCACACCGCCTGGGATTTTCACAAGGTAGTCGCAGTGGCGCGCAACTTCTTGGCGCATCCCCTTAGACTCATTTCCGACGACAAGGACGTAGTGTCTGTCGAGCGGCAGTTCGTCGTGTCGAGCACTCGCCTGCAGTGAGGAACCTACAATCCATACGCCAGATTTTTTAAGCATTTCCAGAGCACGATTGATGTTCACCGTCGGTACGAGTTGAACGCTGAACGCTCCGCCGGACGAGGTCTTGACAACCAGCGGGGTGATTTCCGCCTGACGGTCTTCACCGAACACGACAAATTTCACTCCAAAAAAAGCGGCGGTGCGCAGGATCGCGCCGAAATTGCGCGGGTCTTGAACTTGGTCGAGGACCAAGCCGAGGCATCCATGCGGAGTCTCAGCAATCATGTCTGGCAGCGATTGCGCGACATCGTGGATTGAGACGGTTGGAATGCTCGGGACCCGCAGGCAAACACGCTGGTGATTGAGTTGCTCCTCAGAATTAAGCGGCCACTCCTCATCGTCTTGGCTTTTGCAAAGGGTGATTTTCAAACCCAAATTCTTGCAGGGTTCGATGATGTTCCTCAGATGTGAAGGAACCTTTCCGGCTTTGTCGGCAATCACGTGCAGCGCGTAGGAACGTTGGTCCAAAGATTCTTCCTGCTGCAGACGGGTCAAGTAGTTTTCGACCGGCCTGCGTCCCCAGACGTGAAATTGCCTTTGTGCCGTCGCAGGTGCAGCTGCGCGTGCAAATTTGTCGTTGATGAGAGGCTTCGCGGCTGAGCGGGCGGGGGCCTCTCTTCGCGCGGAAGATTGAAAGGGTTTGCGGGTGTTTTCGGATCTTTCGGCGTTGAATTTACGTCCTGCCGCCGGGCGTTCTTCGTTGCGTTTGCGTGCTCCCTCATGGCGATCTGTATTGAACTTGCGGCCCGCCGATGGTTGCTCGTCGCCCCGCCTGCGCCCGTTCGCAGGACGCTCTGCCGCTGCACCGCGACCACCGGATGGTCGCTGGCTTTTTGCGGAACTTGGCTGTTTCTTCGATTGTTGAGGGCGTTTCACTGGTTTCATTCGGATGTGCCTTTCAGGGTACTTCAGGGACCTTGTACTGGTCAGACTCTCTTTCTTAGGCCTATGAACATGTCTGTTGCAAGTCCTATTGTGCTGTGTTAGCCAGAACGCTCTGCAATCTGAGGAAGGGTGCCCCATGAAACGTACATTTCAACCGAGTAAAAAAGTTCGCAAGCGTAAGCACGGCTTTCGTGCACGTATGGCTACTGCAAATGGCCGCAATGTTTTGAAGCGCCGCCGCGCGAAGGGCCGCAAGCGCCTTGCAGCAACGGTCTACGCCAAGTAAGCCGCCTGAAAGTCGACAGTCGCAAAGAAGGCTCGCCACTGGCGAGCCTTCTTTGCGTAATGAAACAAGAAAATGTCTTTTTTCGTAAAAGACAAAAAAAATAGCTCAATTCTGCTCGAGTGACTGTCGATTCCTCCTACGAGGAAGGTCGTTTAGTGGGATTCGTACCTCCTCATCTGTTCAACCCAGGCCATGAGGAGGTTTTTTCATGCCTGCAGATCTTATTTTGGCGTGTGCTGCCAAGGGTAGCACCCGTGTACGGTTGTGTTGTTCGCTCGGTTCCGCGCTTATTTTTTTGTCAGCGTGCAATGGCCAAACTGCATTTGTTGAACAAAGCCGGACACTGAAGCGCGACGTCAGTGTTGCGTCCGCAGATGCAGACGCACGCGCGCGCTTGGGAGGAGATACCTCTGCGAGCGCGGCGGGTCGCGAGGGGCCGGTGAGTCGTAATAGAGGTGCGGACGTCGATGGCGCAAGGGACGGCCAGGGTGGCGATCCACAGGGTCAAGATGGAGTGGGTGTCGGCGTTGATGAATCAGTGCGTCGGCCAACTCAGTTGCCCGACCAGTCGGCGGTTGATGCAGGAAGCGGTCAGCCGCAGCTTCCTGACGATCAATCAGCTCAATTACCGCCTGTTGGTGATGTGGCACAGGCCGATCCACAGCCACAGCCACAGCCACAGCCTCAGCCTCAGCCTCAGCCACAGCCTCAGCAACCGGACCCCCAGCCGCCAGTGAAAACAGGCCCGCGTGCTGGTGATTTTGTGGTTGTTCAGCAAACACAGCCGCGCGCAAAGGTTGATATTCTTTGGGTCGTGGACAGCAGTGGATCGATGGCTTGGGCGCAAAATCAGCTTAAGAGTAAATTTCAATCCTTTGCACAAAAGTTGAAGGAAACGCGTATTGATTTTCAAGTGGGTGTAACCAGCTTGGACGTCTGCCAAACCGATTCGACGACAGGCTACGCGGTTGCAAACGCTCTCTGCCCGAGCGCAACCTACATTCCTGATGCCGTCAAAGTAGGCGGAAAATTTGTCGGTGCTTTGCGAGGAAAATTACAGGCTGATCCGACAACCAAGAATACAATTCTGCGCGACACGCCTGATTTCGTGGAAGCCTTTCAGCGCACGGCCTTGCTGGGAACAAAGGGATCAGCCTTTGAGCATGGCCTGTGGGCGGCAAAGATGGCAGTCGAAAAATCACTCGCTGGTGGCGGCGAAAATGCTGGATTCGTTCGTCCGGATGCATCCCTGAGTGTGATCGTTCTTTCCGACGAGGAAGACGACAGTGTGCAGATGTGGTGCGAAGATGCTTACGGCAGGACCAGTTTGAACGGCAGCGGGCAAAAGGACACGAACCTGTGCCGCGAAGGTGGTAGCTCTCCTTTCCTCGACGCCTTTGGCATCGCGCCCTATGCGCTGATGAAATCTGCAAAGGGAATTCCTTTGACCATGCATAAGTACACTGCCGACCAATTTAAAGATTGGGCAGCGGGTGCAAACGTTAAGGGCAGTGGAAACTTCCGTGTGAGCGCCATCACCGGTTTGCGCAAGCAAAATGGTGCGATTGATTGCTCTATGAGCACGGGAGGACCGGAGGAGTCGGGCACGAATTATATCAAGGCAGCGCAGCTCACCGGCGGTGCAGTAGAAAACATTTGTTCCTCCGACTGGTCATCGGTTCTGACCAACGTCGGGCAGAACACGGTTGAGCTGGCCACCCGCATCAGTCTACCTGCAGGGAAGATTCCTTTTTCCGGAACACTTGAGGTGACCGTTGACGGACAAGTGCTGGATGCTATGCACTACGTCTATGATGCTTCACTTCATGCGGTGGTCTTCAAAACACCCCCGGCGATGGGCGCCGAGGTCGTTGTCAACTACCGCGAAACTTTAGTGGATTAATTCGCAGTAGAATGGTCTCAAACTTGTTTGTGTATCTCATCGCTTTCGGCGGAAACACCGGAGACCGTGTGCAGAACGCACACGGTTCTCTGTTACGGCTGCAAAAGTTCGGGCGCATTCTCCGACAAACCGCATGGAATCTGACTGCACCGCTGAAATCTGAAAAATATCCGACCGAATCTCAGGAAGAGTACCTGAATTTTGTTTTTGAATTTGAAACTGCCTTGGAGCCGCAAGAACTCTATTCGGAAATTGTCACCATCGAGGACCACTTCGGACACAACAGGATTCAGCGATGGCAGCCCCGCGCGGTTGATCTCGACTTGCTGTTTTTTTGTCGGAGCGCTTGCTCCGGATCAGAATTCAATGCAGACCGTTCGGTTCATTTCATTTCGCCAGACGGCAATCTCCGCGTGCCTCATCCTGAAATTTTCAACCGTGCTTTTCTGCTCGACATGATAGAAGCTGGTCTGCAAATTCGGCAGGAAAAGCTGCTTCAAATCAAACAAACATCACATATTGGAATCGAGTCCCGATGATGAAGAAAAAGATCGTTTTTCTCGGTACGCCTGCGATTGTCGTTCCGGTTTTGGAGCAGTTATTGGCAGACAACAGCGAGTTCGAAGTTGTAGCGGTTGTCAGTCAGCCTCCGACGCGTGCTCCGCGTGGGCAGTCACTTGTGCCGTCTCCCGTTCATCAGCGTGCATTAACAGCTGGTTTGCCTGTTTTGACTCCCGAAAATGCCAAAGCGGATGATTTCTTGCATGAGTTGAAATTGCTGAAGCCTGATCTGTTTGTCACAGCAGCATATGGGCAGGTTTTGTCGGAAGAGTTTCTTGCTATCGCGCAATTTGGAACGCTCAATATTCATCCGAGTCTCTTGCCGCTGTACCGGGGTGCCGCGCCAGTACAGCGGGCATTGGAGGATGGCGTGGACGTCACCGGTGTGACAATCGCGCGCACTGTTCGTGCCATGGATGCCGGACCGATCGTCGTTCAGCGTGAGTATCGGCCCGGCGACAAGATAAAGGCTTCCGAACTTCTTGGACTGCTGTTTGAGATTGGAGCAAAAACACTGATTGATATCCTGCCGGAGTATTTTGCGGGCAAGCTTGAACTCGTCGAGCAGGATCACAAGCATGCGACGAAGGCCCGCAAACTGACAATCGAAGAGGGCTTGCTCAATCCTGACGTGCAATCATCCCGAACGATTCACAACAAGGTGCGTGCCTTTGCCGGCTGGCCTGGCACACGCATGAAACTTCTGAATGGTGATGAGACTATCGAAGTGAAAGTTATCACAACGCAAGCTCTGCTGAATTCAAAGGCAAAATCGCGCGATATTATTTTCGCGAATGGCGCCTTGGAATTAGTGTGCGGTGATGGAAGTGTGCTAAATATTCTCGAGCTTCAGGCGCCCGGAAAGCGCGCAGTCATGGCTCGCGATTTTTGGAATGGTTTACGAATTAAGTCCCTGCGCTGGGCGTGAAAGAAAGGTGTCTTTCTGAATGAAAAATCTCGGCTGGCTCCGCGACGTCGTTGTTATTATCGCGGTGATGGTGGTTCTGCGTTCCTCAATTGTGAACTGGTATGTCATTCCGACAGGTTCGATGCTCCCGACCATCAAAATTCGCGATCACGTTTTGGTAAACAAGCTCTCTTATGGCCTGATGCTGCCGTTCATGGAAACGCAAATCTTCTCGTGGGATACCCCCAAGCGCGGAGACATCGTTCTTTTTGACAGCCCGATGGAGCACATCACATTTGTCAAACGCGTTATTGGCGTGGGCGGGGATAATGTCTCCTTTGACAATGGCGTGTTGCAAATCAACAACGAGCGCGTTGGCGAGCAGCTCCAGGAAGACCGCACGCTTCTCGAAGACATGGGAGACGGCTCTGCGTGCAACACGGGCGAGGGTAAAAGTCTTTACGTTGAAAAGTTTAATAACTCTGAGCATTTCCATTATATCCTTCGGAGTGTGAAGGGTGGCAACACGAATTTAGAGACGCGTACCTGGACCGTACCCGCCGGAAAACTGCTTGTTGTCGGCGACAATCGCGATTGCTCCAATGACGGCCGATATTGGGGTTACGTCGACAGTGAGCGAATCTACGGCAAGGCCGTACGGGTGTTTTATTCAATTAATTCGGGCGAGGGCTGGCTGCCCAAGTTCCGTACCGACCGGTTTTTTGCAAAACTACAATAAATAAGACTTCAGCTTGAATATTAAATTAGTTATGCCTTCTGTGCCCGGTCTTTTGGGTGCGGAGGCATACTTTTCAGCAGTGCCTCCTGACGGCTTTGATTGGCCGTACCCAACGGTTGGAGTAACGTTTCGTCTGTTGAAACAGAGGAGGGTGTTGATATGTTGAGAGATAAAGCGTTCCAGTTGGTTGATATGGCAAAGCAGGCCGTGCTCAAAGCGCTGTCACTGACCGAAGAGGAAACGAAAGCACTGCTCGGCAAACTTCCGATCGAGCAGATCAGTCAGAAGACGACGGCAGAAGTAGAAAAGATTGTGAACGGTCTTGTGAGCAAACTGTTGGATGGAGCCGCTGAGCCCGTCGATGAGGCCATTCGCGCGGAAGTTGTCAAAATGATTGTTGAACTCAACACAACTCCACGCAACGTAGTTTCAAACTTGCGTTACCTAAATGAACTCGTTCAGGCCACCGCTCCACGCAGCCTCACAGACCTCAAAACCTTGCGCACGACACTAGCTGAGCGCCTGATTGCGGATGCCAAAGAGCGTCTCGAGAAAAATGGCGCAGCCGATACGGCTTCTGAACCATCGGAAGCAAAGGCTACCGAAGCTGCGACTGCAGCAAAGAAGACTTCCAAAGGCGGACCAGCTAAACACGCAGAGTAACAATGTTCGATTGAATGCAGTGAGAGTTCTCTTCGCTGCGGAAATGGCTCGGTAGATTCTTCTGAACTGAATCTCACCGGGCCATTTTCAATAGAACCATTTGTTATTTAATAAAGTCATTGACGATATCTGGACCCTTGGAATTATCGAACAGAGCAGGGTGTTTGCCGTCAAGTTCAATAAATTCAGATTCCGCACAGTTATTGCAGGCTTTGACTTTTTCCTTCAGAACTGGCCATGAGGTGAGTTGGATTTTTGCATCGCTCATCCCTTGAGTGAAAAGAATTCTGCTCTTGAAGCCCGTCAGATGCGAGAGCAAAGAACGTTCCAGATAAGCGTCGGGATTGTCTTTGGTGCTGCCGTATTTTGCTTTCATCCGTTGGCAGTTTCCGCTGGCGGGAATTTGCCCTGACTCTTCAAGTTCGCAACGCAGCTTGAAGTTCAATGGTCCAGGTGCATTGGCAATCACGCCATCAGTCGGGTGAAGGTTGTTGAGCCGCGTGACCAGATATCCGCCTTGTGAATGGCCGAGCAAAAAGATGCGCTCCGTTTTGATGCGCAATGCGGAATTGGCTTTTTGCTTGACCCACAGAAGAGCCGCCTCTGCATGTTTGAGATTGTCGCCCATGAGAAGATTTTCTTCGGGATATGCAACGCTGATATAGAGAATATTTTTGCGTGAAATCAATTTCTTGGTTTCATCCAAAGTTTTTTGCGCAGAGGCAACGATTTTATCATCAGTTTCAACGGTTCCGTGAAATGTCATCATCACGTCTGCAGAAGGTGTAGTTGGTTTGTCAATGATGAGCTTCACATTCACATCATTGTGCTGGATCGTCGTCTGGAACTGTCCACTTGCCAGATCGAGTTGCTCTTCCTTGACTTCCGGTGCGGGTGCTGCCGGATTGCTGTCGGCAGGTGGAATCGAGACCTGTGGATCTTTGGTGGATGTGCTTCCGCACGCAGTTGCTGCGAGAGCAAGAAAGACGGTAAAATTGGCTTTGAGTGATTTCATATTCCTAACTCCTTCCTGAATGGGTGATTGATTCCTTCTATTTAAGCTTTTCGGAGTTTTTTTTCTGCACATTAAAAAAATTTATAAATAACTATAATTATTATATTAAAGTCACTCGAACTGATATTTTTAATTTTAAAATTGCAAATTTTTGTTTTGATATACAACGGGACGTCTCTGCGGGGATCTCTTCTTATCTAAGGTTTCCAGTTATCATTACTGACTGAATAGAGCTTTTACTCCCACAATGACAATGTACACTTTCTGGATTCCGCACTGCGAGTCCCAATCCGCGCAATGATTATCGATTGAATGCGGAAGGAGTTTTCTCTGCTGCGGGATTCGCTCGGTAGATTCTTCTGACCTGAATCTCACCGGGCCATTTGTTTTCGAGCCCGAAAATAAAGTCGTCGCTGGGCGTGACTGAGAATTTTCCAAGTTTCGCCCTGATGCGCACATTTTCTGTTGGCCAGCTGACGTCGAGTGCCAGAGGTGTCTGTCCTTTGTGTTTACTCAAGAGTGCAACAAGCTCATCAAGGTTTTCGTTTTTCTGAATGAAACTTTCCTCGGCAACAAGGAGGATTTGTCTGGTGAGTTCCGCTCGTTTGTCGGCCACATGTCCCAGTGCCTGACACACTCCTTTCACGCTTCCCTCTTCAATTCCCTTGCGAACTTTGACTTCCATCCATGCGGCGTCACCGACCTTGGGTTTGTTGATGAGTGCCGCGTATTGCGATGCGAATACCGAAACCTCGATTTCTCCGCTGCCATCTTCGAGACGGTAGACGCCGAACTTCTTCCCTTCCTTTGTGACCTTCTCGAGAGCCATGCTGATGATGCCCGCAATCTTGAGAGTGCGCCGTTTGTGATCCGGCACATCATCTCCGTCGAGGAAATTGAGTGCGTCACAGACGGGTGCCTGGGCTATTTCAGCCAAGTCATCCGCAAGCAGATCGGCTGGATGTCCGCACATGTAAAAACCCAAGGTTGCTTTTTCGTGGTTGAGTTGATCCAGCAAAGACCAAGGACCGACTTTTTTCAGCTGAACACCCGCAAGGAGATTCTGAACAGTGGTTTTTTCGGGCGTCAGACGCGTTGGCAACGCGAGCGGGTTGAATCGATTTTGTCCGGCCGAGCGTTTATTGCGTGAGTTTTTCGCCGCAGTCGGATTGGGTTTTGTGGCCGCTGCGGAAGGCACCGGTTCATCGCTGGTGGCCGAAAATAGATCGAAAATTCCGTCACCGACGCTGTCCTGCCGTTCAGACTCCTTGGAAATAGCCCGCAACCAGTGGTCACAGTTGGCAAGCAGTTCAGCGCGGTTTGTTGCAATTTCGTCGAAAGCCCCCGCCTTGATAAGACTTTCGAGAACCTTTTTGTTGATCTTTCTTGGGTCAAGACGGGCGATGAATTCAGGCACCGTTTCAAATGGTCCATTTTGTTCACGTTCTTGAGTGATGAGGTCAATGATTCCTTGGCCCAGGCCCTTAATAGCCCCAAGTCCGAATTGGATTGTGCCCGCCGTTGGAATTGTGAATTCGAATTCGGCTGAGTTCACACTCGGCGGAAGCAGCGTAATGTTCATTCGCTTGCAGTCGCGGACGTAGGAAACAATTTTGTCGGTGTTATCCAAATCGCATGACATGATCGCTGCCATGAATTCGGTTGGGTAGTATGTTTTTAGGTAGGCGGTCTGAAATGTGACGTATGCATATGCCGCCGAATGGCTTTTGTTGAAGCCGTATTCTGCAAATTTTGCGATGAGATCAAAGAACTCCGAAACCCGCTGGGGATTGTGGCCATTCTTGGCTGAACCCTCGACGAAGCGGGCCTTTTGCCGCTCCATTTCAGCTTTGTCTTTTTTGCCCATGGCACGGCGTAGGAGGTCGGCCTCGCCGAGCGTGTAGTTGGCCAGAACAGCTGCAATCTTTTGTACCTGTTCCTGATAAACGATGACTCCATAAGTGTCGGCGAGAATCGGCTCAAGTTCTGCAAACGGGTATTCAACTGCCGTCTTGCCGTGCTTTCTGTTGACAAAATCGGCAACCATGCCGGAGCCCAGCGGGCCTGGTCGGAACAACGCTTCAACGGCGACAATATCGGAGAAACACGTCGGCCTCAGCTCGGAAATGAGTTTTCGCATTCCGCTCGACTCAAGCTGAAAGATACCTGTTAAATGCGCCGTTGAAACCATGTCGTAGACTTTGGGGTCTTCGAGGTCGATGTTTTCAATATTGAAGTCCGGTTTGTGCTTTTTGCGGATTTCCTGAACGGCTTTTTCAATTACCGTAAGGGTCTTGAGTCCGAGAAAGTCGAATTTGATGAGACCAATTTTTTCCGCAAACTTGTGCTCGAACTGTGTGATCATCTGACCTTCGGACTCGAGCTGCGGACAGCTTTCATCCAAAGCACGGTCGGAGATGATCACGCCGGCGGCGTGGATACCCAACGAGTTGAGAGTGCCCTCGATGGCCAGCGCGCCTTCCCAAAGAATTCGTGTGCGTTCCTCGTTTTCGACTTTTTCTCGCAGTTTTTCTTCTTCTTTGAACGCCTGCTCAAGTGTAATTCCCGGCGTCTCGGGAATCAGCTTTGCAAATTCGTTGCTGTCGAAAAAGCTCCAGCCCAGAATACGGGCGAGATTCTTGAGTGCGTTTTTGGCCATAAGGCGGCCAAAGGTAACTATTTGTGAAACGTTGCGCCCGCCATAACGCTTGTAGACGTAATCGAGAACCTCGGCACGCCGGTCCATACAGAAGTCTGTATCGATATCCGGCATGCTGATACGTTCCGGATTGAGAAATCGCTCGAACAGAAGATTGAAGCGGATAGGGTCGATGTTGGTGATTCGCAGCGCGTACGTCACCAAACTTCCGGCTGCCGAACCACGCCCAGGACCAACGGGAATATCACGTTCTTTGGCCCAGTTGATGAAGTCCTGAACGATCAGGAAGTAGCCGGCGAATTTCATTTTATTGATGACGTCTAGCTCGTATTCAAGACGCTCGTGATAGGTTTTCCACACGTCGTCAGTAAAGCTTTCACCCATCCATTGCATGACTGCTGTTTTGCGCTGTTCAAGCATTTCGCGCGACAGGCGTGCCAGGCATTCATCGGCCGATTCATCGGGCCGTTGGCGGTAGTCGGGCATGAAAATGCTTTTGGTGTCGACCGTGACCTTGCAGCGCTCGGCAATCCTGACTGTGTTGCTTATGGCGTCTGGATAGTTGCTGAATTTGGCAATCATCTCGTCGTGCGTGGCAAGATGGAAATGATATGCGGGATCGAATCCCTGAACGTCTGATTTCTGCAACTTGTGTTTGATTGCCAAAAGCGAAAGATGAGTGTCGCGGTCGCTTGGCTTCAGATAATGCACGTCCGCTGTCGCAACAATTCCAAGTGATTTTTTGCGCGCCAGCTCGACCAGCTGCGGGAGAAGTATTTTTTGCTCGTGAATGCCGTTGTCCATCAGCTCGACGAATACGTTTTGCATTCCGAAGGTGGTGGTCAGCTCGTCGAGAAATCGCTCTGCCTCTGCAGTTTTGCCGTCCAGCAAAAGTTGCTGGAGCTCGCCTTTGAGACAACTGGTCAGACAAATGATGCCGGCGCCATGCTTGCGCAGATTCTGCCAGCTGACGACAATTGACTCATTGCCCATTGCATTTTTGCCGTCAGTGTTCGCAAGTGAGCAAAGCTTGATGATGTTTGCATAGCCCTCATTGGTTTCGGCCAGCAGCACCAGATGGAAAGGGTTTTTGTTTGTGGTGAGCAACAGCGGTTCGACGTTTGCCTCGTATCCGATGATGCCGTTTATTTTTTCCTTCTGGCATTCGAGATAAAATTCAACGGCACCGTGGAGCGCATCATGATCTGTCAGAGCGGCTGCACTGACCTTGCGGCTCGCAAGTTCTTTGACGAGTTTTTTAACTTTGATGCTGCCGTCGAGGAGAGAATATTCGGAATGAACGTGGAGGTGCACGAACTCCGGTGATGCGGGAGCGGCGGCAACCTCCATTCTCAGCGTCCTTTCGATTAGCCCAGCGTACCAGCTGTTTTGACTTCGCCGGCTCCGGTTTGAACCGCAGCGATTTTTTGTTTGACTTCGCTGAGGTAGCGGTCGAATGCGAGGCACCAAGAAGCGGTGTAGCGCTCTTCGTTTGTTTTGCGGTCGGCAAGACGTTCCACTGCGTCGATCATGCGCTCATCGTCGTGACGGAAGCGGTGAATCGCACGGGCGATGCAGTTCTGCACCTTTGTGTCCTCGGAGAAGAAGTCGATGCCGTCAACATTCCACACAGCTTTGAGAACTTTTTCTGCAAGCGTGTCGGCGCGGTCGGGGCCGTCTCCGAGAGTGACACGTTTTGCCTTTGCAAGTCGGCTTTTGACTTCATCCACCAAGTCATCGAGTGACTTGCCGGACGCTTTTGCAATGTGGCTCTGCTGCTGAACAAGACGTTCAGCTTCGCGCGAGAGGCGGTCTTCAGTTTTTGCGTCTTCTTCAAGAACGTCCATGATGGCATCGAGGACGCGATCTTCGACGGTTTCGTCGGTTGAGTAGTCGAATCCCACGTGGCCCGATGCTTTGAGCACTTTAAAAACGCGTTCAGACAAACGTTCAAGCTGTTCAGTGGAGAGTCTCATGGGTTCCTTCCGCACTTTCTTTAATCAACTGGAAAACCTATAGCGCGGAGGTGGGCTTGGTTCAACCACCCGAGCCCGATGAATTTGCACCGATGG
This sequence comes from Pseudomonadota bacterium, assembly GCA_039799905.1. Taxonomy (GTDB): domain Bacteria; phylum Bdellovibrionota_B; class Oligoflexia; order Silvanigrellales; family Silvanigrellaceae; genus RFOM01. Next base: position 1,545 of record JBDLRP010000008.1, on the reverse strand, counting down.
CCAATTTGACTTTTTCCACACTGCTTCCAGGGGCTTGCTCCAAGGTCGTAGCAAAGGCTGCGGCGGCTGTACTGAGCGGAGAGCTGCCGCTGATTTCGCTGGCTTTCGCCAATGTTAATATGAGTTTGGCGGCATCCGCGGCAGACAGTGACGCCAGTGCTTCTGGATTGTCCGCAAAGTACTTCACCTGCAGGAAAGCATACGAAGAAAAAAACAACCCATATTGGAGCTTCATTTCGGTCGTGCGGCTTTCGCTGGGGATGGCCGACATTGCGTCGCAGGCAAGCCCCATCAAGGCCAAAGAATCCAGGGTCGCAGTTGTCAAGATGGTGGTGAAGGCTTTTGCCCCGGTACCGCCCGAAGTGCGCACACCCGCGGCACTTTTGATAAGCCCCAGGGTTGTGATTCCAGCTTGAGCGGCATAGGCAGCCGCCAGCAGGCTGCGGGCTGAGTGATTATCCGGTTCGGCTTCCAGTACTCGGTTGAGCTTCTCAGCTGCGGCACTGTAATTGTCTTTCTCCATGTCGAGTTCAGCTTTTTCTTGTTCATTTGCCGGCGCATATTTTTCGACAACGTTTTGTCCGCAGGCGAGAGTTGTAGTCAGGAGAAATGCAGCGATTTTTGGCAAATATTTTGTCATGGGATTTCAAACCCCGTTGCAAGAAAGTAAACCCGCCGGCCGCGCGTTCCCGCTTCGCTGCCGAATTCACGTGTGTAGCTGCCCGCCTCAAGACGCAGTAACACGAGGTTTGCAACAATGCCGTAGCTCGGCCAGCCCTGATAATAGCCGCCGCCGATGCCGATCCGCGAAGCGAGAAGAACTTTGCATCCAGCGCGGAAGCGGCGGGTCCAGTGCTCACCGTAGGCACGCTGGAGGTCGCGCAGGTCTGCGGCGCAGTGAACGGCACTGCCGCGAGTGTGCGGAATGATGCCGATTCCCGCGTTAATCGTTTGTTTCCAAGGCGAGACGCCTGAGCTGAATTTGGTTTGTCCGACGTCATCGCCTGTCGCAGCAATCCTGAGGTCAAAGTTCGAAGTGCGAAATTGTAGGGTCGTTCCCACACCGACCGACACGCCCAATCCGTATTTAGTGTTGGCCTTGATGTCGCCGAGCATTTGTTTTGCACCGCTACCGGAAAAGTCGGACAGCGCGATCGTCTCGAAAGTCTCGGCAGCGTAGGATGGTTTGACGGAGGCACCCACGGCAAGCTTGTCGCCCACAGGAATGGCCGCAAGGGCTGCGAGTCCAAGCGCGGCATCGGCTCGGGTGCGCACTTCCGGCAGGCCTTGACTGCCGAACTGCCTACCCTCCACATCTGTGCGGAGAGTTTGGAATGCGCTCAGCCCGCCGAAAGCTGTCACGAATCCGAGCGCGAAATCGTTGCCAATGTGAACCGGAGTCTTAAGAAGTTTCTCAACCAGAGTCGAGTCGACTTTGAGAGTGCCTGCCTTCTTTTTTTGATAGATCTCGCGCCCGAGATCGATGGCGTCGGCGCCGAAGTGTATTGCAGTTCTGCCATAAATCCAGCGTAAAAATCCGGCGCC
>JBDLRP010000007.1:0-34076 GCA_039799905.1 Pseudomonadota bacterium | reverse complement strand
GTGTCAGCAAGAACTGCCTGGGATTCGATCTTTTCGAAAGCTGAGGCCGGCCGCCTTGCGGAGGGTTGCGAATCGGGGGATCAGCGCGCATGCCGCATCACTGACTCGTTGAGAAGAATCGGGACGCCAGAATCTATTTGGCTTCAGGACGAGCACGGCAATGACATTCCCCAGAGTGGAGATGCCGCCTGGCCGCGCGTACGCTTACTTGACCGGCCGGTGTCCTATCGGCAGTGGCTCGATTACAGCTTCGGAACGCTTGTTCACTCGGGTCGACGCAATATCGACGTCTTGTGTGCTGCGAGCAGTGAATTGAACGGCGCGCTGGTGTGTTTGACATACGGCAATACGCAAGCAAATCAGGCGTTGGGTCGAATTGCCTATGTTATCGAGCAGGGAGGACGTGTCCGAACACAGGAAGAACACAATTCACCGCTGTTGCTTCGATTCTGGCAGGGCTACAATCTTTTGCGCAAGGACTTCGACAGAGTTACTGAGAAAATAGAATCCGAGAGCGAAACTTCGCCTGAAGAAAAACGGATGTGGAGTTTTCTGCGCAAGCAGGAATGGCAGTATCTTTTGACCTTCAATGCCTTTTCTGTGATTGCCGGAATTCCCTCGCATGAGTTTCTGCACGCTGTTTATTTTTCCTCTCCGGAATACCGCAACGCGGTGACGCAGGCGATTTCGAATCACAAATGGAAAATGCTTCCGCTCCGATTTTTTACGGAGAGCCTTTATAAAACCGACAGCGAATATGTGGTTCTCAACGAAATGCAGGCTTACGCTCTTCAGAGTCAACCGCTGTTTGAACGTGTCGAGTGGAGTGAAGCCTCCGCTCTTCTCAGAGATACTGCCGTGAGATTCATGGACCAGAATCTCCTTTTGAAATCAGTTTTGACGGAGCGATAGATGAAGGTCGAAACAATTCCGCTTTCGCTCTCGAATGCCTTTTTGGTTAAAGATAAAAAAACGATTCTTGTTGACTGTGGCTGCTGCGGAGACTGGCCTTTTCTAGCTCAATTTCTCGGCAGGTCCGGAGTGCAGATCAGGAGTTTGTCGGCGGTCGTCCTCACGCATGCACACTTCGATCACTGCGGCTGCGCCTCGTTCCTTCAAGCCGAGGGAGTTCCGGTCATTGCATCCGAAAAGGCGCAGCCGTTTTTGTCGGAGGGACGTCAGGAAGATGCTTCTGCGATAATGAAAATTGCAAGTTCTCTGCCATTCGTGAAGCGGGTGATGCGGCAGGCAGTTAAATCAGAGTTTCAGCCCGTTCGGATTGATTATCCCGTCGCAGGTTCACTTGACCTGAGCGAGTTTGGAGTCGAGGGCGAGGTAATTGTCACGGGCGGGCACACAGAAGCATCCGTCTGTGTGCTGATGGAGAATCGCTCAGTATGCGTCGGTGATCTGATCATGGGTGGAGTGCTCGGTCTGCCTCCTGCATGGAAGCCGAACTTTCATCCGCTGAACGTCAACAACAAAAAGGTCTTAGAGCAAATTATTGAACTCAGGTCAGCCGGATACGAGAAATTTTTGGTAGGTCATGGTGACGTTCTTACGGCCCGTTCCATCGACGGTTGGATTAATCAGCAAATCAAATGAGTCGTCCGGCGTTCAGCAAGTCGGGTCATTTGGTTTGCAGCGGAAAATTGCCATCTCTTGTGAGTCAAGAAAGTCGAGAACAATTCCGCCAGTCAGCCAGACATAACTTTGTTTGATTTTCTTTTTTGCGTCTGCAGGATCTGGCACAGAGGGAAATCTCACGTCGAATCGTCCGCGTGCCACAAACGCCAGCACGTTGATTGATTGAGCAAGAAATTGTCGGCTCTTGAGGTCCTGTAACTGCCTGAGATCTTCAAATTCCGAACCGCAGATCACAGCACCCCAAACTTCCAGCGTGCTGTTTGTCGTGGATGCTTTGGGTACCTGTTTTGCACTGACCAAGCCCTTTGTCTTATCAAGAAACTTAACAACCGGACGCTGTCCGGCGGGGCATTCTGCGGGACATATTTTGCTCGCTCCGCCCCAATTGAGATTGTTTGGAAAAGGCGGCGCTGCGTGCCTTCCGCCTTTTCCGACGGGCAGTTCTTCATTTTTAAAAGTGACACAGGTGTTGACGTAGGCAGACTGGGGTCGCCCGGTTGCATCGATATTGAAGCCGATTCCATCGGTCGTTGCAAAAACACTCCGCTGCTGGTCTGAAAAGCAGTTATACGCGGCCAGAACTTCTGGTTTGTCATCGGCAATTCTGTCTAACAGGCAAGCTCGTCGGGTTGTGTTCGAAGTCTGAAAATCACGGGTGATTCCCTTCAAGAGAGAGACAAGTTCAATGTTGGCATCTCCCTGAACACGCAATGTGCGTGCGGTCGCCATGTAGTCACTCAGCAGCATCGCGCCAACCAATGACGCAATGCTCGTCAGTGAGACTGTGATCAGAAGTTCGGCAAGGGTCAAACCTCGTTCCGAGCCAAGCGACTTCATGACTTTTATTTACCCCGACCTTCGTCCGTGAGCGCGGCCCTTTGTTCAAGCATGTTCTGAATGACGAGGTCGCCTGTGACGACACCGTCAGCCAAAACATAATGAAGTTCTGGTTGGTTTGCGGGGCCCTCCAGCGCGAGGTTGGCAACCGTATGTCCAGAAGCGCCAATCTCCACCTTCTGAATTCCAAGATATTTTCCGTCTCGTCCAAGAATTTTATCCGTTGAACGCAGATTCTTCGCTGCAACCCATCCACGTGTGGTCATGAACGGGTGCGAGTCTGTCACGCGCACCGTAGAACCGCCGACAGTCACATGAAGGAGCGGCTTCAATTCCGGACCAATAGTCAGTTTGGTGATCTTGGCCGGCATTTTCGTGACGGGATTGTATACGAAATCGCCTTTTCGCAGCTGTGTCACAAGACGATCGGAGCCGTCTGCCATACGGATCTTGGTAAGCTCATCGAAGCAGCCGTCGTTGTTGCGGCACACGAAACCCGCGTCGTTTTTTGTTACGAACGAGATCGAGCAGGTCTTGGGGTTGGTGGGATCATAGTATTTAAAATAAGCACAGCTTTTTGCCTCGTGTTTTTCCTCTTCGGCAACCCCCTGGAGTTCCTGGATCATCGGGATATCATGGCTAATCACTTTGGCTTTGTAAACAATTTCAATTTTCTCGGTCGTGTTTCCGTCTGCGTCGGTTTCAGTGGTGATCGTGACCTGGTCTTGGTCACCCACATACTCGACCGTGTAGTCATCAACGACTTTCCCGCCATCCTTTTCGATTGTGGATTTGAAAGAATCGTATGCGTTGCGGATGGGATGTCCCGCCCATTTTCCTTTCTTTTGGATGAAGTCATCGTCCACTTCCAGCGCGGAAAAAGCCATTGCTGCAGTGGTCGCGTCTTCAGGCTTTTGCAAGCCGGTCAGCTTCGACTCCTCCTCCTTCAAAAGTTTTTCTACGGTATCGACCCATTCCTTGTTGCAGCTGGTCAGCACAGCGCGGTTTGCGTATTTGACATCGCGTGCTTCGTTGTATTTTGCTGCCTTCAAATCTTGTTTTTTACTAGTGCACTTGTTGTTAAAGGTCGCCTTGTAAGTCTTGAGCGGAATGTCGACGCGGGTGCAGAACGTCGCCTTGCTGTCGCCCGTGGAAGTCACACAGCCCTGTTTGAATTCTCCAAAGAACGCCGGGTTGAAAGTTTTGCGGTCGTGAAGGTGTTGTGAAGTTCCAACTTTCGCGGCCAGAAAGTATTGGAACTGCGGCCCGTTTGGAACGTTGGGCATGACTCCGATAAAATGCGGCTGCGGTTTTCCGGGAACCTGGTGGTATTTGTCGACACTGAGAATCTCTGCGGTGTAGCGGCTTCTGCCGCCACTCGCGCTCACGTCGGGCGGCGTCCAAGCCAATGCATTGCTGTTCCAATTGTCGGACGATGGTCGGTTGCCTCGGAAATTCGACTTGTATTTCTTATCCAAAAGGTTGTTCCGATATACCGCCAGAACTTCATAGCCCTCGGGAGCCTGAGTGGTGAGGTCATGTGTCTCGCCATATTCATCGCTGTTCGGGCCATCCGGACGCGGCTCAAGTTCGGATAGGGTGTATTTCGCATTGGTGGCGCGCGCATTGAAGGCAAGATTTTTAGAAGAAAGCTTGCCCCGTTTTTGTTCCGAAGTGATGGGTCGCATATAAAAACACGAGTCTGCCGCACCATGTTTGCCCAGCAGACCTGCGTTTCCCTCTTTTAAACCAAGAGATATTTTTCCGTTGAGCGAAGAATAGAATGCGCCGCGCAAGTTGCGGCCCTGTGGCTGTGACTTGGCAAGCGCGATTCTTCGCAGGTTCTTGGCATCGTCCTCTTCATTGACGTATTTCTCGAATGAGACCTTGACGATTTTCTTGGAGCTGACAAGCACTCCAGCTTTTTTCTCGGTGGAAGTGACGCAAACCGAGACGATCTCGCGGCCTTCTTGCGCATTGTTTTCATACAGCCATTGGGCGTTTGCCACTTCACTGCCGCAGTCGATGGCTTTTCTTTTTGCCTGAATGCTTCCGCAACTCTCGGCTCCGTTTGCATCCGCTGCCGGAAACACGTAATTTTCGTTGACCAACTTTCCAGTCAAATCAAATTCCTGAGTCGGCTCGAGTCTGTTGCACTTCTCGTTGAAGTGGAGAGCTCCGTTGGTGATGAGTTGGGTGACCGTCTGCAGTGCTGATTCATTGAGGCGGCGCTCAAGATCTGTTTGGTCGCCAAGGTCGCGGCTTTTTCTGAGACCTTGGTTCACGGTCAACACCGCCGCCGTTGCAGCGGCCACACCCGACAGGATCATCAGCCCCGTGGTTGTAGCATTTCCACTTTGGCCCTTGGCAATTTTATTTTTTCGTCGCAGCATGGCGCACTCCTTACCTCTTTAAAACAGAAGACAAGATTGACTGCATTGGTAAATCCACGTTGGGTCCTGAAGACAGACTGCATCACCCTTAACGGCCTTTTCACCGCCGCGGTTGGGGGCCAAACAGTTGGGACTGGCAACTCCCAATTTCTCGCCTGTAATTTCACGAACAGATTTTTGCGCGGTTTGTTTTTTTCCGTCGGTCATATCAGCGTTGAGCGCGGTGTAGATATTCACATTGACCTTGACACTTCTGTTCATTTCAAAGGCGGCTTGGTTACAGGTCAATTCTTGTTGGTTCCTGTTGTCGACAAATCGTGCGGTGGCCACCGCCAGTCCCACGACGGCGGGGTTGTCGAGCGCTGCTAGTCCGAGTGACTGATTGTTAAGGTTGCTGTTGTCGGACCTTGTGAACAAGTTTCCAGCAAACACAAAGCACATCGAAAATGTCTTTTTGCCGCGCAGATTCTTCTCCGCAGTTCCCTGAAAACCCAATTGGTTGACCGGACGCTTGCCACCCAACCCGCCGGCGACTTCCGCGCATCTGTCGAATTCTTTGCACATTTCATCACCAATACTGCCAGCCACAGGTTTTCTCTTGACGCACCATTCACGTGAAAACGGATTAGCTGCGTTCCATTCGTCAACGGTATGGAAGGGAATCAGTGCCCCCCAGGGAGCTTGTTTGGAGTCAGTTCTTTTTTCAGCTGCAATTTGCAGAAGAGTCTTGAATGGTCCGCTCTCTCCACTCGGTGCAATGTCTTTTATGCCAAAAGTGCTGAGCGAGAGGCGCATGTCGGCACCAAGGGTTTTGTTTCCTATTGTCTTCCGAGTCGCGTCAGACATTCCTGCATTTGGATCACCGGATACTTCTGCCGTGTATCCTGCGGTGAGCGAGTCATTGTTGGATGCATAGGCAAAATATGCGGCATCTTCGCAGAGACAAGACGGTTCAGCGGCGTCAAATACAGAGAGTTTAGGTTTGCCCGGACAAATATGTGTGTTCCACTGCAATACCTTTGCAAAATACAGCTTCAAGCGCGAGACAGCGAAGCTTTCAAAAAAAAGATGCGGACCCGAAGTCGTGACACGCTGCATTCCGGTGCGGAGTTCCTGCAGGTTTTTGAAAGAAAATCCAAAGACCGTCAGGAGCAGGGTCAGCCCCAGCATCACTTCGACGATTGAAAAACCTTTTTGGTTTCGTCTCTGACGGCGCATTTCCCAGCCTCAAAAATCGGTAGAGTCACCCACGTCCATATGAGGCTATCGGCCAAATTCGAGGAAATTTTACAGCTTACACATAAATAACCGAAATTATTTGGTTAAATATTTAGTTTCGGACACTTATGTCGCGGGATTTTAGTTAAGCAGACAGCCGGCAATGTCCATTGATCGGATGAAAGACGGAAAACCTGTGTTCTGCATGCGCTCGATACTGTGCTATGACCCGCGAGCTAGGTACATCGCGAAGATATGACGGGAATTATCATGAAAACAAATATGTCTGAGATCAGGGAATTTTCAATTCAGGGAATGAGCTGTAGCGGATGTGCTTCACGCATTGAGCGCACTTTGGGCAACAACCATGACATTGAACAGGTTGTTGTCAATTTCGCCAACAAGACTGCAACCGTTCGCACTCCTCTGGAGCCCATGGCGGTCGCTCAGCTGATTAACAATCTTGGATTTAAGGCAGAGCCTGTGTCGCGTGGACTTTCCCTCGAGGAACGTCATCGCTCCGAGCATCTCGCGGCGCAGCGACGTCTCGTGTACGCACTTATTCTAGGTACTCCGGTCATTGTCATCGGTATGGTTCATGAGTGGTCAAGCATTGCATGGATTCTTGCGCTCGAAGCGGCATTGACCTTCGCACTGTTGGTGGGTCCTGCACGTGAATTTTTCGTCAAAGCCGGAAAACTGCTGGTGCAACGCACGGCTAATATGGACACACTTGTCTCGCTGGGTGCGGGTTTTACCTTCATCTGGTCGTGCGTTCAGGCCTTGCGGGGAACTGGATACGTCTATTTTGAGACTGCTGCGGCTATTGTCACGTTTGTCTTGGTCGGAAAATACATCGAACATCGCATGGTGTGGCGCGCAACGTCGTCACTCGGTGCGCTCATGCAATTACAGCCGTTCACTGCACTCAGAGCGTCGGCCGCGGATCCGTCAGTCTTGGAAAGTGTGGATTTGCGCTTTGTGCGCCCTGACGATCGTCTCGTCTGTCGCGCTGGAGAACGATTTGCAGCAGACGGAGTCATTGTTGACGGGCGGACCGAAGCGGATGAATCGTTGCTTACAGGAGAGAGTCTTCCTGTTGCAAAGAATGTTGGTGATGCGGTCGTAGCCGGGTCGCTGAATATCAGCGGTGCAGTGACCTACGGTGTCGGTGCGGTGGGGGCGCAAACGCGTTTGGGCGAAATCATCAGTTTTGTCGAGCGCACTCAGTTGTCCAAGGCACCGATACAGCGTCTTGCCGACCGTGCTTCTGCAGTTTTTGTGCCGATCATTCTTGCTTTGAGCGTCATCACATTTTTGATTTGGAATTTTGTTGTGGGTGCCGAGCTGGCCGACAGTATGAACGCTGCGGTGTCGGTGTTGGTTGTTGCTTGCCCGTGTGCCTTGGGATTGGCCACGCCCATTGCAGTTATGATCGCAACCGGCAGGGCGGCGAGGGCTGGAATACTCTTCCGCGACCTCGCAGCGCTGGAGGCACTGCAATCCGTGCGCACAATTGTATTTGATAAAACAGGCACTCTGACGACAGGTCAACTTACTGTCGCAGACGAAAAATGGCTCATCGAAGAACGACTTTTACCGCTGCCCAAAGAACTTCTCACTGATATTGTTTTTCATCTGGAACAGCGTTCACAGCATCCTGCCGCAGTCGCTCTTACGAACCACTTGCAACAGATTAAAACAAGCAGGGTTCAGCCCGACGGACTGACAGATATTCGCGAAATCGCCGGTGAAGGAATTCGTGCGCTTTGGCGGTCGGCAACGGGGAGCAACGAGATCAGAATCGGACGGCCATCTGAAAAAGACAAGACAGTCCTTCCCTTGTTTAACGATGCGTCCCAGGTTGTGTGCTCGGTTGACGGTCAGGTCTGTGCGTTGTGGCTGTTGAAAGACTCTCCTCGGATTGATGCTGCTGACGTCATCCACAGCCTCAGGCGCATGAAGGTCGAGTCAATTCTCGCATCCGGCGATCACAACAGCGCTGTGGCCGCGTTGGCTGCGGATCTGGGTATTGAGTTTCACAGTGAGCAGACTCCGCAAATGAAGGCTGAACTGATTCAGCGGCTGAAAGCCGACGGTCGTGTGATTGCCATGTTGGGCGACGGCATCAACGATGCTCCGGCGCTGGCTGCCGCAGATGTTGGTATCGCCATGGGCAGTGGCACCGATGCCGCACGTCAGACAGCTGCATTGACTCTGAAGGAAACTGGTCTTTCGGGAGTTCTCAGCGCGCTGCGATTGTCCAGCATGACGTTCCGCAATATCCGCCAGAATCTTTTTTGGGCCTTTGGTTATAACGTACTGTTGATCCCGCTCGCTATGATGGGTCGGCTGACTCCGATGTGGGCTGCGGCTGCGATGGTGCTTTCAAGCCTTCTGGTTGTGCTGAACGCACTGCGGATTTTGAAATTTGATAGCCCAGCGCGATTGTGATGAGGCTGAAAATAGCCGCAATCCATCCTGAGGTTGTGTAGCCCACAAGTTGCTTTTCAGAATTTTCGGAAATCAGGCTTGCAGCAAGCAGAGCTGCTCCGCCTTGTGCGAGCGACTGAACGGAGGCGTTGAGGCTCAGGTACGCTCCACGTTTTTTGGGTTCCACGACAGTTGTCAGCAGCGAGGAATAAGGAACCATTCTTGCCCCCATGCAGACCATGAAAAACGTCGTCGTCGAGAGTATCAGGACGGGATTTTGTGTCGTCAGATGCGTGAGCGTGAACATCGGAATGATTGATATAAGGACACCGACGGGGAAAACCTTGTCGACACCAAATTTATCGGTTGCCTTGCCGACTAGCGGCATTGTGAAAATACTCGCCGCACCTCCGAAAAGGTAGAGCAGCGGCAGCTGCTGCTCGCTGAACGAGAGATTCTTGACAAGGTAGGGGCTGATATAGGGAATCACCATGAACTGACCAACGATGATGAACACCGTTGTGAAAAATCCAATGAGCGCAGGTTTTTCAATCAGAAGATGACTGATCTGCAAGATGCGGCTGCGGATAGTTATTCCTTGATCTATGTGGGCTGTAAGATTCGGGAAGCGAAAATGAGCGAGAATAAGCAGCATGATCAACAATGCAGAGACGACGAAAAAAGGCATATGCCAGCCGTAGGAATTTGCCAAAGCGAGCCCTGCTGGAACGCCAATGATGGATGCAATCGAGAATGAGAGCATCACTCTGCTGATGGCGAATCCTCTGCGTTCGGGCGGAAAAATATCCGAAATGATGGCATTCACCAGCCCGCCCAGAACTCCGCCGAAAAACCCTGCGATGATGCGTGCAAACATCAGCATGGAGGCTGATTCGGCGACTGCGCAGAGGAGTGTTCCGGCCAGCAGGCCGACAAGGCAGATGTTGAGGAAAAGCTTGCGGTCGTATTTGTCGATGAACGGAGCGACAGCCAGTCCTGCGATGCCTGAACTGATGCCGTAGGAGGAGACAATGTAGCCAAATTCGCTGGCCGTAATGTTGAAGACTCTCATCAGCTGCGGCCCAAGCGGCATCATCACCATGAAATCCAAGACGTGTGAGAATTGGATTGCTGAAAGTAGCAGGAGAATGAGTTTTTCACGTCCTGAAGAGATCGGCTGCTGCATGAATGGCCTCCCAGCTGAGTTTCGAGCTTAGCACGTTTGCAATCCACCTTTCCTCTGTCAGAATTTATTGGCACAATGCTGCAAAAGTCACACGGGAGTGCGCAATGCAATCGTCTCCGATCACAACCTTCACCGTTCAGTCGTTGGAGTCCGCTTTGCATATGCCTTTCAATATTTCAAAGGGCAGCGTGGAAGTTGTCGCAAATGTGCTGTTGAGCTGTTCGGACGACGCCGGCCGAGTCGGTTTGGGCGAAGCGGCTCCCTTTCCGGTTCTCACCGGCGACACTCAGGAAATCGCCCTGAAGGCAGCGGCAGATATGGCTAATCAGCTCTCCGGTTTGCAACCTGCCGCTGCTTTGGAGAAGTTGCACAACGAACTTTGGCCAGCATTTTCGTTTGCCCCATCGGCTCGAACGGGTATCGAAATGGCATTGTGGGACCTGCATGCACGTCAGTTGGGTTGTCCATTGGCCGCACTCTGGGGAAGAGCGAATTTACAGAGTGCACACACCGACATCACTCTTCCGTGTCTTCCGGCCGAAGACGTATCACGCTTTTGGCAACATTTTTCTGATCACGAGTTTTCCTATGTGAAGGTCAAGGTCGGTGACGGGACCCTTGATGATGACGTGGCGCGCGTTCAGGAAGTGGTGCGACTTTCAGGCGCGCAAATGCGTATCAGCCTCGACGGCAATCAGGGGTTTCACGTCGATTCTGCAAAGCGGCTTGTCTTTGAGCTGATATCAAGAAGAATTCAACCGCTCTTCTTTGAACAACCCTTGCCGGAAGATGATTTCGCCGGCATGTCGCGCCTGAGTGAAACTCTTCCAATTCCGGTTTGTGCCGATGAAACTGTCAAGACTATGAACGATGCGATTCGTGTGATCCATGAGAAATGTGCGCACATGATCAATCTGAAATTCATGAAGTCCGGTATCCGCGAGTCGCTGTTGATTGCCGAGATCGCAAGGCGCGCGTCGATACCGCTGATGATTGGCGGCATGGTCGAAAGTGAGATTGGCATGACCGCTTCCCTGCACGCCGTGTGCGGAACAGGCAATATTCAATGGTGCGACCTTGATACGCCTTTTTTTCTGCAGAAGAGGATCACAAAAACCAGTCCCTACCATGGCAAGTCGGCGAGACTTGGTTTGCCTGCCGGTCACGGCATGGGGCTGGCACTTGTTTGAAGCTTTGAAGTTCAATTATTCCTTTTGCGGATTCATGTCATTGAAGGAGAGGTCATGAATGTAGAGCTGACAGCCTTTCCGCTGGTCGAGTGCAAAAACGTCAGTCTCAGTTTTTCCTCCCGCAGGGTCATCGAAGATTTTAGTCTCTCGGTGAACGCCGGCGACAGAATCGCATTTCTTGGTCCCTCCGGATGCGGTAAGAGCACGCTGTTGAACCTGCTCTCCGGTCTTTTAAAGCCGACGCACGGAAACGTCGTGCGCAAAGTCACTTCAGATAAAATTTCTTTTGTTTTTCAGGATCCGTCTTTGTTCCCGTGGAAGACCGTGCGCGAGAACATCGCATTGGTCGATGTGCTCGCGAATGCATCGTCTACAGATGCTGTCGTGCTCCGCTCCAACATCGATGCCCAGCTCGAGCAAGTGGGTCTATTGGAATCCGCCGATGCCTATCCCGATGAGTTATCGGGCGGGATGAGGATGCGTGTTGCTCTTGCACGCGCGCTCATCAACAAGCCACAACTCCTGTTGCTGGATGAGCCATTTGCAGCACTTGATGACATGACCCGCGAGCGGCTGCAGGATGATTTACTGAAATTGCAACAGAATAGCTCTACAGCCTTCATTCTTGTGACCCACAATATCGAAGAGGCACTGTACTTGTGCCGGAGAGTTTTTGTCTTTGCACAAAACGGCAGGGTTTTGAAAGAATACCTTCAGCCCAAAAGCGATGAAGCGTTCAGGCGCGACGCGCCAGCATTGAATGAATTGCGGCGGGAAATCCGTGAGCTGTGGTTCAAATCCTCACGCGGAGAAGTCTGAAATGCGCAGTCTTTTGTTTTTTCTTTTGGTTGTCGCGTGCTGGGAAATTGTGTGCAGGGTCTCTTCAATACCGTCTTGGATGCTGCCGGCACCGACGGCGATTGTAAAAGCTCTGGGAAAAGACACAGAGTCACTTTTTAAGTCATTTATGTTTACGGCGCAGCTGACCGTTGGTGCATTTTTGATTGCTGTCGTGAGCGGATTTTTGATTGGCCTGGCTGCTCACGTTTCCAAGAATTTCCGCAACTCCATTTTCCCGTTCACCATTTTGTTGCAGACCACTCCAGTGGTCTCGGTTGCTCCTTTGTTGATCATCTGGTTCCGCAATAATGCTTTTCTGGCTCTTCTTGCGTGTGCATGGTTGGTGTGTGTTTATCCGATGATCAGCTCTACGGTTTCTGGTTTGGGGAAAGCCGATGCAAATCTGCAGCGGTTGTTCAGTTTGTACGAAGCACCGATGTTTCGCCGGCTGTGGCATCTCGAGCTACCCTCGGCGCTGCCGTACATACTCAATGGCCTCAGGATTTGCGGCGGTCTGTCATTGGTGGGAGCAGTGGGTGCTGAGTTTGTCGCTGGCACTGGCGGGCAGGAGCTCGGACTTGCATACCGATTGCTCATGGCGGCTTACAATCAGGAGACTGCACGGTTGTTTGCCGTGTTGGCTGTCGTTTCAGCCTTTGGCCTTTTGATCCATTTTGCTCTGTCTGCTGTAGAGTCGTTTGTCCTTCGGAAACTCAGACTCGCTCCGAACTCAGCAGCCGCCGTTTGAAACAGCGATATCTTCGCTGTCCACTTCCGGCAGTGGTGTGACGCTTGCGCCTCCCGCTGTTTTTTCGCCGTCGACAGTCGAGAGGAGTCCCATCGGGAAGTATCCAAACACCGAGAGCATCGAGCCGCTGTCACCTTTCGACAGATAAATTCTCTGGGCAGCACTATCGAAATTGATGAGCATGGTGTTGCCATGTTGGGAGCTGACCTTGGTTCCAAAATTTAGGACCGAAGAGACGTTGAGAGGGATAACCCTTGCTTTGCCGCGTGCTCCGCTGGCGAGTTGTGCCGACGTCTCGGCAGCGTTGGTAATCAGTGTGAAATAAGACTCGGGATTGAAGCCGAACTGGCTGTCACTGTAAAGGCCGTCGGACACAGAAACAGGTTGTGTGCCATTGTCGACCCATTTAGCCCAACCCTGCACAGCAAGAATTCCCATATCGCAGGGTGTCAGTTGATCTGCTGATTGCGTGACGGTGGCAATGTTCGTCACGTTGCAGCTCATCGAGCGAGCTCGCAGTGTCTGGAGGGTCTGACCGCCGCTGGGTACTTCCCAATATTGTTTCATCATCGATAAATCCGATTCGGGAAGCATACCCGACTGACTCAGTTGATTTACAATCAGGTCACGGTATGTCTGTCCGAGTTGTGTGCCACACATTGCAACTGAATCGTATTTTTTTAGACTCGCATCATACAGCTCTGGGTCAATTTCCGACTTGTTGTTGCTTTCGTAAACGTCGCAGATTCTTTTGTTGAGCGCAAATGCCAGGCTGCGCAGGTCGGCTAGCCGGCGGACTTCCGCAAAATGTGCAGCCTGATAATACTCAAGCTGCTTTTTGCTGGATGCGTCAAGTTTTGAAAGTGCAGCCGACTCGCGCGCACGAAGGGTATCCATAACCCTTTTCATATGCGGAGATGTTTTTTCACTGAGTGAAAGTTTTGCTTTGAAACCGCGTACCTCACTGCGTGCGAAGCATGCAACGGATTTCGCGTTGCTCAAATTTCCCTTGAAGATATTTCCGTCGTCAATGCAGTTCTGACCAGTCGCTGATGGCAACGCCTGAAAGGTCTCGCCCACAATCGTGTTGATTTCAGGGATATTCGCAAGACCAAGAAATGCAACAACGGCTTTGGAAAATTTACCGAGTTCCGGAATTCCTTCGAGATCCACAGCGGCAGAAAAATAGCCGCCGTTCAAATAAATCTGGGCAGTGTATGTTGAATTCTGAAATTCAACTGTTTGCGGGTCGAAGAAACAGTGGCCCGCGGTCCAAAGCCTGACAACCGAGTTTGAGCTGTCGATAGGCCGCAAGTGCACCGTGCAACGCCTGCTCTCCTTCTCACCAGCCAAATTCTTCGTTGAGATGTCCAAATAACCCGTGCCAATCCCGCTGTCGTTGTCATCTGTCAGCTGGGATGACCCGCCAAACGACAAATTCAATGACGCGTTGTCCCGCCCGCTTTTGCCGTTTCCAGCGACGGGCGATTTTGGGCAATTCGCCCCTTGGTTCTGCGAGCGCGACGTGGAGGTCGCGCTGCATCCAACAATGAGCAGGAGTGCTCCAGCAGCAATTAAGCGTCTGATTGCAAAGCTGTCGTTGTTTCTTGTCAACAGGTCAGTCATCGCCTCACCTCGGGGTTCGTATCGGCCGGTCATTGGCCAATATTTAACCAGGCTGCGAAGGCGATTTTTTCTTCATTCTTTTCGATGGCTTACTTTGATAAAAATTGAGCGGGATTTTTGGCAAATTCCCCAACAAACTGAGAATACGTCACCAATCCACCACGCCCGCTGCCATGCAGTGCTCCCGCATAGCCGAGATACAGGTCTTCGAGGTTGTCACTCTGACCCTGAGTGTTGAACGGAACAAGGGATGCTGTCAGGTGGTCGAGCAAATCACTGTAGAGCTCGTCGAAGCTATTCCATTTGTCGACAAAACCACGCAGCGCCGCACTTGCATCATCGTCGAACCGGACAGGCTTATAATGGCTGTCGATATTTGGATTTTGGGACTTCTGGATTTGTCTGAGCTCGTAAAGCGAGTTGAACAGAAAAGGCAAGCGTGCAGCCGCTGCGCTGCCATGTCCCGTCTTTTTAAGCCGCTGCGCCAGAAACCGTGGAACAAAGTAGTGATAGTGGGCCGTTCTACGAAGCTGAACAGAAGAAGGATATGCCGTGATCTTTCCTTGTGCGAGCCCTGTTTCTAGAACCTCGAGCGTTTGACCGAGCACAAAGGCCATCGGATGCTGCTGGACAAGAAGGAATTTCTTTTGTGCTGCGGTCCGCGCGCCATCCTGAAAGAGAACGGCAATGCGTTCGAGAGCGACCTCTTCGTTTCCTTTTGCGTGCGCCAGCGTGAAATCCCAAAGGTTGAATTTCTGATTGGCATAAACGGCGTCCAAAGATGCTCGCTGAACCTCATTCAAATAATCCGAGACCTCTGGCTGTGAAAGCAACGACTGCAGTCTCTTGCTCATAAAAACAAAAGCCGAGTTTCCATCCGATCGTCTGATGTAGTCGAAGCCGAGTTCCCGCGCCAAGGCGTCAGACGCCGACTGACAGGACTTCAATTCCGCCACTGATGCGGAATGAATTTCAGTACATTTGTCTTTTATTTTAGCGGATATAGTTGTTGTTATTTCGTCATTGACGAGTGGGATGGATTGGGCTGTTCCCATGCCGTTTTGCCGGGAGCCAGTCTGCAGGCTGCTGCCCGAGCCTTCTCCGTTGCTTGCACCACAGGCAGTCGTCAGCATCAGCGCGCTCACAGCGGAGAGCAGAAGACGCACAGTTTTGATTGACTTCGGCATGGGTTTCTCCTTTTCAGGCCGCAGAGCTCACAGCGAATTCACAATGCGCGCGTGCGCGTTTGCATCCAGCCCAAAACCACGAGCGTCACCTGGAGTGAGTCGTTGCTGCAGCGCATTGACTCTACGTGCCGTGTCGGGGTGGGTTGAGAGCCAATCACGGCGTTTGCCGTCGGCGGGCTCTCCCTTGCCAAGAACGTTCTGGAAAAATCGGACCATTTCCTGAGAAGCGTAGCCCGAACGCTGCATCGATTCGAGACCGGTGGAATCTGCTTCGAATTCGAACGCGCGGCTGCCAGGGAGCTGAAACAGCACCTGCGAACCAAGTCCAATGACAAGTCCGCCCAAACCGCCAACTCCCTTTATCCAGCCACCGAACACTGCTTGGTTGGCCATCGACTGGAGGGCATGCTTGCGTGTGATGTGCGCGATTTCGTGTGCCATGACACCGGCGACCTGAGCCTCGTTTTCGGCTGCCTTGAGGAGTCCGGTGTGCATATAGACATAGCCGCCCATGGTTGCGAAGGCGTTCACCGAGTCGTCTTCGACTACCTGAAATTTAAACAACATATCCGGCCGGTCCGAAGCAGCAGCCAGTCGCCATCCAATGCTGTTCACGTAAGCAGAGGCCGGATGGTTGATCAGAGTTTTGATTGTGACACCAGTTTCTTTCGCGCGAGCGGGATCCTTGATCGCTGCATCGAATTCCGCACCGTATTGATACTCTTCTTCGACCGTAAGGTTGCGCAATTTTTCGGCCTCGGCCTGACCGGCGCGCACGGAGGTACCCCACTCTTGAGGAGTGGCCTCGGGTTGTCTCATCTGCGCTCCGCAGGCAACTCCGAGCAGTGACATCGACAATAAGAGCAGGCCTTGGTTGACAATATGCATACGAAATTCTCCCTCGGTAGGCGCGCCACAAGTTCGCGTTCCGGGCGGTGTGCAAAGTTCATGCCATAAATTTCTGCAGAATTTTTGCACTAAATATCCAACAATATTGGGTAAAAATAGATTGATGCTGTCTATGGATTCGACATTGTGTGCTTCTGGTTGTCGCACGTGACGAAGCTTGTTAGAGCCGTTCGCGGCCAATTCCTCAATCATTGGCCTGACGAAAGAGAGAGAGGAATTCCCAATGATAAAAATTCTCCCGGCCAGCCTGCTGATGGCAGGTTTTTCTGCCGCCGTCTCATCACACGCTGTGGCATCCGCGTTGAATCCCTGGAAGCCCGTCACCGATGCCATTGTTGCTGGCATGGAAAAAAGAATCACCAGTTATCCGGAATTGATGCGGGCACTCTCCAGCGGAAAATCAGTCCGTGCGGTGCTCGAGTATAAAAAGTGTGAGTTTTTGTTTCTCAAGGAGTTTGTCGAGGGAAATGTCACGCAGCCCGATGAACAAACATCTGATACGGCCTGCAAGCTCTCGAGTTCCGTCAAGCCAATGAGCTGCTACGGCAGCGCGAAAGAAAGTATGGATGCCATTGGTGGAATGAAGCTGGAAACGTGGGAGCAGTTCGGTATCGGGATCACCGGCAAGCGCGCCGACAAGCGTGAGTATGTTGCCGCTTCCGAAACGAAGCTCATCTCGATCCGCGGCTTTGTGTTGAATTATGGCAGTGTGCGCGTTTATGAAGACAACGAAGTTCTCGTCAAAGTCAACTATCTTGATCCGCGCGACTATGCGATCAAGATGGACGAAATGTTCCGTTGTCGCGTGAGCAACGGCCGCGACTCACACGGCGCGTCGTTTTTCACTGGCCGATGATTCTTTTGTAGATATAGGGGCCGGCCTTGGCGCCGGCAACCTGTTCTCCCGCCGCGTTGAACCAACGCTCCCAAGGCGCAATAACACCGTCCTTGATGGTTTCTTCAATGGTCAGTTTGACGGATCCTTGGAAGTTGCTTGGGCAACCTTCTGCAGGAGTTCCACCGACGAAGGATTGCTCTGCTTCATTCCAGTCGAAGTTCAACACGCAAGAGTCGCGTTGTGCCAGTGCTTCGTCGGCAAGCGCCCTTCTTTCATTCAGTGGACGCTGACAAATATCAACTGGCACTTTGCTTTCATCGAATGGGTTGGTGCGGATGGAAATCTTTCCCTGTTCAGAGCGGAAAAATTCATACATGCGGTTGCGCTGAATTGTTCGCGCCGGCGTGCTGACAGTTTGCTGTGCAAGCATGAGGCGTGTTGCAGGACGCTGCGGATTCTGCGCAGTATCGACCTGACAGAACTGATACGACACCGGAATGAAGTTTTTTGGATCTGCTGCCACTTGTTCTGCGTTCGAAAAGCGGCCTGAGAAAAACGCCGCCAGCTGAGCGAGTCGAACATCCTGTTTATTGACGCGTTCGAATTTATAGGGGCCTTTCTCTGGTCCCCACGCCAGTTGCCCTTGTGCGGTCCAGCCGCGGTCCCAAGTCGTCATACCTTGGGCATCGAGAGTGAGTTCGCTCGTCATCCGCACAGCCCCTGCGCGGATGCTCGGGCATCCGTCGCCAAGTGTGCCGCCCACGAAGGTGCCGTTTTTCAGGCGCGATTCAGTCGTGCATTTCTCTTCTGCAAGCTGTGAAAAACTGATGATGCGCTCTGCTTCGGGTTTGAAGCAAAGTTCAGAAATGTCGGAGTTGTCGTTCAAAGCATAGCTGGACACTCTGACGGAATCTTCTGAAGCGCCCGCGAAAACTCGCAGAATGCGCACCCGGTATGGTTTTGAATCTGTGCTGACGGACTGGCGCAATGCCAGAAATCGTCCATTATTTTTATCAGTCGGAAGATTGGTGACCATGACGCTGCAATGGCGGACAGTGACGTCGAGGTACTCGGAATCGTCGATGGCCTGCGCGGAGCTGTCGAAAAGCCCGGTGAGAAGGTCTGCAAACTGGTTAACAGCCGGAGCCACAGCATTGGCAGACGCATTCATGGATGACATGGAGGAAAGAAAAAAGCCCAAGAGAACGAGAGATTTTTTATCAGACATCGGACGGCTCCCCATGGTTCAAACAGGGAGCCGTCCTGACACATTTCCTTGGCACTGGCAAACTATCTTGATTCAGATATCCGGAATCACAAGTCTAAATAATTGTAGGGCTTATTTTGTGACGAAAACCTCCGCCTCGTCGAAGCGGACTTTTTTGTTCTTGAGAAAGGGATCTTCGGGGTGACGATAGCCAAGAGCCACAGCAGCAACTGTCTTCCAGCCGCTGCCTTCGATACTCAACAGCTTATCGTAGGCGGCCGGATCGAGACCTTCCATGGGAGTGGAGTCTATCTGCAAAAGAGCGGCAGACTCGAGAAGAAAGCCCATTGCAATGTAGACCTGTCGCTGCGCCCAGCCTTCTATGGTCACAGAGCGCGGCCCGTGGATGAGGTCACCTGCAATCGCTTTTTCAAATCCGGCGAGTGAATCCAGCGGCACGTCGCGGACCTGCGAAATCTTTTCCATGTTTTTGCGCACAAATTCTGCATCGAGTTTTTCGCGGTAGGTGAGAACCACGTAGTGCGAACAATCGGTGACCTGTGATTGATTCCAAGACACAGTGCGGAGCTTGTGTCTGAGATCAGGGTTTTCAACCACGATGAATTTCCACGGCTGCAAACCGTAGGAGGAGGGACACAGACGGAGAGAATCTTTGAGCAACGCCCAGTCACGCGCGGGAATTTTGCGCTGAGAATCAAATTTCTTGACCGCGTAGCGCCAATCAAGTGCACCTGAAATGATTTCTTGCATGTTCATTTGCTGGATCTCCATATCACAGTCCGTTGGGAAAAGTTTTGCAGTCGATGACACCGCTCGAACGCACATTCGCAAGTGCCTTGGAGTATTCCGCGAGCACTTTCAGAAAATATTCAAGACGCGCACGCGTGTCAGCTTCAAATTTGTCGGCCGGTTCGTCGGCCACAAAGAGTTTTTCAACTTCACGCAAAATCATGTGGTCGGGCAGGTAGCAAATACGGGTGTTCTTGTAGCTGCTCATGCGAAGTTCCGCGACTGGATACGTTCCAGAG
Organism: Pseudomonadota bacterium; assembly: GCA_039799905.1. Lineage (GTDB taxonomy): Bacteria > Bdellovibrionota_B > Oligoflexia > Silvanigrellales > Silvanigrellaceae > RFOM01. The sequence goes on along the minus strand of JBDLRP010000007.1, from coordinate 14,768 downwards.
CGACCCGCGGATATGGCAACTATCAAAGCAGGTTTGTGCGCGAGTTCTTGATTGCTTGTCAGCAGAAAAAGATTTTTCAAAGCCGGTGGCACCATGCCGCCGTATTCAGGGGCGATGATAATAAAAGCGTCGCAGGTGGTCAGGTCCTGAGAATATCCACCCCAGATCTTTTTCCAGCGCTCCTCGCCTTCCCAAGTTCCCTCATCCCACATCGGGATGTTGGCGGTGGCCAGTTCCAAAAAGCTCGTCCGCTGGGTGATTCCCATCTGTGACAAACGTTTTTCAATCCACCGTCCGACGCGGGCCGACTGTGACTTTTGCCTGTGACTCCCGGATATAATGCCAACCTTCATAATTTGGTCTCCTCGCGCCGGATCAAATCAGTACCGCAATGGATGTCAACGGATGATAGGACTAGCGTGCGAGTATGTTGACGTCAAATTGTTCTCTTTGCCGTTAAGAGGTGGCAGTGGTTCAAATTTTTGGCACACGCCGCGTCCAGCTCGTGATTCATCTGTTCAGGCCGTAGAGTAGGCAGGCATGGCTATGAAGAAGATTCACATACGACTTTGACGGGAGTGTCATGGTGAAAAACATGAAGGCAGGCGGATTGATTGTTTTGGCGGCTTTTATGGCCACGGCGTGCAAGCCGCGAACGTTCAATGCGGGAATTCAGTCGACGGGCGACGCGGCCTTCACACAGCAGTTTGAAGTCACACGCTTTTCCACGTGCAAGGATTCCAAAGGCAACGAATCCGGTGGATTTGATTTCGTATGGCGTTTGAGAAAGGAGAATGGCGAGGCAGTAACTCCTTACATACTCGGTTTTGCTGCCACGGCACAGAGTCTCGATGGACAGAAGGTTGAATTCCGCAGTGTGTCTACAATCGACGAACCTCGATATCGGGTTCCCGAAGTCAAGCCGGCCGGTTCTTTTCCCGTTGAAAAATACCTCGGGTTGTCTCTCCAGTATCCCGACTCCGAGCTGAAATCCGGTTGGGGATTTCAAAAGATCAATGGCAAAGACGCCGTTCTTTCGGACGTCACCGGAGCAACGTTGCTCCTGCCCAAGAACAAGGAAGCCGGCGCGTTCGCAAGTCGTTACTTTATTGTTCTGCCGGATGGAAAATCTCTTGAATTCAATTGTCAGCCGATTTCCGATGCCGTCCGAGAACGCATGAGAACTTATCTTGTCTCCAATGGCGAACACGGGTTCAAAGGCGATCGGGGCCCCGTTGTCGGTGGCGCCGCAAAGCCTACACCATCACCCGTTTTACCTGCAGGGTTTGCAGACCTTCGTCCTCCGGGCCGTCCGGCAGGTTACGATGTTCAATTCCGTCACGAGCGAATCTATGATTGTGGTTCAGCTGGAGCTGTTGACGTCATCTGGCGCAAGGCCGAGTCCAATGGCACAGCACTGGCAGCCAATAAGCAATACATTCTTGGTTTTGCTGCGAGTCTGAATGACCCGCAGCAAAAGAAATCGATTGCCTTTAGCAGTGTGTCGATTGACTCAGCTCCAGCTTTTTTTGCTGGCAGTGCGCCAAGTCCTGTCAGTTACCTGAGCCCCGCGTTCGAATTCACTGCCGAAGAAATCAAAGCAAAGCTTTCGTTTCACAGTCCGGTTCAAGGATTGGCTGCGGGTCTTGCGCATGCAGCCGCAGGTACGCTGTGGGTTCCCTACGCTGGCGACTCGGGTGTTGTTTCGGTTGCAATTTCGACCGAGTCCACTCTGCGCGGCCGTGCATTTCAGGTGATGGCTGACTGCACTGCGAAACGCGAAAATATTTCAAATCTGATTACTGGCTGTGTGGGCCGTCAGTCTGCCGCGAGTTGTCCCCGCTGAATGCGCGTGGCCTTCCTGCAGCTGCCGCGCCCTGTTTATTCACCGTTCAATGTTATTTTGACCGCGCTTGTTACAGTCGGGTGCAGCGGCGATTTTACAACTTCCGTGCCGCTCCGGTTACATCAAGCGGGTTACCAGCCCGCGAGCCAAGCGTTGTTCATATCTGCTCCCGAAAGTGTTTCAAGTTACGAGAAGATATTTGGCGAATCCGAGCCGGCGGCTGTCATCGTAAACGATCCGCTCTATCCGCTGCAATGGTATTTTCGCAACCTTGGTCAGGAGGTTCCTCCTTCCGGGTCGGGAACGATTGGTGCGGATATTGCAATTCCCTCCCCATGGCCCAATCACGTGACCGGAGATCGGGTGCTGCTGGCCTTGATAGATTCCGGATTCGATGTCGCTCATCCGGATATCGACCTCGATCGATTGCACGTGAATTCAGGTGAGCTTGGTTTGGATTCCTCGGGACGTGATAAAGCTAAGAACGGGCTAGATGACGATGGTAACGGCTTTATCGACGACGTTTCGGGATGGAGTTTTGCTGATGATTCACCGTTTCAGGCAGACTCACTCGGACACGGTACGCATCTTGCCGGACTGCTGATCGCAAAGCGCGACAATGAACTGGGCATAGCCGTCCCATGGAGCGGATTCAATCTTCTTCCTCTGCAAATCTTTTCGGGAAAACGTCCGTCCGTTCCGGTTGAAAAGATTGCTGATGCCATCCGCTATGCGGTTGACAACGGTGCAAAGGTTATTTCGGCAAGTTTTGGAACGCCGACACACTCGGACCATCTGCTCTCGGCTCTTCGCTACGCGCTCGAGCATGATGTGTTGGTCGTGTCCGCAACTGGAAATTTCCGAAAGAATCTTCAGAACGAGCCGAGTTTTCCTGCATCGTATCGCTTGCCGAACCTGATTTCAGTCTCTGCCAGCGGCAACACTGATCTTGCATCTTTGTTCACGAACTTCGGACCTGAGGTTGATATTTTTGCGCCGGGAGAGTCGATTGTTTCGACATCCTTGCGCTCGGCATACGCCACGCGGTCGGGTACCAGTCAGGCTTGTCCGTTGGTTGCTGCAGTGGCAGCCGAGCTACGCTTCAGATTCCCAAGTTTTACAGCTGCTGAGATTAAAAAACGTATTGTAGATGCTGGCGACCAGCTTCAGGGATTAGTCGGGTTCAGCAAAAACGGCGTCAGGCTCAACTACCGAAATGCATTGTCTGGGCATTCCGGTATCAGGCTGGATGCACCGCCCGAGCATGAACTTCGTCGGTTGAGCTATCAGCTGGAAAGTGAACATCCTTACAGAGCGGGGCATCGGAGCGTCATGCGGGTGATTCTTCCCGATGGAGTGCGGAGTTTCAGACTGAAGTTCGAAAAATTCTCCACACAATCAACGGATGTTCTCTACATTCGCGATCAATCGGGTCGCATCGTTCAGCAGCTCAGCGGAGAACTGGGCGATTTTCGAACTGCGTTCATCTTCGGTGCCGAAGCCACGCTTGAGTTCAGGACTGACACATTCGTAAGCGACTGGGGTTGGCGAATCAGTCACGTTGAACTTATCGGGCCTTAACTATATGCTCAAACACTATGACAACTGAGAACACCGGACGTCCGGCAAAAAAGAACAAATCTGCGCGAGAGGCTGCCGCACCGGTCGCTGATTTTGCGCCGCTCCCCTTTCGTGGGCGCGAGTCGAAATTGCGTGAACTTCACGCCGTCTACATTCAGCCGTTTTATGAATCCGCCGAAGTGTGCGACTTTGAGGGAGTGCATGGAGTTCGCCTGAGTGCGCGCGCCTGGCTCAGTGAAGAATCGACTGCGACAATCATGATTGTTTCAGGTCGCAATGAATCGCATGCCAAATATGCTGAAATTGCGTACGACTTTTTTACCCGCGGCTACAATGTTGTCTGCTATGATCATCGCGGACAAGGGTTTTCGCAGCGTGAATTGAAAAACACGCAGGTCGGCTGGGTTGATTCTTTTCAGGCCTATGTGAATGACCTCTCAAAATTTTACACGCAAGTTGTCGAACCAAGACGCAAGGGTCCGTTGTTTTTGATCGCTCATTCCATGGGGGCCACGATATCCTCGTTGTGGATGTCGCAATCGCGGATACAGCCGGCTGCTGCTGTTTTTACGGCGCCGATGGTCGAACTCATTCTCAAACCCTATCCGCGCATTGTTGTTGAAATGATGGTGGAGCGAGGTATCCGCAACGGACGCGAAATGGAATACATCACTGGTGGAAAAGACATAGAGCTGGACAACTATGGTCTAGACCTGACCAACTGTGTTGCGCGCCGTGAATGGAATCGTGACCTATTCGAAACCTATCCCCAGCTCCGTCTCGGCTCGCCCAGTTTTCGCTGGCTGCATGAGGCATTGCGGGTCGAGAAGCGATTGTCGCATTTGCAGTTTCCGCGTTTTGTCGGCTGCCCGCTGCTGATTTGGCAGGCGGGCGAAGATCAGGTGGTCAAATCAAACTTTGCTCAGTTCGCACCCAACAGTCAGTCCAGTTTTATTCTTGCCTACGAAGCAAGGGCTCAGCATGAAATCATGCAGGAGACCGATGAAATCCGCCAACGGGTGATGGCGCAGACTCTTGCATTTCTTGAAGGCTGGAAGCACGTGGGAGAAGATTCATGAGTCGCGTTAAAGTCGATTTTCTCAAAGAGCATCCAATCGCCCACCGCGGATATTTCGATAACGCGGGTCAGTATCCTGAAAATTCTCTCGGGGCGATATTGGAAGCCGTCAACCGGGGGTTTGCCTGCGAGCTCGACGTTATGCTGTCATCGGACGGAGAGGTCATGGTGTTTCATGACGAATCTCTCGAAAGATTGTGCGGGGTAGCAAAAGACTTCTCGCAAACGTCCGCGCTCGAACTCAGAGGGACTCGTCTGTGCGGGACTACCGAACGGATACCCACGCTCTCAGACGTCCTGATGTACGTTCAAGGAAGAAAACCTCTGATAATTGAACTTAAGTCGTTCGGGCGACACGGTATCGACACCAATGGCCGCTTGGAGCGGAAGGTTGCCGAATTGCTGGCAACGTATGCGGGCCCCGTAGCGCTGAAGAGCTTCAATCCGTTTTCGGTCACGGAGCTGATGAGAATCCGCACGGGCGCCGACAAATGGCCCGTCGGTTTCATATCCTGCAATCATAAAAAAGACCCCGACTTTGCTTTCTTGACTCCAGAGGTGGCCGAGGGGCTGTCGAAACTGCGTGCCGGAGTGGCTCCGGACTGCGATTTCATTAGCTACAATATTAACGATTTGACCGAAGAGATCTCGCGAGAAGTGCGCGCGCGCATGCCGCTGATGGTCTGGACCGTCCGAACCGAAGAGCAGTTCAAAAAAGCAGCGCTGCTCGCCGACAATATTGTGTTTGAGTGGCGAGGGGTTCAGCCGCGGCAAGCTGCTGAGGGTGCAACCTGAGCGCTTCGCAGACAGCTTCCGTTCTGTGTTTTGGGTTGGCTAATCAGTCAACTTAAACTTCCGTTATCCCAGCATTTTTTACTTGGCATTAGCCCTTTTGCAGGATAGCCACGGGCAATCTCGAGCGGCGTTTTGCACGCCGGATCTGTTTGGGGGCTCTACCATGAAATTTGCACGTGCTTCTTTTCTCGCGCTAGCGACTTTGTCCGCGGGATGTTCACACGATACCGATTTACAATGGTCGAAAATTTCATCTCAATCGACTCAGCGATGGAATTTGAGCGGAGAAGGGTCAGTGTTCACTGCGACAGCACAGTCGGGTCGCTGCGCAACTCAACTTCCGTCAGCCTCATTGTCATCAGGCTATTGCTTCAATGAAGTGCCTTTCGCAGAAGTCAGCGTTTCTCTTTCCTCGGGGAAACTCATCACCGCGTGTGTTGCGACCCATCTGCCTGGCGGCGTCTCAGATGCTGCTCTGTTGGTTGTCGACTTACAAGGGCGCTACGTGGCGGAGGCGCTTGGGCAGGCAGGTTTTCAAGTCGTTGCATCCATCGCCGGTCCGGGTCAGTTTAAAGTGTACGTCGGTTTTCCAAGCGCTACTGCCGGTCAGTCTGTGAAAGTCCTGCTCGCAGCCAGCCAGCAGTTCGCGACTGCAAATGCTGCTTGCTCATTGAGATAGGAATGAACTTTTGCGCTCCGTATTGCGCCAGACAATCTTCATTTATTGCCTCGCTGTTCGTTTTGTCGGTTTGGCCGGTCCGGCCGGCACCGACCCGCTCCTGACTTCACTCTCCGTATCTTTTAGAAAATCAGGATTTCCCGAGACACAGGCGAACTTTGCGCAATGCGCTGACGCCGGAGCTGGTTCTGCACTGAAAAATAAGTCTGCCTCTGCGCGCGCAACCATGGTCGTGCTGCATGGCAGCGGTGGAGCAGGAAATTTGCAGAGTCTGCTTGAATCAGTCAGCCTTTCCGCATGCCGCAATCAGTTTCGCATGGCGGCATTGGCTGCACCCAACAAAAAAAGAAACTGGCCCTTCGAGAGCGCAACCGGAGAGGGGCAGGACAAGTTTTTGCTTGAATTCCTGCGCGAGGATCTTCCAGCGCACTTTAATTTGAGCAGGGCGCAAAAGCGTGAACCGTTGATGCTCGTGGGCGTCTCAGCCGGAGCCACATTCCTTATGGGCGATTTTTATCCCCGTCATGCGAGTCAATTCAAAGGCCTTGCACTGGCATTGTGCGGCGGAGCGTGGCCTAATTATCCTCGGATTGTCGGTGTCAAAACACTCGACGTCCGCTTTCCCTTGTTTGTGCAGATAGGAAAATCTGATTTTCTGCTCGAGCAGGTGAAGGCTGGCCTTACCCGATACGCCGAAATGGGCTTGCCGGTGCGCGCGTCTTTTACCGACGCTGCAGGGCATTGTGCGTTCGACTTCAATCAGGCCATTGATGCCGTCATCAAATCATCAAATTTCTTCTCGGAGACACGCCGGTGAAAAAGATTCAGCATCTCGACCATGTTCTTGTTTCCGGCGGAACGCACGGCAATGAATATACGGGGGCGTTTCTAGCGCGGCACTGGCTTCAAAATCCAGAATTTTTGCGACGTGCATCGTTCAAAACTATTCCCCTGCTCGCCAACCAGCGCGCATTTTCAATTTGCAGGCGCTACGTCGAGCGCGACCTCAACAGAAGTTTTCATCCCAGCGGCGAAATCGCCAATCCAGAGGCATTCGAACTTTCGCGCGCGCGGGATATTGAACTCGAGCTGAGAAAAAACTGTGCAGGCGGCTTACCGAGCGTCATTTTTGACCTTCACTCAACCACCGCACAGATGGGCCTGAGCCTTGTTCTGACCAATCGAGAGCCTTTCAATATTTTGCTTTACGCTTATCTACGTTCGAAATTTCCGAGTGTGAACGCGTATCTCTGGCAGGAGCCAAAGTCCCAACCCGGTTTCCTGAATTCGCTTTCCAAATTCGGTTTTGCGATCGAGATCGGTGCTGTTGCCAACGGTGTTTTGAATGCTGAGTGGGTTTTTAAGACTGCGGATTTAGTTTCCGCTTGCCTTGATTTTGTTGAGTTCTGGAATTGCGGTGAGCTGCCAGCATTGCCGCCAAGCGTTCCTTTGTACTCGTTCCTGAACCATGTTGATTATCCGCGCGGGGATGACGGACTGCCGACGGCAATGATTCATCCGCTTTTGCAGGGTCGTGATTTTCAGCCGCTCAAAGACGGTGACCCTATTTTCATCGATTTCAAAGGGCGAGAAATACTGTGGAACTCAGGAACTGCATGGGCAGTGTTTATCAACGAGGCAGCCTATTACGAGAAAGGTATCGCCTTCACCGTCACCGAAAAGATCGAAGTCAACACGGTTGATCTCTTAATAAATTAGCTCATCGGCAGGCTGCGCTAACCGTCGTTTTGCCTTTTCTTCCGGTTACGGGAGCGCTAGGTCCGGATGGTGCAGCGACGCTGCCGTCGGCAGATGAGTCTGTTTCCGGTTGCGCCTCGGGTAGGGCAAGAATTGATGCACCACCCGAAACCGGTTTGTCATCTACAGTATTCAAGACCATCAATGGCACCATTCCAAACAATGTGATGAGCGATCCGCTGTCCGTCGCGTCAAAACTGACGCGCTGATTTCTGTTACGCACGCCAATGCGCAAAGTGCCGTATTGAGTTACCCCGTGTATCTGCTTTTTTATTGCCTCGAGCGTTGAAATATCACGGGCGATCTCCAGCGACTGATTGCCGAGTGCAATTTCCGAGATGGAAAATTGAGCGAACACGGGCGGTGAAGACTGACCGTCGGCCGCGATTTTGACGTTTGTGCTCACCACAAAATCTTGCGAAATGAGTGTTTTGTCTGGACTGTTTGAGCTTTGCTCAATGCGTTTTAGCATATTGTCCAAAGAGGTTCGTTGTGACAGTTTGAATGTAGAAAACATGTCGACTGAATAAAGTTCAGCTTTGTTCTGCAGGGTAGCGAAAGTTGCGGAAGCCTGCGGCATCGCAAGGCGCCGTCCAGCCCGAAGCTCACGGAGTGGAATACCGGGTGCGGCAAAATCTGTTTCACGCGCAAGCCGGTCGAAGATGTTTATTGATGAACCGTCGGTATCAATCTCGGTCAAATATTTTCCTGCAAGTTCGATCAATTTATTCTGATTCCTGCAGATGAGTGCTGATGCGCCCTCTGCGGGCGAGGCGACTTTGCAGTGGTCAAAACTCAGCAAATAAGCCAACGGCGCATAGTTCTGAAAGCGGAGGTTGGACTGGATTCGTGTCAGGTCACCCTTCTGGTCTCTTATCAGTGGGGTGATTTTGGGATCCTGTTGAAGATATGCAGCGGTCTTTTTTTGCTTATCGGCAAGTTGCTGTGAAAGGAATTTGAAAACATTTTCCGACACTGATGTCTTGCTGATTTCTAAATCATAGATTCCCACATCGAGGGCGCTCCAACATAAGTCCGTCAGGCTGATCGAATCGTCAAAGCGGGGGATCTTTTCATTGAAGCAGACGATATTTTCAGGCTGGACCTGAACCGAACCCGCAGCGCCGAAGCCACCTCTTTGTGAGTCGAACTCGCTGTGGGTCGGAACTTTGAGCGCTGCCAGAAAAAATCCTTCCAGCTCTTTGGGGAGAGAAGATTTTTGAAAATCCTTTAGCAGGTTTTTTGAGCGTGTCGTGAAGTCCTCGGTCACGGGAATGTTCTTGACGTAACCTGCACTGCGTTGCGGCGTGGAGGAAAAGTATAGATGTACCTGTGTCTTGCTGTTGTCGAGGGCATTTTCAGATCTGCAATGCCTCGCCGAATAAGCTCGAAGTTTGATTGTATCGCTGGTGATTTTTTCAACATCAAAGGTCGCGTTGCACGCTTTGTCGTCGAACTGAATGTAACCACCTTGGGCGACCTTCTCGGTGGGTGCAAGTTTGAGAGTCTCACTGGAAGTCGACAGGCACGAAGATTCAGAGGTTGGTTTGCAGGCGAGCAGCAGGCTTGCAGATAAAAAAACTGAATATGTGTGTCCAAAGTATCTCATTTGTACGTTGTCGGTTTTTTTTCTATTTTTCTTTAACTTATTTCGTATTTGCTTTTCGTTTTGATTGGTTGTCTTGGCTTTTTTACTTCGGCACATATGTGATGGTCACCTTGCCATTAGGGCTTTTGCTGAGTTCATCCTGAGGCAGAGTGATGGTCCGGCCCGCGGTCGTGATCTTGTTTGCGTCCAGCTTTCGTCCGTCGATTGTCACCGAGACGACCGATTTAATTTCTTTCTGAACTGTGAATGAGTTCTTGACTGCCGCAATGATGTTGGTTGTCAGTTTGGAGAAGGTCGCGCTCCAGTCGGGTTCACAAAGATTAAAAACCTCGCCACCGGTCGCTTCCGCAAGTTTCTCGTATGCGATTCCGTCGCGTGCCACGTTGCACTGTGCGTTCGGAATTTCCGGCAGCGACTTATTCCCACGCCATGCATACACCTTGGGTTCCTTACCGATTGCTGCTTTTGCGAGTTGCAGAAAATTTTGTTCGGTTACCTTTCTTGCGTTGTCGTCGGTCACAACAACAACAACTGGCAGTGCATCGGAACGGAAGAAATTGCTCAGTGCTCCTTGGGTTGGATATTTCGTGATGCGGCCAGCGGCAGGGTTGTTCGGATCGATGAGTGGCTGCTCGGGCACGTCGGCGCGTGTGAACGTGCTGATAGCAATTTCAAGCGCATTCGTACTCGCAACGCTCTGTTCGATTTGCAGTTGTTTGTCACTTGCGGCGGGCAGCGAGATTTTGTTGCTTGAGGACGAGCTGGCAATCAGCGCGTATCGGGCGTCCACCTTTTGATTGAGCGAGTTGAAGAAATTGGAAAGATTGTTTTGAACGTTCTGGGTTTCCGTCGACATCGAGCCCGACTGATCAACAACCCACACGATATCTGTCTTGCCTGAGGATGACTCGACCGCAAACGTCTCTTTGAGTTGTCCCGACACGTCTTCAGTTCCTGCGTTGGCATTGGCCGCACCCTTGGCTTTGTTGTTGGGTGTCGCAGATTGGTACTTTGAGTCACCGCATGCGCTCAAGCTTGCAGAAATAAACACGAAAAGACTGACGGTTCTCATACGACACCTCTAGGTCCATATCGAAATTACTGCGTTGAGTCTTGAGTTTTGGTAATAACCACCCGAAAGGGCTGAATTTAATTCGATTCCTTGAATTTTCATTCTATTCTCTTGTCGTGTCTGGAACGATGTGCTTAATCTTCGCGCCATTCGATGAATGAGGAGAACACCGTGGCGTCGGCAAAACCGCACCTCAAAGATTGGGTTTTATTGGCCTTGATGGTTTTCACCTGCCTGCCTGCACCGGCAGCTGCAACTCCGAAGAACTACAAGCCCGAAATTATCAAGGATGTCCGGACACTCGCTGGATACACCGAACTCGTTCCGTATATCCTGCCCTCGCCTCATCAAGAGGATGCGGGCAGTTGTCTCTATATGTCACTGACGGGCATTGCAGAGTGGTGGCTGGCGCGGTTGAATCCTCATGTGTCGCGGGCCCCCAATGGTCCTTTGGATTTGTCGGAACGCTACCTCATCAACATTTCTGCATACAAAAAGTTTCAGAAAAACGTGCAGGACTGGCGAACCGACAGCATAGAGATTCTCAATTCCTCGGGCCGCAGTCTGCTTAACAGTGCGTACCCCTTCACCAAAGGTTGGTACCGCGAGGACTCTAAAGGGGATATTTTTCCGGCCGCGCCCAATGCCGCAGGAAGCACCTATGGGGTCATCATCAACTGGTTCGACAATATCAAGTCGGTGACCTCTGGTTATGTGGAAATCCCAAAATTCACCCGCGAAGTCATCTATGCGGATCCGGATTCTGATCAATGGAATCTTGGTTTGAATCCTGCCGGTATTGTCGGACGTGTTAAAGACGCTTTGGTTGAGAACAAGGCGCCCGTGCAGGTGATCTACAACCATGAGGGTTATTGGCACTCGGTTTTTGTTGTCGGTTTCGATGATGAACGGGACAGCCGGCAATGCGGTTTCGTGGAAAATACTATTCGGTATTTTGAGGAAAAAGCGTTGGAATGGGAGCAAAAAGCTGCGCGGGCCACATCTGAAAAACTGCGCAGTGAGTACCTATTCAAAGCAAAAGATGCGCGCGGCAAGCGTAGCAAACTAAAGAGCAGCTATGAGGGCTCGGGCGGCTGCCGCGGCAAAGGTGTCTTTTATGTGAGGAACTCTGAGTTCTATGGTTCTGAAGGGACTTATGACTACGACGCCGCGAATACCGGTGAAGAGACCCCTTTCGCTCCCAAGATAATGCTCTTCGAATACGAGTGGCTGGAGCATCTATCCAATCACGTCGTGCAAATTGGCGCGCGTTGAGCCGAGTGCGCTTAATAGCTTTTCTCTATTGGTCTATAGAAACTATCGACTTTGATTATCGAAAAAATAGGCGATGATTCAGATGTGAGGGGCGAAGAGAAGCCCCTTGCTGAGGTTTCAACTTTTTTTTTCGAGGTGCGCCATGATGAATATCATCAATACAAAAGTCACAGATTTCAGCGTTCAGGCCTACGTCAACGAGTCATTCAAGACGGTGACGCAAAGCGATCTTAAGGGCAAATGGTCTGTGTTTTTCTTTTATCCAGCAGACTTCACCTTTGTCTGTCCGACCGAGCTTGGCGACATGGCAGACTACTACGAGAAGTTCCGTTCACTGGGTGTGGAAATCTATTCGGTGAGCACCGACACGCATTTCACACACAAAGCGTGGCACGACGCTTCCGAGACCATCAAGAAAATCAAATTCCCGATGCTGGCTGACCCGACCGGACACCTCAGCCGTGCATTCGGCGTTCATATCGAAGCGGAAGGTGTGGCCAACCGCGGAACATTTGTTGTGAATCCCGATGGGCTCATCAAGATCGTCGAAATCCATGACAACGGCATTGGCCGCAATGCCGAGGAGCTTTTCCGCAAAGTGCAGGCCGCGCAATTTGTTGCGAACAATTCAGGCGAAGTGTGTCCAGCGAAATGGAAGCCGGGACAGCAGACTCTGAAACCCGGGCTCAATTTGGTTGGAAAGATCTGAAGTTGCTGCGCCGGCCGGTTGCACGCCGGCCGGCTCAGCAACCGAGCGCCTTAAAGGATTAGTCAGGAGGATGTCATGCTCGACGAAGAACTAAAAATTCAATTGAGAGATTATTTTGCAAAGATTGAAAACAATGTTGAATTGCGGGCTCCTGCTTCCGCTCATCCACAGCAAGGCGAGCTGCTTGAAATGCTGAACGCTGTAGCTGATTGCTCCGACAAAATCAGCGTGAGTATTTCACAGACAAACTCATCAGCCGTGCCCAGTTTCGAGATTTTATCCGCCGGTCAACCGAGCGGCGCGGGCTTCGTTGGTATTCCGGGAGGGCATGAATTTAGTTCTTTGGTTCTGGCCATTCTTAATGCGGGCGGCGCCGGACGTGCTCCGGATGCAGCGCTTAAAAGGCGAATGCAGCAGCTTGGCCGTCGTGCTTCAATCCGTACATATGTTTCGCTGAGCTGTGAGAATTGTCCTGATGTCGTGCAGGCGATGAATCAGATCGCAATCTTCGGTGGCCAAGTGGAGCACGTGATGGTTGAGGGTGGCATGGTTCAGGAGGAACTCGCACGGCTGAACATTCAGGGAGTTCCTGCGGTATTCATCGGAGACAAGCTCATTCATAGCGGTCGTGGCTCGCTGCTTCAACTGCTTGAAAAACTTGAAACTGAACTTGGAACAAAACAAACGGGTGCGACAGCAAACGAAAACCTCGGGCAGTTTGATGTCGTTGTCCTCGGCGGAGGTCCTGCCGGAGTTTCGGCGGCTATTTACAGCGCACGCAAAGGACTCAAAACAGCATTGGTAGCGGAACGGCTTGGCGGGCAGGTGAATGAGACGAAGGGAATCGAGAACATGATTTCAGTTCTCTACACCGAAGGTCCTCAGTTGGCAGCAGGACTCAATACTCATTTGCGCAGTTACCCAGTCGATATCTTTGAGCACCGTAAATTCCGCAGTTTGAGCTCGGATGGACGCATTAAATCGGTTGGCCTTGATAGCGGTGAGAGTCTCTCTGCCGAACAGGTGATTGTTGCAACAGGTGCAAAGTGGCGGACTCTGAATGTTTCCGGAGAGGCAGAATACCTTGGGCGCGGCGTTGCTTATTGTCCGCATTGTGATGGCCCGTTCTTCAAAGACAAAAAGGTTGCTGTCATTGGCGGTGGAAACTCGGGGGTCGAGGCGGCCATTGATCTTGCGGGCATTTGCAGTGAGGTTGTGCTGATTGAATTCGCACCGGCTCTCAAGGCTGATCAGGTTCTAATCGATAAACTAAATTCGCTTGCGAATGTCTCGACCTGTTTGTCCGCAAAGACTACCCGTGTTTTGGGCGATGGAAATCGCGTCACGGGGCTCGAAATTGAAGATCGTAATAGCGGAAAGATTCAACAGCTGAGCGTAGACGGGATTTTCGTACAAATCGGCCTGATTCCCAACAGTGAAGGGCTGCGGGGTGTGGTCGAGCTGTCAGACTATGGCGAGATTCAGGTGGATGGCCGCGGCCGCACCTCTACACGCGGAATCTACGCAGCCGGCGACGTCACAACAACGCCTTACAAGCAGATCATCATTGCGATGGGCGAGGGAGCCAAGGTTGCCCTGAGTGCATTCGAAGACAGGATGCGCGGCGAGGGCGCCGGCTGATCACGCTGGAAAAATAATTGGATCACTAAACGGACGGCGGGTTTATTAACCCGCCTTGTCGAGATCCTTGGGTTTACGTTCTTGTGCGCTTTTCCGCGCGGCGGCAAATTGATCGACTTGATCACCCTGAATACGGAGTCCAAGTGTATCCTGCATTTTTCGACTCGCATAAAGTGTAGAGACCAACGCAAAGACGCCGTGCAGCCAAATGTTGTGGCTGTAGAGCGGAAGCAGGCCAGCGAGTGTTCGGGTAAACGGTAGCATTCCCAAAATGGCCAGCAGGCCTGCTCCGTAACCGCTCCAGCGTGCGAATGTGACCGACGACTTGTCGTTGGTGTATGCGACGATACCGACAAGCCCCCAGACACAGTGAATGACATTTAAAAACGAATTCACCGGAAATATCGCGAACAACTGCCCGAATGCGGAGGTGATGGTCATTGTCGGAGAGTCAGGACTTGGCGGTGAAACAAAAAAAGACACGAATCCGAAAATTCCAAGCAAAAAAAGTATGGAACCTGAAATTAGGGCGTAAAGTCTTGTTTGCATCGCGCATTTCCTTTCCTATTTGCGAATTTCCAATCCGGTCGGGAAATAGAAAAGCTTAACGCTACAGTGTGTAATTCAGAATAGCTCTTCAAGTCACCCGGCAAACCGCACTTTGACGTATGGCTTGCCGCGCAGGTTTGGGAGTGGATATATTTGTCTGCAGCACACGACAAAAA
>JBDLRP010000006.1:0-73764 GCA_039799905.1 Pseudomonadota bacterium | reverse complement strand
CGTCGCGCTTGTTTCCGCGCGGCGATTGTCTGCTTTTTGAGTTGCGACATGACTCCTCACAAAACACTCAATTCCCGCAGGAGACGGGGGCCTACGGACTGCACATCTCCGGCACCGAGAGTGATGAGCAATACGCCCGTACATCCTTGATCGTTCTCTTTATGTTTGCACGCGAAGGTCATTCCAAGTGAGACCGCTTGGTCGAGGTTTTGACAGGTCTCGACGGGAAGAGTTGAGCCGCGGAATGAGTTTTGTCGGATGAGACTCGCCAAGCTCTCGTGATCACAGCCTTCTATCGGAGCTTCACTGGCTGCGTATACAGGCGTCACGATGACGTGGTCGGCGTGAACGAAGGCTGTAGAAAATTCATCTGCCAGATGTTTGACGCGCGAATATCTGTGCGGCTGAAAGATTGCACAGACCCGATGGTTGGGCCAGCTTTCGCGTATGCCCTCCAGAACGGTCGCAATTTTTTTGGGGTTATGGGCGTAGTCGTCGATGACTGCCACGCGTCCGACAACCCCCAATTGAGTGAAGCGGTGCAGGACACCCTCGAACCCTGAAATCGCAGAGCAAGTGAGCTGCGGAGAAATCTCCAGCACATGACCCACGGCAATCGAAGCAAGAGCATTCAAAATATTGTAGCGGCCAGGCATTTTCAGCGTTACGCGGCTCAATTTTTTTCCGTTGATCACGGGAGTGAATTCGCTGACACCTCCGAGGTGGGTGATGTCGTGCGCACTGACGTCAGCATCTTTGTTGAGTCCAAAACTCACTATCCGCCTGCGCAGGGTTGGAATGACCCGCTGGACTCCGGGGTCGTCAATACATGCGCATATCGCACCGTAGAAGGGAACTTTGTCGAGAAATGCGGAGAAGGCGGAAACGATCTCATCGTATGACTCATAATGGTCCATGTGGTCGCGATCAATGTTGGTGACCACCGCAACCGTCGGACTGAGCCTTAGAAAACTGCCGTCGCTTTCATCTGCTTCAGCAAGAAACCATTCTCCGCTGCCCAACTTGGCGTTAGAATTCGTCGAGTTGAGAATCCCGCCAATGACGACAGTTGGGTCGAGCCCGGCCTCGTGCAGAACGTTGGCCATGATACTTGTGGTCGTCGTTTTGCCATGTGTACCGGCGACGATGACCCCATATTTGAGCCGCATGAGTTCAGCGAGCATTTCAGAGCGGTGGATGATCGGAATTCGTGCCTGCTGCGCTGCGCGAATCTCCGGATTTTGCGGATTGATAGCGCTGCTGACAACGACCACTTGCACTTGAGATACATTGTCGGCGGAATGGTTCTGATTGATTTCGGCTCCGAGGCTGCGCAGCCGCCTGACGATGGAGGAGTCTTTTGTGTCGCTCCCGCTCACCTTGTAACCGAGGTTGAGCAGCACCTCGGCCAGACCCGACATACCGCTGCCGCCAATTCCGACAAAATGAATTCGGTCAATCGCTTTGAACATCTGCGCGTATTCCTCCATGCTGACGCATGTACGCTGCCGCGTGAATCTGCGCCAGTATTCCCATCGCAAAAAGATTCGCCACGAGCGACGATCCGCCGGATGAAATAAACGGCAACGTGAGTCCTTTTGTGGGAAGAAGTCCGGCACAAACTCCCATGTTGATGAGTGTCGACGAAGCCAGCATGGCCAGCAGGCCTGCGGTCAACATCCTTGCAAAGGCGCTGTTGACTGCAACGAGCACTTGCAGGAGTGAGTAAAAAAGCATCCCGTAGATGAGAATTATGATTGCAAGGCCAACGAAACCCATTTCTTCGCCGATCACCGATAGTATGAAGTCTGTGTGTGCTTCGGGCAAAAAGAACAGTTTTTGCTGGCTTCCACCGAGGCCTTTGCCAAAGATTCCGCCGCTGGCGATGGCAACAAATGATTGAATCACCTGAAAGCCGGAACCGAGCGGGTCGGCAAACGGATCGAGAAAAGTGACGAGTCGCTTGAGCCGGTAGGGTGCCGCAACGGCGAGAACACCGATCAAAGGCAGGATCGCCAGCACTGCACCAAAGAAATATCGTTTGGGGATTCCATAAAAAAACAGCACTGCAAATAAGCCTGCCATCAGAATCACTGAACTGCCGAAATCTGGCTGCCTGAGCAGGATGGCAAAACCAAGAACCAGCAGACAGAGCTTCCGCCAGTCGATTTTCTTGTCAGCGAGAACCTTGGAAAGAAAAAGCACCGACGATATTTTCAAGAACTCACTCGGCTGGATCTGCAATCCGCCCACTGCGATCCAACGCGACGCGCCGAGAATCTTCTTGCCAACACCGGGCACTAGTGTCAGAGCCGTGAGAAGTGTCGTGGCAAGAAAAATGTGTGTTGCCCAGCGTTGTAATTTGTCAAGTGGAAAGCGCGCGCCGATGTAGGCGGCTGCTGCGCCGGGTATAAAATATATCAGTTGTTTTTTGGCGAACAGAAACTCGTCGCCGTATTTTTGTCCGGCGTAGACACTCGATGCGCTGTACACAAACAGTAATCCGAAAGAGAGCAGCGCGATGACTGGAAACCACAGCGTTTGACCGCCGTATGCATCAAACTGGCTGAAGGTATGTTCTTTTTTGCCTGCCATTGATGGATCTCCTTGTGGTCATCAGCCATCAGGTGTGCGGATGGTCACTTTTCCATGTGTTGTAGAATCCAATGCCGGAAGGCATCTCCACGGTGTTCGAAGTTTTTGAATTCATCAAAACTTGCGCATGCCGGGCTCAGGAGAAGAACGTCGTCTTGTTCGGATTCTTCGAGTGCCAACCGCGCGGCGTCGAGCATCTTTGCAGATGGAGGAGCCAGTCGGTCACCGATACCCGACAGTTGCTGGCAAATGAGTGGTGCTGCTCTTCCGAAGGGATAAATCTTGCAGATGTTTTTTCCCACGTAGGGCAACAGTTCGCCGTAGAAGTCACCCTTGGGTTCGCCGCCGAGCAAAAGCCGGATTGAATGGGAAAAGCTTTGCACAGCTACGAGCGTGCTTTCTACGTTTGTTGCCTTTGAATCGTTGATTGCTCGCAATGATTTTTTGTTGCCGCCTGCGGAAACCAGCAAGCGGCCGCGCGAGACATCCTCGAGCCGATGAGAAAGATGCTTGTAGACAGTGGTTGCCGAATTCCACTGCGCACGGATGATATTGGCATGCATGCCGTCATGCATTGCCGCAAGGCTCGCGGCCGCGATGTTGATCTGATTGTGTACTCCTGGAAGGCAGGGATCTTTGATCTCAAGAGTCAGGTTTGCTGACCCGCGCTGAGAGTCCTGCACCACCAGTGTCACAGCTCGCTCATCGGTCGAAGATTTTTCAATCCACACATAGGAGAGCTTGTCTGGATCGATCTGAGCCTCCATGGGAAGCGTCGCGGTCAACCCGTAGGTCGGAATCGGCAGATGGGCGCGTGAGCGACTCTGCGCTTTGCGCAATGTCTGGTTGGCAGGATGTTCGTTCAATGGAGTCAACGGCACACGAGCATCTCGTAAGCCGCGGATGACCGTGATGCGGCTCTCCGGTAGTGGGAGACCAATGGCGATCGCGCGCCGCAAGACCGATTCGTCGATGACGACGAGTCCTGTCGATCGTGTGAGCGCGACAAGGCGCCATTTTGCCTTCAGGTATTCATCCAACGAGCCATAGCGTGCCTGATGGTCGTTTTGAAGATTTAGAAAAATACTGACGTCTGGCTGCAGCGAATAGGTCGTCTCCAGTTGGTAGCTGCTGAGCTCTGTGACGAAGGCGTTGTAGCGGGCAGGATCCATCAGTGCGTCGGCAAGCGGACGTCCATAGTTGCCGCAGGCAACCGAGTTCCTTTGCCCCAGCGCAAATAACTGAGCCGCATAATGGGTAGTCGTGCTCTTGCCGTTGGTTCCCGTAATGCCAATGACGATTGCCGATGGCGGGATGAACCAGCTGGCAACCTCTATCTCGCTAACAAGCGGAATTCCCGACTGGCGGACAGCCATTGGCAGTGGTTTGTCGAGTGGAATACTCGGCGAGAGAACCACCAGCTGCGCTTCCTTAAGAAGTCTTTCGATGGTGTGTTGACCTTCCTCAAAAGGAATTTTGAGGTCGGTGAGAATCTTCTTTTCTTCGTCGCCAATTTTTCCGAGGTCGGTGACAAAAAGTCTCGCCCCCCGCTCATGCAACAGACGGGCGGCTGCAATACCGCTGCGTGCCGCCCCCACAATCCAAATATGAAGTCCGCGGACGTCCATGTGCTTATCTCAATTTAAGTGTGAGAATACTGAAAAGCGCGAGCATGAAACTGATGATCCAGGCGCGGATGGTGATCTTCTGTTCCGGCCAGCCGCCCTTTTCGAAATGGTGATGTATGGGAGCCATACGAAAGACGCGCTTCTGACGCATTTTAAATGAGCCGACTTGGATAATGACCGAAAGCGCTTCTACGACGAAAACGCCTCCCATGATGACCAAGAGAATTTCATGGCCAGTGATCATCGCCACTGCACCAAGAATGCCTCCGAGCGGAAGCGCGCCCGAATCGCCCATGAAGATCTGCGCTGGCCATGTATTGTACCAAAGAAAACCGATCGAGCTGCCGATAAGCGCAGCCAGAAATACGGCGATCTCTCCCGAGCCGGCAACGGTGTGATAGTATAGATACTTCGCCAGCACGATATTTCCTGTCACGTAGCTCAACACCAACAGTGCAATCGAGCAGGTGATGACAGGACCAATCACAAGTCCATCGAGCCCGTCCGTCAGGTTCACTGCGTTGCTCGAACCGACCAGCACAAAATAGGCAAATGGCAAATAAAGCCAACCGAGGTTGATGGAAACGTCTTTGAGAAAGGGAAAGTAAATAACCGACAGGCTGGAGCGGGTTGATGCTGATGGATCGATAGCCCCTGGCTGGCTGAAATGCCAAGCGAGGGCGATGCAGGCGCCGACAGAGAGTCCCAGATATTTGTAGCGACTTGCGAGCCCCTTGGGATTCTTTTTTGTAATTTTCAGAAAGTCATCAAAGAAGCCCACGGCACCAAAAGCTAAAGTAACAATAGTCAGAGTCCAGAGATGATGATTTTTCAAGTCTGTCCACAAAAACGCGCTCAGCAGTGTGGCGAAAAGAATAACGACTCCCCCCATGGTGGGAGTCCCCTTTTTCTCCATATGAGTTGCCGGGCCGAGCTCGCGGATTGGCTGACCAAGTTTCATCGCGCGTAGGCGCATAATAAACGGCGGATAAAGGGCGAGTGATATCAGTATTGAAGTGATCAATGCGAGAATCGCACGGCTCGACAAATAGGTCAGAGCATTGAGTTTGGGTTCATAGACAGTGAACTTTTGAATCAGTGCGAGCAACATTTTAGCGGGCGCCCTCTTTTTTGTTTAAATCTTACGTTTGCTTTTCAGGGCCTGTCGAGCCACCTCGGAGTCAGAGAACGGATACTTTGTCGCACCGATGATTTGATAATCCTCATGGCCTTTTCCGGCGATAAGAATGATGTCCTTTTCAGACGCGGCCGCGATGGCATCGCAAATCGCACGCCCGCGGTCAATTTGCACCTGAGTGCACCCGCTGCGATCCTCGGGAATGCCTCTCAAAATGTCATTGACGATCGTTTGCGGATCCTCTGTTCTTGGATTGTCCGAAGTGACCCAGGTTATGTCTGCAAGTTGTGCAGAAATTCTGCCCATGATCGGCCGCTTGACTGGATCACGGTCACCTCCGCAGCCAAAAACACAAATCAATTTTCCTTCGCGGGGAAGTATCGCTCTGCACGTCTGCAATGTCTTTTCCAGGGCATCGGGAGAGTGTGCGTAGTCGACCAAAACTGCAGGTAGACCGTTGTCATCGGATGTCGAAACGGGCTCGAGACGGCCGTGGATTGGGCCGATAGACTGACAGATGCCGCCTATCTGCGCGAGTGGATATCCAAGTGAGACCATCATTGCGGCCGCTGCCGAGACATTTTCATGTTGAACAGCACCAAGCAGCCGCACCATGTACTGGCACTGCGCCACACTGGTCAGTTTGTCGAGCCACAAGGTCCATTGCCCTGCGATGCCGCCAATGCCACTCCGCTGATGACTGACTTCAAGATAACGCACACCGGAGAAATGAGCCGATGCTTCGGCGAAGAATACGTCTCGCATCAGACTCTTGCCAAATCCAACGCATAGTCGTGTTTTTCCAGCCGCTGCGCGCACAACCTTCTGCCATTCGGGGTCTTCACAGTTGAGCACAACTTGACCAGTCGGATGCAAATGCCGTCTGAAGAGGTCGAGTTTGGCTTCAAGATAGCTGCTCATCGACCCATGGTAATCGAGGTGGTCCTGCGTCAGGTTCAGAAACGCCGCACATTGCACCGGCCAGTGGCCGAGGCGTCCTTCAGCGATGCCAATGCTCGTCGCCTCCATGACCAGTTGATTGCAAGTGAAAGTCTTTTCCGCCATTCGCAGGGAGGCCAGCAATCCGGCAAAATCCGGTTGAGTCGGAAAAGGATTATCAAAAATCTGGCCTGCAATCTGGATTCCCAACGTGCCAAGGCGCAGGACAGATTTCTGGCTGAGTTCCTCCAGCATCGTCGCAGCAATTTGCGTGGTGCTAGTTTTTCCGTTGGTTCCCGTGATGGCAATTGTCGTCCAATTGCGCGCATGTACCTCGCTCGAACACTGAAGCAAGAGGTGACGCGCCATGTCGACTGATGAAACGGAGATAAGGTTCGGGTGAGCCTGCAAATCTTTGGTCCATGTCGCACCCGCACTTTCGGCTGCACCGTCGATACTCGGCTGTAGACAGTCCTGCTGCGCAACGACAACGTGCCCGTCGTTGAGTAATTCGGGGACATGTGAATGTGTGTCGAATCTCTCCGTTCTTCTTGCAACGAAAATGACCTTCTCAGCTGATTTGTCGGTCGGCAGCCGCCGAGTGTCCCAGACAATTTTCAAATCACTTGTCGCCAAGGCTGAGCCACGCCGGAGATGAGAACTTTCGGGCGGTGTTGTGGTCAGCAGACCCTCCGCCTCCAGCAACAAAAGAGCACGATTGGGCTGCAGTCGGAAATCGACATCCAGTTCACCGCCGATCATGAGTGTTTCCTCCGGCGGGCACCTGTTTTGCGAGTTTGTCGGGAATGGGTTGGATAGGATTTTCTTCGAGTTGAATGAGGCCTTGTGAGTTCAGATAGTTGATGGCTTTTTGCCCTATCTCAGAAAAGACTGGTCCTGCCAGCACTCCACCATAAGCAGGTCTGACTTGCGGTTCATCGATGACAACAGTGATTGCCAGACGTGGTTTTTCTGCCGGCAACACGCCTGTGAAGGTGGCAATCCGTTCACTATACGAGCGAGTCTTGGGATCGTATTTTTCCGCGGTTCCCGTTTTTCCGGCCACTGCTAGACCGGAAATGGATGCCAGTCTTCCCGTTCCGCCTTCCTCTTCAACGACTCCCCTCATCATATTGGTGACGAGTTTGCTGGTCTCATCAGAAATAACTCTGAGTGCCGGCAGGTTCAGGCCGTCATTTTCATCTTGGTCTCCGCGTGCAAGAATCCTGATTCCCGGATCGGTTCCACCTCCAGAGAGAATCGCCATGGCACGTGTCATTTGCAGCGGACTGATAGCAATGCCCTGACCAAAAGCCATATTGGCAAAGCGCATTTCACGCCACACCTCGGGCTTCTGTACGCGTCCGGACCATTCACCCGGCAGGCCTGTCGCAGTAGTCCGCGTAAAACCAAATGCGCCAAGTGCGTCATAGAGACCCGTTCTGCCAAGACGCTGGACGATTTTATATGTGCATATGTTGCTGCTGTATTTGATGACTTCCGAAGGAAGTAGTGTTGCATGTGGATGCGTGTCTCTGATTTTTCCACCTGGGACAGCCATCGACCCGTTTTCGCAAAAGAAAGGCTCGTTTGCGCGGATTTTCTTTTTGTCGATGGCGCGTGCAATAAACATCGGTTTGACAACCGAGCCGAGCTCAAGTGCGTCCATGAGTGGTCTGAAGCGGCGTGATTCCGGTTGATTCGCCGGTGGACTATTTAGGTCGTAGGAGGGATAACTTGCAATTGCGAGAATTTCACCCGTCGTCACGTCCATCACGACCGCAGAACCTGCGCGTGCACGTGATTTTATGACTCCCTCACGCAAGGCACTTTCAGCTGTCATCTGGATAGACAAATCGATTGACAGTTCCAGCGGCGGGCTCTGCGTCTCGGGTTGCACCGCACCGTTGGGCGTCGTGAGCGTGATATGACCGCGTGCATCGCGGGTGACTTTGGCAATCTGCCCGACACCATTGAGTTTGGCATTAAAAATCGCCTCAGCACCCTCAAGTCCGTTGTTGTCTATGCCGACAAACCCGATCAAATGTGCTGCAGTTTCCCTCTCCGGATAGATGCGCTTGGGCTCTTCGGCGACACCGATGAACTCGCGCCACTGTTGGAGATCGCCCATACCGGAAAGCTCGTGAGGTGGGATATGTCGACGCAACCACGCGAAACCCTTTTTCGTCCGCCTTAAATCAACCAACACGCTGACCGGCACACGGATTTGTTTTGCAATTTTTTCAAGCGTGGCGCGGTCAGCCGGAAGACGCTTGGGAATGGCAAACAGGCTTGGGTGAAGCACGCTGACTGCCAGCGTGCGTCCCGATCGGTCTACAATCTTCGCGCGTGGCGGGAGCAGCGTAACTTCCGACTCGAATTGTTTTGTCGCGCGGCTTCGGAGCTTCTCATTCATCTCGGTGGGAAGCACGGCGAGTTGTGCATAGCGGCCAATCATGAGGACGCCCGCGGCGGCAAGTGCGCCCGCGAACAGTTTGACACGCAATTGAAGATCTGTGCCATCCGCTGTGTCGTGCAACCTTTTCGTCGGTGCACTCTTACGGCTTTTGAATATTTTTCTCACCCGTCTGAGTCTCCGATTTCACCGGCGCGTTTTGTGGGCGCCAGACGTTTGTTTGCGAGGGAAGGTTGAGCTGTGCGGGTTTGCCTTGTCCGGCTGTTTTCAATCTGCTGTCGCGGACTGCGCGCTGTACCGAAGCGAGTTGGGTTTGCAGCTCGACGTTGCGCTGTCGGAGGAGCTTTTCCTCCGACTTGAGGCGTCCCAGTTCATAGCCGATTGCATAGGTTTTTGTTCGCAACGCTGCGACGGGCACTGCTGCGAGTACGACAAGTGCGAAGCATAGGAGACTGGCGTCAATGCGCTTCCAGTGAAATTTCAAAGCGAGTCCTCCTAGCGTGCTTGGTTTTTTACGTTCTAACAGGCGCTGCGTTTGTGAAACTAAAACCCCGCAAACGTGCTGAACGTGCTCGGGGATTGATTTTGACCTCTTCGTCGCCCGCCACGATGCCGCCGCGCGGTTCTTCGCGGCCAAACGAATTTTGCTTGTTGTCGGCAGCGGCAAAAAGACCAAGCTGGCTCTCTGTCCAGCGCTGCTTTTCGCTCTTGCGCTTCGCTTCCGGCGTTAAATCGCCTTGTTCCCAAGCCCTGAAGTATCTTTTCACAAGCCTGTCTTCCAGTGAGTGAAAACTGATCAATCCCGCACAACTTTCGGCATCCATCAGGGTTGGCATCGCTGCGAGCAGTTCTTCAATTGAACTGAGCTCTTCGTTCACCGCGATTCTCAACGCCTGAAAAATCCGTGTTGCAGGGTGCACCCGACTCTGATGATACCCCAAGACACGCGAGACATAATTTGCGAACTCCACTGTATTTGACAGTGGAAGCAGTCCCTTGCCACGGTCCTGGACAATCGCGCGGGCCAGCGCGCGGGAGCGGGGTTCTTCCCCATAGTCGGAGAAGATTCTTTGCAGTTCGTCGGCTTCCCAAGTCGTCAGAATGCTGTGCGCCGTCGTGTAGCCCTCTGTGTTCATGCGCATGTCGAGCGGACCTTCACGAAGAAATGAAAAACCCCGTTCTGCCGAGTCTATCTGTGGAGAGCTGACGCCAAAGTCTGCGATCAGACCACTGACTTTTTGTGATGGTCTGTTTTCTCTCAGCCAACTCGAAAGATCGCGAAAGTTGATGGGAAGCAGCGTGACGGTGATGTTTGCTGCAAGCTCGCCATGACGTTCTTTCCATTGGCGAAGGCGCTGTCCGGCTACCTCCAGAGCAACGGGATCCTGGTCACAGCACAGATGTTCGATGCGACAATCCGTGTGTTCCGCATTTCGAAGCGTCTCCGCAAAGCGGTCGAACAGGGCGAGCGTGTGTCCGGCACCGCCGAGAGTGCAGTCTGCCCATATTTGAGATTTTCGCGTGGCAAGAGAAGATGCAAAGTTTGCCGATACAAGATTGATAGTTTCCTGCAGCAAAACCGTGATGTGATTGAACTGGTCCATTCCGCCTCCGGTGGCCTTGAGTCAGATCTTTGGCGGCGGGCAATTCGAGATGCCAAAAATTTACGCAAAGGCTTTAAAGCTTTTTAGAGAGACGCCGAACCATCAGCAAATGGTGTTGGGACTGGTGTCTTAACATTGGAATCCTTCATGAGGGTATCCGGCAATGATGCGTTTTCGACCGCTCTCCAAAATGAGAAGTTATCTGCTTCCGGCAGTTGCGGCAATTTTTCTTGCCGTCGGACCGATAGCCTGCAGTTCATCAGGTGACGAGTCGCCCAACCCGGCACTCGAGGGTGCAACAGCCGGTGAGGAAGCAGCGTCGGGCAACAATGCTGGTTCCAACGCCAATGGCGAGGCTGCTGAGAACGGTAATGCTGCCGCCGCCAACGCCAACACAGAGAACGCGAACACGGCCAAACCCGAAGGCGAGGCCGCAGCTTCGAATAATCCAATTGGCAACGAGCTCAACAATGCGATTGCCAACGAGCAAGGCGGTGCCACGAACACTGCCCCAGCAGAAGATGGTGGCGGTGCAATCAATGCTGAAGTGAACGGAAACGCTGCAGCGGAGCCGCCACCCATGGAGGCCAGCAACCCAGCAGCTGCTGCGGATGCCAACGCAGGCAATCCATTTGCATCTCCCGCAAATTCCGAAGCGGTTCCGTCGAACGCTGCTCCCTATGACCCAGGTACTGCAGCAGCAGCGCCCACCGAGGCAGCTCCTGTTCCGGTAGATGCTAGCGTGGCCAGCCAGCCTGCCGTTGCTCCGGCCGGTGATTCAGCGTCAGCTGCCGCACCCACCGGACCCACTGCACTTCCGGAAATGGGCTCCAAAATGGCCTACTACGTGATGCGTGGCGACACGCTCGGTGCCATCGCCCAGAAGATCTATGGCTCACGCAAGAAGTGGAAGGCGCTTCAGGCAGAAAACGGACTGGCAGACGCGAACAAGATTTACCCCGGAGATGTCATTTACTTCACTCTGGACGACTCTTCCAAAGCGTTTGCCGAGAAATATGAAATTGGTAACCGTCAGGCATACACGGTCAGCAAAGGCGACACACTGTCTCGGCTCGCTGCGAAATTCTACGGAACCCAAGGTGCATGGCGCGCCCTCTGGAAAGAAAATCCGCAGGTGCTCAATCCCGACAGAATCCGTGTTGGAATGGTCCTGACCTACCGCGCAACAAGCAAAGTTGCCATCAAGGACGAGAACGAAGCAGAACTCGAAACGCAAGGCAAAGACAGTGATGAGAACGCCGACAATGAAACCGGCACAAGTGATGAATCAGTCGTTTCGGTCGAAGGTGAATTCAGCCAGCTGACAGCTTCTGCGGAATGAAGAGAATCCAGAATTGTGAAAGAGAGTCTTGACTGAGCGAGTTGTGAGTGAGGCGAGTGCCGGCCCCGAGAAGAAGATCGAGCGATACGAGGAGCGGGGTCTGCAGCCGGGCGAATGAAGTGTGAGTTGAAGGCAATCTGGCAGTGAGGAAACCCTCACAATTTTCAAGCCTCGAAAGATCAAGCGGGGCATGCATCGAGGCCGTAGGCCGCTGGAGAGAGAAATCCTCCAGAGTGTGTAAGAAATAATCCCCCTGAGCGGAATCATCTGGTCCTTTTCCGGACACACCATCAGAAAGAGCAGAGCATAAGATGAGATCGAGTGCGGCGGCCAGCTGAGCAGTCAGAGAGTGCAGTTCACCCAGCCAGCACCATTTTGAATCTTGCGTTGTCTTGCGTAGGCAAAACTGCGCAAAGCTATTCACTCCTGCTCTCGGACGATCGTGTCTGATCATGCTTGGGTTGTCTGCCTGATCACTTTCGATGTCTTCAGAGGAAGGCAAAAGAAGAGAAATTCTGCTCAAGCTGTGATCACTCATGCGTGGGGTCATGGGTTGCTTAAGCAAGCTTGCGCAGTGCAAATAGGACGCGGGAGTTCCGATGTCGAACCACTGTGCGTTTGGGCTCCACGGCAGATGAATTATCTCTTCACCCAAACGCAGCGCGCTTCTGTAAAACAAATCTATGCTGGATTTTTTTTCGATGCCCTGCCGTTCGAGAATGGTCCCCGAAAGAATCTGATGATTTGAAAAAACCCGTGCGCTGAGTCCGCGCGAGTTGGCGGTCGCCTCATCAAAGTCTGTGCCAAAACCGCGTACGCGTCGGTTTTCCAAATCCACCCAAGTGACGTCCTTTCTGGGTCTGTCGAGCGGAAGACTGACCATGAGTGTCGTGCAACTTGACTCCCGCCCGCTCCAGAGTTCTCTCATCTTCTCAATAGGGATGTCAGCAACGATATCGCCCGAGACCACCATGGTGTCAGGAATCTCGGAACGCCCCTTTTCACTTGCAAGTGCATGCACGATGCGTGCAATGCCACCACCCGTTTCTAACAAATCGGTCTCGTTCCAAAATCTGATTCTATCGGGACTGATGGATCGCGACAGACACGCAGCCTGCAGCTCGTTCTCGAGCTCTTGGGCCAGGTAATGCGTGTTGCAGTGAACCAGGGACATTCCTGAATCCAGCATTTGTTCTATGTTTCTGAGCGCTGCCGGCACCGGACCGACTGGAACGGCGGGTTTGGGAACGACCGACGTCAGTGGCCTAAGTCGGGTGCCTAGGCCTGCGCACAAGACGATTCCCTGAAGTTCCTTTTGTTGCATATTCAAGACTCCCCAATCTAATTCAGCCCGCTTGATTCGGAGGGTTCAGCACACTCTTGCTCAATCAAGCGTACGGGACACTTGCTAGACAGCTCAAGATGGGCATGATTAAACGGGTGACAGAAGTCATGACGGATTGACCGCACAGAAGATCGAGAGGCTCTCAAAAACCATGTCGAGCTTACCCTCACACCCGCGACTGGCAGGCTATCTGGAAGGGATAGCCCGTTTTCTGTCGAGCTTCAGGGCACGCGAGGGACTCACTCAAAGTGAAATGGCGGGCAGACTTGGACTCTCGCTCAATCGATATCGGGAATATGAACAAAACACGACCGACAATTCCAAGGGAATTGCCCTCGACCTTCTCCTGCGTATCGCAGACCTCGAGGGTATGGAGCTGACTCAGTTTCTCGCTCGGCTTGCGGCGATGGAATCTGACTTACAGGGCGGTGCCCAGCTGGACCCATGGCAAGAAAAACTCCTTGCCCATTTTGCAGAAGTCTCGATCGAAGAGCGTGAACTGTTTTTGCAAGTTCTCGAAAATCCAGTATTTCCTGATGAGCGCGCGCAACAGGTTGGGGGGCGCCGGAGCGACGAAACCCTCGAGCCGCTGATGCCGCGACGCGTCCGCTGGTGGGTGCGACTGGGCGGATTGCTCTGTCAGTTGCCCTACGACACACGGCTGAGATTCGAGCGGCAAGTTCTTGAGGACTACATCGATTGGCGCAAACCCAAAGGCGACGACGCGCAGTCACAGCAGATTATTGAGCGATTGCGTGAGCTGCTCAAGCATTACTTCACCCATTTTGAATTGATGCGACGGTGAATTTTATGCGGGTCCGATGACTCGCATTTTTTTTTGAAATCGGTTTGCCAACGGCGAGAAAATTATGGCGGCAGGACTTGCAGGGTGGTAGTGTGAATGTTACAAGTTTGGTCGACCGGCCAATTAACAACGGACGTGCGGAGGGAATCTCGTGACAAATTCGTTGCCTAAAATGTTGATAAGCGAAGAGGCTCATGCGCAGCTTTATCGCTTCATCAAGCATCATCCGGAGCTCATCGAGGTTTTTCACAACATCGTTGCCGACCGCCCGCTACACACGGGTGTTTTGCTGGCACATTCGGGCGAACCCGAAATTGTGCAGCTTTATATTGAAAACCTGCACGTCCCGCTTTTGCTTCAAAATGAAGCTATCAAGGCATCGAAAACTCGTGCCTGTGGATACGAAGCGCTTGTCAGTGGTCTTGAATTCATGGGCCATGATTCGTTGTCAGCCGCCCAGGTTGCCGCCGATCGCGCAACTGCGTTGTCCAAGGTTGCTTCGATGAGCGACACTCCCCAAAACAGCCTTTACTGTTACTACCACGGCTTGGGAGAGAGTGTGCGGGCCTCGGAAGCCCTGCTCGAAGATTTGCGTCAGGTCATTTTGAAACACGCTTCGAATCCGGGAGTGGCGGAGTCCGGTGAACAGAACACCGCCTTTGACCTTATTATTTCGGGGAGGATCACGCGTCATGACAAAGCTTAATCCAGTGCTTCGCGTTGTGGTGACAGGGATTGTGATTGCTCAGGCTGTTTGCAGTGCAAGCGCCTTCGCCGGAAGTATCGTCATCAACGTTCCGCCTCCGAAGAAGCTCTCGTATCAAGAGCAGGGCAAGACCGTTGAACTCGAAATGACACTGACCGACGTCAAGGTGTCGGCGGCGGTGAAGCTTTGGCTGGACAACAAGTTTGGCCAGGCGCGTGGCGACTATCCTTACATGATCGACAAAGTGAGCCAGACCGTCACGATTCTCGTCGACAGGGCTGCTGGTCAGTTCGAGGTTGTGCCGATTTCGCAGCTCAAGTAAGTGCTGCTCTCAAAAGGTTTCGTTGATACCATAGGCCCTGAGTTTCGCTTCAAACAATGCCTTCCAGCGGCCTTGGACAACATCGCGAAGAAATTCAATCGTCGCCGGAAATGCGTCTGCGATCCTCATTCCTGCCTGTCGTGAAAAATCATCTGCAAGAATCGTTTCGATGGTGGAGCCGATGTACTTCAGGTACGAGGTCTTCTGTTTCTGGGTTGCGAGATAGCCAAAGCTACCGAGCGCCTTGACGTTGCGTTGCAATCCCATCAGTGACGCCTCGTGAAAGAGTTCTTCGTTGCTCATCGATGCCTTGCCAGCCCGCGTGCGTGCCTCGTTCACCTTGGCGCCATAGAATTTCAACAATGACGAGCGGGTCGAGGGTGTGATGCGCGTGTAACTGTCGCGCAGCAGACTGACGACGTCGTAGGTGTGCGGACCCATCCGTGCGTCTTGAAAATCAATCCATTTGACGCTTCCGGCGACAACCATCACGTTGCGCACGTGATAATCGCGGTGACACAGAACCCGTTCTGCTCCCTGCAACAGGGTGCACAGAGATTCAAGTTCCCTGAGCAGATCGCGGTCACGCGGGTCGCTTTCGGTGAATGGCAAACCTAGCCATCCCTTAATGAAATGGGTGATGAAAAAATTCATCTCGAACATCAGTTTTTCGAAATCGAATGACCTCTCCTGCGCCGGATGGTTCAGCAGATGTCGGCGCGGATATTGCACGTGGACCAAAAGTTCGAGAGCCTCTTTGTAGAGAGCCAGAGTCGTTTTGCACTCCGGATCAAGTTCATCGAGAACCCTGTTGCCGAGGTTGCAATTGAGAAAATGATCGCCGAAATCTTCTGTCCAGATGCAGTGGTTTTTCTCGTCGACAAAAAGTATCTGCGGTACCGGGATTCCGATGCCGATCAATGCTGAGTGCATTCCGAGCCAACTCAGCGGATCACCGCCGTAACCGCCGTCCCACTTGGGAAACTTCATACAAATTGCATTCAAGCCTTCCGACTCGAGGCGATAGAATTTGCGGTCACTCGCATCACCTGCAATGAGGCTGAGTTTGCCTTCGTTCTGATTCAGACCCTGTTCATGGGCTTTGAGAATTGCCTGAAAGTCGACTTGTTTTGACACGTCCGGGCTCGCCATTTTTGTTTGACCGTTCATCATTTTTTTATCCGTCTCTGGTCATACCGGACAGCAGAGCCTCCGTTACAACGCCCCAATAATTCTCCCCTCGGGAGACACTTCAATCGTACCCGACTCTGATATAGTGCGCACAGCGTCAATGTTGGGACGGCGGAGGAAACAGGCAAAATGCAGACGATCGAGGTAAAAGGTGCACATGAGCACAATTTGCAGTCCGTCGATGTCGGAATTCCCAAGAACAAGCTCATTGCCTTCACGGGTGTCAGCGGGTCGGGAAAATCGAGTCTCGTCTTTGATACGCTTTATGTTGAAGCATTTCGCCGGTTCGCCGACGCTAGCCATGCACCTGTCCAGCTGATGGGGCATTCCTTTTGGTCGAGAACGGTCCGCCCCAAATTTCGCGCCATCCGCGGTCTGCCGCCAGCTCTGGGTTTGTCGCAGCGTCAGGGCGTCGCAGGAAAGCTCTCAACGGTCGGAACAATCTCAGGTGTGAGCGATCTGTTGCGTGTTTACTTTGCAGCTTTTGGTGACGTTCATTGTCGCAACTGTGACATTCCGCTGCGGGCCACGACATTCCGTGAATTGATGGCGAAAATCTCTGAGCTGTATAGCGGCGAAAAAATAACCATCACGGCTCCTATTGTAGAAAAGCGCAAGGGTGCATTCGGAAGTGAAATTGAGAAATTTCGCCAACTCGGTTTTTCGCGCATTCGTATCAACGGAGAGAGCTATTCCCTTCAGGATGACGATCAAAAAATCACTATTGATGCAAAGAAGCTCAACACCATTGAGGTTTTGATTGATGCCGTCCAGGTTGTTCCTGAACGGCAGGCTCGACTCGAACGCGCTGTTTCGCAGGCGATCGAATACGGCAAGGGCGTTGTCAAGATCGAGAACAAGTCAGCATTTGAAAAATTCAATACCAAATCAGCATGTCCTCAGTGCGGAGAAAGTGCTCCACGTCTGGATCCCCGCTACTTCAGCCACTCGTCGCTTGCACAGTGCGGAACATGTGCCGGCACCGGCGCGCAGGATGAGGAATTACCGGCGGACCTGTACCCGTGTAAAAAATGTTCGGGCACGCGGCTTGATCCAAACCGACCGATTGTCCGTGTGCGTAGTCTTCGCTTTGAAGAATTGCACCAGTTGAAATTGGCCGACCTTTTGCTCGAGCTCAACAGTACTTTTGTCACTGACGCCGGCGGACAGCGCGCAAAAAATCAGGTTTTGTCCGAAGCCGTCAGACTCGTTGAAACAATGTGTCAACTGGGTTTGAATCATTTGAATCTCAACCGCGATGGTGGGAGCTTGTCGCCCGGAGATCTGCAGCGTCTCAGGCTTGCCTCGATGATTTCCAAT
This sequence comes from Pseudomonadota bacterium, assembly GCA_039799905.1. Lineage (GTDB taxonomy): Bacteria > Bdellovibrionota_B > Oligoflexia > Silvanigrellales > Silvanigrellaceae > RFOM01. Next base: position 56,413 of record JBDLRP010000006.1, on the reverse strand, counting down.
CGCCTGCGCGGTGCACTCTATATAATGGACGAACCTTGTCAGGGGCTCACAAGTGCCGAGGTCGGCCAACTCGTCGTTGTCCTGCGTCACCTTGTCGAAACCGGCTCGTCAGTCGTTGTGGTTGAGCATCATCCACAATTTCTCAAACACTGTGACGAAGTTTTTTTGATGGGTCCGGGTGCGGGTCGACTGGGCGGTCGGATTGTCGAGCATTTCAAAGGGCAAGCCGACATCGATAAAATGTTACTTGCAAAAGAAAAGGCCTTGTTCGAGTCCACTGTTGAAAACAATCCGGCATCATATTTTCTGCGGCCAAGTCTTGCTCCCTTGCGCGGTCGTAAGAGCAAGGCTGCCGACACATCTGAAAAAAACGAACCAGCGGCACTTATTCTGGAAAACATCAAAGTACGCACGGCGAGCAAGGCCTCCATTCGATTGCCTCAATCAAGCCTCACTCTCATCCGCGGCGAGGCGGGGCGTGGCAAAGGATCCTTTCTTGAGTTGTGCGTTTGGCCCGCGCTTGAAAAAATTATCGAAATGGATTCGCCTGAAACGCGGCAACTGGAATTCTGTCGACTTCGGCCTGAGGGGCCGCTGCTGGTAAATTCGCTCCATGACGTCCGCCCCGGCAGCCTTGTGCGCACATCAAGGCGCACAGTTGCCGCGGCGCTCGATATTCTTGTTCCCATACGCGAGATCTTTGCTCAGTTGCCGCAGGCGCAAATTATGGGCCTGACACCATCACATTTTTCATGGAATTCAAAAGCCGGGCGCTGCACATCCTGTGAAGGGCGCGGATACATCGAAATTCCGCAACGATATGGTCCGCCGGTAGAAGTCAGTTGTGAGGAATGTTTGGGAACAAAGCTTGCACAGCGCAGTCTGGTTCCCCGATTCAAAGGCCTGAATCTTGCAGAAATCATGAATCTGACTCTCGACGAGGCGCGGCAATTTTTTGCCCACGTCCGGCTTGTGGAAAACAGGCTTGCCGCTGCCCTCGAATTTGGCCTTGGCTATGTGACGTTGGGACAGGGAATGGATTCGTTGAGCGGTGGAGAACTACAACGGCTGACACTGACCCTCGAATTGCGCCGAGCTCAACTTGAAGGAGCATGGTTTTTGCTTCTTCACCCTGGCACCGGATTGCACACTCCCGACATTTCCACACTCGGCCGACTTCTGCGCATGATGGTTTCCCGTGGTGCAAGCTTTATCGTCCTGGAGAACCGCGAGGAGTTTCTTCGCTTTGCAGATCAGGTTGTTGAGTTCTGATTGAACCGAATTGCCTGCCCGTCTTTTCATCCCGGCAAATGTCTTTGACGTGAACGCTCTCAGTGAAGTTTTGTTTCTCACCGATAGTTTCACCGGTTGATATCCTCAGGATAGCCGGAAGGAGTGAGACATATGGGTGAGCGCCGTGGAAACAGATTTTATCCTCATGCAAATCTCAGTGCGTCGGGAACGTTCAATCCGGAGATCGCACCGTTGCTTGAACGTGTCGAGCGGGGACTACTCAGAGGCCACCTGACAGTCGAGCAGTTGAAGGACGCAACGAGATGCTGCGAGCTACTCTTCTGGAAGGGAGCTTGGGATCAGGTTGAAGACCTTTCCTCTCGAATCATCGCAGCCGGCTGCGGATTCCGAGCCACCTACCGGTTTTACAGGTTCTGGATTGAATCGCTGCGCAGTGAATACAATTTCACTGGCCTCAAAGCGCTCGCGCGCCACCTTATCAGTCTCCGCCACTCCTCGAAGGGTTTCCTTCCGCTCGCCGTTATGGCGCTTGCCTATTCCGGCGAGCGTCGCTTCAGCAGCAAAATCATCAAATCTCTGAATGCAACATCGGCGCGAAAGAGCATTCTGCATGTAGAGGCGGTTGCCGTCTTCAATGCCGAATCGCCACAGCGTCTTCGCCGCGAAAAGGGTCTGCAATATTTGCAGGCCCTCAATGTGAGAAATTCCAGAAATTATTTTCTTGCGCGAAATTATCTGATTTATGCGCTGGAAAATGATTATCTTGAGGAAGCTTCGCGCGCGTTTGAACTTATCCATGAAAGATTCCCGCGCTGTCCAGAGCCATTCTGGGGAGCTGCACGGCTTGCTGTCGCACAAGGGCATTGGAGCGAGGCAGTTCGTGTTCTTCAGGAACTCGTCGCCGACAATCCAGAGAACACCGATGCATTGATCGCGCTGGCAAGTTGCCTCGAAAAGACCGGTGATCTTCTTGCGGCACGGGATATTTTGCTGTCTTCCGCCAGCTTGTTTGAGCAGAACGACTATGACTACAGCGCGACATTTGGCGCGTTGTGCAAGCGCCTTTACGAACGCTACCGGATGGAGGAGCATCGAGAAGAGGCGGTCAAGGCGATTTCAGCCGCAATCGTTGCTGCCGAGAAACTTGGTCTTTCCGAAGCGCCTCTGCGCCTTGCTCTGAGCGAACTTGCCGAACCCGGACACGCCAATGACTGGCGAAAAAATACAGCTAAAAGTGCTTCCTCAGTTGAAGCAGCCCTGCCGCGCGCATGGATTCTTTCCGTTGATGACAACGACGTTGGTAATTTTCGCAAACATGCAAACCTTCTGATGAGAAGCCCCGACTCCGTGCACAAGGGTGACCTGGTTCTTGTTGCGCGTCGATTCGGCAGCGAGGACTGGCGCACAGGTCAACAACAAGTGGTCGGTGTCATGTGCACTCTCAGTGACGTCACACCTGACTCTCGGTACGGACTTGCGGTTTGTGTCGGCCGCTATCAGGAGCTCGAGACACCGCTCGATCTGCAGCTCGGCAGAGAGACAACTGCCATGCTCGACTTTTTTGGATGTGAGAATTTTTCTGCGCAATCACCTGTGTTCTTTCTCGATGTCGATCCCGAGACAAGTGAAGACGTGGTGCGTGCAGTGGAGCGCTCTTTGAGACTTGTCCATCAGCCTGAGGCCCTGCAGTATGCCGTCTGAGGTTTTGAAAAATTCTTTGTTCAAGACTGCTTGGTCTTTGCTTGTTGCAGCGGCCTTGTCTTTTGCGCTGCCCGCTTTTTCACAGTCGACGCCAGCTTCTACAGACGTCTACCAACACAGCGAAGCTGGACTCGAATTTACAATCAAAATTCCACCCAAGTGGAGGGCCGAACCTTCGTCGCAGAGATACGCCGTGACACTCAAGCCTTCACTGAAGGCCGACAGAATCAAATTGCCCAAAGGTATGATTGCGGACCCGAGCATAACTGTTGCGGCCGTGCGCAAGCCTGTGTCATTTACCCCTGAAGGTCTTGAGGAAGTCGCGAAGGAAATTGAAGATAGTTTTGTCCGATACAATGGCAAGGGAACAGGCTTTCAGATCTTTCAGAAAAATATTCTCAATGATCTCCCGGCGGGACGCAGCGCCTTCCTTTATTATGTTTCCTTCACTACCGATGGCGTTGAAGCGGGGCAGGCGATTCTTATCACTGGAAATGAGAAGGTTCGCTATCGCATCACGCTTTCGGACCACCGGCTCAATTTCGATCGCAATCTTGAGCTATATTATCCATATATGATTTCCATCGACTTCAAGGGCGCCCAGACAGGAACCAACTCAGAAAAAGCACTGACAACAGAAGAACTGATTCGCTGGGGTGCGATGGTGGTAGGAGCTGGAATCATTCTGGGCCTTTTCGTTCGCATCAAGCGCTCGCGTCGGGCTGGTCCAGATGACAACACTGCGGATCGCCCCGCAAATTACTCAAGCACTGAGGTTCCGCTCAGCATGATTGAGATCGTTCCCGAAACGCTTTCAAACTCTGCCAGACGCGAGTCAGAGCAGCGCAGTACAAGTGTGTCAGCGGCAGCCGGGCAGCCTTCAGTGGCAAGAGATGGCCACGAATATTCGATGTTTCCGCAATCAATGATTGGGGTCACTCGGGTCGAACGTGATTCACACGGGGTCAGCGAGGTGGATCCCGCATTCACCGCGCGCGATCTGTCGGCTCCGCCGCAGAGTGTTCCACTCAGTCAGGTGGTGGACGAAAATTCCGCGCCGGCAGAAATGAAAAAACGCTGGCAGGTTTTTGGTGACAAGAAGAAATAAATTATCTGCTAAAGCGGATCTCGCGTCTGCCGACTTTCACTTTCAAACGCTCGTTGCGCAGGTATTCATCAAGCCGCTCTCTGAGTTTGATGTCCAGTAGCTTTGCTTCCAGCTGAGGCTTGAGCTTTTCATATTCCTTTTGATCACCCAGCTGTGTTCCAAGAAACTCAAAAAACAAGACAGAGGATTTTAGGTCGATAGGTCCAATGAATGCCGATGGTTTTTCGCCACTTCCTTGCGCTCTGATGAGCTCCATTACTTTCACGCGCAGTTCGTCACGCAATTCTTTGAGCGGAATGGGTGGGATTTCGCCGCCTGTCTGCTGCGCATCTTTGGCATTTGAATGGAGTCGGACGAGGTCGGAAAATGGTCTGCCGCTGTTGAGATCCTTTTGGATTTCGGAAATGACGCGGATTTTTGCCTGTCTCTGTTCCTCGGATAGGCCTGATGGAAAATCTATCTTCAGTTGGCGCAGGCGGACCAGCTGGGATTTTTCTTTGTTGGCATTCATCTGCATGTAATAGCCGCGGATTTGATCATCGGTGACGGATACCAGCGGCCTTATAACGCGCCCGATGAAGCGTTGTGTTTCGACCTGTTTGCGGAATTCCTCGCGGTGCGATTCGACCGTTTCTCCCTCAGCCTGAAGAATTTCCTGGAATTTATCTTCGCTGATGTTCTGTTGTTGCAAGAATGCGCGCAGTTCCGAGTCGAGTTCGTCATCGCCGAGATTCAACCCAAGCTCGCGTGCGCGGATTCCAAGGATCTTCTGATTGATGAGTTGTTCAAGGATGATCTCGGCATCGGCCGTCGACAGTTGTCCTCCCAGCAGTTGTCCCTGCGGTGAAAGTCGCGTCCGCTTTTCGCTTGCGATGAAGACTGCACGCTGGAGCTCGCTGAGCAGCATTGGTTCGTCTGCAATGGTCACAATAACTGCATCGAGTGTATTAGCCGTCAGGGTCGGCTCTTTGTTTGCAGCGGATGCGGTGGAGTTTGGTGTCTTGGCGACCTCGTTGGATTGCGCACTGAGTGGCGAAACTGCAGAGACAACGAGAAGCAGGCGATGGGCGGAACGGCAGAGAGCGTTCAGCATCGAACTCATTTTAAAATTCATGAGCAAACTCCGACAGTGCGATCATCGGCGTTGGCGCAGTGTTCCTGCGAACGCCGTGAGAGCGTGATGGAGTGCAGTTTATTCTGATGTTTCTGGGTTGTACAGCGGAGCGAGGGTTTCGAAGTCGACCCATTCACCCTCGCCACGTCTTTTTGTAAACCAATGCGCAAAAAGCTCTAAATCATTGCAGACATCTTCGTTGAATTCGATGCAATCGTCTTCGCGGAACAAATCTTCGTGATAGGGCGACATAAGACGGGTGAAGAATCGCCTTGAACGGAGTTTGTCGGCCTCTTCGGTGGGAAGTCTGAGTTGCTGGCGGATACGGCCGCCCACTACGATAGCCACATCGAGTTCTTTTGTGTCGTTGTTTGTCAGAACTGCGAGGCCGGATTTCGGACGTGCTGTCAACGGCAGGTCGTATGCTTCGCTCTTGAAGGCCTTGATGAGTTCGATCGTTTGGTTCAGTTGTCTGCGCATCAGCGGATTAAAGATGCTTTTTACCGAGTTCTTCTTTTTCGCGATGCGCTCGATTTCCTCATCAAACTTGCCCTGAAGAACGTGTATGACGTGTGTCAGGTAGTCAGCGCGCGACTCGAGCGGAAGAGTTTGGTCATGAAACGGCCAGACGACAAGCAGTTCATCGAGTTTCTTGCGTGTCGATTTCGGTTGCTCGACCGGGCCAAAAAACCAGCCTGTTCCAGAAACGAGGTGCCCCATGTGCACTGCCGAACGCTTGCTGTCGGCCAGGCGGGTTACCTTGTATTTTGGATTCTTGACAGCATTGACCAACCTGCGGGTTTTGCGGATCGGCACACGCAGAGCTTCCCGACCGCTGTTTTCGGGATGCGCGTAGACGTAAAGGTTTCGTTCTTCCGCAGGAAGGCCCATGCGCGACGTTGAATTGGAATCAGAGTCTTCGGCGTTCTCGTCGCGCGCTTCGCCTAAAAGAAAGCCTTCACCGAGAACTTTGTGAGTTCTTCCGGGAGCGGAAAACGGCAGTGCCGAAGGATTTTCCATCCAGTAGTTCAGCAAATCCTCGGGGATGAGAATTTGAACTGTGTTGTCGGCACGTCCCTCAAACTTGCGCGGATCGACTGACAATTCGAGTTTCTTCAGTTCCTTCTTTTCCTGCAGTAGCGCTGCCAAAAAGTGTGCCGTTCGTTCGAATTTAAAGTCTGTTACATCGACCAAGAGGCGGTTGAAGTCGCGTTCGTCGCTCAGTTCGGTCACGTTCATGAGCGATTTTCTCATGTTCGGCGTAGCCGACATATAGGCAACTTCACGTGAGGAATTGAAAAGGTAAAGCAGCCCGGGGGTGCTGGGTGCCTTTTCGACATGATGCGACAGCAATCCGGGACCGAGCCGGTTGAGCGTTTGATTGTCTGCTTGAATCTTCAACAGATCTTCAAACGATTTGAATCCATTTTTTTCGCAGACTTTTTGAATTTCCCAGAAGACATCTCTCGTCATTTCAGCGTCGGCCATCGCGCGGTGTGCGTTGCCGACATTAAGCCCGAAGTAACTTGCCACACCCGAAAGGCTCTTGACGGGAATATTGGGCATGAAGTTGGAGACAAGTAAGTGCGTGCAGACGTAAAAATTCGGAAGCTCTTTTGCCCGCAGCTTGCGCGCGTAATGCGCAATAAATGAAAAGTCGTTCAGCACGCCGTGAGAAACGAGGATGCTGTCGCCGACAAATTCCATGAGCTCGTCAATGACGTCCTCGATGACCGGCGCATCGCGCACCATGGATTGATCGATGCCCGTTATTTCTCGCACCGGCCGCGGAATGTGTCTGCGTGGGTTGATGAGCGTCTGGAAGCGGCCAATGACTTTTCCATCACGTTCCTTGATGGCCGCAATCTCGATGACTTCGCTGTTTGATGGATTCCCGCCCGTCGTTTCCAAATCAAAAAAGATAAACTGCAGACTGCGCGGCTGTTTGGTAATCCATGCCGGCCGTTGCGACTGACTGATCGGAAATTTGTGTGAGGGTCTCTCGGATGTACGGGCTGACGGGCCGCGTTTGCCTGAGTCGGTCTGTTTTGTATTGGATGAGGCGTGGTCAGGCGTCAAAACGAATGCTTCCCCAGAGTTGGTATTAACGCAACGCTTTGGGGCTTCCCATAATCTTTTGGGCGGGTCAACCGCTGATTTTTCTCCGTTTGCTGAGAAGTGTCCGGCGGATGGGGGTCCCTCCGCCAACCACCATCGGCAGCTGATCTTCGGCATTCTGGGCGAGCAATTCGATAGATTCCCCTTCCTTACACAGGAACGACGAGGGGAAGTGAGCGAGTGCTTCCGGCAACAGCTGGCTTTTCAGCTGGACGTCAGTTGCTTCTGGGTCGTGGTGGAAGAGTCCAAACGAACGAACCTCCGCCATTGCGGCGATCTCGGCCCCGCGGCGAGCGGTTGAATGCCCCCAACCAATCCGGCCGTTTTGATAGACCTCGTCGGTGTAAGTGGTGTCGAAAAGAAATAAGTTAGTGTTGCGTGAAAAAGCAGCAAGCGAGAGGTCAGCATCCGTCCCGTGTTCATGGTCGGTTGCATAGACGACACTCACTCTGAGGTCCTTGTCCCAAACCCTATACGCAACAGCCTGTTGTGGATGGTGGAGGTTGTGCGCGATCACGACGAGCGAGCCAACCTCGAATGGCGAACCTGGCACAACTGTATGAAAGTACAAATTATTTCGCGATGGCAGGTGCCGGTATTCCACAGGAAAGAATGGGAATGAAAAAATTTTCTCAATGATCGTGTGGAGTTCGAGACCGCCCTTCGCCTGACCGTAGAAGTGGATATCCACGTCATTTTTAAAAAGCGGCGAAAATCTCGTCAGACCCATAATATGGTCGTAGTGGAAGTGGCTCAGCAAAATGTGGAACGAGCGCCGTCCGAGCGACAGCCCGCGTTCTCCGTACTGAACTATTCCTGTACCCGCATCCAGAATGAGTGAGGTCGATGCCGCCTCATTCGCCCCGTCCGCGGTCGAAATCTCGACGGCAGACGTGTTGCCTCCAAACTCTACGAAGTCTGCGCCGGCAGCTGGCAGAGTGCCTCGGACGCCCCAAAAGGTCACGAGCAATGACTGATCGTGCGGTTGCCCGCCAGCGACCCGATGCCCCAATGATTTTCGTGAGATCGACTTAGCCACGCATGACCTCTCTCCCTAGTCGACATGGTATCGGACACCTTTGCAAAGACTTTTGCCCTTTTCCGTCGGCGGCAGACAAAAACCTGTTGCCATGATGGATTTTTGGCGGATATGAAAACACTGGGTCTGGCCTTACAGACCTGAAAGCAGAGGAAAAATTGACAACTGATGGACTTCAGAACCCGACCACTTTGAAAACTCAATCCGTCAATCCCGTGGCGCAAGCTGTGGATGCGACTCCACCGTCGTCGGTGGTGGCAAGGCTTGAGCGCGAGCTCGAGTCGTTGGATGCGATCGGTCTGAAATCTTTTCCCTGGAGGGCCGACAGTGAAAACGCATCATCGCTCGCGGCTGCGGCGATCGACATCGACTGGTTGATTGCACAACGCGAGTTGCCTTACCTCGTTCAGATTCTTCCACCGCACTTGTTATACCGCAGTCTGCTCGATCATGGCGTCGAGGATTCACTCGAGGTTGTTGAATGGTTGCGCGGCAACGCTTTGGTGCGTTTGCTCGATTATGATTTGTGGACAAAGACTCATTCCTACGGTGAACTTGTTGCCGCCGATGAGCAGCCTTCGGGTGAAAGATTTCTGCAGTGGATCAAATGGTGGAATGAAATTACTCCTGAGTTCGCTGCGCAACGAGTCATGGAACTCGATGAGGGTTTGTTGATTGGTTGTATGACTGCCGCGTGCGAAATCATTCCGGTGGGATTGCATCGCAGTCAGGAAGAACTTAGCGACGACTATTGGGTCACTCCCGACAATCGTTTCGGACTCAAGATGAAAACGTTCGAACAGTCTGACTTCGAAGTTTTTCATCAGTTTATTCATGCACTCTACAAACAAAATATTAGGCTTGCACAGTCGGTGCTTGCCCACTCTGCGATGCTCATCCGCGAAGAGTCGGTTGAGGAGGCGCGTCGCTGGCGCGCCGGAAGATTGGAAGACCAGGGATTTGTCGATGCCGATGAAGCCCGTCACATGCTGAACCCGAAGTCTGCAAAACAACTGACGGACCTCATTCGCATTGCTCTCAAGAGCGAGTCGCAAGCCGGCTCGCTCGTTGATACGAAAGAAGTGCAGGACGCAGCCGTCGACGCATCTGCAGCAATGGATGATGATGTGCGCGAACAGCTGATTGATTTTCTCAATTCTCGCGACTCGGATGAGTTGGCGGAGGAAATTGAGAACTGCCTCGGCACTCAGGAAATTGTCCGGCTCGTCGGCACGAGTGCGCCGCAGTCAGACATCCTCCTGCAGGACGAAGATGTCGTTGATGCGTTTGTTGAACGTATGGGAGCAAGAGTTCGGCAAATCATGTTGAATCTCGAGATTCAAAAGGCGCGTGAGTTGCGGCAGCGTGTCCGCGACGACAAATCCAGTCTTCTTCTGGATCAGGTGATGGCTTGGTTGGGTGAAGAGTCTGTTGAAAATGTCGCAAATTACAAAGCGCGCATCGCACGCACGACGAATGCGGTTGCATCCGCGCTCGGAGCGGCACATGAGCCTTCGGAGCTTGCACGCGTCCTGTTGGCGGTCCGCGGATGTCTGAATATCGGTCTCGAGCGGCTCATGGCAGATACAGATAAGTTTCTGCCCGCTGAATTCTCTGGCACGGAAGCTGCTAAGTCAGAAGCCGAAACAGTCATCCGTGCGTCCAAGATTTTATCGGCCATCGGCCCGGAGGCGGTGTTTCAGACTGGCTGGCAGAGCCTTCAGGATCTCGCCATGGATGCACTGCAGATGGTTGTTTTTACCTTGTCCAAAGGCGCAAAATCTGACTCTAAAGTCAGTGATGAAATGCTCATTACTTTGAGTGATGGTGAGCAGTTGAAGATGTCGGTTTTGCAGTTGCTCAGCCGCGGACGTTACGCGGACCTTCGAAAGTGGTTGCAAACTCTGCATATGCCGATCGACCCTGCGCTGGGACATATTTTGAACGCGACACTAAATCGTTTGCCTGTTTTTCCGATCATATTATTGGAGGAAAACGCAACGGCCCGTGCAAGTACTTCGGTTCGTCCATATGAGAGACTGAAAGAAGTTGAAAAAACGAGACTTTTTTTCGGACGATTGCCGCAGATGCTCGATTCAACGGGTCAGGGGGAGTGAATGCTGAAGCTTGCTTATAAAAATACTGAAGCGCTGACGCCAGTCTGGGACTCGGCTGAGGTTCAAAAGATAATCAGTCTTTTGAACACAAAGTATCGCTCAATGCTCGACAACGAACGGTTTCTTGTTGAGTCGGGCTATGACGCTCATCAGGTGCAGCTGAAGGTGACACTTGAGCGCGCCGACAAATCGGTTTTCTATCCCATTGAGCTCTTGCATGTGCGTGAAGAAGCTGTGGAGCAGGGTGCAGCACATACCAACAGCGAAGAGCTTGCCTCTCTCATGCTCGACTACATCGACGTCTATTGGCAGGAGTATCTGTCGGACGGCCGTGATGTGTTTGTTCCTTTGTCGTGGGACAAACACACATGCGAGGGCGTCGAATTTTATATCCGGGGATTTGTTCGCAACCGCTCCCTGGAGCAGCAGGCGGATGAACTCTTCCGACAACATGGACATGGCGAGCACGAAATCGAACCCATCTCAGATGACCTCTGACAGTCTTCGGACAGGCGACTCATGACTAAACTCAAAAAACGTATTTTAGTAGCGATGTCAGGCGGCGTTGACAGCAGCGTCGCCGCTGCGCTTTTAAAAGAGCAGGGTCACGAGGTCATTGGCGTAACGATGCAGCTCTGGGATTATTCAAAGAATGAAACCAGCTGCGATCCAAGTGCAAAGTTCGACACCTGCTGCAGTCATGATGACGTCGCCGACGCCCGTGAAGTGGCGCACAAGATTGGCATCCCTTTTTACGTGATGGACTATCAGGACGATTTTCAGACCAACGTCGTCGATTACTTTACCGAAGAATACCTGCGCGGCAGGACGCCCAATCCGTGCGTTGCCTGCAACACCTTTCTCAAGTTCGATCATCTGTTGGATCGCGCCGTCCGTCTTGGATGTGATGCGGTAGCGACCGGTCATTATGCGCGGATCGAATATTGCGGCGAGAGCGGATTGTACCGTTTGCTCAAGGGCGTAGATCAACAAAAAGATCAGAGCTACTTCTTGTATTCAATGACTCAAGAGCGGCTTTCGAAAGTGATCTTTCCGCTTGGTAGCATGACTAAAGCCGAAGTCAGGGAGCATGCCGAACGGTTCGGACTGGTCAACGCCAAGAAAAAAGAAAGCATGGAAATCTGCTTTATTCCGAACAACGATTACGCGAAATTTATCGAGCGAAATGTCGAGTCCTCGAGGATTATCAGTGGTGAAATCTGCCATGAGGACGGCAGCGTGCTTGGTCATCACGACGGTATTCACAAATTCACCGTTGGCCAGCGCAAAGGTGTCGGGATTGTCGCAGACCGGCCGCTGTATGTGACCCGCATCGAGCCGGAGCAAGGGCGAGTCTACGTCGGCGGCGAAGAGTTTTTGCTGAAGCAGGGGTTCTCTTTTGATCACTTTCACATGATACGCCCCGTCGAGAGCAGTGAGTCATTTGACATCAAAATTCGCTACCGTTCGACTGCGGCAGCTGGATTTTTGTCGCGTGATGAACTCTCGGGTGAAGACCGCATTCAGTTTGTTTCGCCGCAGCGCTCGGTGACACCCGGACAAATCGCCGTACTTTATCGCGGCGAAGAAGTACTTGGCGGTGGCTTTATTGAGCGGGTCGTTGGCACATGAGTTTTGAGCAGAACTCAGCGGCTATCGCGCAATGGCTTGCACCCCTTGATGAGGCCAGACTGCGCAAGTACTTTCCAGACCTTGATGAGCGAATAGCCGCCCTTGAGAGGGCTCAATCACACAAATACTCAAACCGAAAGATCGCCACGGTGGCGCTGATTCACAGAAGCGCTCTCGTCTATTGGCCGACAGACAAATCTGCGATTTTCAGCAACGAGCGGCTTGAATTTTTGGGTGACTCGTTCATCAGCTTCTTTGTGGCGAGCGAGGCGATGTCTGCGTATCCGAAAATGGCCGAGGGTGAGTTGTCCAAGTTGCGCGCTGCAATCGTCGGAACCGAAAATCTCGCCGAGAAGTCGCGTCAGCTCAGGCTGCACGACCTGCTTATGTTCGGGCGCGGCGAAATTGCCAAGGGCGGTTTCAAGTCGGAGAAGCGGCAGAATATTCTTGCCGATGGTTTTGAAGCCGTGACTGCCGCCTTGTTGCTGGACGCCGGTCAGGCACATGTCTGGGAGTGGCTCAGAAGCCTGTTTGCTGCCGACCTTGTTGTTGCGGAGCGCACTCTCAGTGACTTTGATGTGAAAACACGGTTTCAACAATGGACACAGAGTGTCTGCGGTCGTCCTCCGGTTTACAAACTCGTAAAGACGGTCTCAACCCCGCAAGAGACTCAGTTTATTGTGGCCGGATTTGTCGGCCGTACTGAACTGGCAAGAGCCGGCGCCGCAAACAAGCGCGAGGCGAGTAAGCTTGTGGCGGGACGGATGCAAAAGATGATGGAATCAGGCGTACTGACGGCAGAGATGGTGAAGCAGTATGCTTCAGAGACAGATATTCAAGAGGACGAGTGAATGAACATGAATGTTTCCAAAAGATGTGGCTACGTAGCGCTGTTGGGCCAGCCTAACGCTGGCAAGAGCACGCTGATGAATGCCTGCATTGGTACAAAGCTGGCAGTTGTCAGTGCTAAGCCGCAGACAACCCGCAACAAGATTCTGGGTATTTGTCCCAACGCCGAAAGTCAGCTTCTCTTTCTTGATACGCCTGGCATTCACAAGACAGGCGGATTGCCTAAACTGAATAAGCGCATGAACGCCACCGCGTGGTCGGTCCTGCAGGATGCCGACGTGGTCTGCTATTTGGTGGACGCAAGTTCAGGTTGGTCAGAGGAAGACGAATCGTTTTTTGTGCAAATCGCCGGACAATGCGCCAAGCCGCTGGTTGTTGTCGCGACCAAAACAGACAAGCTCAAAAGTGAAATTATTGAAGAGAACCTGAGCGTCATTTCTGATCGAGTGAGCACATGTTTGCGCGCAGCGTCAGAGGCGGCCGGCAGCAGTGTTACAAATGCTCTTGCCGAACCCTTGGCTATTTCGGCAAAGCGCCCTGTCGACGTTCAGCGCTTCAAGGATTTTATTTCGCAGCGGATGCCCGAAGGTCCGTGGCTTTACGCTGAAGATGACATCACCGACAGGCCGCAGCAATTTGTTTGCGGTGAGCTGATTCGTGAGCAGCTCTTTCGCCAATTGGGTCAGGAGCTTCCTTACAGTGCCGCAGTCAAGGTGGACAGGTTCGAGAATAAAAGCGGCCTCACGGTGATGCAGGCGAGTATCATCGTGCACAAGGAGAATCACAAGGGAATGGTGATTGGCGCACGTGGGAGCAGAATTAAGTCAATTGGTCAGGCCGCTCGTGAATCGCTCGAAAAACATTTGGGTCGAAAGGTTCACTTGGAATTGTTTGTCAAGGTGCAAATGAACTGGATAGATTCCGACAACCTTCTGGCGGAGTACGCGGGTCTTGATAAAACGGAAGAATGAATCTTCTTGTTTTTATTTTGTCCCTGTGTCAGTGTTCTAGGGTGGCCGAGGAGTACTCAGATTCGTTCATCCTTCTTTGCCGTCAGACTCCATCAGCGAAGTCTGTCTCCATTGATCAATTGATCATCGGAATTTATTTTTCAGAAGTCTCTCATAAGTTGTGGCCGAATTTGATCTTCCACGGACTTATTACGGTTGTTCCTCTCGGAGTTTTATATCAGTGATTTTTATTTCCGGTACTTTTCAGGACAGCGGAGCCAAACCGGCTGCCAGTCCTCGCCCCCGCAAATCTCCCGCAAAGAAGGCAAAGACAGCTGTGACTTCTGATGTCGATGACGAGTTGCCCGCCGAAACGGCGGGCGAACAGCTCTCATTGCCGACAAAAGTGAACAATTTGCACAGCGAAAATCATCTGGAGGAAGCGCCCGAAATGACCCAGACTCAATCCGAGCAAGTATGGCAAGGTGAATCAGAACTCTCGCAGCAACAGGGTTATGCCGGCTATCAGGATCAGCAGGGTTCAAACGGGTATGGCGATGACGAGGGCTACTACGAAGGCGAAGGATTTGTCGCCGCTGATGAATCGACTGGGCAAACCGGCAACCAGATTTTGCTCACGCTCAGTTACTCACTCATGAATCAGGTCAAACAAGTTGCGCGTATGGAAGGTGTGTTTCCCGAAGACATTCTCATCGAGTTGATCGCAGAAGGTGTCACGCGGCGTGCATTCGAAGATGCGCAAAGGCCTGCACCGAGCCACTTGATGACACGTACTGGATACGTTGCACCGGATGCCAACGGAAACGTGCAGCAGCCGCAAATGAGTCACCATTCGATGCAAGGTCATCACCGTGGCAATCATCAGGGCAACAACCGCCGCTACAACCAGAGCGGAAACCAGAACGGAAATCGCGGCAACCATTTTCAGGGCCGCAACCGGCAGAATCAATTTAAAAACAAGCCGCGTAACGGAAAATAATTAATGACGGGCCGGCAGCATGGTCGCCTCAAAAAAATTGCGGTGACGGGCGGCATAGGATCAGGAAAGTCATCACTGGTCCGCGAGCTTGCCTTGCTTGGCTATCCTGTCTTTGATGCGGATGTTTTGGTTGCTCAGGTGGTACTTGAGCCGGAGGTTCGCCAACAGATTACATCGCTGTTGGGTGATCAATGCTACGCGACAGATGAGAACGGTCAGGTTGTCTACCAGCGGCGCTGGGTTCGCGACCGTGTCTTTGCCGATGAGCCGGCAAGAAGATCGCTCGAGAACATCATTCATCCGGCGTTATTTCATAAATTCGAAAGCGTCTGCGAGCAATTGAATTTGCTGGCTGGCGGCATCTGGGTTTTTTACGAGGCAGCGCTTATTTTTGAAGCTGGACGTGAGAAGCAGTTCGATGCGGTCGTTTCCGTCATAGCGACGGAAGAGGTCCGTCGCGCACGGCTTGCCCATTCACGAAGTTTGCCGCAGGAAACCGTTTCGGCAATTTTTTCCGCTCAAGTCTCCGACCAAGTGCGTCGTGCTAAGTCCCATTTTATCATTGAAAACTCTGATGATTCACGGCCTCTCGGTCAAAGTGCCCTGCAGCTGGTGCAGAACTTGAGGAACTTTTTTCATCCGCAATCGCATTGACATCGTCTGCACCACACAATGGCGTTAATCTGGAACTGAGTCTCAACCTTCAAGGGTGGCTGCATGTTTCAGGTATCGTGTGCGGCGTGTAATGCGTCGTTTGAATACAACATTGATGACTACATTCACCTGTGTCCGTATTGTTCAACGGGCTTCATCCTCGATCTGGAAGAGGGTGCAAAAGACATCATCGGTGATCACTTCATCGTGCCAAATCGTTTGGATCGCGAGCAGGTCGAAGGAATTTTCTACGACTGGATCACGAACAGATATCACCGGCCCGACAAGGTCAAGAATGAGTTCCAGATTCTCGGTTCTTACGGAATCAGTCTGCCCTACTGGGTGATTTCTGTTGAAGCCCACACATTTTGGAGCGGTCACAGCCAGAAGGCGAACCAATACAAAGGGCAGGGAAGCGAGTACAGTGCGCGGTTTTTGAAGGAAGAAAATCGCTTCAGTCGAAGGTATCGTTGGTCAATTTTGGCAAGAAAGTCACCCAAGGAACACTGGGGGCTGGAACGTCTGCATCACCCCAAGGAAGATGTTCTGGTCGACTGGGACGGATTTCCGCTCGACGAGACTCTCGGTGTTGTCAAAGGCGCAGCTTCTGCGACCGTTTACGATGCGCGCCAAGGATTCAAGTTTGATCATGCGAACGGTCTGACCATTTCCGGTGTGCAGGTGCGCGAGAGCTCTGCGATTGCACGCGCCAAAGATCAAATCCAGGAATACCATCGTCGTGTTGCAAAGACTAAAGTCGGAACTTTGTATGAACACCGCACTGAAATTGAGATTGTAGGTATACATTTGGTTCATTTACCCTTTTGGGTCGTGCGCTACTCGTTTGCACCGAAAAGTCCGTTCCGGTTCATGACAACCGCACGCGAGCGGCGTCTGCTGGTGCAGGGTCATTCTCTTGCTGTGCTTGAAGCTGAGTTGCCGTTATCAAGTGCGGATAAGGTGATGACAAACATGGTCGTGTGCGGTTCACTCGCTGTGCTGAGTTTGGCACTCGCTCTATTTTTCCATCCGCTGTTCTTCCTTGCGACGATGATTTTTGCAGGTGTGTGTGTTCTTTCGGCGTGGAAAATTTTTGGCCGTGAGAAGGTTGATACCGATATCGAGCGCGGTGTGGATCTCAAGGAACCGGTTTTTTAGACCGTGTGAAAGGCTGAATGTCATGAACATTTTCAAGAGCCGATACTTACCTTCGCTGGTTGCACTTGGTTTTGTCGCCTCAGCGATTTCATGCGGAAAAGAGTCTTCCAAGGGTGCGGACAATGCCAATCCCACGCCGACACCCACACCAGTTGCGACCGAAGCTCCCGAGACAAACGCTGTGTCCTTTTGGTTGGCGGCAAATCCCAAAGACGGTGGTGGTCCGATTGCCGTTCGCTTTGATGGTGGTGGTCGCCTTTCGCTGACGGTGGATCTTTTTGAAGCGGGTTTGGATTACGGACCCATTACGGCGTTTCATTTTCTCGATGCGTCAACGCTGATGTTTTTTGTTGATGCGGGAACGGACAAAGAAACGTTGGGTACCCTCGATGTGAAATCGGCATTGGTAAAGAACAAAGCCTGGGGTGCAGAAAGTTCAATCAAGGCGGCATTCAAGTCCTTACGCGCAAAGTCGCTTGTGACTGGCTTTCAGAGCGGAGTTCTACACGCGCAAATTGGCACCGGCATAAAATCAATCCGATACAACAGTGATGGCGGTCTTAGCGCAGATGAGTTTTTCTCTTCATCATCCCCCGCCGCAACAGGTTGCCCGATAGACAGTGTCAACCATTCCGCTTTGATTCAGGGTGGTGACACTTCTGCAATCGCGCTTTTATCCAGTGGAACGGTCCCCCGGATCAACATCCTGACTCTGAGTTCCGGGGCTGTGACCTGTAAGGGAACTTTGAATTATGGCGATGGTCCAGAAACAACTGCTCAGCACAAGGCCGTCAATGTGATGCAAAATTCCGATGGGAAAGTGTACGTATTGTATCAACATGAAACCAATCCGCTGCTGATGCGCTACGATTTCGATGGCACCAATCTTAGCAATGCAACGAAGATTTATTCGGGCGTCAACAATATGGGTAAAACACCGCTGGGTCTCATTGCCCGCACTAACAAGCGGTTGTTGATTGGCCGCACCGATATTGGCGCGTTGATTGAAATTCAACTCAAGCCCGACGGCGGAGAGCAGACCGATTTCTACAAGCGAACATCATTTGCCAAGGATCTAACAGCCCTCATTGCAGAGCCGCCGCAGTAAGCGCATTCAGGGAGTGGCAATCACTGCAAGACTATTTGCGACTCTGCGTTCCTGAGGTTCGTTGAACGGACGGCCGTTGATTCGGCGGCCGTTGAGAATAAGTCCCGAGCTGCCTCCGCCATCGAGATTCAGCGCCCATGTGGCCCCGAGTTTTTTGAATACGCGTGTGGTATTTGCGAGCGTCAATCCCGTGAGTGCACCTTGCCTGCCTTCCACCATCACCCACCACATTTTGCTGCGGTCAGCATTGAGTCCGACCGCTGTGCGCGGATGTTCGACGAGACAAAAATCTCCACACTCGGAGTCGTCTGCCTTGCTCCATTCAAAATCCGGATCAATGAGAATTTGCCATCCTCCGACAACGCTCGTCCAAGCCGGTTGATGCGGGGTGACGGTGTTGAATGGGTCAATGAAGCAGCTGTTGTTGTCTGTGCATGCCAAGAAAGACCACTCTTTTGTGTCGGCAGTGTTTGGCCAGACAGAACCTAGCCCTGCGGCAAGGCCAATCGTTCGCTGTGCGGCATCAAAGAAGTCACCGTTGATGACTGCAATGGCGCCGGTTTTTGCGGCAAATTCAGAGGGTGTCATGCCGCGCTCTTGGCTCGTCGATGCGCGAAATTTTATCTTAGGGTTGGTCAAATCAATCTGCACAATATGAACTTTTTTATTTGAAAAAGTTGCATCCAGCCAGTAAGTAATGCCGTTGTTCAGCTCCTGCTTCACCGTTTTTGTATGGGCAACCGGCTCTGCAGCGAATGCCTGTGGGCAGCCTGCTGCGCACGCAAGCGAAACCGCAATCCGTGTCCGGGCAAAAAATTTTGCCAACACCATCAGTTGTTCTCCCCGAATGAGGTTGTGAATGCTAGGTCAGATTAAAGCACAGGTGCCAGCCTCTCTCAACGGCGAGCGTTTTGATGTTGCTGCCTCGGCGTTGTGCCAAGCGCTCTCGCGCAAAAAAATAAAAATGATTATTGACCGCGGTGGCGCATATCTCAACAAAAAAAGGGTCATGATTGCCAAGAAAAATGTATCGGAGGGCGACCTGATCGAGCTGTTTTGGGATGAAGAACGGCCACTCAAGAGTGATCAGGTGAAAAGTATCCCAGTGACAGTGCTTGCCGAGACTCAACAATTTTTGGTGATAAACAAGCCTGCCGGTCTGCCATCACAGGCGACGTTGACCTCCAGCGAAGACACGGTCATTCACGCTCTGTGCAGCCAATACCCGAATAAGTATAAACTGGATGATCTTTTTCTTGTGCACCGGCTCGATAAAGACACATCGGGTGTCATGCTGATTGCCAGGGGCAGGGCTTCGCAAAATCAGTTGGAGCAGCTTTTTTTGCAGCGAAAGATGAAGAAGAGCTACGTCGCACTTGCCTTGGGAATTCCGTCAGCGCTCGAGGGTGATTTGACGTGGCCAATTCGCAAAGATTCGTCGCGGGCCAACACCTATATGGCCGTGATGGGTGCTTCCTCTGCACGTTCCGCTCAAGTAAAGAGCAAAGATGTAAAGTCGGCAATCACCGCTTATCTGGTTCTCAAAACATTTCCAAAGCTGCAGGCGAGCTTCATCGAGTGTCGGCCCGAAACCGGCCGGACGCATCAAATCCGGGTGCACCTGCAGGCTCTCGGTGTTCCCTTGTTTGGCGATAAAACCTACGCAAACAACGTTATCGGTCACCCCTGCGGGCAATGGGCAGCCCGTCATATGCTGCATGCACAGAGCATCAGCTGGCAGGAGGCGGACGGCAGGACATTTGCATTTGATGCTCCTTTACCCGATGATTTTCGGGTTTGTTTAAACCGCCTTGAGCAGGAAGGGTGAACTTATGAGTTACAAACTAATTTCAGTGCCGAACGCCGGACAAAAAATTTCCGTCGATGGCAAGGGACAGCTGAATGTTCCCGCAGAACCAATCATTCCATTCATCCGCGGCGACGGTACCGGACCGGACATTTGGGCTGCGAGCCAGCTGGTTTTTGATGCCGCGGTTGCCAAGGCCTACGGCGGCAAGCGCAAAATTCACTGGATGGAAGTTCCTGCGGGTGAAGCGTCCTTTCAAAAATACAACGACTGGCTCCCGCAGGAAACAGTCGATGCGCTGCGTGAATTCCGCGTGTCGATCAAGGGTCCGCTCACCACTCCCGTCGGTGGCGGTATCCGCAGTTTGAACGTGACATTGCGGCAGACTCTCGACCTCTATCAATGTGTCCGTCCGGTGAAGTGGTACCCCAACGTGCCCGCTCCTGTGCGCGAACCCCAGAAAGTCGACATGGTTATCTTCCGTGAGAATACGGAAGATATTTATGCTGGAATTGAGTTCAAATCGGGCAGCCCCGAGGCGCTCAAACTGCGTGATTTTTTGAAGACTGCCTTCAACAGAACAGTGCGTGAAGACTCAGGTCTGGGAATCAAGCCCGTGAGTGAGTTCGGCTCAAAGCGGCTCGTGCGAGCTGCCATCCGCTACGCAATCGAAAACAAGCGAAAGAGCGTGACGCTGGTGCACAAGGGCAACATCATGAAGTTCACCGAAGGTGCCTTTCGTGACTGGGGCTATGCAGTGGCCAAAGAAGAGTTCCGCGATTTCTGCGTGACTTGGGACGAGTGTCAGGGTCAGGTTCCTGCGGGGAAAATTCTCATCAAGGATGCGATCGCCGACAATATGTTCCAGCAGGCGCTTCTTCGCCCCGATGAATATGACGTTCTGGCCACAACAAACCTCAACGGTGATTATTTGTCAGACGCTCTTGCCGCACAGGTCGGCGGTCTGGGAATCGCGCCGGGAGCAAATATCGGTGACGGTTTTGCGGTTTTTGAGGCGACCCACGGCACGGCACCAAAATACGCCGGTCAGGACAAGGTCAATCCGGGAAGTGTCATTTTGAGCGGTGTCATGATGTTTGAATATCTCGGCTGGAAGGAAGTTTGCCAGCTGATTGAAAAGGCTTTCGAGGCTACGCTGAAAGATAAAGTTGTGACCTATGACTTTGCCCGTCAGCTTGCCGGTGCACGTGAGGTGAAGTGCAGTGAGTTCGCCAAGGCGATTTGCGAGCACATGTAATTCGTTCCCTTGGAACGTAAAAAAGGCGTGACCGCAGTTTGCTGTCACGCCTTTTTAGTTTGCCTGTCCATTCACTGGTTACGAAAACTGCGGTTTGCCGTCTTGTGAGTAAAGCTTAATGAGGCTTGACCATTTGAACTGCGAGCCCACTTTCTGAACCACCTGACAAATGGCGGCATCCGCCTCCGCCCCATGATTGACAGGCGCATCGAATACGTACCGTGCGCAGAGCCAGCCAACGTCGAGAATTGTTTTTTCGAGTTCGGCGCCTTTGAGTTTTGTGCCGCGGCTCGAGATATGGGCGAGCTTGAGATTGCCAATTTGCGCAGGAAGTCCTGCGGTGAACGGCGCTTCAACAAAGATGTCTACTCCGGAAATCAGTCGTGTGTCGTTGGTCATTTTATCTTCCTTATTTCTTCAGTGCCGCAATGATGGCGTCGGCAAATTGCGTGGTGCTTGCCGTACCCTTGAGGTCGCGAGTGAGTGATTTTCCTTCGCCAAGGACTGTGTGAAGAGCCTTCTCAATGCGCTCTGCCATCGACAGTTCACCCATGTGTTGCAACATCATGACTGCAGAAAGCAGCAATGCCGTCGGATTTGCTTTTCCCTGACCGGCGATATCGGGTGCCGATCCGTGCACAGCTTCAAACACCGCGCCGTTGTTGCCGATGTTCGCGCCGGGTGCGACTCCCAGGCCGCCTACCAATCCTGCACAGAGGTCGGAAACAATGTCTCCATAAAGGTTGGGCAGAACCAAAACATCAAATTGTTCGGGGCGGGTCACCAGCTGCATGCACAGGTTATCCACAATGATGCTGTCGAAATTCACGTCGGAAAATTCTGCGGCAACTTTTTCGTGCGCACGCAAAAACAATCCGTCCGAAAGCTTGTGGATGTTGGCCTTGTGAACGCAAGTGACGCGCTTGCGCTTGAGCTTGCGGGCCATTTCGAAAGCGTAGCGTGCGACACGCTCGCTGCCTTCCCAGGTGATGATCTTGAGGCATTGAGCAACATTCGGGGCGACCATGTGTTCAACGCCGGCATAGGTGTCTTCCGTGTTTTCACGGACGATGATCATGTCGATGTTGTCGAACTTTGTCTTGTAGCCAGGCAGGCTCTTTGCGGGCCGCACGTTTGCGTATAGGTCGAGGCGCTTGCGTAACGTAACGTTCGCACTTTGATGTCCGCCGCCCGTCGGCGTCGTAGTAGGGCCCTTGAGGGCGATTTTGTGGCGCGCAATGGAGTCGATGGTTGCGTCCGGCATGACTCCCCGTCCGGCCAATGCGCAGACTTCTCCACCCTCCTGATGGTCCCAACTCACCTGTAATCCCGCAGCGTCGAGTATTTTGGTGACAGCCTCACTGATTTCAGGGCCGATGCCGTCCCCGGGGATGAGTGTTAATGTCTTCTTTGTGCTCATAGTGGTCTGCTCCTTCCAAGCAAAAAATCGCCCTTCGCGCGCCTTAAATCACCTCTGCTTGTGCTTTGGCAAGGGAGGCCCAGTCGCCGTCTCCCCATCCGTATCCAAGACACTCAAGCAGACCGACGTACAAGCTAAAATCCTCAATGTCCTGCGCATTTTCAACGGCACTGTCTGGTTCTACGACGGTTAGGAACAATTTCAGGCCTGCATCCGTCAAAAGGGCAGCGACCAAAAGTGGCAAATGACCGAGTGTGCTCCTGCCAAAAACGCTGCGTTCGGCATCGCGCAACTCGTCGAGCGATTCATGCCCACGCTGGGTGATGTCGGCAAAAGAGCCATGTGGCTTTTTGTGAAGGCAAAGATCAGGGTGGTCGAGGCTGTGGAAGAAGTCACAGATCTGTGGCCGGATGTGAAAAATCCCGCAATGACCGCCGAGGGCGCCGGTCTCCGGAGTGGAGACAAACATCGGGCATGGAAGTTTCTCGCGCAGAAAAAGCCGTTGCTGTTCGTCGGTCATGGGCAGAGAATTTTCTCGCACGGCACGTTCGAGATATCGGCGGGCATAGGGCATAAACCGTGCATGCAGGTCCGTGACCGATTGTCCTTCGGCAAGCAGGCGAGCCAACAGTACAAAGGCCTCGCCGGCAGTCGCCGGAATGATTGGGAAATGACAGCAGGCCCCGCAGCCTTTTTTGCAGCTGATGCGCGGACTTTCGGGATGCGCCTCGTGCGCTGCCTGCAGCTGGTCACGATCCTTCGACCAGCGCGAATAGACGTCGTCAACAACAGGTAGTAGACGTTCAAGTGCTTCAGCAAAATTCAAAACCATTTTCTACCCGGGGACCCCTCATGCGTTGGAATTCGACCTGCCGCCTGCCCATTGAGGTCCAATTTGAGGACATCGATGGAGGTGGAGTTGTTCATCATCCCAACTATCTCAAATATCTTGAGCGGGCACGATGCCATGCTATGCGCGAAATTGGCGTTCCGTTCGAACAGTGCCTTAAGGACGGAATTGCCTTCGTTGTGGCCGAAATTCATGGAAAGTATCTATCTCCGCTGCAGTTCGGTGCGAAAATGTGCGTCGAAACCCGACTTGTTGCCGTCCGTAAAAGCAGCCTGAAAGTGATCCAGAAGATTGTCAGCGCCGATCGGCAAACACAAGTCAATGAAGGCACTGAGTCCTTTCTCGACATGGATCGTCAGACTCATTTTATCGCTCAACTGCGCCTCGTTTCTGTTGACTTGAAAAGCGGCAAACCAATTCCGCTTCCCGAATCACTCCGCCGCGCCGGCGGTGTGCCGGATTCGCAGCAGATGGCCAACCATCCGGAATGGTCAGACGTCCGCATTGTTCCGTCGGGCGAGAATTGACCTTCAAGCAGGGCAGCACGGGAGCGACTCAAAAATGAGCAACACGACGCGTGTCATCGGACTGGCCAGTGCCCTGCTATTTGCATTGTCATTGTTCGTTCTGGGAACGTGGATTGAAACGCGAATCTTTGACGGACTGACCGCCGTACTGCAGAACCAGTCGTTTCTTTCGGTGATCTTGTTTTTCAGTGTCGTGAACCTAAACGCACTGCTCGCATTTGTTTTGATTTTTTTGAGTTTCCGCAATGCGGTCAAGCTGGTCGTCGAGCGGCAAAGGGCTATATTCGGAAGTTCGCTGCGCACTCGTCTGGTCACTCTTTTCCTGTTCTTCTCTTTGGTTCCAACCCTCATTCTACTCTACATCTCGACAAAATTCGTCAATGCCCACTTTGAGCGCTGGCTGCCACCGAGTGTCGAGCAGACGTCGACGGCGAGTTTGAAAAGTGAAGCCGAATACCGCGAAAAACTTCTTGCAGTACTTGCGAACTCTGTTCACTCGCCGGCACAAAAACAGTTGGTGGACTTCGTGATTCCTGTTGACGAAGTAGGCAAGACGTCGCTCGTCCTCAACGACAGATACAAAGATTTTCTTCCTGAAATTCAATCCGTCATCTTCAAAAATCGATCCGAACTGAGTGACGAACCAAAATGGCTGCCACTCAACAAAACCAGATTTGTCGCTGTCGCGCGCAACGGCGATAAATTTGTCGGTATTGTCGCGCCGCCGACGATCCACACGCAGTGGCAGTTTCTGACACTCGAGGTTTCGCAGGCGCAGCCGGGCATCGAGCTGTTGCGGCTCAGTTATTACATCCTGCTCGGTGCCATCACGGTGCTGCTGATCTTTTCTGCGCTCTGGCTGGGAGTGACCATCGCTCGCGAGTTGACGGGTCCTCTGCAATCGCTGGCACTGGCCACTGAATCGGTTGCCGCCGGAAATTACGAAGTAAAAATAGATGACATCGTCTCAGATGATGAACTTGGCCAGCTGGCGCGAAGTTTCCGTTCGATGGTTTTTGACCTACGTGATGCAAATCAGCGTGCCCGTGCATCCTCGCATGAATTGGAGGTCAAGGCGGCTCTGCTCAGTGAGAAGACTGAATATTATGCATCGGTATTGCAGGAGGTTCAGGCTTCCGTTCTTGCCGTCGATGATCAGCTCCGGCTTGAAGCCTGCAATCCGGCCACGGAACGGTTGTTCCTCATGGAAGAACGCACAGCACAGGGCAGGCCGCTGGGAGATCTCCTTCCGCGTGATTTTTATCTGAACTGGCTGAGGCCATTATTGCTGCTTCCGTTGATAGACGGCGTCGAGCGCCGTGTTGTCAGTGAATTTTCCGGTAGAATTTTTGCAAGGGATTGTCAGCTGGTCGTCACGGCGCACGCGCTAGTCAAGCCCAATAAACAGAAAGCATTTCTTGTCATCATCGAGGATGTGACAGACATCGCGCGTGCACAGCGACTTGCTGCATGGCGTGAAGTGGCTCGCAAGGTCGCCCATGAAATCAAGAATCCACTGACGCCTATTCTGCTTGGAGCACAGAGGCTGGAAAGAAGAATTCTCGGTAAGGTACAAGGAGAGGAGCATGAGATCATGCGTGAAAGTCTGCGCGTGATCGTTCAGTCCTCGGACACGATCCGTCAGCTTGTTGATGAGTTTGTTTCTGTTGCGCGCATGCCCGGTCCGCGACTGAAGACTGGAAATATCCTCGACACATTGCGGCTGACGGTTGCCGGATTCTCCGACAACCTTGAACAGGTCAACGTCATGCTTGAGTGTTTTGACGAGGCCTCGGGTGCCTTTCAAAGGATTGCTGCTCAGACTCCGCTTCCGGTTATTGAGCTCCGTTATGATCCTGAGCAAGTCAGCCGTGCTCTGTTTAATCTCATCTCGAATGCAGTCTCTGCCTCATCAGGGCTCGAAGACGCCAAGAGCGTCGTAGTCAGGGTGCAGGTGCAGCAAGGCGCTCGTCCGGAGGTTGAGATCTCCGTGGTCGACACGGGGCATGGCGTTCCCGAGGCCGTTCGTGAGCGGATTTTTGAGCCCTATTTTAGCACCAAACGCACTGGAACGGGGCTTGGTCTGGTGATTGTTCAGCAGATTGTTCATGAGCATGGAGGGCGCCTCTGGGTGTCAGCCAATGAACCGCGTGGTACGATATTCAGCATCGCCCTTCCGGCTTGAGGCTTCTGCGGGGAGAATGGTTTGAACATACAGAACAACGAGAACGTTTCGTCATACACGGGCAAAGTGCTGATCATTGATGATGAACGGGAGATTTGTTCCATGATTGCCGACATCCTCCGCGATGAAGGCCACAAGGTCTCTGTCGCGCACGACGCGCAAAGCGGCCTCAAATTGCTCAACCGTGAAATGCCTGAGGTTTGTTTGCTGGATGTCTGGTTGCCGGATATCGACGGATTGTCGGTTCTCGAAAAGATCCGCGCACAGGGCAACGATGTCAGTGTCGTTATGCTTTCGGGCCATGCGAATATCGAGACTGCGGTCAAATCGACCCGCTTGGGCGCCATAGACTTTTTGGAAAAACCCCTCAGCCTTGAAAAATTGCTGATGAGTGTCGAGAACGCTTTGCGCATCCGCTCATTGCGTGCGGAAAATGCGAATCTGCGGATGCGCATGGAGAAGCGTTACCGGCTCATCGGCGAATCCAAGGCCATGACCCAAGTTCGTGAGACTGTCGAAGTTGTGGCCGGAAAAAACTCAACTGTGCTGATCACCGGCGAGAACGGCACAGGCAAGGAAAATGTCGCGCGACAAATTCATGAGAGAAGCCAGCGTTCGCGAAAACAATTTGTTGCGATTAACTGCGCGGCGATTCCCGAGGATCTCATCGAGTCGGAGCTTTTCGGTTTTGAAAAGGGATCCTTCACCGGAGCCATGCAGAGTAAACGCGGTAAATTCGAACAAGCCAATAGCGGTACGATTTTTCTCGATGAGATTGGCGATATGTCGCTCAAGGTGCAGAGCAAGGTGCTGCGTGTGCTTCAAGAGCAGCGCTTTGAGCGGATTGGCAGTGACGATTCACTTGACGTCGATGTCAGGGTGATTGCCGCGACGAACAAAAATCTTCAGGAGGCAATCCGCAAGGGTGAGTTTCGTGAGGATTTGTTTTACCGCCTCAATGTAATTCCGATTCAGCTGCCACCGTTGCGCGAACGCGGTCAGGATATCATCGCTCTGGCGAATTATTACATTGGCATATTCAGTGCCGAGGAAGGCGTGCCGACAAAGCGGTTTTCGTCGGCGGCAGAGCGTTGTCTGCTTGCTTACAGCTGGCCTGGAAATATTCGCGAGCTCAAGAATATCATGGAGCGTTTGAGCATCATGGTTGCCGACCAGATTATCGACGCTCACCATCTTCCGGATGGACTCTCCGAACGGCGTGATTCTTCTGGAATCACTCTTCCATCCTGGGTTTCGGTCGACAATTTTCGCGATGCCCGAGCTGAATTTGAAAAGCAGTTCATCATCAGCAAGCTGCGCGACAACGACTACAATATATCCAAGACCGCCGAGAGGATTGGTCTTGAGCGCAGTCATCTTTATCGCAAGTTGAAAAGCTTCGGTATCGATCCTGAAAATGATCGCCGCGCCGATACGGGAGAGCCGCGCACATGAAAATCTTGTTGCGCACCCTGGTGCTTTTTTTACTCTGCATCGGCTTTTTGTTTTTAATGCATCGTCTTGGTTTTTTGCGAACGGGCGATATTGTCAACGCGTTTGAAAGTCGTCCGCTTATACTTTTGATGATTGCCGGCGTTCAGCTGCTGACGGCCTTTGTCATGATGATCAGATATTCCGCTTTGCTCCGCGTTTTGGGTATTTCTGCGCCGTTGCGGCAGGTGAGTTCTGCGACCTTTGTCAGCACCGCAGTCGGGCAGTGGGCCCCCGGTTCGCTCGCTGTTGTCGAAGTTTTGCGGGTCGGATTGATGGTGGGCAGTCAATCCGCCGCGCCAAAGGCGAATGGTCAACCGGGTCGTTTGGCCGGCATCAAGGCGAGGCTTGCGATTGCGTCATTTGCCGACCGGCTGATCGGATTCCTCGGAATTCTGGTTTTGGGATTTATTTTTTCCGCTTACCTCTGCTTTCAGTCAATTTCACGGGACGGACAGTCTGGGCTCCTGAATGGACCGGGGTTTTTGTTGCTCAGCTCCGGCATTGGCTCGTTCCTTTTGCTGACCACACCATTATTGGTGCGCTTGGGCCTGTTGCGGAATTTGGAACGCCGCTGGAAAGTGCACGGACTTGCCGCTCAGTCGTTTTCTGGGCGTTGGCGTAACATGATTCTCGGGCATTTTGAGACACTTCGGCACGATGTTGATGCCGCCAGTCGCCATCCGCGGAGGTTGCTCGTACCCTTGCTCATCAGCATGTCGAGTCTCCTATTAACCAGTCTTTCCTTATATTTATCGGCTCTTGCGATTGGCGAGTCGCTCAGTTTTCTGCAGATCGTCTGCGCGTACCCGCTGATCTCGCTGTCAGCCCTGCTACCTTTGGGCTTTGCCGGAATCGGCGGATACCAGCTGATCATGGCGTCAATTTTCGGTATTTTCGCAGTTTCTCCCGCTCTCGTAGCCTCGGCAGGGGTGCTGCAAAGCGCTGTTCTTCTGCTCGTAAACACGGCGGTGGGTCTCCTTTATGCTCACATCAGTTCCGGGCAAATCAGGGCCATTTTTAACCGACGGTCGTCCGCGCAAACTGTTTAAATATCCTGCTTGAAGTCAGGGGGGTGGTGGGCTATGACGGCCCCAACGAGGAGGATCGGGCTGCAGCGCCGTGTCTTATCAGAGACATGAGTGAGGAAAGTCCGGACTTCAAAGAGCAGGGTGCTGGCTAACGGCCAGGCGGGGTAACCCGACGGAAAGTGCAACAGAAAATACAAAGCCTAAGACGCAAGTCCGGCAATGGTGAAATCGTGAGGTAAGAGCTCACGGGTGTCCGTGGCGACACGGCATTTGGCAAACCCCACCCGAAGCAAAACCAAATAGGGGCGAAGGATTGGCTCGATCCGTTTGACGCCCGGGTTGGTTGCAAGGACTCCGCCGGTAACGGTGTGAGCAAGAGAAATTGTGGTCGTCGACAGAATCCGGCTTACAGATTCTCCTCGTTTTTTAAACTTGTTCACCGTTCACCCGTGCGAGGTGTTTTATGTTCAGAAGTCATGCTGCAATGCAGTCATCCAATCCCGAAATCACTTATTTTACCTCCGAGAGCGTTTCGGAAGGTCATCCGGACAAGGTTGCCGACCAGGTTTCGGACGCAATCCTCGACGAACTTCTGAAATACGATCCGCATGCGCGCGTGGCATGCGAAACGCTTGTAAAAACCGGTCTGGTTGTTATTGCGGGTGAGATCACCACCAACGATGAATGCAAAATGAAGGCGCGCAAGTACGCCGACATCGCCCGCGAAACGATTCGCGAGATTGGTTATGACGATCCGGAAAACGGGTTCGATTACCGTAGCTGCGGTGTGATTGTCGCTGTCGATGCGCAGTCGCACGACATCGCCGTCGGTGTGAACGAGGGTGAGGGTCTGCACAAGGAAATGGGTGCAGGCGATCAGGGCATGATGTTCGGCTATGCTATCAACGAAACGCCCGAATTGATGCCGGCGACTCTGCAGTATGCGCAAAACATCCTTAGCAACCTTGCGCACAAGCGCAAAGTCGAAAAAGTTCCTTTCCTGCGTCCGGATGCCAAATCTCAGGTTACTGTCGAGTACCACAACGGTGTTATCAAGCGTGTTGACACAGTGGTTGTCAGCACGATGCACACTCCCGACGTCAGCCTTGAAAAGCTTCACCAGTACGTCGTCGACGAAGTGGTCAAGAAAACAATTCCGGCGAATCTTCTCGATTCCAAGACACGTTACTTTATCAACCCCACGGGGCGCTTCGTCACCGGCGGACCACAGGGCGACTGCGGCCTGACCGGCCGCAAAATTATCGTTGACACGTATGGCGGACACGGCGCGCATGGCGGTGGTGCATTTTCGGGCAAGGACCCCAGCAAGGTCGACCGCTCTGCCGCATATTTGGGTCGCTACATCGCAAAGAACATCGTCGCCGCCGGTCTTGCAGACCGCGCACTGGTGCAAATTGCTTACGCGATCGGCGTAGCTGATCCTGTGAGTGTCAATGTTCAGACGTTCGGTACCGAGAAAATCGGCCGTACGAAGATCGAAGCTGCCGTGCGCGAGACATTCCGCATGAAGCCCGCGGATATCATCGCGCAGTTCGATCTTAAGCATCCCGCAAAACATGGTTTCAGCTACCGCGAAACAGCCGCATACGGTCATTTCGGCCGCAGTCAGTTTCCATGGGAGAAGCTCGACAAGGTGGAGGCACTCAAGCAATATCTTTGATCTCTGCAATAGGAGATCAAAAGATGAAGTCCGCTTGTCGTGTTCGTTCCGTCTTTCTGAGTTGCGTACTTTCTATCCCTGCATTGTCGAGTTTGCACGCTGTTGCAGCTAATGCGGGGACTTCGACACCCGCCGGTGCCGCGCCTGCGGGCCAAACTCCCACAGCCACCGCAGTGACCCCCGCACAATCCGCGGCTCAGATTGTTCTTGAGAGCAACGTAAAGTCGTTGGATGCAGCTTGGAACGTCCGTCACGAAATTCATTCTAAAATTATCGAATTCCTGAAAAAGAAACCGGCTTTGCCCGATGACTACGAAGTTCTTTGGCGTATTTCGCGCATGTCTTATTACGGCGGCTTTTTCGCGCTGCCGAAAGGAAGCAGTTCGGCCGAGAAAATGGAAGTCTTCCAGGTGGGAACTGAGTCCGGCGAAAAGGCTCGCAAGTTGGCAGCCGACCGGGTTGAGGGGCACTACTGGTATGCCGTCACTCTTGGCGGCTGGGGGATAGCGAAGGGAATTCTTAACGCGCTGAGTTCCGCCAAACCGATGCGTGACGCCCTAACCGAGGCCATCAAAATCGACGCCAAATATCACTTCGCAGGTCCGCTGCGTGTGCGCGGCCGTCTCTACAATAAATTGCCCGGAGTAGTTTCCATCGGCGACAACAAACTTGCCATGGACGACCTCAAGAAGGCGGTTTCTTTGGCACCGGAAAGCAAACTGAACCACATCTACCTCTCAGAAGTGCAAAGCAAAGTGCAAAGCAAGGCAGACGCGCTGAAGACGCTTGAGTTTGCTAAAACACTCCCTGATGTCGTTGGCGTCGCCGAAGAATCCGCGTATCGTAGGGATATCTCTGAACTGGAAGGTAAATTCCGTTAATTAGTTTGAATCTGGAGAGTATGAACATGTCAAAGAGCAAGGTTCTTATCGGTGCCGCTTTCGTGCTGGGCGGACTTCTTGGTCTCGTCCCGTTATTTGCACTCGACAAAGAGCGTATTTCATCACGTCTTCCATTCTCTCCATCTTCACCGTCCGAGGCAGTCGCAGCACCTGCGGCTGGTGACAGCGGCTCGCTTGGCAGTTTTGGTTCAACACAGGTGCAGCGTGCGCAGCTCAACGGCAGCGAAGCACAAAAGCTTTATGAAGCTGAAATGCAGGTCTTCAATGCTGCAGAACAGATTCTCATCCAGCGTTACGTGTCTGAATTTTTCGAAAAGATGAAAACCGAGCGCAAGTTTGCCTCAGTTGAGGAAGCACAAGCTGCCTATTTCAACGATAAAGTGAGCGTACCCGCTGCTGAAATTCAGAGTTTTCTGGAAGAGAACAAGGCAAATCCGGCGTTGCAACGCATCCCGGAGAATCAGCGGGCTGAACAGGTACGCGCCTATTTGGAAGGACGTCAGCGCGAGGGTGTTTTCAGACAGCTTGTCGAACAAGCAAAGAACTCCGGCGCAATACGCGTTGCAGTGCGCCGTCCGGTCGAGCCCAAGCTTGATGTGGACGACGCGGGCAATTACTTCCTTGGGCCAAAAGATGCCAAGGTCACGATCGTTGAATTTGCCGACTTTCAATGTCCATTCTGTGCGCGCATGGTTCCGACGTTGAAGGAAATCGTCGAGCAGTACAAAGGTAAAGTGCGCTGGGTTTATCGTGACTTTCCGTTGCGCGAAATCCACCCTGAGGCACTCCCGGCCGCTGTGGCAGCCAACTGTGCGGGGGCTCAAGGCAAGTATTTTGAAATGCACAATGCGCTGTTTGAAAACTACGCACGCCTCAATATCTCTCTTTACAGAGAGCTGGCAGGTAAATTGTCTTTGGATGCAGGCAAATTTGAAGAGTGCCTTAAGGATCCAAAGATGGAAGCCGAGGTTCTCAAAGATGCGGCGGACGGACAAAATATTGGAATCAATGGCACACCGGCGTATTTTGTAAATGGCCGAAAGTTGGGTGGTGCTGTCGATCGCGCTGAATTTGTCCGACTGATTGAAGCTGAGCTGGCCAAAAAGTAATTCGTCGAGGTCCAAGCGGGAGTTTTCGTATGTTTGGAATCGGCGGAGGAGAAGTTCTCGTCGTAGCTCTCGTTGCCTTGTTGTTATTCGGCAACGAGGACCTTCCCAAAAATATGCGAAAAATGGTCAAAGCTTGGAACAACTTTCGCGGTGTAACGAATGATCTGCAGCGCTCGTGGCTGGATGTTCGAGATCAGGTGGCGCGTGACCTTCTGACTGAACAGCAGCACGAACAACCCGCGCGCTCACACACCACAGACCCCGAAGAAACAAAGCATCATCAGGAAAATTCAGCCACAACGGAAGAACCAAGCATTGCCGCGCATGCAGCAACCGAGGTCCAATCCGACACCACTGAGACGGAGGGCGAGTCTAATCTGCTCCCGACCGTTCAGGCCGCCGGCGGAAGTGTGGCACAGGGTGAACTGAACTCTGCGCCCTCTCAAGAGCTCACTTCTCCGGAGAAGAGCGATAAATCCATTTGATGTTGTAATAATTTCTCAGCACCCGCTGGACGTATGTTTTTGTCTCGGCGAATGGAATGAATTCAATGAAAAAAGGCATGTCGGCTAGTTTTTGTCGTTTGCCCACCCAGCTGTCGACCGCCGCTTCTCCGGCGTTGTAAGCAGCTACAGCAAAGGTCATATTGTTGTTGTAGCGGTCCAAAAGCTGTTTAAGGTAACAGGCGCCGGCGATTGTATTTGTCGCAGGGTTTGTGAGGTCGAACTTCTCTTTGGCAGCCATGCCGGCAGTCTTTGTCAGCACACGACTCGCCGTTGTCGGAAGCAGCTGCATCAGTCCAACTGCGCCGACGTGGCTTCTGACAGCAGGTTGGAAAAGACTTTCCTGTCTGGCAATTGCATAGAGCAGATCTACGTCCACTGAACATTTTTCGGCTGCGGCATTGAATTCTTGCGAGAATGGCCGCGGGTAAAAAATGAAGTACAAGAATGGCAGATAATCACTGTCCCATCCGAGTGTCTCGCGCAAGCGCCCGACAAACAGGATGGAACTCGAATGATCACCCAACATGTGCGTGAGCCAAGCAACCTGATGTGCGCGCGGAATGACTTCGTCGTGCAGGGTATTTTGTCGTTGAAAAGACTGACGCAGCCGCACTGTTTCGCCTTTGAGCAGGCTGGGAAGAAGTTCAGTCGATTGAGCCAAAAACTGCGAAAACTCATCCTGAGTCATTGCCGGATTCGCAGCTCTCAGCAGGGCGATCACCATTATTGCTGTTTCAAGTGAATTGTCGAATTGAGATTGCGAGCTTAC
Source organism: Pseudomonadota bacterium (assembly GCA_039799905.1). Lineage (GTDB taxonomy): Bacteria > Bdellovibrionota_B > Oligoflexia > Silvanigrellales > Silvanigrellaceae > RFOM01. The sequence goes on along the minus strand of JBDLRP010000006.1, from coordinate 23,075 downwards.
CGTCGACGGAATTTTTTCGCTTTGAAGTGTGAGCCGCGTCCGCGGCTGAGTGGATGCAATAATTTTTAACGGCTGACGTTCGTTGAGTTGAAGCCAGCTTTCGTGCTCTGTCTGCCAGCTCGAGTAAAATGCCTGTTTTGCCTGTGTCGATGCCCTTCCCGAATCCCGCGCCATCAACTGGCCCGAGAAGATGTCATAGATGCTCAGGGGATCGGTCATGCCGGAAGAGAGAAGGGCGTTTTCGCCGTCGTTGAGACGATTGGCTGCATGGTGCGATCGGCCAATCCAGTAGAAGGCCATCGCCCGCATCGAAGTGTCGCTGGTCAAATCGATCACGCGCTCAAACGACTTTTGCGCAGAGGCGAAATCACCGTCGAGAAACTGCATCAGTCCACGCCGCGAGATGAGCCATACTTGAAAGTCTTCGGAGTCTGCTGTCGAGGAAACGGGCTCTAGCGCAGACAGAAAACTGATGTTCTCGGTAGGGTTGAGCATTTCGAAACCGACGCGACCGATAAGCACCTTTGCGGCATCAATCACATGTTCCCATGCCTGCAGCACGGTGGCTTCATTGAGAACTTGCCGCGCAGAGTGAAAAGCCTCAGGATTTTTGTTTTGTTCCCATTGAAGTCTCGCAAGCCAAAGCCTTGCGTCTAATTTGAAGGAGTCGAATTGTTCTTTGTCGAAGGCAAACGCCTCAGGAGAGCAGCGGCTGCGATCGAGTTCTCTGACTAATTCATCCTGTAGGCGTGCAAACGTCTTGCGGTCCTGTGCAATACGAGTTGCCTGCGCGATTGCATACTGCGCATACAATGCATCAGCCGGGCATTCGTTTTTCGAGTTGGTTGTCTGGCTCTGTCCAGATCGTTCGCCGAGAATTTTTTTCGCGAACAGCGACGCCTGAGTCCACTGCTTGTTTTCCACCAGCGCCCGCAAGCGCGAGACACGCTGGACAGGTGTGTCACTTTGCTTAGGCTTTCCCTGGTCTTCAACTTTGTCTTTTTTACTGGCAACGGGAATGGATTGCGAAAAAATCGTCTTGAGCCAAGACGGCTGTTGCTGACCAACCGTGGCAAATGCCTCTTCACTGAGGAGCCTCTGCCGATAGCCCGCTGCAGTCAGTATTGCGCTGTCCTCGCGTGCAAGAATCTGCCATCCGTGGGTCTGGCACGCGATGGAACACTGAAGAGCCTGAAAAGAATTGAATTCAGATTTCGGATGACGTGCAAGCATTTCCTCGCCGACGTTCGTATCTTCCGAGAGTGTCATGACATCTGCTAGCGCCAAAAAACGCAATGCCTTTGCATAAATCTGCGTGCTCAGGTGTTCGGTCTTGAGCACGAGTTTCGCAAGCTCGCGAGTCTGAGCCGCGCGCTGCTCGCGGGCCTCCCGTTGTGCAATCAGGAGCGCGCGAAGTGCTGTCAGTGTTTGCACATCATGGGGTGTGAATTCTCGGCCCGTCATGCGCGTGAGGCGTTGTCCGATTGCGCTGTTTGCAAATCTTTTGCCGCTCGAAATATTTTCCGGCAGTAATTTTATGAGAGTGTCGTTGGTGAGAGAGTCGCTTTTTAGGAAGTTTTTGCCATGTGCCGATGACTGCAACTGATTCGAGTTGCCAGCATTGTCCTGTTCAGTTGTGTGTGTACAAGCAGCTGCAGCGAGACACGCTGCCAGCGAGAGAGCACGCAGTTTTGCTGTCTCTGTGCGGGCGACTCGTTGTCCAAATGCCGGCTGAGAGTTTTCAGGCATGGTGGTTCAGGCTTTTGCTGCTCCGGCTTTGTTCAAAATTTGATCGACAAAACTTTCCACTCGTCCGACAAATGGTTTGTGAAAAAGGGCGACGTCTCTTTTTGTTTCGACGAATTTAGTGTCGGCGCCCTGGCTTTGCAGCGCGAGCTTGAACTCGCTCTTTCCGCCTTTTTCAATACGCACCAGCATTGTATTTTGTTCCCAGGAAACACTCGCGAAAGATGGCACTCCGGCAGCCTGGAGTTCTTGTTGCAAAATGGTCTTTGCTTCGTCCGCGCTGATATTTCTGAACGTCCAGCTCATTGTCATAATTCGCCCCTCTCAATCGATGAGGGAACGATAGCAGTTCAGGGTTATTCGGGCAAAATTTAGAAACCAATTTGTTTTAATTTTTCCAGCAACTCTACGAGCTCCGGCGTTAGTTCGCTTTCATTTGGAGTTTGCACGGTGATGCGGGCATATAGGTCGCCGCGTTCGCTTCCCTGTTCTTTGACGAAGCCCAGTCCCTTCAAGCGGATCTTCACTCCGCTCTTCATGCCTGCTTTGAGAGTCGTCTTCTTTGCACCCTGCGGTGTCATGACCATGATTTGTCCACCCAATGCAAGTGTGGAGAATGGTACGAGGGTGTCACATTCGACGTCCGCGCCGGTGCGATGAAATTCGGGATGTTCGCTCATTTTGATTTTGAGATACAGGTCACCGCGTTGGCCGTTCGGTTTGCTGAGTCCCTGTCCTTTCAGGCGCAGCAGCTTTCCATCTTCCACACCCGCTGGAATTTTGATGCGTGCGTTGACCTTTTCACCGCCCCGCAGGTTGAGCACGACCTGACGTTCGCCGCCGTGATAGACATCCATGAAGCCGACGGTGAGTTCCTGTTCGACGTCAAATGATTCCTGTTCATCAAAGGAGGTGTCAAAGCCTGGAGGAGTTCTGTAGCCACCCCCTCCGGTTCTGAATCCTCCACCTCCGCGAAAGCCCGATGCGCGGCCTCGTCCTGCCGCACCTCCACCCATTCCTGCGCCACCGGCCATGCCGGCGAACATGGATTCAAAGTCGACGTTACCGAATCCCATTTCGCGAAAGATGCTGCTGAAATCGGCTCCACGGAAGACATCTTCACGAAATCCACCACCCTGCTGAAAGGCAGAGTCGCCAAACATATCGTATTGCCGTCGCTTGTCCTTGTCCGAGAGTACGGCATAGGCCTCAGAAATCTGCTTGAATTTTTCTTCTGCTTGCTTGTTTCCGGGATTTCGGTCGGGATGAAATTGCATCGCCAGCTTGCGATACGCCTTTTTAATTTCATCTTCACTGGCGGTTTTCGAAATCCCCAGCAATTCATAATAGTTCATACCAACCCCCAAGACCCGCTCACGTCACCTGACAATTTAATCAGCTTTGCGGGCTTGGCAATTATTCACAGGGTCGGATGTTGGGAGTCGGTGCGAACGACTCAGTCAGGCTTTTCGGATGAGCTGCTCGACGTACGTAAATTCGTGCTCGGGGACGTCCTCGAGCAACTCATCATCGTCGAAGCCAAAAAACTCGTACCAATTGATCCCCACGAGCTCGGGCACCTCGTTGGTGCGCTCCTCACCGTCTTCGGTCTCGTAGTACTCGAGTGCCTTAACAATCACGCCGTCGCCACGCATTTCGAAATAATGGTAGCCATCGCCGTTCGTGTATTGGCCATCGCGTGAGTCACCGGTCCAATATTCGCGGCAGTGCCAGATTTCATCGGGCCGCCGGCGCGGACGAGCAGCTGATGCGAGTGTGTGTTCGTGTGACAGTGGTTGCGCACTTTTGGTCATTTGTTGAGTCCTTTTGAACATGCGTCGGGCTTCCTTATTACTCAAACTTTCCAGATAAAACTTCTTCGATTGTGACAGACGGCTTTGGCAATGCTTTGAGCTGTGCCTCCAGAGTAAAGAGTCGCATAACCAGATTTGTCAGGTCCCGCTCTCTGTCGGGAGATGCGACACGGTGTGCGTTTGTCTGTTGTTGCAGCAGCAGCTGGCCGCGTCTGCGGACATCAGAAAGTATTGGCAGAAATGATCGAGCGTGTCTGTGGCACAAGGGTGGCTGAAGCGCATCTTCAACATCGCTCACAACACCGCGCGCAATGGATTCGAATCGTCTCACACGGCTGCCGCGCCCTGCGCGGCTCATGGCTGAAATCGATCGGCCGAGTCGACGTACGGGATGTCGGGCCGACCTGATGCTGAAATTACGAACAATGAATGAGGAGTATACCAAAGCGAAGCAGACAATAGCTCCGGTGGTGGCCATCCAGGCATAACCCGATGTTGGAAACGAACCCATTCGCAAGACCTCCTGTCTGCGAGAGTGGGTTCGGACGTCCGCGGTCAAACCTGAGGTCGGGCGAGTCGGAATTCCAACGCCGTTTTGCGGCGCAGTTTATGAAATTTTGCTGAGTTCAAAAGGATAGCGCTCAACCTCGCAGAGATATTGAGCAATTTGTTTGACCTCGGCATCCCGATTGGCCTTAATACTGTAGACGTTCTGATTGATTCGGGCTTTTGCGTTTCTGACAATAAGCTGCGCCACAGAAAGTTCGGTGGCATTCTTTTCCGGCCCGCCGCATTTTTCGAGCACCGAGTTGATACGGCACAACACAGCGGCAATCATAAAGGTATCGATGGCGATATCCGCCAGACGACAGAGCTGGATCTGCTCGTCGACAAGCTTTTGCCCATACTGGCGGATGAGTTTGTTTGCCGCCGTCGCAAGAGCTTTGGCTGAGTCAGACAACCGGCTGACTTCCTTTTCCAGTGACGGATGAAAGCCTTCCAATTTTTCACTGACAACCGACTGCCGCACTTGGTTAAGGGCGAATTCCGAAATGACACCAATTTTTCCGATCGCATCGTTGAGCGACTCGAGGTTGCGGATGTTTTGCAGGCTTTGCAGTTCTTTGCCGATGCGTTTGAATTCGCTGGCGGGTTCCTTGAGCCCTGTCATCGCAAGGAACATGCGTAAAATTTCGTTTGTTCCTTCGAAGATGATTCCAATCCGGCTGTCGCGCAAACGGCGCTCGAGGCCGTAATCCTTCATGTAGCCGTTGCCGCCGTGAATTTGCATTCCAAGATTCAGCACGCGCCACGCAGCCTCTGTTCCATAAACTTTGCAGATTGCGGCCTCGATTGAATAATCGATGTCACCGGCATCAACCAGCGCGGTTGTGAAATAGGTCATCGATTCGACGGCATACGCGTGACACATCATCTCGCTGAGCATGTCTTGAATAACGCCGAACTCGGCGATGGCATGCTGAAACGCTTTTCTGTTTTTCGCATAGGTCACAGACTGGTCGACTACAGCCTTGATTGTTCCGAGTGCGCCTCCCGACAAACCGAGGCGTCCTTGGTTGAGAATTCCCATCGCAATCTTGAAGCCGTCGCCCGGTTTTCCAAGAACGTTTTCTGCAGGCACTTTGACATCTTTGAAGTAAACCTCGACGGTGCTCGAAGCCTTGATGCCGAGTTTGTGCTCCTCAGGACCATGGCTCACGCCACCCATGTCACGGGTCACCATAATTGCGGTGATTTTGTCTTCACCGTCAACGTTTTCCTTGGCAAACACCGTGAAAAAATCGGCAAAGCCACCGTTGGTAATCCACAGCTTTGAACCGTTGAGGATGTAGTGATCGCCATCTTTGACCAGCCGCGCCTTGATACCCGCGGCATCCGAACCCGCGGTAGGTTCGGTCAGCGCGAATGCGGCAATCATCTCGCCGGTCGCCAGCCTTGGCATGTACTTCTTTTTTTGTGCTTCGTTGCCGTAAAGGTAGAGGCCCTTCAGTCCAATCGACTGGTGCGCGCCCACCGTCAGAGTCACACAGCTTTCGTGCTTGTTCATGAGTTCAAGGGTGCGCGTATAGAGTGTCTGCGTGAATTCAGACCCGCCGTGGATTTCTGGAATGATGAGTCCAAACAGACCCATTTCGCGCAGGCCCTGAAGAATTTCCGGCGAAAGTTTCTTCTCGTCGTCAAGCTTCATGGGATCAACGTTGTCTTTCAGCCAGTCGCCGATCGACTGCGAGACGAGGCGAAATTCTTCTTCGCGGTTTGTGTTGAAAAATGGAAAATGATGCAGCTGTGATTCAGGAATGGTTCCGTTGAACACACTTTTCATAAAGCTAGATTTGCCAGCACCCATTGGTGACTTAACCTCCCGCCTGAAAGCAAATTAATGTGCTTTGATTTTAGCACTGCAGACTGACTGTACAGCAAATCATATTGACGGATGCGTGGCGCTATTGACGTGCCAAACCTTTGGAGATGATGCGAGGCGTCCGTTGGAGGCCGGTGATAGACTGCTGAGGTAACACCGGGGGGTTCATTTTATGTCTATGTTTAAACTCAGTGACGAATTTCAGGCACTTTTTGACCTCGCTCACGACTTTGCAAACAAGGAAGTCTGGCCCAAGGCACGTGAGCTCGACGAAACTGCTCGATTTCCTACAGACCTTCTCGCAAAGGCACATTCGCTTGGCTTGCTCAATGCATTCGTTCCTGAATCTGTGGGTGGTCTCGGACTCGGGGTTTTCGGCCATTCGCTGATCGGTGAGGCACTTGCAACTGGCAGTGCCGGCTTTTGCACTGCGGCGCTCGCTAACGAATTGGCCGGAGTGCCTGTCATTCTCGGCGGAAACGAAACAATCTGGAAAGAGTTTTTGGCTCCCATGGTTGATGAGCCTCACATGGCTGCCTACTGCGTGACAGAGCCGGGAGCTGGATCTGATGTCGCCAGCATCAAAACAACCGCAAAAAAGATTGGCGATAAGTACGTCATCAACGGTTCCAAAATGTGGATTACCAACGCCGGCTATGCCAAGTGGTTTTTTGTTCTTGCGAAAACCGATCCCGCGGCTGGACATAAGGGCATGACCGGATTTGTTGTGCCTGCAAACACTCCTGGAGTGATTGTCGGAAAGAAAGAAGACAATATGGGGCAGCGTTGCTCCGACACACGCGGTGTGACCTTTGAAAACGTCGAAATCCCTGCCAAGTACATGCTTGGAAAAGAGGGTGACGGTTTTCGGCTTGCGATGGGCGCCTTCGACAGAACTCGCCCGGTGGTTGCCAGCGGTGCTGTTGGGCTTGCCGAGCGCGCAATGAAATGTGCCATCGATTACGCCAAACACCGTTCAACCTTTGGTAAGCCGATTGCAGAACATCAGGCGGTGCAATTCATCATTGCTGAAATGGCGCGGGATATCGAAGCCAGCCGGCTGCTTGTTTGGAAATCGGCAAACGAAGTCGATGGCGGCCAGCGAAACACGTACACAGCGTCAATCGCGAAATTGCTTGCGGCAGATTCGTGCATGCGGATCACGACGGATGCCGTCCAGATTTTCGGCGGATACGGCTACAACCGTGAATATCCTGTAGAAATGTTGATGCGTGACGCGAAAATTTTCCAAATCTACGAGGGCACCTCGCAAATCCAGCGAATGATCATCGCCCGCCATTTACTCGAGTCGTAAATTTGGAGTAAGCCCGCTCTCCCCACGGTGGGGGACGGTCGTGTAATTTTCGTTTGGGGTGGTTTATGTCAGTTCGCCAAAAACCTATCAAAATCGGCATGGTTATCTGTCGTTTCAATGAGTTGGTGACGCGGAGACTGGCAGAAGGTGCTCACTCGTTGCTCAAGCGTAGGGGCATCAAGAGCGAGCAAATCGTCGAAATCGAAGTGCCGGGTGCATTTGAGTCTCCGTTGGCTGCCCAATGGCTTTTCGATGCACAGAAGGTGGACGGTGTGATTGTTCTTGGAGCCGTCATTCGTGGTTCAACAAGCCATTATGATTATGTTTGTTCGACATGCTCGAGCGGATTAATGAACCTTCAGCTGGCCCGTTCGGCGCCGGTCGGATTTGGAATCCTGACCTGCGAGACGCTGGAGCAGGCATTGGATCGCGCGGGTGGAAAAACCGGCAACAAGGGAGCTGAAACAGCCGAGACTGTTCTAGAAATGATTGAAACTCGCGCTCTCTTGAGCCGTTCCGGAGGCAACGAATGATCTCGCAATGGAGCTTCGCCGCGGCGGCGCTCAAGCCCAATCAACTACGTGATGCGCGCAGATTTGCTGTCCTACTTGTGTATCAACTGGAAGCGGCCCAGCAAACGTTTCTGCCGGAGTCTGTTATGCAGACTTTTTTTCAGCAAAATGAGGTTGATGAACAACTGCATCCATTCGTCCGACTGGCGGTGCAGACGTTCAATGAACAGCGTGAGGCTGTTGACGCCCGCATCGAATCGTCGGCCTCGAACTGGAAGCTCTCGCGCATCGCTCGGGTCGACCTCGCAATCCTCAGAATTTGCACTGCAGAATTGATGACACGATCTGAAGTTCCCAAAGATGTTATCATTTCCGAGGGAGTCGAACTTGGCAAACAGTTTGGCTCATCGGCCTCGGGCAGCTTTATAAACGGCGTTCTCGACAGCGTTGCAAAGTCGGCCCAGAGCCAGAGAAAATAGGCCACAGCTCCGGCCGTTAGAATAGTTCATGGAAGGATGAAAAGGTGCAAAGGGAACTGTACCTGTTTAAATCTGAACATCGTTTGAACATGTTTTTAAACGAGCTTTCGCGTGACGGCGACTTGCCCGACTCCGTTTTGGGCTTGGGATTCTTTGCTGCTGTGCCGCAAGCGGTTCTATCCAGCAAAGCAAGCACGGAACTAGCAGTATCACCGGTCTTTCTGAAGGACACGTTGATGCGTGCAGTCTCGCGCGAAGCACTTCTACCCTTTTCATCAGAACCAATCTTCCTCGGCGCGGCCGAATTCTCGGAGGCGGGCGGCCGCATGCGGCAAATACTCCGCAGAAGGTCTGAATCAATTGATGTTCGTTCAATCCGCAGATGGATTCTTTCGGGGGTGCATCCTCACTTTTCATCTGCCGACGGGCCATCGCTTGTACAACCTTGGTGCTCGCGTGAAATCGCCGAAACGCAGGGTGTCTCGGATGCGATAGCTGTCGTTTTACGGGAGATGTTTCGCCGTGTTCTAAACCTGCGTGCATCCACGGTAGTTCTTGCGCCTGACACCGAAATGCTCGAAGCGTTCTTTTCTGCGCTCGCCCGCTGGCGTCTCTCGCATGGCAACTTCGTTCGGCTTCGAGACTATTTGCGCTTGCGGCCGAGTGATCGTATGGAGCTGATCCTGCGGGAGATTTTGGTTTGGCTTGTCGAGGAAAGTCTCAACGACCGCGTGACTGTTCTCTGTCGGACTTCCGTCGAACACGATCAGCTGGTTTTGGCTTCTCGGTATATCCTCAGAAATACTGCTATTTCTCAGCCCATCCAATTTCGTCTTTAGTTTTTGCAAAAGTGTTCAAGCTGTCAGAATCCCTGCCGAAGAGGCAAATAGGAGGTAGGGAGCGCTCTTCGATTTGCAGTAAAGTCTTGGGACAAACTGCCGAAGGTCATGCGCTTCGTTTGTGAGCGAAAGGAGGTGAGCTGTGCGAGGCATACAGGTCGTATACGTGTCGCCGTCGGGCGCCACGCAAGACAACGATGATTTGGTAAAAGATCTCGAAAACTGGTTTGAAGATCACCGTCAACTCTGCCGTCTGATGACTTCAGCGTCGGTTAACGATCAGCGCGAGGTTGCTTCGGGTCTGGACAAGCTCGTTGCATCTGTTGATTCGGGAGAACGTCTGCTCTCTCGCCTGAGGCGGGTTGCGCAATTGCGCGAGAGTTCACGTGTTGGACTTCAGTCTGCGGGTGGTAGAATTCCGCTCTCGGGTGTGAATCGGTTCGAGGATTCGAACCCGCAGTCGCAGGTCCAAACAGGATCCGCAGTCGGCATTAACAAGAGTTCCTTGATTTCCGCTGGGCAGAACCAAGCAAATCTTGGAGCCAGCTATGCGTCGTTGACAAGCGCAACGACAGGCGAAAACCCCCGTGTTTTGCCGAGTCGGACGTACTTGAAAAAGAACAATAATCCATCCTGACGGATCGGAAATTGTTGATCAGCCCGAGCTGAGATTGTCCTGAACTATGAGAAGCCCCAGAGCATAGTATCTGGGGCTTTTTTTATGTTTGTGCGACTATTTTTGATTTTGTCCGCAGCGTTGCTGATTATTTTTGCTGTAAGCCGGTTATGGCGCAGCCGGAGCTCGCAGTCGCCGGCAACTCAAACCGAAGTTCAGGAGCATATCGTCAAAAAGCGCGAGAAGATTTCGTGGCGAAAAAAGTCATTGGTGATGGTCAATCGAAGTGAATTTCAAGAATTGCAAACAACCATTCACCGCGGTGAACTCTGGCTGCTCAAGCAGACCACAAAACGTGGCGACCAGTGCATGTATGGACTATTCCGCGCAGAGCGTGTGGACCAACACAATGTGTTTTTCAAAGCGATGGAAAAACGAAAACAGTCAAGGCTAAAAACATGGGCTGAAGCACAAAATATCGAAGTCGACTGGCAATGGTACCCCATTTCGCTCAGGAAGGACGGAGTCCAACAGAGCCAATACTGCAGTCAATGGATGCTTGTCCGTCAGGCCGACGCGCACCTCCGTCAGGTCATCCACTCGGATCGCTATTTTTTGAGCTCCGTTCATTATTCGGATGTCACGGCGGGTACACCTGCAGAGATCAAAATCGAGGTTGATCACTTTCGACGGGGCTGGTGGATCGCTCCCAAAAAAGGAGTCGTTCGCTCGTTCGTTGTTTTACGCGACAGCAGAAGCGGACTTTCGCAAAAGGTTTTGATGGAATTCCATGCTACCCATGGGCGCCGGAAAACGCGATCAAAAACGACTGCTGATGGCGTCACTTTTAAATCGTTCACTTTGCCAGGTTGGGATTAGGCTGTTAAAAACAATTTTTACCAATGTACAAACAGGGGAAAGCGATGGCGCAATTTGTTAAGGTCTCAGACTTTGAAACGGGCATCGGCTGTCTCGAGATTTCCCGACCAGATGCCTTGAACGCGTTGAATCCGGAAGTTCTGAGTGAGTTGTTTAAAGCTGTTCAGGAGTTTTCCGTTCGTGAAGACTTGAGCGTGATTATTCTCAGGACAGCTGGCGATAAAGCTTTCGTGGCCGGTGCTGACATCAAGGAAATGCTCAACTTCAAGAGCTCACAGGCGTATGAATTTTCCCGATTTGGTCAGCAGGTTTTTCACGCTATGCACAACCTGCCGCAGGTTGTAGTTGCGCAAGTACAGGGCTTTGCACTGGGCGGAGGACTCGAACTCGCCCTTGCGGCCGACTTCATGATTTCATCACAGAATGCGAAATTTGGTTTGCCCGAAGTCGGCTTGGGGCTTATCCCGGGTTTTGGCGGAACTCAGCGGCTGGTTCACAGGCTGGGCTATGCTCGCGCTCTGGAATGGATGACCTCTGCTGAACGATATGACGCTCAGACGGCGTTCAATTTGGGTTTGTTGAATCGTGTTGTTGTGCGTGAGGAATTGGCGGCTTGTGTTGAATCCGTTGCTCGCGCAATTGCATCACAGGGTCCACAGTCCGTCCGCGCCGCAAAGCATTGCGCACGGGTTGCTGCTCAAAGTACCGGTGAACTTGGCTTTGAGATTGAAGCGCGCGCTTTTGCCCAGCGCTTTGAGTCGGCCGAATCACGCGAGGGACTGACCGCCTTCACCGAGAAACGTAAACCTCAATTTCGTAAATGATGGTCGAAGAATGAGTCCGAGGTGTCCATGACCCGCGTTTTCAGTCAGGCTGCTTCATCCGCAGACAAGATTACAATCGAGCTGCGAAAAAAAAGCGGCGAGATCTTCAAAACCATCAGTGCGCGCCGCGGTGTGAATCTCTGGGTGCTGCTCAGAAGATATGGCGTGCCGGTCGGAGCTTCGTGTTCGGGGGTTGGGGTTTGCGGAAAATGTGCCGTGCGGGCTGTTTCACCGCATGCGGGTTCTATCACCGGCAAAACCGAATTCGAGAGCCAGACAATCCAGCGTCAAGGCCTTGCGGATGATTTGCGACTGACGTGTCTATGCAGGGCGCAGGGGGATTTGGTGTTGACCGCCGACTATTGGTAAACGCGTCACATCGCTTTCGTGAAGCCGTTGGAATTTGACGCAGCCGGCTTGGGCATTGTCGAAATGAGCTTCTTGAACTCATGAAAAACCTGACTCTCTGTCGGTGACAACTGGCGGCGCCGAAGGTCACGGTGAAGCATCAGGTGCAGGACTTCAAGTCCCCGCTTGACCACATAAAGACAGTTCGGTTGATGAGTTTTGTGGCTGTCGAGATAGACTTTGGTATATACGCCAACAAGCCAAGACCCGACATCCATAATAGCGGATTTGTAATCGTTCGCGTCTTCTTGCTGCTGTGCATTGACCACATTGACGAGCAGGCTAGAAATAGTTTCGAAGTCCCGCTCCGCCTGCAATACCAGCGGCTCATCTTGTTTGGGTTGCCCAAAAAGTTTTAGTGCGAGAGAAATGCGCTCGCTGGAATTCCGGTAAATTTCCTTGATCGTCCTTTTTTTGTCTGCCGCAGATGATGACGTCACGTTCACCTCAAAACTTCATCAGACGGCCAACTGCATGGTTGGATCATCAGTATTTTGTTTTTCCATGGATTCCTCTGAATCTATGGAGCTTTCGGGGTTGTTTTCGTGCGCTGTGAGTTGGGAAACACGCCCCTCAATGCGGGCACCGTCTTCAACGATCAGTCGCTTGGCTACGAGGTCGCCGTAAACTCGCGCCGTCGGGCTCAGTCGGAGCAGGTCGGTCGCTTTAAGATTACCGTCAATACGTCCATTGAATAGTACGACAACCCCATTCAGGTCGCCGCTGATTACAGCAGATTCCTCAACGGTCAGTACACCGTCACAAATCACTGAACCATCGACGTGACCACCCACGCGCGATTCTCCTTGCAGGAACATTTTACCTTGAAAGCTGCAACCGTCCGCAAGCATCGATATACCACGAGACCTTTGCTTTGGCGCTCCCTCGAGCTGACGGTTTGGTGTGATCTCAGACTGTGACTTCTTTGAAAACACGCCTGACTCCTGCAAAATGAAAGAACGGCTCAATCGAATCGCTTCAAAGTCAGACTACCGCCTATTCACGGACGCAAAGGGGAAAGAAGTGTCGTCAGACAATCTCGTGACGCCCGACAGTACGGCCACACATGGTCATGTTGACTGGGCACAGCGCGTTCTAAGCCTGTCAATGATCCGACTCCTTCGTCTGCGCAACATCGAGCGTGTCTTTGGCGCAGGGAGGCGGTCGTCTGGCCGCTGCGGTTGCCAGACAGACTCCCGATACACAATGCCGGAAGAAAACATCCGATTGTGGTGTGTCTTGGTCGCAAATGAAATGCGCGGTCACGTGCGGCAGACAAGCGGCTGTGAATTATTAAAAACCGGTTGGTTGGTTTGGCAGCCCGAAGCCGTCGGTTTTCGCTGGGCAGAGATGATTGAATTAACGGATGTGCGCGGTCTGTTCGTGAATCACCGAGAGGATTCTCATTCGCTGATTCGCCGACTCGAGGAATGGGAACAGCTTGGCCGCTCCGACTTGAAATATCGAGTCCTCTGCCAAGAGGAGGCGTCAGTCACTGATCTCCATGCGGCGATGAGGGTTGCGATTGCACATGACGTATTGAAAAGAAATCCCAATTTCTCGCATATAAATCTGATGGTAGAGGCTTTGCCTGAGGTGTCGGCCGATATCCTGCCGAATGCTCGTTTGAGTGCTGCTGGGCTCGAGGCGGAGCGTTTACGGGATCGACTCCTGCCTGACTGGCAGAGTGGTGACATGGCTATTCGGTCTTTTACAGCCTACACTCTAAGGCGAAAGGACATCCGCTGAACAATCTGAATTGTTTCAAGGATGAGTGTGTTGTTGAATGGTTCAAGTCAAACGCCGCAGAGTCATGACGAGCCGGCAGGTGATGGTACGAGTCCTGACAGGTGCCTCGTGCATCGCGGCAGGCCTCTTTTTTCAAGCATTCGATAATGACCCGAAATCCTCGTCAGGTGAAAAGTCTTCGGCTGTGACAGATCAGAAACCGGCCGTGGACAATGAGACCTCGGTGGATCCCAACTCGACAAATGCCTCGCAGAAGATTGGCGGAAGCTTTCAGACTCAGGGATACCGCGATCCGCGCGAGGAGCTCAGCAACGAGCGGCACGCCTTTAAGACCCCGTTCGGTCAAATTCAGTGGCGCGACATCGAAAAGCGTATCACAGTCAAAGAACGCGCGACTTTTGTGAATTATAAAGGCCTCAACCTCAAATTGACAATTCAGCCCGAATTGCAGGCTGCACTCGAAAAGACACTTTCGACACAGCGGAATATTGCTGCGGCAACAGTCATTCTTGAATCGCGTACTGGTCGCATCCTTGCGATGGTTGAGACACGGGGCGATTCGCGCAGTCCTCTTGTGACCGATGAATCAATTCTTGTTGCCGCTCGGGCGCCAGCTGCGAGTCTGATGAAGATTGTCACTGCGACGGCGGCAATCGAAAAAAACGGCCTCGACCCGGATCAGGAAATTCCGTACCACGGAGGCTGCGGGACGTTGCGAAACAGAAACTGGCTGCGTGACGGACAGTCAGATCGTCAGCATATGTCGTTTTCGCATGCCTTCGGTGTCAGCTGCAACACGGTGTTTGCGCGCCTCGCGCTGTACGAAACCGGACTCGCAACTCTGCGACAGTTCGCCGAGAAGTATATGTTCAACCGGCCCATTCCAAGCGACCTGCGTATCGAAACCAGTGCGGCGCTCATGCCTGCATTGGAGATGGCAACCGCATTGGAAGTCGGTGAGGCGGGAGCGGGATTCGGTGCCTCCAAGATTTCACCCGTGCATGCGGCAATGCTGTCGGCTGCAGCGGGCAATTCCGGCGTCTTAATGGCGCCCTATCTCGTTGAAGCTGCTTATGATGCAGCGGGCAAGCAGGTTTACGCGGCCACTCCCTTGGAAATCTCAAGAATCTTTTCAAAGAAAACCGCCGACAAAATGCAACGCCTGATGCAGGAAACCATTCTTGCAGGAACAAGCCGTAAATATTTCAGGCGCAAGGGAACAGCCGGCGACCGATTCGAAATCGGCGGCAAAACTGGAACGCTCTCCGATGCCGAGGAGCGTGGTACGCTTTACACTTGGTTCAGCGGTGTGGCGCCCTTGGAGTCGCCACAGAACGTCGCTATCGGGACGGTTGTTGCAAGCCCGAAAAACTGGGTCGTCAGAGCAAGTTCTTTGGCACAAATTAGTCTGGCACAATACCTGAAGATCGATCGACAGGATCGCAAAAATCTTGAGAGAATCAGTCAATAAAGTAAGGCGGCTGACGTAGCGTAAACTGGAGTGTGCATGGCCGGTCTTTCGTTTGTTGACATCGTTTTTCCACAGTTTGCCGGGCCGCAGTGGCAGGGCGGGGTTTCGCTGTTTCGATCGGGCAGCGTCGTCAATCTTTCCTTCTACGGTGAACTCGTCAGTGCACGGGTCCGTGCCGGCATTGGTGAAAATTACGACGTTCGTCTGAAGCTCCACTCACAGGGCAAGGGTGTTCAGTGGATGGAGTGCACATGCCAGGCAAACCGGCGCCGCGGCGAGAAGTGCGCGCACCTTGCGGCTCTGTGCGTCGTGCTCGATCAAGATCGTCCAGAGGTGCTCGAGAAATTTGGTCTGTCGGGTCTTGGAGCCGACAAGTTTCTGTTTAAAAAAGAAACCAGTTTTGAAAATGTCTTGCTGGGAAGTGCTGGCTCTGATGCGTCAGGTTCTTCGGCGGTGCCCATCAAAGCCCCTGCAGGAGGAGAAATCTCGCGCGGGCTTGGCATCATCCTGACCGAAGGCAAGGCACGGGTTCTCGATGCACGCTGGAGTGACGAGGATTGCTCATTGCAGCTGACGGTCGACTACGGGCCGGAAAAGTCTTTGACATACAACCTTCCCATCGATGACGCTTTTCGCGTTCTGACGTCGCCCGACATCAGGGCACAAATCCCAAAGAAGATTCTCGCTCTCGTGAGCAATACACTGACCGCGACCCGCGTTTTCGATTGTCGCAAGTCGGGGCCCGCGGGCGTGCAGATATATAGAACAATAGTCATCAAAGATTCATCCGGTAGGCAGCGCAAAACTTTCGAGCTCGAGGGTCTGGACATTCGTACTGTCGGACGGCTCGGGATATTTATTCCAAAGTCAGGCCTTGTTCCTTTCCGCGATGACATGAACACCGCACAGATTTCCCGCTGGGAAGAATATCCGCGCATTGCGACACTCGACAACGACACTGCGGCATTGTTGCTGGAAACCAGTTTCGAGCGTCTGCGCGAAACAGCAGAAATAAAGATTGCCTCTGAGCTTTCGAAAGTGAAGGTTTTCTCAAAATTCACAATCCCAGAACTTAAATTGAAGACTTCGATTGATGGGCTGTTTTTTGTTGAGCCGACTTTTCGGGGAGTTCAGACAAGCAAGCCGGCGGAAGCTGACGAACAGCAGGCGCAGGGCAAACCCGCACGCGCTTCCGATCTTTCGCTCGATGAGAATCTTGCTTCAGCCGTCGCAGGCGGAAATTTGCTCGTTTCGATTCTTCGCGCACGCGCTGAGGGCCGTAAGTTTCTCAATACAAAGCAGGGTTGGTTGAAGTTGCCCGAGGAGCTCGACTGGCTCGCACAGCGCGTTCAGTCCGACGGCCGTGTGAAGCTGACGACACTTGAGCTCATCAAATTTCGCGAGCAGTTCGCAGCTGAAAGCGAGATTGTCGGCACTGGTGATGTTGTTGCCCGACTGAGAAATGGTTTGCTCGGCATGAAGGACATCGATCTGCCCAGCCTAAAGTCAACTCGTCTTTCATTGCGGCCCTATCAATTGGAAGGCTTCAAGTGGCTGTGGTGGCTCTATTCCAATGGTCTTGGTGGGCTGCTTGCTGACGAAATGGGTCTCGGAAAAACACATCAGACGATGGCGTTGATTTCTGCCGTTGCGGAGCGTGAGACACGCAAGTTGACCTTGGTCGTTTGTCCGACGAGTGTGATTGACCACTGGATAGACAAACTCGCTCAATTCGTTCCGAATATCAGGGTCATTTGCTACCACGGTGCCGAGCGCAAGCAGGACGTTTACCGACGTCCGAATGAACATCTCGTGCTTGTCACAAGTTATGGAATCCTGTTGCGGGACTTTGAGTTCCTCACCCGCTGTCCAACTGAGCTCGTCATTCTCGATGAGGCGCATCTCGTTAAAAACCAGTCAACACGAACCTATCGCGCCGCAGTCCGCTTGGGCAGTCGGATGCGCTTATGCCTGACAGGTACTCCGCTCGAAAATGATCTTCTCGAATTGAAAAATCTGTTTGACTACATTGCGCCAAACTACTTGGGCACCGACAGTGAATTCCGCAAGAAGTACATGTCGGAAAAACGCACCAATCCGCTCGCCGACCTGGAGCTGCAGCGTCTCATCCATCCGTTTAAATTGCGGCGTAACAAGCGCGAGGTTCTCAAGGAATTGCCAGACAAGGTCGAAGACATTCGTCACTGCAATCTCAACAAGAAGCAGGTTGAGCTCTACAACGAGGCATTGTCGTTGCGCGGCCGGGAATTGGTGGAAGCTCTTGAGAGCGAGCAGGGGCCAATCCCTTACGTGCATATTTTTTCGGTCATTTCGTTCCTCAAACAAATTTGTAATGATCCGGCCCTCATCGACCCGCGCTACGAGGATGTCAGCAGCGGTAAACTGGCACTTTTTGATGAAATATTAAGCGAAGCGCTTGCCAGTGAGCAGAAGGTGGTCGTGTTTTCTCAGTACGCAAAGATGGTCAACCGTTTGAGCGAGCGCTTGGGCCGGCGTGGTGTCAATCATGTCATCCTCACCGGTCAGTCCACCAACCGCGGCGCTCTGGTCAAGCAGTTTCAGGAAGATCCGCAGGTTAAAGTCTTTATTGGCTCGCTCTTGGCGGGTGGTACGGGTATCGACCTGACGGCTGCGAACGTTGTGATTCACTTCGACCGCTGGTGGAATGCCGCGAAGGAAAATCAGGCTACCGACCGAATCCACCGCATCGGTCAGCAAAAGAACGTTCAGGTCTATAAATTGGTGACAAAGGGCACCCTCGAAGAACGTATTGATGAAATCATCAATCGTAAAAAGCTGATTTTTGAAAGATTTGTTGAAGAAGACTCAGAAATCTTCAAAAACCTTTCCCGCGAAGATTTGCTTAAGCTTCTTGCACCTGCCAAAGCGGAAGACGCAATGGAAAGCGCCGAAGACAACGATACCCCGTCGATGGATGCTCTTGTCCATGAGGGTGTCGTTGAGTCGCATCAAATCTAGGTATTTTGAGCTTAGATCTCTTGCTGAACGGGCGGCTCGGGGTTAAAACCAGCCGTCCGTCAAACATACTGAATTCCAAGAGGTCTGACATGAGCGTGAATCCCTGGCATCCGTGGCACACCGTTGCCGTTGGCAAGAAATCCCCGTCGATCGTCCATGCAATCATCGAAATCCCACGCGGATCGAAGAGCAAATACGAAATCGACAAAGAGTCGGGTCTTTTGCTCATGGATCGCGTTATGTCCAGCTCAGTTGTTTACCCGACAAACTACGGCTTCATTCCGCAAACGTACTGCGACGACGGCGACGCCCTCGACATTCTCGTGCTGGGTCAGGACCCCGCAGTTCCGCTGTGCATTATGAACGCACGCGTCGTCGGATGCTTGAAAGTGATTGACGGCGGAGAAGAAGACGACAAAGTCATCGCCGTTCACGCAGACGATCCGCAATACAAGCACATCACAGAGCTGTCTGAAGTCAATCCGCACATCCTCAAAGAAATCGAACAGTTTTTCCGTTCTTACAAGGCACTGGAAAAAAAGGTTGTCGAAGTGGGTGCATGGCTGCAACGTGCCGATGCCGAGAAGGTTGTCGAAAAGGCGTGTGAATTCTACAAGGCTAATCTCAACAAATTAGTCGGAAAATAAAGGGATTATTTGTGGCATCAAAATCACCTCTCAAGCGCACCTCGCTCAATGATGAACACCGCAGGCTCGGAGCCCGCATGGTGGATTTCGGTGGCTGGGATATGCCGGTTCAGTATTCCGGTGTTATCGACGAACACAAAACTGTGCGCACCACGGTGGGACTGTTTGATGTCAGCCACATGGGTGAGCTGATGGTGTCTGGTCGTGGCGCAAATGACTTTTTGCAACGCATGACGACCAACGACGTGACAAAGATCGCCATCGGGCAGGCGCAGTATTCGGCGCTGTGCAAGGAAGACGGCTGCGTGATCGACGACATCATCGTGTATCGCCGCGGGATGGACAGTTTCCTCGTCTGCGTCAACGCATCCAATACCGACAAAGATGAACAGTGGTTGAGGGCGCATCTTCCTGCTTCGGGAGTTGTGCTTGAGAATGCTTCCGAGGCTTATGCGCAAATCGCAGTGCAGGGCCCAAAAGCACGTGAACTGGTTCAGCAGGTTGTCGACATCAACATTTCGCAGCTGAAATATTACTGGTTTGCCGAGGGTAAAGTTCTTGGCCAGCCGTCGATCATTGCGCGCACCGGATACACCGGAGAGCTGGGATACGAGCTTTATGTTCCCTCACAGGCGGGTGGCAGAATCTGGTCGGCGTTGGTTGAAGGTGCGCAGAAGTTCGGTGGCAAGCCGTGCGGGCTGGGCGCGCGCGACACACTTCGCCTTGAGATGGGCTATCTTCTGTACGGCAACGACATGGACGAGGGCATTTCCGCTCTTGAGTGCGGGCTCGGCTGGGTCACCAAATTTGCAAAGGGTGATTTTGTCGGCAGCAAGGCACTGGCTGCGCAAAAGGAAGCTGGGCTTAAGCGTCAGCTTGTCGGTGTGCAGATGATCGACAAGGCGATTGCGCGTCACGGCTACAAAGTTTTCTCCGCCGCCGAAGGTGGTCAGGAACTGGGATGGGTCACCAGCGGAACGGTTGGTCCAAGCATCAATCTGAACATCGGCATGGCCTACGTGACGCCTTCATTCTCCGCAGTCGGAACTGATATTTTTGTCGAAATCCGCGGCGAAAGAAAAGCAGCGAAGGTCGTTAAGAAACCATTTTATTCAAACGGAACAGCACAACTTTAAAACGGGAGTTTCACTCATGAGCCAATATCCAAAGGAACTTCATTACACCAAAGAGCATGAATGGATTCGCGTTGACGGTGCGAACGGTGTGGTCGGCATCACTGCATTTGCCATCGAGCAGCTTGGTGACGTTGTACACCTCGATCTTCCCAAGGTCGGTGCAAAATTCAAAGCCGGAGAATCCTTCGGAACAATCGAGTCAACCAAAACTGTTTCCGACCTCTATATGCCGGCGGCTGGAACTGTGGTCGAAGTGAACTCGGCGCTGACCAATGCGCCCGAGGACATCACCCAGGATCCGCACGGCAAGAACTGGCTCATCAAGGTGACTCTCGAAGGAACACCGGCAAATCTGATGAGCGCAGAACAGTATCAAAAGTACATCGCAGAGGCTTCGAGCCACTGATGCGGTCACAGGGGCGTCTTTCCGACGCCCTTTCTGATTTTTATCAATCTCTTGTGAGAGCTAGCTCATGACTGTTCAACATCGTTTTCTCCCTACAACCGCAACCGACAGGGCGGATTTGCTGAAGGCCTGCGGCGTGAACTCAATTGAAGATCTGCTCACGGGTATTCCGAGCGACGTTCGGTTCAATGGCGTTTTGCCGAGCGGTCCAGCCCAGTCGGAAATGGAAATCCGCCGCCGAGTGCGGGAACTCATGAAAGACGGGCGTTATGCAAAGAACGCACTGAGCTTTATTGGCGCCGGAATTTACGATCACATGTGTCCGGCTGCGGTAAATCAGCTGACACTGCGTGGTGAGTTTCTCACCTCCTACACACCCTATCAGCCGGAGATGTCGCAAGGCACTCTGCAGGCATTGTTCGAATTTCAAACCATGGTGGCAGAGCTCTTTGGGATGGAAGTCTCAAATGCGTCCCACTATGACGCCTCCACATCGCTGGCCGAAGCCGCGCTGATGGCAATGCGTCTCAACAAAGATCGCAACCGATTGCTGGTTTCCTCTTCGGTTCATCCTGAGTATGTGGAAGTTCTCAAGACGTACCTTGCAAATCTCGGTGTAGAAATCGGCTTTGTCCCGCTCGAGGACGGAGTCACGTCGATCAACACGCTCAAGAGCCTTCTCAATGACACGGTCATGGGAGTGATTGTTCAAAGCCCCAACTTCTATGGTTGCGTTGAGGATCTCGAATCTCTTGCCAGTCTGGCGAAGTCGAAGGGTGCGTTGTTCATTGTCAGCACTCCCGAGACTCTCAGCCTCGCAGTTCTGCCGACTCCCGGCGAGTGCGGCGCAGATATTGCGACGGGCGAAGGACAGAGCTTTGGTGTGCCGCAGAGTTTCGGCGGACCTTTCGTCGGGCTATTTACATCAAAGATGGAGTTTGTTCGGCAAATGCCGGGACGTCTGTGCGGCGAGACCATCGATGCGCAGGGGCGCCGTGCGTACACGCTGACGCTCTCTACTCGCGAGCAACACATCCGCCGCGACAAGGCCACATCTAACATTTGCACCAACCAAAATCTGATGGCGTTGTGGGCAACCATTTGGCTGACCATGATGGGCAAAGAAGGCTTTTACGAACTGGCCGTGCAGAATCTTTCCAAGACTGAATATGCCAAGGAAAAACTGCTCTCCACCGGAAAGGCGCGTCTGCGCTATTCCAAACAGTCGACATTCAATGAATTTGTCGTCGATCTGAACACACCTGCACAGGAATTTTTCACAAAGGCAGCTGCACGTGGAATTGCGCCGGGGGTGGCTCTCAGCCGTTTCGACGCATCCGACAAGACCGGACTCCTGGTGTGCGTCACCGAGAAGAAGTCACGTGAAGATATCGATCACCTTGCGCAACTTGTGCGTGAACTGGCCTGAGGAGACGGACATGGATTTTTTGAAAAAGACAACCGGCCATGCTGTGGTTCTCGAAGAGCCACCCAGTTTTGAAACTTCTCGTACCGGCGCAATCGCTGTCGGTTTACCCGCGTTGGATGTTCCACGCGTTGAGCCAAAAACAGCGTTCAAAAAGGCGCGCACGCGCAAGGCGCGCCTGCCCGAATTGAGCGAACCCGAAGTCATGCGCCACTTTACGCGCATGTCGACTTGGAATTATGCGATCGACCTCGGGATTTATCCTCTTGGCTCGTGCACCATGAAGTATAACCCGCGCCTCAACGAAGAAATTGCACGCAGCGGTGAACTGAGTGAAGCTCATCCATATGATCCTGTTGAGTGGAGTCAGGGTCACCTGCGGGTCATGTGGGAACTGACTGAAGATCTCAAAGGCGTTACAGGCATGCCGGGTGTTTCCTTGCAGCCAGCTGCGGGTGCGCACGGTGAGCTTACGGGCCTCATGCTTGTGTCTGCGTATCACAAGTCCAAGGGACGCAACCGTAAAACGATTCTGACGGCGGACACGGCACACGGAACGAATCCTGCATCAGCGGCGTTGGCGGGTTTTCAGATCGTGCAAATTGCAACCGGCGAAGACGGAGTGATTCACCCCGACGCACTCGCAGCCGTGTTGAACGACGATGTGGCCGCACTCATGACAACAAATCCCAACACGCTCGGAATTTTTGAAAAGAATATTCAGACCGTTGCCAACATGCTCCACGAGCGTGATGCGCTTCTTTATATCGACGGCGCTAACCTCAATGCAGTACTCGGCCTCAGCCGTCCGGGTGATTTCGGTGCCGACGTGATTCAGTTCAACCTGCATAAAACATTTTCAACCCCACACGGCGGCGGCGGTCCGGGTTCCGGTCCGATTGCAGTTTCTGAGCGTCTTGTGCCGTTTTTGCCGGTGCCGAGACTGGAAAAGCACGGCGAGAAAATCGTGCTCTCCGACAACGCTCCACAGACCATCGGCCGTGTGAAGGCATTTTTCGGCAACTACGGCATGTTTATTCGCGCATGGTGTTACATTCGCGCGCTGGGTGGCGAAGGTCTCCGGCAGGTGTCCGAGAATGCCATTCTCAATGCGAATTATATGCGTTCGCAATTGAAAGACGTGCTTTACATGCCAATCAACGCTCCAACGCTGCATGAAGTCGTTTTCAATGACCGCAATCAGCGAGAGCTGAACCTCGACACGACCAAACTCGCCAAGCGTCTGATCGACTACGGAATGCATCCGATGACTGTGCACTTTCCGCTGTGTGTGAAGAATGCGATCATGATCGAGCCGACAGAAACTGAAAGTCGTTCCGAGATGGACAGGTTCGTCAGTGCAGTGAAAGAAATCATCCAAACACCCGCAGTCGAGCAGGCGCCCACGCGTGTTTTCCGCGAGCG
>JBDLRP010000005.1:0-24589 GCA_039799905.1 Pseudomonadota bacterium | reverse complement strand
GAACTCTCAACAGGCACCGCACTGAAGCTCACCGTTGCACACTATTTTACCCCTGCCGGACAAAGTCTTCAGGGCGTCGGTGTGGAGCCGCATATCTCGATCAAGCTCGTACAGCCTCAGGATGACCATTTGTGGATGTCGGGCAGCAGTGAGGTCGATCGAGAAGAACACCTCGCTTCGCACCTTCTCAACCCTGTGAAGGCAAAGAATCAGACGTCGGCTGCGCACCAGATCATGCTGAGCATGTGGGCTCTCGCCCAGCCCGAGGGACAGGTTTTGGAAGGGCTTCGTCCGCTGAATTTTTCTTATCCGGTCGGAGACAACACTCAGACGATCACCCGATTGTCTGAAGATCCGATTGCTCGGGTCGCGCTGCGCATGGGGCAGGCTGTCTTTGGCGGTCGTCCGCTGCAAGGCAAACTGACTGAGAAACCTCTGCGCGACGCTTTCAAAAAAGTGTCGGCAGAAGAAGGACAGATATTGAGGAGTTCGCTCGAGACGCAATTCTCAAAGCGGGACGCGGTGTGGCGGAATTTACCAAAAGGTTTTTTTGATACATCAGCCGATGAACGGCAGGTGGCTGGCACGCAACAGGGCCCGCGTGTTGCTGCGGCAAATAACAATGCGCCTTCATCCGCAAAGGGAGGCGGCAAATCGCCGACGTCCGGTCCTTTCCGTGACTTTATGAGTCTGTTTGGAGTGCTGGGTGGAACGCGCGATTCGCGTCTTGCGTGGCCATTCTTTTCCTCCCGCGTTTCATTGTCGGCAAATGCCCTGATGGCATGGCAAGGCCCTTCGCAGATACTGCTCTCACTTGCTTCGGGTGAGATTCGTCATCCCATCCGAAACGCTACCATGTCTGCTCTTTTGGGATTGAAACTCGATGAATCCCACGACGGGCCAGTGGTCTGGTTGCCGGTTCAATTCAACAAGTCTGCCGATAAGCAACAATGGATATCGAGTGTCCGTTTGCCGAAGGCGGTGCGTGGATATTTGTCGACCTTACCTGCACAGACTGAAAAGCCGGCCGTTGTGGGACAATTGAAATGGAAACTGGGCGACGAACCTTTGCTGCTTGGTCCATTGCAGATTCCTCCGTTGGCAAAACGACATGGTCGTTTGAGCGGACAGCTGTCTAACAGAAATGGGCAGATTTTTTTGCAGATTCACTACAATCGTTTGAATGAAAATCAATCGCAGTCGGTGGATAGCTCTGCAGCGGAGTGGATGGGTGCCAATGTTCTGCAAAATGCTCCCATTGAGATGATGGTTGCGACCTTGTCTGATGATCGCATTGTCATTGAATCGGATGTAATGACTTTGCAGAGGGTCGCAGAGGGAGAGTATCGCGGAGAGTCCGAGGTCAAGCTATCGCCAGTCACACAGCATGGTCTAGGCTTTGGCGGACTGGTTGGTGGAATTGTTCGGTCGGGAGAGGGCGATGTTCTCACCTCCGCGCCACTTCTCTGGATTGGCGATGAGGGAGTTTTTCCCATCCAGGAAAATAGCACCTTGCGTCCAACTTCTCCCTTAGAGTGGTGAGTAAAAAAGCCGGCCCGCTGTCCGCGTCCGGCTTGTGAATTGCGGGTGTCTGGCGGATCAGCGTCTGCGACTGCGTTGCAAGGTCTTAGGTGTAATTGAGAAGATTGCCACCTTGTTGGCGTCATAAGCAGGAATCATCAATTCAATTGTTCCGTCTGAATCGAGATCCCCGACTGCTGATTGTCCGACCGTTGACTTTGCGTTCCAAATTTCGTGCTCGTTGTATTTCCAATTTTTGCTGTCCGTGTCGCTTGCCGGAACAAGTAGATGAGCACGCTGTGAGCCGTCTCCTGAGACGAGGATCCAAGGTTTTAGTGTGTTGGCTCCCCTGCGGGCTGAAGGCTGAAATGCATGAATCGTACCAGGAGATGCTTGTTTGATGCCCTTCTGGCGGGTTTCGATACCGGTTAGGAGTGTGCGCCGGCTGATGATTTTGAGTGTCGCTGGATTGAACTCATAGGCGAAAACTGATGCCTTGGCGTCTGGTTCATGATTGGTGACAAGCAACTCGCGCGTTCCGTCGGAATTGAGGTCGATGATTTGAATGTCGAATCCTGCACCAAGGGTTTCATCCAGCAGGTGGCGTTGGAAAGTACCATCTGCATTTTGCTTAAAGGCGGTCAGTTTTCGTGCGGAAAATTCGGTTGCGATGATAGTCAGTGGTGATTGATCAGAGGTTGCGGATGTAATGTCATTGAGGATTCTGAAGTGAACGTCTGGTCCACGCGCAATGAAATGCTCTTTCCACGGCGTCGATCCAGTGGACGGACCCGGATTTTCGAGCCAGATCAGTTCGCCATCGGGTTTTCCCATCATCGGGATTGTGCCGCGGGAGGTGATGATATCGGTGAAGCCGTCACCATTGACATCCCACTCTTCGGTGCGGTGGTAGTACCATCCCTTTTTCGGGCTGGTGAGCGTCAGATGTTGTTCGGGGTGTGTCCAGGGTGCAAAGCTGACGGCTCCAGTAGATTTGCCCGGGACGAGGAAGCCCCCTGAAACGAGAATACCTTCCTTGTTGAAAGTTGTCGGATTTGCCATGCGTGCTTCATTTGGCCATGTGATTTGACCGTTGAGAATTGCAACATCGAGCTGCTTGGGATCGGCGAGGCCTTTATCCCAATGAGTGATGGAAAACAGGCTGTCATTGCCGAAGGGGCGAAAACTTGAAACCAGCAGATGCGCCTGCTGGTTTGTTGGATCGGTTATAAAACTCAGGTATCCGGGCTTTGGCACATCAAGAATGGTGCGTTCGACGAGTGTGAAACTTTCGTTGTCGAGAACGACACGCTCAGAGGAGCCCAGAGAGGCAGCGGGAGAAACGGCGGACAACAGCAGAATCGGACGCACAAAAACGCCCGGACTTGGGATTTTCATAAGAGAGATCTCCTGGTTTTTCTCCCTCTTAAATACCCTGAGTGCGTAAAAACACCAAACTCTCCCAAGTCGTCTTCCAAGAGTAACCGAATCTCGCCTGCAGGTTTGTGAAGGTTTCTTCGCAGCTTTTGAGAAGTTCTGCCGGCAGTTTTTCATAGTCTTCGGTACCGTAGGTGAGCATCGCCACGCGCACGCGCTCGATGAGCTCTTTCTTGCTTTCATAGATACGCTGTTCGACTGTCTGCAGTTCGGCTTTGAAAACCTTTGTTATTTCGAGTTCGGAATTTGGATTCTCGACCCGCCATGAGGCGACTTTCGCAACAAGTGATTCGCGCAGTTCGCGTTTTTCGCCGTTGAGGCCAAGCAGCTGCTCCATTTCCTCCATGATGTTTTCACTGGCGGGCTCAAGCTTTTGCGTGATCTCGTTGACGACATTTTCCTTTTTCAGGAAGGCGACGATGTGCTTGAGGTAATTGCCAAATGCGCGGTTGTATTGGCTCTCGTCAAAGAGATTCATCGAGATCATGAATTCGCGGTGAAAATTCTGTGCATAAGTGAAGCGGATGAACTTATGGAATTCACGAAAATCGTGGTACCCGTTGCGCGGCTCGAACTGAAGATAATCATATACGGAGCGGTCGCGCATAAGATTCTCAATCTCGTCAAAGATTGCCAGCGCGCTGACTTGGTCACGTGTCGGATGCTGCGAGGCAAAATAGAGGAGCATCTTCATTTCACGCGGCGATGCGCCGAAACGCCCCTCGTAGAAGTGTGATGCTTGTGATTCGCGTTTGATTTCCGGAACGAGTTTTTTAAGCTGACTCTTTTCGGCGTCCGAGAAATGCATGGACGGTTCCAGACCATCGTAAAGGGCAAGCTTTTCGAACGGGTCGAGTCGTGCAATCAGGTTGCGGCTGTTGAAATCAAAAAACTCCGGATCCGGAGGACGAAGGCGTGTCAAAACGGCCCATTTCGCCAGAAGGTCGAGAGCATGCGGGCCGACAGGCCGGTTCCGCGAAATGGTCTTTACGTCTTCCTCGTAGATTTTGCTCTCAAGATTTGACGACAGAAGATAGGGAACTCTGACCAATTCAAATCGACCTTTGAACGACGGCCAATCCGGACTTGCTTTGAACGCGTCGAGATGCTTCTCGTTCGCGCTGCCCATCATGACAAGGTCGAGGTCTGCAAAACCCGAAGTAAGGTTGATGTTCATCTTTTCCACTGTGGTCAGCAGATACTTGAACGCCTCGAGTGGTCTTTTGAGCAGATCGGCGAACTCGATGAATCCACGGCTGGCATCAATCAGATCGCCCGAAGGCTCGTAAAAGCGAATGTTCTGCAGAACCGTCGGAATGTTCTGCAAGTTGCGCTCCATGGTAATCTGTTTGTCCTGCGCGTCGATTGTCATTTGCGGTTCGACTGTTGCAATTCCTGTTCGGTATCGCGAGCTGAAGAAGAAGCGTTCTACTTGGATATGTCGGAATATTTTTTCTAGATCGCCATGGTATGCAACGAGAAGTGATTCAAATATTTTGCGGTTTTTTGTGCTAAGGTCGCCATCGGTGAGAAACGCCGGAATTTCTTCGGAGTCGGTTTTTTTCAGACACATCTGCAGAAAGCCAAGGCGTTTGGCAGCCGGCAGGAGGAAGATCGGGTTTTCCTTCAGCTCGCTGATGATTTTACAGAGGAGCTCATCGTCCGTGAGATGTGCAAAGGTTGATTTGTTACTCCACTGCGGAGCTGCGTCGCCGAAGCCTATTTTCTTTCCAATGTCAGTTCCGCTCAATCCTTCGTGGCCTAGTTTGTCATTGGGGAAGACCCAGTTGAAGCGATAGATGGCGCCATCGTCAGAGCGTGAGTACTCTTCGAGTGCCAGAGCAAGGGCCTCGGCAGTGGATGACTTTGAAGAACCGTTGGGTCCGTGCAGAAGAATAAGTTTGTCGACTCGTCCCTGCCGGACAAACTGCTCAAGTATTTTGTAGATGTGCTCGTGTGCCTCGTGCTGTCCGACGATTGGCGGCCGGTTGCGACCACGGGTGCGTTCGAAGACTTTGAAGTGACGGCGTGCACCTTCGTGACCAATCGTCTGTTCCTGAACGCCAAACGAGTCAATCATGTCCTTCATGTATTGTGCGGAGGAGCGGAGCAACAGCTGCGGTTTGCGCGATACCAAATCAAGGTATTCGTCAAACGAAAGGATGTAGTTTTTTTCTTTGAAGTCTTTTTTCGAGTCGGCGTTGATAGACTCCAAAATCTCGCGGATCGGTGTTGAAGTTGCCATAATTGGGTCCTGATTGTGAAAGTCCTGCTGCGCTCTCTTGTTCTCCTGTGATGATAGTTTAATATCGAAGGCAAGGTAAGCGCATTGTGCCAAACGACCTGATACGAGGTGTTGGAATTTGAAAAAGAAATTTGTGTTAGACACCAACGTTTTGTTGTCGAATCCGAATGCTATTTTTTCGTTCGAGGACAACGACGTCTACATTCCCATATCCGTGATTGAAGAGATCGATACCTTCAAAAAGGGATTGAGTGAGACAGGTCGCAACGCGCGGCATCTTTCCAGAATCATGGATGATCTTCGATCGCGAGGGTCGTTGAGCACGGGAATTCCGCTTTTTCCCGATCGCACTGACAGCGGTCATGTTTTTGTGACGCTCGATTCAGACATGGCATTGCTGCCCTCGTATTTTGAGCGCAAGGCCGACAACCTAATTTTGTCGGTTGCGTTGATGCTCAAATCCAAATCGACGTTGCCCGTTGTTCTGATCACGAAAGACTCCAACCTGCGCATTAAGGCCGATGCTCTGGGTGTGGCCGTTGAGGACTTTGAAGCCGATAAGGTCAACATCGACGAGCTGTACACAGGCATCGCCGAGTTCGAGGTCGACGGTCGACTGCTGCGCGACTTTTTGGCGAACGGTTCGGTGTCACTCGAAGGCTACGAGTTGATGCCCAACCAATATGTCATTCTTCGCGATTCGGAGCAGGCTTCACAATTCGTCTATGGTAAATTCGACCATGTGACGGGATCCCTTCGTCCGTTGAATTTTGGTGGCAAAGACTACGTGTGGGGCATTTACCCGCGCAATCTCGAGCAGAGTTTTGCACTTGATTTGCTTCTTGATGACGACATAAAGATGGTGACGCTCGTCGGGACTGCGGGTACCGGAAAGACACTTCTTGCAATCGCTGCGGGTCTCGAAAAGACCACTGATGAGGCTCGTTATCAAAAGTTGTTGGTGAGCCGTCCGATATTCCCGCTGGGTCGTGACGTGGGTTATCTGCCGGGGAGTTTGGAAGAGAAGCTCAATCCTTGGATGCAGCCGATTTTCGACAATCTTGAACTCTTGCTGGGCGGACATGCGCAGGGTCGTGGAAAGCGCCTCTCGCAGAGTTATCACGAGCTCATCTCGCAAGGGATTCTCGAAGTCGAGCCGCTGACATATATCCGCGGTCGCTCAATTCCCAATCAGTTTTTTATTGTCGATGAGGCGCAAAACCTCACTCCTCATGAGATCAAGACGATTCTCACGCGTGCGGGCGACAACACAAAGGTCATTCTGACGGGAGATCCTTACCAGATCGACAATCCCTATGTTGATGCGGCCTCCAATGGTTTGACCTACGTCGTTGAAAGATTCCGGCGCGAGGCCATCGGTGGGCACGTGACACTCGTCAAGGGAGAACGTTCAGCATTGGCGACGATAGCCGCCAACCTGCTCTGAACGTTCGACATTTTTCGCAGCCGGAGTTGGTTCTGTCATGAATTTGCTTGATTCTGTCTGGCTTTCGATTGTTGAAGGCGTCACTGAATTTTTGCCGGTAAGTTCCACTGGACACATGATTTTAGCGCGCCATTTTCTTGGGCTGGAGAAGTCCGAGGCAATGGATGCCTTTCTTGTCATTGTGCAGGCCGGAGCAATTCTTGCGGTGGTGACCGTGTTTTGGCCGACCCTTCTTGGTTGGCTGCGCGGATGGTTTTCCTTGCTCTCGCGCAAGTCCGATCAGAGCGCCGCTTTGATTGGATCCCGCATCCAGTCGATCTTTTTCGCACTGTCAGTTCTTCCTTTTGCTGTTTTTGGTTTTATCTTCAAGGATTTTGTGAAGTCGCTTTTTGAAGTTCGTGTGGTTGCTTATGCCTTGTTGACGGGTGGGGTGATCATTCTCGCGGATGAGTGGTTCTTTTCACGTCGTCGGGTAGGGAAGGAACGCACTGTCGAACAATTTTCGCTCGCTGATGCGATGTTGATTGGTTTGGGTCAGTGTATGGCCCTGTGGCCCGGTTTCAGTCGTTCTGCTGCCACGATCATCACGGGTCGTTGGCGCGGTTTTTCACGCACGGCTGCTGCCGAGATTAGTTTTTTGGTGGGATTGCCGACGCTCTGTGGCACGGCGCTCTACGAAGCTAAAAGTTCGTGGCATCTGATTGACTCTGAAATGAGACATCAATTGCTGATCGGAATTTTGATTGCCTGGGTTACGGCTTATATCTGCGTGAAGTGGTTTGTTGCTTTTCTCAAGCGCTTTCCGCTTACGATTTTTGCTTATTATCGAATTCTGGTGGCCGGATTTCTTCTCTACTTTATACGCTAGTTCGATTGGCTGGTTCGGAAGCGGGCGTGACGAGGGTGAGGGTGGGTTGTTCACGGAGCACAGAGATGTGACCGAGGATTTGAGCGCCTTCATGTGTGATCATGGTCGGTGAATGGACCGAACCCTCGATTGTTCCGGTGGCGAGTATTTCTGTGCAGTGTTTTGTGGCTACGTCGCCCATAACGCGCCCACCGATAATCGCGACTCCGACGCGAATGTTGCCTTTTACCAGGGCTGTTTCGCCGATGATCAGAGTGTCTTCGGAATCGATGTCACCCAAAAAACGCCCATTGAGGCGAACCACGCCGGTGAAATTGAGTTTGCCTTCGAATTCACAACCCTCTTCGAGAAATGCACGAATTTCTCTGTCGTTGTAGGATGTGTCTGGCTTTTTCATCGGCGCTGGTTCACTCCGTTCGTTTAAGGTGCTGTCCCGCGGTGTGTCGGCTCGAGAGGCCGGCGTGGGTTCAGACCCGGTGAAAGCATCAATTCCGCAATTCGTTCGAGATCTTCAAATGTATAGTAGCTGATCTCAATCTTTCCGCGTTCTGCAGTTCCCGAGATTCGCACTTTCGTTCCGAGATGTCCTTTGAATTGGTCGCAGAGGTGACGCAAATCTGGGGACAGTTGGGAAGTTCCAGCAGGCTCGTTGGAGTCACGGTCCTTTTTGAGTTCTTTTACTATGTCTTCAGTTTGCCGGACAGAGAGTTTCTTTGAAACAATCATGTCGCGAACTTTGAGCTGCATTTTTTTCTCATCGAGCGAACAAAGTGCGCGTGCGTGTCCGGCTGTAAGCACCTTTGCCTGAAGGTCGGCGAGAATTTCAGGCGGTAGGCTCAGAAGACGCAGGCTGTTGGCGATGGTCGCACGGTCTTTGCCAACCTTCGAGGCCAGGGTGTCCTGTGTGTACGAGTGTTCGTCAATCAACCTCGAAAAAGCTCTCGCTTCATCGAGTGAGCTGAGTTCTTCGCGTTGGATATTTTCAATCAAGGCCAACTCAAGTGAACTGTGTTCGGTGGGTTGACGAAGTATGCAGGGCACAGTCTCGAGTCCGGCGAGCTGTGCAGCCCTCCAGCGCCGCTCGCCGGCGATGATTGTGTAATTTCCCTGTTGGTCTGTGGGCGCAACAACAATCGGCTGAAGAATGCCGTAGTTTTTGATGCTCACAGCAAGTTCATCGAGCGTTGAGCTGTAAAACTCTGTTCGTGGTTGGTCGACGAGCGGCGACAATTGGCTCGTCGAGATCAAAAGCACGGCCTGTTCTTTTTTTTGGTTGCCGTGTGTTGTTTGGGAGATCAGGTCTTCAGTTTTGATTTCAGAAAGTGACGTTATTGGCTTCGCATGAGCCAAGACTTCGGCTTGTGCAGGCTCGTTTGTGGCCTTCGCTGGTTTGCTCGGAAGTGTATTGATTTTCTGAGCGCGCTCGGTTGGGGAGACCAGTGGGGCATCCTCTTTCGGACTTACATTTCCAAGACTCAGGCTGGCTGCTTGCTGCGCCTTGAGCATTTCTGGGTTGAGCAGCGCTCCAAGTCCTCTGCCGAGTCCATTCGGTTTTTTTTGCATTCATGACCTCCCTGGTTATGGATGTGCGTTTGTAGTTTGGTTGACGTTGTGTGACGAGTTTCGCGCGCTTCTTTTGAGCTGGGTGCGAGCAAGTAGTTCCTGTGCCGCCTCCATGTACGACAACGCACCGGGGCTGGAAATGTCATAGAGGATGATCGGCTTTCCGTGCGACGGCGCTTCACCCAGTTTTACGTTTCTCGGAATCTTCGTGCTCAGAACAATCTCTTTAAAGTGTTCACGAACGTCGACTTCGACTTGATGGGAGAGGTTGTTGCGGCGGTCGAACATGGTCAACAGGATTCCCTCGATTTCGAGGGTTGGGTTCAAGAATTTTTTGACCAATTCGACTGTCTTCATCAGCTGCGAAAGTCCCTCGAGCGCGAAGTATTCGCACTGTAGTGGTACGAGGATTCCGTGGGCGGCTACAAGTGCATTGACCGTGAGAAGGCCGAGCGCCGGTGGGCAGTCGATCAAGATGTAATCGTATTTGTCCTTGACGAGGTTCAGTGCGTCCTTGAGACGGTGTTCGCGGCCCAGTGCTGAGACAAGCTCAATCTCGGCACCAATGAGTTCTTGATTGGCCGGGATGAGGTCTAGATAGCTCAGTTCAGTCTTGACTATGCAATCGACTGGCATGGCCTCCTGAATGAGCATCTCGTAACTGCTCGGCTTAAGTGTTCGAGCCTCTATTCCAAGTGCACTGGATGCGTTGCCCTGTGGGTCGAAGTCCACAAGGAGCACGCGGTACTCAGCCGCTGCCAAGGACGCTGCGATATTGACCGCGGTTGTGGTTTTACCAACGCCGCCTTTCTGATTGGAAAGCGCGATAACTCTAGCATCTGCCATGTGGTTGCCTCCGTGTCGCCCGACTTGGCATTCGATCGTCATTCCGAATGGAATTTTTTGTCTGTACGGCCTTCTTACATCGGAGATCGGGGCACTCGCAAGGCGGGCGGGGACCTAATTTATTTTCTGCTGTCGTTTCGCGGCCAGACAAAAGCTTGACATTGTTCCACGTGAAACGCTCTTAAATGAGGCTAAAAGTGTTTCACGTGAAACATAAGAACCAGTCAAATGATCGAAATTCTTGACCGCCCCAAAAATGTCCATCGCCATTTCAAAACATTCCTGCAGACTGTCGCTTTCTGATTCAACACAGAAGGAGAAGCACTATGAATCAATCAATCGCCCGCTACCTGCTCCCAGTCCTCAAACGCCGCCTTGAAATGGAGTTGCAGCGCTGGAGCTCGGCTCTCGAAAGCGGCTTTGACGTTGTTCTTGTCGTCCAAGAGGAAGCATTGGCCGAGACGGTCGCTCATTTTCTTACCACCGACGATTTCTTCACCATGCGAAGCCCTTGTCAGATCGTAGTTTATGACCTGCAGGGACAATGCGTCCAATCGATGCAAAAGTCCGCCCACCTAAAAGCCGACCCGAATCGCGTGAGCTTGCCGACGCTCTCCCTGGTCCGAGAGAGTCCACACCCTGTCTGTGGCTCAATTCCCTTTGAGCTCCCACCGCTCCAGAGTCTCTTTCCCAGTGCAGCTCAAATGGTTTCCCTTGTTCTGGAGAGGGCCAACCTGAGCCGATATATGGATGCCTTCGACGGAAAAAAAATGACCGCGCTCAGAAAAATCCTCGACGTTCATGGTCACGAATTATTCTTCGACTCAATTGTTCAGGTTGCCTATCGTTCGGGCTTCAGGGGGGAAGACGAGGGTGCGACCGAGTTTCTTGAA
Source organism: Pseudomonadota bacterium (assembly GCA_039799905.1). Taxonomy (GTDB): domain Bacteria; phylum Bdellovibrionota_B; class Oligoflexia; order Silvanigrellales; family Silvanigrellaceae; genus RFOM01. The sequence goes on along the minus strand of JBDLRP010000005.1, from coordinate 13,769 downwards.
AGCCGCCTCTCGCAGCCGCCCGCAACCACGCGGCGCCGGATTGCAGCAAGAGAAACCGCAGCGGCGGAAGAAAAAGCTCACGCGGTCGCAGGCCTCTTCGACAGGGTCCTCCGGTGCAACGACCCACATGACGCGCTGAAGGCGTCCTTGACCCATTACGTGTTTCACGGGAGGCGCGTGACTCAAGCCGAGGCAAGTCGAATCCTCAAGGTTTCGCGGTCCACCCTCCAGGCTCATTTGCAGTTGGCTGAACTACTCAATGTTGCCGAGCTTTTTACCGAGTCAACGCCCTCGGCCTGAGCATGGGCGGATTGGCCATCCGTCCATGCAAAAGAGCCAGAAAATCTTTGTCAGCCTTGCGTCTTCCGAGCACTTGCGCAGCTTAAAACTAAACAGTAAGAAACCGCCGAACGGCCCCATGGCGCCTGATTCAAATTAGTTAGATGCCCAAAACAAGGGAAAATAAATGGCGGAACTAAAACTAAAACCCGAACTTATTCCGATGGTTGTTGAGGGAGGGTTCTACCTCGCTGCCCTCGCCAGTTCCTATTTCCTGCTAGTAAAGCCACTTTTGGCACTGACCGCCGAACGCCGCAAGCGCACAGCTGGGGCAGTGGATGCAGCTAAGGGCTTGGAATCAAAGCTTGCACGTCTCGAGAAAACCTATACGTCCGCGCACCAAGAGGCTTTGACAGAGGCGCGCGACCTGCTGAACAATCAAATCCTCGCAGGACAGGCTGAAGCATCCGGAATTCTTCAGGAAGCTCACGAAAGCGCCAAGGCTAAACTGCAGGAAGTCAGAACTCAAATCAGCTCTCAGGTCACGCAGGAGAGAGGCAAGATCCCAAGCATTGTCGCGGACTTGTCTGAGACGGTTCTGGCCAAGCTTGCAAAGAACTCTGTTGTTGTCATCGCAGTGGGCGCATCTGTTGTTGCTGGCAGCGCACTTGCGGCCGGCGGAGGCGGTGCCGTCGACCCGGTTTACGGAATTCTTTGGCCCTACTTTCAATTTATTGTCTTCGCAGCCGCGCTGACGTTTCTTGCAAAAAAAGCAGTCTCGAAAATGCTCGACGACCGTCGAGATGCACTGAGAACCAAGTTGTCGGAAGCGCGCTCAGCGATGACACTTGCGCAAAGGAAGAGTGACGAATACGAGGCCAAGCTCAAGAACCTGCAAAGCGAATTGGACGCACTTCGTAAAGAATATGCGGATAACGGAGTCGCGCAGCGCGACAAGCTGATCAGTGAGGCGAAAGAGTCAGCTGCACAGCTTTTGCGTGATGCGGACCGTATCGGACGGCAGTTGATAGCCGAGGGCAAAGAGCAACTGCGTAGAGAAATTTTCGATCAGGTCGTTGCAACACTTGACGCCAAGCTCAAGGGTGAAACGCTTGCGTCTATCGATGCGTCACTGCGTCAAAACGCGCTTGTTAGCTTGAAAAGTTCAACAAAAATTTCTGCGTCTCACTGAACGACGGGTAGAGGGGAGAATATGAAGGTCAGTTCTGGACAGCTGTCGCGCAGGTATGCAACGGCGCTGTTTGAAAGTGCGGTTGAATCGAAAAGCGTCGATACGCTTTCTCGGGAAGCCGGCGCACTGCTTGCAATTTTGACGTCCGAAATCGAGTTGTTTTTTTCAAGCCCTGCACGCAGCCAGAATGAGAAAGAACAACTGATTCAGTTAATTTCAGAAAAACTGAATTTGAGCCAGCAGACGTCGCGTGCGCTCATGTTGATGGCGCAAAACAACCGCCTGTCGCACCTCAAGACAGTTCTCAAGAAGGTTCTGGAGAAAATCGACACTCACAACAACGTCGTCCGTGGCCAGATTAGCTCTGCCACCCCGTTGTCTGCCGCAGAGATCTCCGAGCTTGAAAAAGTGTTGTCGCAGGCCATGGGCCGTACTGTGATCTTTGAGTGTGAAACTGAACCGCAATTGCGTGCCGGTATGGTTGTTAAAATTGGAACACGACAGATTGATGCGAGTCTTAAAACGCGTCTTTCAAACCTTAAAGAATTTTTGAGTCAGGGAGTCTAAGAGATGGAACAGATTCGCATTGATGAAATCAGCCAGTTGCTGAAACAAAAAATTCAGGCTCTCGGACAGACTGCTGAAGTCGCCGAAACCGGAACAGTTGTTTCAGTCGCAGACGGTATCGCACGCGTCTACGGCCTGGATAAGGCCATGACGTCTGAGACAGTCACGTTTGAAAATGGAACCAAGGGACTGGTTTTGAACCTCGAAGAGGACAACGTCGGTGTTGCGATCTTCGGTGAGGCCGACAAGATCCGCGAGGGAATGACGGTCAAGCGTACTTCTGAAATCAACCGCGTTCCTGTCGGCCGTGGTTTGCTCGGTCGCGTTGTGAACGCGATGGGTGAGCCGCTCGACGGAATGGGCCCTGTGAAGGCTGATGCAACCTCTGTGGTTGAGGTTAAGGCACCTGGCATTATGGCTCGTAAGAGCGTCCATGAGCCGCTCCAGACGGGTCTTAAATCCATCGACGCCATGATTCCAATTGGTCGCGGACAGCGTGAGCTCATCATCGGCGACCGTCAGACAGGCAAGACAGCCGTTGCTCTCGACACAATCATCAACCAAAAAGGCAAGGGCGTCGTTTGTATCTACGTTGCTATCGGCCAGAAGGCTTCGACAGTCGCGCAGGTCGTCGAAAAGCTGCGCAAAGCAGGCGCGCTTGAATACACCATTATCGTCGTCGCCGGTGCATCTGACCCCGCGCCACTTCAGTTCCTTGCACCGTATTCCGGTTGCACCATGGGCGAGTATTTCCGCGACAACGGTCAACACGCCGTTATCTTCTATGACGACTTGACCAAACACGCTCAGGCCTATCGCGAGCTTTCGCTACTCCTGCGCCGTCCTCCAGGCCGCGAGGCATACCCAGGTGACGTGTTCTATCTGCATAGCCGTCTTCTTGAGCGTGCGTGCAAGCTGAACGACGAACTTGGCGCGGGCAGTTTGACTGCGTTCCCCATCATCGAAACTCAGGCGGGCGATGTGTCGGCCTACATCCCGACCAACGTGATTTCGATTACCGACGGTCAGATATACCTCGAGGCGGATCTCTTCAACTCGGGTCTGCGTCCAGCTGTTAACGCCGGTTTGTCGGTTTCCCGCGTGGGTGGTTCGGCACAGATTGGCGCTATGAAGCAGGTTGCCGGCAGCTTGCGTCTCGAGCTCGCTCAGTACCGCGAATTGGCTGCTTTTGCGCAGTTCGGTTCTGACCTTGATGCAGTGACCAAACGTCAGCTCAACCGCGGTCAGCGTCTTATGGAACTCCTCAAGCAACCTCAGTACAACCCGATGCCTGTTGAGAAGCAGATCCTTGTTATTTTTGCTGCAACAAGCGGTGCGATGGACGAGGTTGACGTGCGTCACGTTGGTAAATTTGAAACACAAATGCTCGATTATTTCGAAAGAAATCACCGTGCCGACCTCGACGAGATTGGCAATGGCAAGAAGATGAGCAATGAGCTTCAAGCCAAGGTTAAAGCTGGCCTAGAGGCATTCGCCAAGAGGTTTGACGCCAATGCCGGCTAACCTTAAAGACTTACGCACACGCATCAAAAGCGTGAAAAACACACAGCAAATCACCAAGGCGATGAAGCTGGTGTCGGCTGCTAAGTTCGGACGTGCGCAAAACAATGTTTTGCAGGCACGCCCGTACGCGCGCGCACTGGAAAAATTGGTTGTGAAACTGGTTGCAGGTGGGCGTGATGCGAATTCAACCCATAACCTCCTGCAGTCGAGTGACAACAAGGCAGCATTGCTGGTGGTGATCTCGTCGGAACGCGGATTGTGCGGCGGCTACAACACCAACACGGTGAAGGCAGCATTGCGCGCAATCGATGAACTGGTGGCAGCAGGTAAAAAGCCGGTCGTCATGTGCGTCGGCAAAAAGGCGTTTCAAGTGTTGTCGCGCCGCCCGCTGGCAGGTGGCGTCAAAGGCAACAAAAGTATTTCGCTGCAAAGCTTTGTAGATTCGCCGGCTACGGTCATCTCTGAAAATGAAAACAGCGTGTTCCAGTTGGGTGTTACGTTTGACAAGCCCAACTACGATTTTGCACAGACGCTGGCAGTTGCGATTGAGACTGCATTCGGCGCCGGAGCAGTGGGCGAAGTTCACGTTGTCTTCAATCAGTTTCAGTCTGCAATGACGCAAATTCCGGTCTGTGAAAAAATGCTTCCGCTCGCTTCGAAGGATTCTTCCGACGGCCAAACAGGCGAAAGCATTCTTGAGCCTTCGTGGTCGGAATTGGCCAATGCCGTTCTTCCGCGCTACCTCGCAACGCGGCTTTACCAGGTTATGCTGGAGGCCATCGCAAGTGAGCATGGTGCGCGTATGACCGCTATGGACAACGCAACCCGCAACGCAAAAGACATGGAGCGCCGCCTGCAGATCACGTACCAACGTGCACGTCAGGCTGCAATTACACGCGAACTTATCGAGATTATCAGCGGCGCAGAAGCTCTCTGAGAGCAGCCGTAAAGGGAGTCAAAGTTATGAAAATGGGACGCATTGTTCAGGTTATGGGACCGGTCGTCGACGTGGAATTCGAGAAGGGACACCTTCCCGCAATCTACAACGCACTCAAGACGACCAACGTGCAGATCAGCAAAGACAAGGAGAACCTTGTTCTTGAGGTGGCACAGCACCTTGGTGAAAACGTGGTTCGCGCCATTGCGATGGACTCCACGGACGGTTTGGCGCGCGGTGAGGCTGTTGTTGACACTGGCGAACAAATCACTGTTCCGGTTGGTAACGACGTGCTTGGCCGTATTCTTAACGTAACAGGCGATCCGGTTGACGGTCTGGCTGCGGTGAAGTCGGAAAAGCGCTATCCGATTCACAGAAAGGCGCCTGAATTTACCCGCCAGAGCACAAAAGTTGAAATGCTCGAAACTGGAATCAAGGTCGTTGACTTGCTCGCCCCGTATCAGAAGGGCGGAAAGATTGGCCTGTTCGGCGGTGCCGGCGTGGGCAAAACAGTTTTGATCATGGAGCTCATCAACAACATTGCCAAGAAGCACGGTGGCTTTTCGGTGTTTGCAGGTGTCGGTGAGCGCACGCGCGAGGGCAACGACCTCTATCATGAAATGAAAGACTCGGGCGTTATCAACAAGGTTGCGCTTGTGTACGGTCAGATGAATGAGCCGCCCGGCGCACGCTCGCGAGTTGCTCTGACGGGATTGTCTGTGGCGGAGTTCTTCCGAGACGAACAAAATCAGGACGTGTTGTTCTTCGTTGACAACATCTTCCGCTTCACGCAGGCCGGTGCCGAAGTGTCGGCTTTGTTGGGACGTATTCCTTCAGCGGTGGGTTACCAGCCGAACCTCGCGACTGAAATGGGTGAGCTGCAAGAGCGTATTACCTCAACGAACACGGGTTCAATTACCTCCGTTCAGGCCGTTTACGTTCCTGCGGACGACTATACTGACCCAGCGCCAGCAACAGCATTTGCCCACTTGGACGCAACAACGAACCTGGACCGGTCGATTTCCGAAAAGGGAATTTATCCGGCCGTTCACCCGCTAAACTCCACAAGCCGTATTCTCGATCCGCTGATTGTGGGTCAGGAGCACTACACCATTGCGCGCCGCGTTCAGCAGGTTCTCCAGCGCTACCGTGAGTTGCAGGACATCATCGCAATTCTCGGTATGGACGAGTTGAGTGAAGAAGACAAACTCACGGTGGCGCGCGCGCGCCGTATTGAGCGCTTCCTCTCGCAGCCATTCCACGTTGCTGAGCAGTTCACAGGCAACGCCGGCCGCTATGTGCAAATTGAAGACACCATCCGTGGTTTCAAGGAAATCTGCGAAGGCAAGTGGGATCACCTGCCTGAATCAGCCTTCCATATGGTTGGTACTATCGAGGAAGCCGTCGAGAAGGCGAAGCGCCTCGCTTCTGCGCAGTGATGTGCTTTTCATCTGAGAGGTAGCTTGTCATGCAATCGACGCAACAATACCCGATTCAACTGACAGTCCTCACGCCCACGCGGCGTGTGGTTGAGTCGGTTGGCTGTTCGGCTGTGCACTTTCCAAGTGCACAGGGTGTGCTTGGAATTTTGCCCGAACATGCGGATTTAGTCTGCGCGCTGGGTACCGGCATTGTTTATTATGAAACAAACAACGTGACGTCATTTCTGACCATATCTGGCGGTATCGGCAAAGTTGACGGCAAGTCGGTCACATTGCTGGCGGACGTCGCTGAGGATGCGGCTTCAATCGATGTCGGCCGTGCTCAGAGGGCACTGGAGAAAGCTCGTGAGAAGTTGACTGTGGGTTCAGGCAACGGGACTCCGGAAGAGGTTCACGAGGCCGTGGCCGCTCAGTCACGTGCAATGGCCAGAATTGAGGCAGCCGCGCTGCACGCGACGGGTCGTTGACCGTCGATTGGGCTCATTTTTCTGTTTGTCGTGCTAAAATGGGGGGACTTTCGTGTCCCTCCTTTTTTTTGTCTGGGAGTTTTCTATGACGGGCAGTGACGTGCGTCCGTTTTGGCTGGTCATCGACATCCGTTCGGCGTCTATGGAGAAATTTTCGGGCGTCGCGAGATTCTCAATTGGTCTTTCGCGCGCGCTGAGCGAAGCTCTTGCCGCCCGCAGGCACAACGGTGATGTCTCGACGAGCCATGTGCGTGTTCTTTTGGTTGCAAAATCGGAACCTCCTACATGGGCTGTCGAGTTGATTCAGGAATTTCCGACCATCGTTTCGTTTTGGAGTGGTGGACCTGGCGCACTTTCTCAGGGATGGGACAAGCCGCAGTATCTTTGGTCCAGCAAAGTTTTGAGTTGGATTTTGAAGTGGTCGAAAGGGCAATTCTTCTGGATTGCACCGGGAAACTTTGATCGTCCGTTGATGACCTCTTTCCTGTTGCCGCGTGCGCTGCGCAATCACATCGTGCAGGTCATTCATGACACAATTCCCTTAGAGCAGGCTCGTTCCATGAGCTTTCTCTTTCGAACTCAGTTTTCTTTTCTTGTTCGCCGCACGCTTGCAAAATTTCCATATGTCTTTACGGTTTCGTCGGACTCTGCAGAACGGCTTGCACGCTTGGCCCCCAAGCGCACTCAGCCTGTGCATATTTTGCCGAGTGGAATTGAGTCTATTTTCGGTTCGCTTCCCCGCCATCGTTCGGTTGCCGATTCGCTTTCCGCAAGACGTTCATTTCTCGACATACTTTTCGCTGGCAACAAAGGACTTTCCGACGTTTCTGAGCAGGCAGCATCACCTTCAGGCAGTGAGCTTGATGGACTCGTTAGGCGTCGTTGGATCATTGGCGTCGGGCGTGCGCAAAAATACAAAGGCTGGGATCTGGCAGAGGATGTTGTCACACAACTCCACGGTGATCTCTCCGAGGGAGCTGTTTTTATACGTGTCGGCGGTGACGAGGACGGACAATCTAAAACGTCGAAGTCGAATACGAAGGGCGTTGCAAAATCTGAACAGTCTGCCACCAAATCAGGTTTCAACGTCACTCGTTCCGAGAATGGTCTGATGATGACAATCGAGTCGCTGCCTGACGAGATGCTCGCTCAGCTTTATCGTTGTGGTGATGTTTTGATTCATCCGAGTCAGGCCGAGGGTTTTGGCTTTCCACCTGTGGAAGCAGCCCTGTCGGGACTCCCTGTTGTGTTCCGCAGTGGTACTGCGGTTGACGGGCATTTTAAGGGTCATTCCTTTCATCCTGATTTCTGGCAGTCCATCGATACCGATGACGTTGGGCGATGGCGCCAAGCAGTGCTTTCTGTTCTGAGAAACAAATCTGGCTTGGACAGTTTCATGACGGAGATGAATTCAGCGGTATATCCGCGTTCGTTCATCTGCCAGCGCGGCGGTGGACAAGATTTCCGATGGCTGAGAGCAGCTGAAAGCCTGCTGTCCGTTTTGTTTTCACCGGTTCAGAATAATCCTCTCGGGGAGGCTTCGGAATGAGAGTGATTTTCTGGGGGCGAATGCTCCCCAAAGTGGTTGAATCAGTAGTCAACGAGTTGAGCAACGGAACCCGCAAACTGCAGATTTGCATTCAGGTCGATCCCGGCGTCAGGGCGACAGAATTTTCCTCTCCCTATTTGGATGAAGTGATTCGCGTGGATGCCTTCAGTTTTGATGCGTTGGAAAGAAAGCTGGTCGAGCGTCGTGAGCCTGCGCTTCTGGTGCTGGATCTTTGGGGATTTTTGTTTGCCGAAAATCTCTTGAAATTGATGCAGGACTTGCGTCCTGCGTTCAATCTTGCACGGCGGACCTTGATTCTCATGCCGAAACCCTGGCTGGGACAGTGGGAAGGTTCGCAGGCGGCGCAATCGCTTTCACGCACGCAAAAAGCCGAGATGAATTTATTTTTCCAGCGACTTGTCGGAGCATTTGAGGTACTTTGGAATACCGACGGCCCAGAAATATATTGTGTGCAGTCGGCGCCGACTTTTGAATTGTTGGAGCTAGCAACAGGCCAGCCAGGGCTTGTTCCACGCAAGGTTTTCGGTGTCCATTTGTTGCCCAAAGAGTGCCGTAACCATGCTTCCAGACTTGCGAGTGTGGCGAAGCTGACCCACGAAGTTCTCAGCTTTCTCAATCTGCCTATTCCAGGTCCCGGTGAGCAACTCGATCGTGAGTCGGTAGCGCCTTGGGTTTGTGCGGTCGATTCAGACATTATTTATGGTCCTGTTCAGCCGCGGCTCGATGGTCGTTCGGCATTGTCCAGACTCTCACCCGAGCTTATTGCGGCTGGCGTGCAGAGCCGCACTCCAGTCCTGGATCAGGGCTTGTTGACCATGTCATGTCGCTGGGACCGATATCTTCGAATGGACGCTGCCAGAAAGCAGTTCTGGACCCTTCCTCCTGCGGTGCTCTCACGCACCGGCACACTCGATTTTCCTTCGCCGGAAGCCGCCAGCTGGCTATATTTTCTCGGTACGCTGGAGCAGACTCCCGCCAACGACTTTTCGGCCAAAAAGCACGGTAAGACTGCGAGCTCCTCGACTTCCTTTCCGTCTGTTTATGAATCAAATCAGCCAACGGTCGCTGAAGAGGGTGTTCTGGTTTGAATTTTGTGTTCGCAAAGAGAAAAGGGGGGCTCTCACGGCCCCCCTTTTTTTTGTTCTACTCAATGCCGCTCAAAGAGGGCGATTGAGGGAATCATCTTTGCGGCGGAGGAAAGCCGGAGTCTCGAAATCACCTTCATCGGGAGTGATGTCTGCAAGTTCACGCGCGAGTCGCAACGCACGGTCGTTATCGCTTTCATCGCTTGGCGAATTCCTGAGTTCATCTGCGAGACCAGCAAGCGGATCTGCAACGTTGTGGCTTAAGGATTCAGAGACCGTCGACGCTTCCCCGTTGGCCTGACGAGACAGCTCGAGTGTCCATTGGGTCAATTCCTCGAATTCGTTCTTCGAACCAAGCTGAGTTGTGCGGTTATTGCCATGGTCGCCCGCGTTCGTTTCCAGATTCTCGCTACCCGAGTTGCTTGCCAGTGCCGTGCGCAGCTGGTGTGCAGTCTGCGCAGCGTTTTGAAGTGCAATGGCCTGATGTGATTGTTGCTGATTGGAGGACGTTGTGGAGCCGCCGCCGAGGTTGCTCGATTGTTGATTCTGACGACCATAACTCAGATTTGCGGAGTCTGTTTGTTGGTTATGAAAGCCGTCCGTCCGGCGGAAGTTGTTGTTGATGGGCTGACCAACTTCGTACGGTGCGCGAAGCGAGAGACCCGCAGCGACCGGATGCTGTGGCTGCTGCTGGTTTATTTGCCCGTGGTTGGACAAATGGTTGCCTTGCGAGCGGCTATTGTGTCCGCCGTCATTGCGTCCCATAGCCTGCGAATTCTGATTCATCGACGCATGGCGGGGGTCATTTTGGCCGTTGCCATAACCGTAGTTGTTGACGCCGCCGCGTTGGTTATGAGCAGGCTGAGCAGCACCGTAGGGCTGGTTATGGCCTGTCGCGGCCATTCCATTCACGTTTTGGTAACCATAGCCAGCACCGGCCGTCGGATACATTTTGTTATGGGAGTCTGGCAGTGAGACGCGTGCATGATCGAAGCCGGTTGCAATCACCGTCACACGTAGAGTGTCGCCCATCGTTTCGTCGACCACCGAGCCGAAGATGATATTTGCATCTTCGTGAACAGCTTCCTGAATAAGCGTAGAGGCCTCGCTGATTTCATGCAGTGTCATGCCGCTGCTGCCGGTGATGTTGATGAGAATTCCAGTCGCTCCCTCGATGTCGACATCTTCGAGAAGAGGTGAATTTATTGCTGCACGTGCGGCCTCAATAGCACGGCTTTCGCCAGTGGCGGTGCCGATACCCATAAGTGCCATACCCATTTCGGACATGATCGTCCGGACGTCGGCGAAGTCCACGTTAACGCGGCCCGGAATATTGATGATGTCTGAAATTCCCTTCACCGCATTGAGCAGGACTTCATCCGCGAGCTTGAAACCATCGAGCATCGACATTTGCGGCGGCGCGATGCTCAGCAGGCGCTGATTGGGGATTGTGATGAGGGTGTCGACGCAGCTTTTGAGAGACTGAATTCCCTGTTCGGAATGAATTTTTCGGCGCTTGCCCTCGAAAGAAAAGGGCTTAGTGACAACGCCGACGGTCAGTGCACCGATTTCTCGCGCGACTTGGGCAATAATCGGAGCCGCACCGGTACCAGTACCGCCGCCTGTACCCGCTGTTACGAAGACCATATCAGCACCGGAGAGAACTTCTTGAATAATTGCTTTATCTTCCAAAGCAGCATCACGGCCTACTTCCGGATTAGCACCAGCTCCGAGGCCCTTGGTGAGTTCGCGGCCGAGCTGAATTTTGACTGGCGCGAGATTGGAGGCAAGCGCCTGCACGTCGGTGTTCGCTGCGATAAACTCAACGCCCGAAAGGCCTTGTTCGATCATCGTGTTGATTGCGTTTCCGCCAGCACCGCCGACGCCGATAACCTTAATGACTGCATTCGATGAAAACTTATCACGTTCAAGCATGGTGGTTTGCTCCTCTGTGCCGACAGGCGCACGTCGAACTGTTTCTGCGGATATTAGAAAGTATAGGTGGGCGAACTTTGCCGTGTAAAGATTTCAGCGTAATTCCTTAACAAAGAGGTCCAAAAATTGACTCTCACTGTCAAAAAACTGGCAAAAAAAAAGTCGAGTCAGCGAGCTGACCCGACCCGATTCCGGAGAGACCACGTCTCTTCGTCAGTTTTGAGAAAAAACTTTAAACTCAGCTAATTTCGTTTGGTTCTCGTATCTTGTCGATGAGCGAGCGGGCCCAACCCATGAGACCACCGCGGACATTTTTCCAGGAGCCGTTGCTAGGTTCCTCCTCCGACTGGAACAGGGGAGAGAGCAAACCAATTGTGGACGTGCACATGGGCGAACGAAGACCTTCAGTAACTCCTGTCAAATTCAATGGATAGCCGACACGCGCACTGACACCAAACACCTCCTCGGCAACCCAGCACAAGCCGGGGAGAAGTGAGCCTCCACCCGTAAGAACAACTCCTTTTGAGATGAACTGGGTGACCTTGAGTTTACGCAGCTCTGTGTGGATGAATGACAGGATCTCGCGAACCCGCGGTTCAACAATGTGCATCAGTTGGCCACGCGTGAATTGCCGGGAGCCACCCAAATGCTCGGCAGTCTGCACAGAAAAGGTTTCATGTGCGTCCTGTGGGTTGAAATATGCCTGTGCGAAATCCCTCTTGATTCTTTCGGCCTCGGTTTGAGTAATGCGCAATCCGATCGCGATGTCCTTGGTAATGTGGTGCGAACCGAAGGGGAAATCTTTGCTGAAGATCGGTGTGCCAGACGAATAGACCACCACATGTGTGAGATGCGCACCGAAATTGATACACACTGAGCCCATCTCACGTTCGTCTGAATCCAGCACGGCCTCTGCAGCTGCAAGTGATTCGAAGCCAACCGATTCGACGTGAAGTCCGGCCTTGTTCACAGCACGTATGATGTTCTGCAGGTCTCCTTCGGGAACGGCGATGCGATGAAAGAGTCCGCCAAGAGAATTTCCGAACATTCCGACCGGATTGGTGATGCCGGGGCGACCGTCGACTATGAAGTGTCCGGTCAGCGTGGAAATCTGCTCAAGACCCGGCTGTACGCCGTGAGCCTTTGCCATTTGCAAAAGCCGGTCGCGATCGCTTTCGCGAACATCACTGCCTTTGAGTGCAAGGGATTCAGTAAAATTCTCCGACACGGCGCTTGTGCTCGAAAGGCTGACGCGCACCTGATCAAGTTCGAGTCCTGATTGTCTTTCGACTTCGTCCACCACTTCACGGATTGATTGCGCAATCGACTCGAGATCCACCATGCTGCCGCGCCGGATTCCATTGTGCGAGGCCTCGGCCGCAGCGACAATATGAAACGATCTGCTCGAATGACGTGCCTGTTCAGGGCCTTCTTCCTCGCCGAACGCATATCCGCCGTGCGCGGAGAAGCCGCTGAGCATCTCATTTGAATCGATGTGAGCCATTCCGACGACAATTCGCGATTGACTAGAACCAATGTTGAGGCCGACTGAGAAGTCGCTCTTGCCCTTGCTTTCGGTCATTGGATTCCTCCGCGCTTTGCTTCCGAGAGATTTTCCGACATGCGGATAATGGCCTTGTCGGCATACCCCAAATCAATCTGTTCGACCGCGTTCTTCTTGAGCCGCAAATCCTGCATGACCTGAACGAGCCGCTCATATTTTTCGTTGAGTTGTCCTTCGCCAAGAATGACAGTCGTGAGGAGTGGCGCAGCAGGCGCCTCGACCATTTGCAAGGATTGTTGGGCAGAAGCCGGAACGGCGATGGCAGTCTGGCTGGAATTTTCAACTTGTGCAGGTCGATGATCTTTGTGTTTGAGCACGACCGAAAACCCTGTGCCTGCACGCCAGTTGATTTTCTCCAGCTCGGTGTTGAGCTTGTCGGACGCAAAAAGACCATGGATCCGGAGCGTCTGCTGGCTCAGCCAGCGGATGTTTGCCGACGAGACCGATGCAGGACGGACGAAGACTCCCGTTTGTGTGCGTCTCTTTTCTCTGTTTGAGTTTACATTCAGAGGAAGATCTGTTGCTTCAAGGACCGGCAGCTGTGGGTACTCGCTTGTTCCGACACTGCGTGAAATAATTTTGAATTTACTTCCCACGAGGATTCGCTCGCTGCCTTTGCCTTCGATGATGAGCATCGGTGCCTGTGCAGCAACTTCAATTCTTAACTTCCCATCGAGTCCTGCACGCAGTGACACCTCATCGACACCGTCGACGAGACTGATGCGGGAAAGTAATTTGTCGGTGAGTGTAGTGCGGTTCCAGCGCTCATTCCGAGCTGTTGCGATCGTCTCACGTGAAATGCGGGAAATCGACTCCAACAAATCGGCGCGTGGTGTGTTGACCTCAAACGACTCGGGAAGGGCCTGGCGTATGGAACCAACGACACGCGAAGCGCCATAACCAGCGGCCGTAATGGTCAGTAGGCTGAGTCCAACGACCAAAAAGAATTTTGGCCACTTTTTCGCTGCCGAAAGACAAGGTTTAGCAATAAATGACGCAAGGCGCGCAGATGCTCTCCATGTGGAAGCAACAACAGAACGAAAGTGCACAGCTGAGCCATCGGACTTCGCTGTTGTGGTGCTGCTACGTCGCGCTTGTTTCCGCGCGGCGATTGTCTGCTTTTTGAGTTGCGACATGACTCCTCACAAAACACTCAATTCCCGCAGGAGACGGGGGCCTACGGACTGCACATCTCCGGCACCGAGAG
>JBDLRP010000004.1:0-20001 GCA_039799905.1 Pseudomonadota bacterium | reverse complement strand
CGAGCTCTTCGCTTGAAAGCAACTCTGCTGCAGAAGTTCCCACACTCCGCGGTGGCGTGATAGCATTGCCGGTCTGCAATTCGCAGATGAATTGCGTGCGCGGCATGCCCAGTTCTGCGAGTGCCTTTTGAATTGCATGGCTGATGCCCGCAAGGCCAGCCTTGCGCTTTTTGCTGAGCTCCGCCGAGAGGGCGATCGTCGCATTGACTTCCTGTCGGAAAAGCGCGCGCGCCTGTGCGAGCTGTTCATGCAGTGCGCTGCTTTCCGACAATTTTTGCAGGCATTGCTCACGGTGTGCGCGGATATCGTCGAGCGAAGGCCCGAATTTCTGCAGCAGGGTGTTGTATGTTTCCGAACGGGCAAAAGCCTCTTGGAGTTCGTGCTCGTCGATGCGGAAGAGATCTTCGGTTGAGTCCAGCTGCTGCAGAAGGTCCTCAATATGTGCAGAAATCTCGTCGATTTTTTCGGTATTCAGGGGGAGGGTCTCGTTGCCTGCGAGTTTGCCGAGACGCTCGACCGATTTGCGGCAAAGATTCAGCTGCGACACAAAACTTTGTTCAGAGTCGGAGATCATATAGCGCAAGTCGCCTGTCAGGCGGCCTGCCTGTGCGGCCTTTTGGCCCAGCGCGACAACGCGTTGAACACGGGTCCATTCGTCGTCACGTAAATCAGCCTGATCGATTTGGTCGAGTTCAAATTGACAAAGATCCTGCTCCCGCTTTTGCAGCGACAGCTCCCGCTCAAGGCGTTCGATTTCAGCTACGTGAGTCCAGGCCGTATTCCACGATTCGGCATACTCGACTCTGAGGTCGGTGCTGCCGGCAAATTCATCGAGGTACCACGTGTGGGTGTCCGGATTGAGCAGCTTTTGGTTCTCAAATTGGCTGCTGATGTCGATGAGTTCTGCAGAAATATCCTGCAACACCCGTGTGCTGATTTGCGTGTCGTTGATGTAGCAGCGGTGTTTGCCGGAGCGGCTCAGCACCCTGCGGATTGTCACTTCGTCGGGTGAGTCGGAATCTCGGATACAGCCGTTTGCCTCCAAGAGGCTCCAAACCTGAGATTCTGGTTTGAGACGGAAACTGCCGCTCACGGATGCCGAGTCGGTGCCGTCACGGATGAGCGAGAGGTCTGCCTTGCAGCCGCGCAGAAGTGCGAGTGCGTCGACGAGAAGTGATTTGCCGGCACCCGTCTCACCGGTGATGATGTTCAGACCATGGGTCAATGTGACGCATACATTTTCAGCAATGGCAAGATTCTGGACGTGCAGGCGGATCAGCATCTGAAACTCCTATGAACAGGTAATGCTTAACATCATTGCAGCCGGCCCGCCAAATATCCCACGAGCCGGAACGATAAGAAAATTTGTCCAAATGGTCAGTCTATGGGTAATATTTCGCGTCATTCAAAGAGCGGTTGAATCCGGAGGTTACATATGACGAATGTGTTCAGTTCGGTCGTTCGCGGAGTTGGTCACAACGTACCGTCGCGGGTAGTTACGAATTTCGACTTGTCCAAGCACATGGACACCAGTGACGACTGGATCATCGAGCGAACGGGAATTCGTGAACGCCGCTTTGTCGAGCCGGGCACCACCACATCCGATTTGGCGATCCCCGCTATCCAAATGGCGTGTCAGCGCGCCGGGGTCACCCCGCAAGATTGCGATATGATTATCGCTGCGACTTTGTCTCCGGACTATTTTTTCCCAGGTATCGGGACGGTCCTGCAAAACAAGCTCGAGATGAAGAACGTCCCCGCCATCGACCTGCGTGCTCAGTGCAGCGGCCTGATCTATGGCTTGGCCACAGCCGATGCCTACATTCGTGCGGGAATGGCCAAACGTATTTTGCTTGTTTGTTCGGAAGTGCAATCGCCCATTCTAGACATGAGCAATCGTGGCCGCGACATGGCGGTATTGTTCGGTGATGGAGCGGGAGCGTTGGTTGTCGAGGCGCAGAGCTCTGCCGCTCAAGAGCGGCCAACACCCCGCAACAACGTCCGTGGCGTGATTGATTCAGCGATGGGCAGCGACGGCTCCGGCGCGCAGCTGCTGTTTCTCAAGGCCCCTGGTTCAACGACGGCTGGATTCCTGACTCGCGAGTCCATTGAAAATGGCGACATCCACCCGAAGATGGACGGTCGTGTTGTGTTCAAGAATGCAGTCACCCGTATGTTGGAAGTGGCCTCGACTGTGCTCCAGCGCAATGGAGTGCATCCCTCGGAAATCGATCTGGTTGTTCCTCATCAGGCAAATCTGCGCATCAACGAAGCTGTGCGCGAGAAGCTCGGAGTCAGTGAAGATCGTGTCTTCAACAACATCCAGAAGTACGGCAATACAACTGCCGCAACCATTCCAATTTGTATGTCGGAAGCTGTCGAGCAAGGAAAGCTCAAAGAAGGTCAGCTGGTTCTGACACTTGCCTTCGGAGCTGGGTTTACATGGGGCTGCAACCTCATCCGTTGGTGAGCCTGGGAAAGTTGAGTCATGGGAGTTTAATACTCAATGAAATAAAAAACCGGAGGCCGCGCGGCGCTCCGGTTTTTTTGTGGGTTCGGCGAAGAATTACTTCTTCATGAACTCGTGTCTCAGCAACGATCCGTCCTGCGAAAAGGTGCTCTCTTCCGGATTGACCTGACCACGGGTCAGCAGGTCGAATGACGTGAAGGCAAAGAACAGTACGAGGAAGAGGAGAGAGATAACAAAGATCAAACTGTAGAAGCGGTCGTCGAACTTGAGGTGCATAAACCACAGGACGACAAGGCTCGCCTTGATCATCGCAACAACCATCGCAACGATGATGGAGGCAGGCTGCGGCAGACCAATGACTGACACAACGACCGTGAGCACTGTCAGCACGAGCAGCGAACCGAACACTGCGAAGTATGTGGACAACGGCAATACGTGCGGCTCATCGCCGTGTCCGCCGGCGTGCGCTGCGGACGACTTCACAACTAGGCTACGAAGTTTTTGAAACATACGTCTTTCGCCTCCCGATCAGCGTACAAGGTAAAGAAGTGGGAACAGGAAAATCCAGATCAGGTCGACGATGTGCCAATAAAGGCCCACGTTCTCAAGATACACATGATTTTCTGAGTTGAAATCGCCTCGCTTGATTCGCACCAGCAGCCACACCATGAGTCCCATACCAATAAGCACGTGCAAGCCGTGCGTACCGGTCATGACAAAGTAGATAGCAAAGAAGATGGCAGGTGCGCCGGGGATGTTGGCAAGCTGGCCGTTGTGCATTGCCTTGGTCGCATCGAAGAAGTGTCCAGGGAGCAAACCGTCATGAAACTTGTGTGAGTACTCGATGTACTTCACGACCATGAAGGCTCCGCCGAGAACAAGTGTGGCGAGGATGTTGTAGAACATCTGCGGCTTGCTGTTGACCTGCGCACCGCGCACGGCGAGCGCCATCGTCAGCGAGCTTGTCAGAAGGAAGATCGTGTTGAGTGCGCCCAGTTTCCAGTCGAGCAGTTCGTGCGCTGCAAGAAAAGTTTCTGGATAGATGATGCGGGCCAGAACATAGGCAAGGAAAAGGCCGCTAAAAAACAGCACTTCCTGACCGAGAAAAAGCCACATTCCCAGTTTGCCCGAAGCGTTCTGTTGCGCCATCGATTCAAAATGATGCGCAAGATACTTGGGGTGATGATGACCGGCCGATGATGCATGAGAAGATGATGGTTGCGTCATGTCTCAGTGTCCTCCGCCGGTGCTCATCGAGTGGTCAATTTCTGGGAATTCGTATGGTCCGTGCTTGACGACAGGCTGCACATGGAAGTTGTGCTCAATCGGCGGCGAGTCGGTTTCCCATTCCAGCGACCGCGCTCCCCATGGATTGCGTGGGGCTTTTGCACCGCTGATGAGAGATTGAATCATGTAGCAAAGGGTGATGAAGAAACCCAAGCCCAGCAAGTAGGAGCCGAGTGTGGACAACTGATGCCAAGTTTGGAACTCGGGCAGATAGGTTGCGTAGCGGCGCGGCATGCCTTTGGTCCCGAGCAGGAACTGCGAGAAGAAGGTCAAGTTGAAGCCGGTGAACACAAAGAAACAGCTAATTTTGCCCCAGAACTCGTTGAGCATGCGGCCTGTCATTTTCGGCCACCAGTGGTGAAGCGCACCAACGAATGCAGTCATAGTTCCGCCCATCATCACATAGTGAAAGTGAGCAACAACGAAGTAGGTGTCATGCAGGTGGATGTCGACCGACAGAGTTCCGAGGAACAAACCTGTGAGGCCGCCAATAGTGAACAAAAAGAGGAACGCAAGGCCATACCACATTGCCGAGTTCAGTCGGAGTGAACCGCCATACATTGTGGCCACCCAGCTGAACACCTTGATTGCTGTGGGAACGGCAACGGCAAAGGTCAGGAACGAGAAGACAGCCGAAGCGAGCTCAGACTGTCCGCTTGTGAACATGTGGTGACCCCACACGAGAAAACCAATCACCGCAATCGCAACGCTCGACATCGCGATCGCTTTGTAACCAAAGATCTGCTTGCGGCTGTTGACGGTGATGATTTCCGAGATCACGCCGAAGGCGGGAAGAATCATGATGTATACGGCAGGGTGCGAGTAGAACCAGAAGAAGTGCTGGAACAACACCGGATCGCCGCCCAGTTTGGGGTCGAAAATTCCGACTCCCATCGTCTTTTCGATGGCCAGAAGCATCAGCGTGATTGCCAGAACTGGGGTTGCAAGCACCTGAATCAGAGACGTTGCATACTGTGCCCAGACGAACAGCGGGAGACGTGTCCAGGTCAGGCCCGGTGCGCGCATCTTGTGGATGGTCACAATAAAGTTAACACCCGTGAGAATGGACGAGAAGCCGAGGATGAAGACACCCGTGACCGCCGAAATGACCGATGCAGAAGTGGTTGTTGAGTAGGGAGTGTAGAAGGTCCAGCCCGTGTCAATCGCTCCGGTTGCAATTGAGAACAACAGGAACGCGCCGCCGAGGATATACACGTAGAAGCTCATCAGGTTGAGCTTCGGGAAGGCAACGTCTTTTGCGCCGAGCATCAGCGGAAGGAAGAAGTTACCCAAACTTGCAGGAATCGAGGGAATGATCACGAGAAAGACCATCACCGCGCCATGCAGGGTAAAGAGTTTGTTGTATGTGTCCCCGCTGAACAGCCATTCCTGTTTTCCGGAAGCACCTTTGAAGATGGGTCCGAGAAGCTGCGTGCGGACGAGCAGTGCGAAGATCCCGCCGACGGCAAAGAATCCAAGCACACCCACGAGGTACATAAGACCAAGACGCTTGTGGTCGACAGTCGTCATCCACGACCAAATACCCTTGTGGGCATTGATATAGTTTGGCTCAGAGCCGCCGGCTGTCGCGGCATGGGCAGACTGAGGCGCATTGTTGCGGTTGCTTTCCATGTGCGGACCTCTCACTTCAAAGTCTTGATGTATTCAATGATGGATTCGATTTGTTTGTCATTCAGCTGCCCTTGGTAGCTGGGCATAACGTTGGCATAGCCTGCAAGCACTTGTGCACCCGGAACAAGAATCGACTGGCGAAGATAGTTTTCGTCAGCAGCCGCGGATGTTCCGTCGGCGAACTTACGCTGTGCGGCGTAGAGTCCTTTCCACGTCGGGCCGACTTTCTGTGAACCGTCGTTGGAGTGGCAAGCCACACAGCCGCGAGATTCGTAGAGCTTTTGACCTTTGTCGGCGAGCGGAACTGCCGAAGCACCGCCTTCTTCACCGCCATTGGCAATCCATTCTTCGTACTTGGCGCTGTCGAGCACTTTGACCTTGGAGAGCATCTGCGAGTGCGATGTACCGCAGTACTCCGTACAGTAGATTTGATGCACAGCAGGCTCTGATGGCTCAAACCAAAGCACCGTGTAGCGGCCCGGAACCACGTCACGCTTGATGCGGTAGTCGGGAATATAGAAGCTATGAAGAACGTCGGACGAGGTCATCACGAGCTTCACCGGCTGACCCGCAGGCACCACCAAATCCGAGGAGACAATGCCTTCCTTGGGGTAGGTGAACGTCCAGTTCCACTTTTGACCTGTCACTCGGATTTCCATGGCGTTGTTCGGAACAACCGCAATTGCGAGCCAGTCCTTAAAACCCCATGCGAAAATGATCACGAGCAAAATAGTCGGGATCACACTCCAGACAATCTCCAGCCTGTGGTTGCCCTTGATGGGACTCGTGCGTTCGGGGCCGTTTCCTTTGCGGCGATACTTCACCACGAAATAAACCATGGCTCCGACGATGAGAACAAAGAAAAAGAAGCAAAGGTACATAATGAAGTTAAACAGGTTATCCACCGCAGCGGCATGGGAGGAGGCCTGAATCGGCTTCCACCATGATGCGGTGTTCGATGCCTGCGCCATCATATGTCCAAGAGCAAAGCCTAGGTTCACTGTGCGTACTCCTCGCGATGAAGCGCCTTTTCTCTACGAAAAAGGACAACAACCAAAATCAATAAGAAGATAGAAAATAGGATGCCGGCCACGCGCATCGAATTCATGGCGATGGGCGTGTACTTGCCTGCGAGCTCATCAAAGTGAAAGCAGCGCAGGATGAGTTTTTCGATGGGGGAGCCCAGACGTCCTTTTGAGCTCTCGACGAGTGCGAATTTGAGGTCACGAGGTGAGTACTGCAGTCCGTAGAGGTAGCGTGCCACCTTGAAGTCGGGAGACAAAAAGAACACAGCTGCCGTGTGGGCAAATTGATCTGTCTCTTCGTCGTAGCGGTACTGGAATCCCACCGAGCTTGCCAACAGGTCGATGGACTTCTGCTCACCCACAAGAAATTTCCACGCCGCTCCTTCTCGTCCCAAGCTCTGCAAATAGTTTTCCTGCTTGGCCTGTGCCAGTTCGGGAGAGTTTCGCGTGTCGAAGCTGACACTCACGAGATTGAAGTCCCGGCCGGGCAGGTAGTCGAGCTTTTTGAGCCCGTCCACCAAGGCATTGAGCTGGATTGAACAAAGCGCAGTGCACTGAAAGTAGTTCAAAGTGAGCATCGTCGGCAGATTGGGCTGCAAATGCTGGTCAAACGACAGCGCAGGTCCCTGCGAGTTATTGCGGAAAAACATGTCTCTGACTGCGAGATTCGTGCCCAACTTTTCGACGATGGTAACGTTGTCGAGTTTCTTGGGAGTCTGGAGGTCCGGCCGGACAGCTTCGCGGTGAGCTTCAGGATTTTCGTCACCGGCGCTTGGAATCGAAAGCGCGCAAAGCAAAGCAGTCAGCACCGTGGTGCCGACTCCCGCGAGGGATTTGAGTTTGCTTGTGACTGACGCCTTCAAAACCATTTTTTCCTGCCAAAACCTTTCAATCAGTTGCCGTTTTTCTTCACATAAAGCTTGATGGCATCTTCAATCGGCAAGCGGTAGACACCTTTTTGCTTGTCCAATTCTGCGTAGTTGCCCAGCTCTTCTTTGTCCGCATTCTGGATTGTCGTGAGCAACGTGTTCGGAACATCGAGTTCTTTGGTTTGAATCTCGCTCGTACTGGTAATCCAATAGAGCTGATTCATAGCCACGAACGTTGCCACCACGATGACAATCAGAGCGACGACCATCCAAGCAATACTCTTAACCGGAAGGTTGTCAGGCTCAATAGATGTTTGTCCTGCCGTCTGATGATGTTGATCAAGAGTTTTCTTTTCCATGTCCTCTTCCCCTTCTCAGAGATTTTCAAAGGCAAGTGATTCTGCCAGCCGCGGATCTTTTTGCGGCAGAAGACTCTTGCGGGTGAGAAGCAGTGTTGCCGTGCCGATAAACAGGCCGCCGATGCCGACCAGAGTCAGAACGTCAAACATTCCGAAGTGATTGAGCTCGCTGTTCCAGTTGGGGCGGATCAGCCAGTGGATGTCCACATACTGCATAATCATGAGCCACACCGCGCCAATACCGACGAGCAGGTTGTTGCGCTTGATGTGACGCGACATGAGGAACAGGAATGGGACAGCGAAGTGTCCGACCATCAACGCAATGCTCCAAGGCAGCCAGTGGGCTCCGTGTTCGCCGAGCGAGCGCATAGCGTAATATTCGGTTTCCTCTGGAATGTTGCCGTACCAGATGAGGAAGTACTGCGAGAACGCAATGTAGGTCCAGAACACGTTGAAGCCAAAGAGCAATTTTCCGAGGTCGTGGATGTGCTCGGTGGAAATATAGTGGCCCATCTTGGTACCGCCGCGCACGGCGAGTGAAGTGAGCAAAAGAAGCGCATAGACGACCATGATGCAGCCGGCGAAGTAATAAACGCCAAGCATCGTCGAGTACCAGTGTGGGCTGAGTGACATGATCCAGTCAAACGCGCAGAAAGATACACTCAGAGCAAACAAAGCAATCGCGGGGTAGCTGGACTTTTGCAACTTTGCAGTGATTGCCTTGTCGCCGGTGACATCCTGACGCACCGAGTTCCGGTAATAATAAAGACCCAAGATGCTCCAGATGACGACGTAGACGATGCCGCGGACAGTAAAGAACTCTTCATTCAGATACCCGGCCTTTGCCTGAATCATTCGGTCGGCTTTGGCCTCTTCGGATGTCCAGTGGTGGAACAGACTATGGAATCCGAACAACATCGGAAGGAACAGTAGTCCGAAGATTGGCAGAGTTGCAGCGTAGTTCTCTGCGAACCGTCGCACGACCACGGACCAGCCTGCACGGGTTGCAAACTGCACCAACACAAAGAACAGACTTCCGAGAGCCATGCTCAAAAAGTACATATACGAGGTGTGGAACGACCACTGCAGCGTTTCAACTTTATCGTGATTGCCGAGCGCAAGACCCAGCGCTGCAAGAAGGCAAATCAAGCCGAGAACGATTCCCGTCAGAGGCAGCTTGCGCAGCCAGTGCGACTGCGGAAGAACGATGTCTTTTTCGTTGATTGTTTTTGAATGGCCTGAACTCATCGCTTCCATCCTTTCGCAGCGGCAATATCAGAGGGAACATCATCCAGAGAGCCGCGACGGCTCAATTGCAGGGCTTGCACGTACGCGACGATAGCCCAACGGTCCGCGACAGGAATTGCATATGAGTATGAGGGCATGTTGCCACGTACGCCATTGATGATTGAATCATAGACTTGTCCAGCGGGCATGCTCACAAGGCGGTCTTCGTGAAAGCTTGGCGGTTTGAGCATGCCGGCGTTTCTTTGCACAACAATGCCATTCGCAGCGCCTGTTTTACCGTGGCAAACTGCGCAGTAAATGTCGTAGCGTTCACGGCCGCGTTCAACAAAAGCCTGCGTGATGGGCATCGGAATTTTATTAACGAAGGTCTCGCCAGACTTTCCGAGGTGCAGCTGTGAATCTTCCTTCAATTGGCCTTGGGCGATTGTTCCTGCCACAGGCTCACGCATTGCACGTCCGTCTTCAAAGAATTCGTTCTTCTTTTGCGGACGGTATTTGGTTTGGAAGTCCATGTTGAGGTTTGGGTGAATCGGCGGATCTTCCGATGGTTGACCGCGGCACGCGGACATCAGGCCGGCGGCTGCCAGCACGATGCTCAGACTCACACCCGATGCAAAAAAAGCAGAGTTATTCATTTTCATTGTTCCACCAACTCCACATGAGTTGCGCCGAGTTCGGTCAGCATTTTTGAGGTTGCGGTTGCGTCGAATTTCGGGTCGCGCGCTTCAATAGAGATGAAGAATTTGTCGTCGGTCACTTTTTCGAAGCGAGCCGAGCGAAAAAGCGCGTGGTACCACATCGGCAGACGGTTGATGAAAAGCATTCCAAACACTGCACCGAATGAACCCAGCAACACGCCTAATTCAAACGTGACCGGAACAAACGCCTGCCAGCTGAAGAATGGTTTTGCTGAAATGGCCAGTGGGTAGGCTTGCGTGCTGATCCACCACTGCAGGGTCATGCCCCCTGCTGCACCGGAGAGCCCCATGACAAGCACGATCCAAGGAACGATGCTGGCCTTCAGACCCATTGCCTTTTCGAGGCCGTGCACAGGGAACGGTGTGTGCGCATCCCAGTGCTTGAAGCCTTTGTCACGGACCTTTTCGCAGGCGTGGTAAATGGACGGTGCCGACGGAAATTCTGCTAGCACTCCGTAGAGATTTTGCTTCTGGCTCATCAGTGTGCTCCTCCTGTCGCGTGTTTGTGTCCGTGGTCGTGCCCATGCGGATCCGCTTCCGGCATAACTGTTTTCACTTCAGCAATGGCGACAATCGGAAGGAAGCGCACAAAGAGAAGGAACAACGTGAAGAACAGACCGAACGAACCGATGAAGGTCGAGATGTCGATAATGGTCGGTTGGAAATAGGCCCATGACGAGGGCAGGAATGTTCTGTGCAGCGAAGTGACGATGATCACAAAACGCTCGAACCACATACCGATGTTCACGAACACGGAAATGATGAACAACGCCCATAGATTGGTGCGGACCTTACGAACCCAGAAGAGCTGCGGGATAATCACGTTACATGTGATCATCGTCCAGTATGCCCAAGCATAGGGTCCTGTTGCGCGGCTGACGAAAATGTAACGCTCGTAGGGGTTGCCGCTGTACCAAGCGATGAAGAATTCCATTGCGTATGCGTAGCCGACGATTGAACCCGTCAGGAGGATGATCTTTGCCATGTTCTCGAAGTGGCGCATCGTCACGAGATGCTCGAGCTTGAAGACCCAGCGGCAGATGATCATCAGGTTAATCACCATGGCAAAACCAGAGAAGATTGCACCTGCAACGAAGTAGGGTGGGAAGATTGTCGCGTGCCAGCCCGGCAGCTGTGAAGTTGCGAAGTCGAAACTCACGATGGTGTGAACCGAGAGAACCAGAGGAGTCGAGAGAGCAGCGAGGATCAAATAGGCGCGTTCGTAGTTGAGCCAGTGACGGTGAGAACCGCGCCAACCCAGAGCGAAAAGGCCATATACAAATTTACGCACACCCTTCGACCGGTCGCGGAATGTGGCGAGGTCGGGAATGAGGCCAACAAACCAGAACAGAGTCGAAACGGTAAAGTAAGTCGAAACCGCAAATACGTCCCACAGAAGCGGGCTGCGGAAGTTCGGCCACATTGCCATTTGGTTCGGGATTGGAAACAGCCAGTAAGCAACCCAAACACGACCCACGTGGATTCCTGGGAAGACCAGCGCGCAGATCACGGCGAAAATCGTCATGGCTTCGGCGGCACGGTTGATGGATGTTCTCCACTTCTGGCGGAAGAGGAACAGAATTGCAGAAATCAGGGTTCCGGCGTGACCGATACCCACCCAAAAGACGAAGTTAGTGATGTCCCACGCCCAACCGACGCGGTTGTTGAGACCCCATACACCAACGCCTTCCCAAAATAGGTAGCCGATGGATGCTCCGAGGACTCCCAGCCCTGAGAGGGCAATCAGGAAACAAATCCACCAAGCCTTTGGAGTTTTCATCTCCATTGGATGGGCGACGGTATTTGTTACCGATGCAAACGTCTCCTTGCCCAAAACGAGGGGCGAGCGTTTGTCCACGTGTTCTTCAAGATTCGCAAGTGTGACTGATGTTTCCATGTACGCTCACCACGTCAGAGTTGAGTTGAGGAGTCAAGTTCAGGGTTAGCGTTGCGGACCTTCGCAAGGAAAGTCGTGCGCGGCTCAATCGCAAGCTCCGAGAGGACAGCATAGTTGCGCGGCAATGCCTTGAGCTGCGAAACGCGGCTGTCAGGATCATTGATATTGCCGAACATGATGGCGTCGGTCGGGCAGACCTGCTGGCAGGCAGTGACGACTCCGCCATCGCGGATGATCTCTTCGCCCTTTAGCTTGCTTTCGATGCGTGCCGCGTTCACACGCTGGATACAGTACGTGCATTTCTCGATAACACCACGGAAGCGAACCGTGACGCGAGGGTTTTTCTGCATCGCGTAAAGCGGGTTCTGTTCGTCGTTTTCTTTCGAGAAGTTGAAGTAGTTGAAGCGGCGAACCTTGTACGGGCAGTTGTTTGCGCAGTAGCGCGTACCGATACAGCGGTTGTATGCGATGTCGTTGGTGCCTTCGGCTCCATGGACTGTAGCTGCAACAGGGCAAACCTGCTCGCAGGGTGCGGTTTCACAGTGCGCACAAGCCAGCGGCTGAAACACAGCTTGAATGGAGTCTGGATTGTCGACACTGCCGGCAAAGTAGCGGTCAATGCGGATCCAGTGCATTTCGCGGCTCTTCAACACGCGGTTTTTACCGACAACAGAGATGTTGTTCTCGGCCTGACACGCTGCCGTACAAGCGTTACAGCCCGTGCACGAGTTGAGGTCGATGGTCATGCCCCATTGGTTGCCGCGTGTCTCGATGGATTTTGTCCACAAGAGCGTGCGGTGATTTTTGGGGTTGCCAAGGTTGAATTTCCCGAACGCCTTCTCGAGTGAGGGTTCTGCGGTCACAGTGGCAAGCGTCAGTTCGCGATATACACCGCGGTTGCGGATGGCTTCCGCTCCAACCTTCGTGTCGTACTCATAGTCAGAAACACCATGCTCCTGAGTTGTCGCCAGGTCGTATTTGCCGCCGGCAAGCTGAACTTCAGCACCGAAGTTGAATGAATCGTCGCGGCCGAGCAATTCGTAGCCGTTGAAGCCTGTTCCCGACGACACACGTCCATTGAATGTGCGGCCGTATCCAAGCTGGACAACAACCGTGTGCTCAGCAACTCCGGGAACAACGAAGGCAGCAATTTTGAGACGGCGTTCTTTTTCGCCGCGGACTTTGATTTCAACGAGGTCACCCGTCTTAATGCCCTTTTCTTTTGCCGTCTTCGGGCTCATCAGGGCTGCGTTGTCCCAAGTCAGTTTTGTGATTGAGTCGGGAAGTTCCTGCAGCCATGCATTGTTCGCGTAGCGGCCGTCATAGACACTGCGGTCGAGTGTCAGGAGAAGTTCCATTTGCGATACCGAAGGAGACGGAGATGTACCGACTCCAACCAGGCGCTGTCCGAGTGCGCTGAAATCGCTTTTTCCTGAGAGAGTCTCGCCGAGGGTTTGCTTGATGACACCATCATGCAGCCAGCGCCGCCAAGCTGCAGCGAAATCTGCGCCAGCCGTCGACTTCCACTGTGTCTGGACAAGCTCGTATCCATTTGCAGTTTTGCCCAGAAGTCCTGCGAGGAATTCAACTTCCGAAAGAGACGGGAAGAGTGGCTCGATCAGGGGCTGCACGATTGATGCAGTGCCATCGGATGCAAGTAAGTCGCCCCAGCTTTCGAGGAAGTGGCTGCGTGGGAAGTGCCAGCTCGAGGCCATCGCAGTTTCATCGGAGTGGTAGCCGAGGTGAATGCTTGTTTTTACTTTTTTGAGTGCGTCGGCAAAACCGATTTCCGCTGATGATGTGTAAACCGGATTGACGTCAATCATGACCAGAGCCTGAACCGAACCGCGGTTGATGTCGGCAGTCAGTTCGGCAAGGGTTTTGGCTGCAGGCAGCGGGCTTGAGCGCACGATGACGCCACGGCCAACGTTACCAAGGGCAGAGTTGATGACGAATGCCACCGCGTGCACCCATGCGCGTTGTGTGTTGCCCACCAAAAGAAGGCTGTTGCCCTTGTTGGCAACCAAGTCGGCAGCAAGCGCTTTGACCCATTTTGGATTTGGATTTGCTGCTTGTTTGCCGCGCGCGACAACGTCTGCAGGGATTGCAAGACCGAGGTCCGACAATTCGGCTGCGAGTGCTAAAACGCACTCGCCGATTCCTGACGAACGAAGGCTCAGACGATGATCAGCTACTGCGCCTGTCAGGCTGAATGCAGGCTCGACAACGTACAAACGGGACATTTTCTTTGTCTCGTCGACGCTACGGCGTTTTGCTGCGTACATCTTGCTGTTGCGGATGGAATCACCTTCGAGACCCAATGGATCTGCATCAAAGGCAACAATCACATCAGCATCATCAAAACGGTTCACAAGTTGAGCATTCTTATATCCGACAGATTCAAGTGCGGCAGCTTCCTGCCAGCGCATCGCCGGATCGTGAATTGCAATTGTGGTTTTGGGATAAGCCGATTGAAATTCGCGAACCAGCCCGAGCAGTGTCGGAGAAGGAACTGCTTCCATAAGAAGAGCAGCGCCTTGTCCGGCGTTATCCTTGAGTTCGGCAGCTGCTGCAGCAAGAGCTGCCTTCAGGCTCTTAACTGTGGTTTTTCCACCATCAGCTTTGACGCCAGCCTTGAGTACTTTTTGACTGCGGTCCGGATCATAGAGGTCGAGGACTGCAGCCTGTGCAAACGCGTTCGTTGCGCCAAGGCTCATCGGATGCGACGGGTTGCCGTCGATTTTTGTTGGACGGCCGTCGTAGCTCGTGACGAGGAGTCCAAGAACGCTTCCGCCAAAGCGACCCGCAGAAGCGTAGTACTGAGCTTTTCCTTCAACGAGGTCTTCAGGACGCTTGTTGTAAGGCAGAATTTTTTCGGACGGTTTGCGAATGCAGCCTGTTGCAGAGGTTAGTCCTGCAAACGCTGCAGACGCGCCGATGATGCCGAGAAACTTGCGGCGATCAACGCCTGCAGTCACTTCGAGTTCGGCGGCGCCGGTTGGAAATTCATTTTTCATTTTCGCGAGCAAGTCGGGCGATTCAGCCAATTCTTCCAGACTTCGCCAGTATTTTTTGCCGCTTTTTTCCTGATTATTTTCAGAGTGCATGTGTGCAGTCCCCAGAATCAAGTCGTGTCAGTAGTGGCAACCAGAACAGTGCTGCGGAGGTTTTAGGTCCTTGCGCTGACGGTGCGGGTCCGTGAAGAAGTCATAGCCGGCCTTGACTGGGTCATAGGCGAGGTTTGTGATCTGATCTTTCGGAACAAGATTGGGATACGGATTGCGGTGGCAATCAAGGCACCAGCCCATGCTGAGCGGTTCCGCTTGTCCCACAACCTTCATTTGGTCGATGCGGCCGTGGCAGGAGACACAGTTGACGCCTTGACCGACGTGAATCGAGTGATTGAAGGCGGCGTGCTCGGGGAGCATGTGCACCTTCACCCATTCAATTGGTTTTCCTGTTTTGTAGGAGTCGCGCACAAGTTGAAGACGCGGGCTCTTTGCCTGAACCATGCTGTGGCAGCCCATGCATGTTTCGGTGGGCGGAATCGCCGCGAATGCAGCTCGCTCAACCGTGCTGTGGCAATAGCGACAATCCATTCCCATCTGCCCAGCGTGCAGCTGATGGCTGAATGCGACGGGTTGTTTCGGAGAGTACCCGACATCCGTCCATTTGGGAGAGAAAAAATACCAAACAAAAGAAACTACGCCGATAAGAACAATTGGGGCGCCAATCGCAACCAAAGTCGGAATCCGATTGGTCCACTTAGGAAAAATGGGTGTCACTCGATCACCTTCATGCATGAGGGTTCGACACGCGAAATACGAACGTCGCAGGTGAGCCATTCACACTACGCCGACCGAATCTCTAGTTCATCAGGCCTGCCTGAGCAAGTCTCGCACCAAAAGAATCACTTGAGAAATTTTAATGGGAAAGTTGATCTGAGTCATGCTCGCACGTGAGCTCTGTCTACGTGCTAGTGTCTGCGGATGGGATTACATCAGCAGTTCGCCGATCACTGCTTCGGCGCGTGCATAGAGCTCGTCGATGCCTTCGGATGATGCATCATAGTATCCACGGATGCGACCCTTGCTGTCGACGAGAACAAACTTCTGAGAGTGAGCGATGTCCATCAGGCCATTCACAATCGTGGGAGCACCCACGCCCACTGTGAAGCCTTTCTCGATCACGGTCGTGATGTCTGCGCGCGGGCCGGTGAGGAATGTCCAAGCTGCGGGGTCGGCACCGACTTTTTCCGCGTATGACTTGAGTACACTTGCAGTGTCGAATTCAGGGTCGACAGTGATACTGACTAAGGTCAGCGGCATTTTGTCGTGCACAATGCGCTTTTGCAGGTGTGTGAGGTGCTGGATGATCATCGGGCACAAGGTTTCGCAGCGTGTAAAGAGAAAGCTTGCGACGTAAGCTCTGCCGGTAAGCTGATCAGAGCCGAAGGGTGCGCCGTCCGGTCCTGTCAGTGTGAATGCAGGCATAGTGCTCAGAACTGGAGGCGGCTCCGGTACACGGCGTGTCAGAGGAGTGACGATCGTAATAAAAGAGATTCCGATGATTGCTGACCAAAGATACGGGCTGCGCTTGAAGCTTTCCACGAATTTTTCAAACATGGCGTGCCTTTCGACTTTGCGTCATGACGGTCGTAAACCGGACCGCAAAAAGAAGTTGAATGATGAGCAGTGAAGTATGGAACAGCGGACTTGCGGCATCTGAGGTTCCGAGCAAACCGGCGCGAAATAGCGCCGACGTGTGCGTCATTGGATTAAGAGCCGCGAGCCATCCCCAAATCCCGCTGTCGGGAATCGGAAACATTGCGCCCGAGACAATCCAAAGCGGAAAAAGCAACAGACCCATGACCGCATGATAGCCCTGTACCGAGTTGATAAAGAGAGCTGCACCCAGATTGAGCGCCGCAAGAACAGAAGAGCCGAGAATCATTCCTGCAAGCAATGCACTCCAGCGGATCGTTGAAAATGGAATTCCTGCCAGTGGCAAGAAAAGCATCAAGATGGCAATTTGCACCGCAACGAGCGTGACGAGCCCGGAAATCTTGCCAAGCGCGATACCCAGCCGCGAGGCAGGAGAAATGAGAATAGCGCGGAGAAATCCGCTCTGTGCGTCTTCGATAAGGCTGATGGCACCGAAGAGTGTTGTGAACAGAACGCACATGACCAGCGAGCCGCAATAAAAAAACTGCAGATAATTGGCGTTGCCAATAGGCGTGCTGATGACGTTGTTGAGACCAAATCCAATGAGAAACCAGAACATCAGTGGCTGAGACACCAGCCCCAGCCAGCGAGAACGCTCTTTGCGAAAGCGCAACATGTCGCGTTGCCAGAGGGCTGCTGCAACTTTAAGGGTGCCGCCAATCATGAGGGTGCCTCCTCGGCTCTCACCAGCGTTTCTTCCGCGAACTGCAAAAGTCTTTGCCAGACCGCATCTGAAAGGCTTGTTTTCCTGATCAGCACAGAATCAAGATGCAACTGGAGCTGGTCATGGCATCTCAGAGTCTCAAGAATTTGTGTCGCGTTTGCGGCGTGAATCAGAAGTTTGTCGTGTGCCACCACCGAGCCGCGCAGTTGGGTCAGTCGCTGCAACTCTTTATTGAAGGAATCGGCAGTGGTGTGCGTGCTGACTTCGAGAGTTTCTTCCGGCAAAAGATGAACGAGCGAATTTTGTGCTGCGTCAAGCGAGATTTTTCCGCCATTGAGAAAGATAATTCGCTCAAAAAGCTTCAATTCCGCCGCATGGTGAGAGGCGCAGATGATTGTCAGGTCAGGACGCATTCTGCGCGCCTCCGCAAGCACCGACCAAAATTCACGCTGTGAAATGAGATCGAGACCGACCGTCGGTTCATCGAGGAACAGTACTTGCGGCTCAACAAGAAGTGCACGTGCCAGATCAGCTCGGCGTTGCTGTCCGCCCGAGAGAGTCTGGACGGTACGGTTCAAGAGCTCATCGAGTTGCAAGGTGGTGTTGAGCTTTTCAAGGGTTTGGCCGATGGTTTTTTTGCTCAACCCCCAGACCTTGCCAAATAGGACCAGATTTTCAGCGACAGTGAGTTTTTTATCGAGACAAGGTGTCTGAAATACGAACGCTGTTTTTTCCGGTGGAATGGTGCTGAGTCTTTTGCCTTGCCGAGATTGCAATAAACCTGCGAGTGAGAGAAGCAGCGTTGATTTTCCTGAACCGTTGCGTCCGACCAATGCTACAGTTTCGCCTTCTGCGATATCGAGTGCTTCGACGCTCAGGGTTGCCGGCGCATTTCTGTTGTAGGCAAATATGAAGTTTTCCAGTGACAGTATGGCTTGCTTCATTTCAACAACAAAACATCGATAGCCAATCCGGCGGTCAGCACAGGGAGGTAAACCAGCGAAGCAATGAAAAGTTGTTTTGCCCAGCGTGTGTGTTTCTCGGGATTGAAGCCGCGTGCGCTGAGAACGATCATCCAGACGCCCAGTGCAATCGCAGTGACAGCGTATAAGTGGCTGGCCACTCCAAGTTTGGGCAGAAGCAGGCTGATGGGTACCAGCAGCAGTGAATAGGCAAGAGCTTGAACCGTTGCGGGGCGCAGTCCGCGCTCACCTGGCCATGTTTTGATGCCTGCCTTTTTGTAGTCTTCCGCATGATTCACGGAAATAGCGATGAAATGCGGAATCTGCCAAATCAACAGTATCGCAAAGAGAACGACTCCGGGTGCGGTGATTTCTCCTGTGACGGCGGTCCAGCCGAGCAGTGGCGGCATGGCCCCTGGAACAGCGCCGATGAGCAGCGCGTGAGGGGTGATTTTTTTAAGTGGTGTGTAGACGAGGACGTAGCTTAAAAGAGCAAATAAACTCAGTAGAGATGTGGTCCAATTCACCCAAAATCCAAGCACTGCGACCGAAGCGATGCCAAGCAGTATTGCAAAAGTCAACGCCGTCAGAGCGTTCATCCGACCTGTCGGCAATGGACGTTGTGCAGTTCTTTTCATGAGTTTGTCGGATTCGCGCTCCCACCACATATTGAGAGCGTTGGCAGAACCAACGGAAAGTGCGGTTCCGAGCAATGTGACCAGCAATGTGCGAAAAGAAAGCTGATCGGGGGCAAGCGCTGCGCCACCAAGGGTCATCAGCAGACAAAAAAGCGTGATGCGCGGTTTGGTCAGCTGAAGATAATCGCGCCATGATTGAGCTGGCTGATTGAAAGCGACGTCAGACGTTGCACTCATTTTCCATACTTCTCTAATGATGCGGGAAGATACCCTATCGATCTGCAGTGGAGGTCTAGTGCCTTGTAAGAATTTCCGCAAACCTTATTTAGGCTCCTCGACAATCCGCGCGCCTCACACTCCTTAAAGCCAAAGTGTGCGTCAGCTGGACGGTTTGTCAGGGCGGCGCACTCAGACGCTCTGTTTTGGCCGGCCAAACAGTTATCCATCACACGGGGAACAGCCCCCTCGCAGAGAGCCTTCATCCCATCACACTTCGGTACCCATGCAATGACACTGTCGATGCATTGTTCAGCGTTTGAGGTCTGGCCCAGCTCTGTAAAGCGGGCGTAAGTCTCAACGAGGTGAACTTCGGTTTGGCGGTATGTGAATGACGTCAGCACCGCCATCAAGATAGATGCAATTGCGACAAGCCCTAAAACATACCAGCCTTTGTGGCGGGTGCTGTGGGCTGGCTGGTTTTCCGTACTTGTGTTTGTCATTTCGGTGCCTTTCAAGCGGCGGTCGATATCAACCGGCTTGAACCATAATCTCAGCGCGCGGGGAGCTCAAGCAGGGAATCGGCCCAATATCCGCTGAAAACTCCGGATTTGTCCGCGATCAAGGCTTGGGGTGGGGCGCACTCAACAATCCGGCCGCTCTGCATGACCACAATCCGGTCGGAATTCATCACCGTGTGCAGGCGGTGGGCGATTGTGATGATTGTGCAGCCATGGAATTCGTTTTGAATTGTCTGCTGAATGAGGGCGTCGGTCTGGTTGTCAACGTTTGCCGTGGCTTCGTCGAGCAACAGAATGCGGGCATTTCTGAGCAGCGCCCGCGCCAGACAAATTTGTTGGCGCTGTCCGACACTCAAGTTCGCGCCGCCTTCCTGAATGTTCGTTGCCAGTCCGTGCGGTAGTTGCATGACGACATGCTTGAGATGTGAACGCTCCAAGGCGTTGAGAACTTCTGCGTCAGAGTATTGTTCGAAGGGGTCGATGTTTTCGCGGAACGTGCCCGAAAATAAAATCGGATCCTGCGGGATGATGGCAATGCCCGAGCGCAAGTGAGTCAACGGCACTTGGGTGATGTCGATGCCGTCGATGAAGACCGAGCCGGCCGGTGGTTCAACAATTCGGAAAAGCGTTTGGATTAAAGTGCTCTTGCCTGCGCCCGTACGTCCGACGATGCCGATTCTTTCGCCGGCTGAAATGCTCAGTGACAGCCGTTCCAAAACAGGCGGCAACTCCTTGCGGTAGCGGAGCGTGAGCTGCCGGAATTCAACAGTTCCCGTTGCCGGCCACTGAGC
>JBDLRP010000003.1:0-53420 GCA_039799905.1 Pseudomonadota bacterium | reverse complement strand
TGGCTAGAGGACGTCTGATGGTGTGTCCATCCAACCCCGCCAGGGCCGGAAGGCAGCAACGGTACTGGTCACAACAGGTAGGCCCATCTTCTAGTCGCCCCTCGTAGCGGTTTTTTTATTTTCCGGACGGTTTTTGATGTTCGAAGGGTTCGAAGAAGCAGACAAGAACTCAAGCAGTCCAGACTATCAAGTTCTGGCCCGCCGAACACGGCCGCAAAGTTTTTCTCAACTGGTCGGACAAGAGTCCGCTGTGAAGGCCATTGAGGGAATGATCGGCAGCGACCGCATTCCGCACGCATTTCTGTTTACCGGGACCCGCGGTACAGGAAAAACTTCCAGCGCACGAATTCTCGCAAAGTCGCTGTGCTGTGAACGCGGACCAACACTAGATCCCTGTCAAACCTGCACCCACTGCGTTCAAATCACCGCCTGCGCGCATGAGGATGTTTTTGAGATTGACGGCGCCTCACACACAGGTGTCGACAACATTCGTGAGTTGCGTGAGTCCGCGCGCTTTTTTCCGCAATCAAGCCGCTACAAGATTTTTATCATCGACGAAGTTCACATGCTGAGCATCGGCGCATTCAACGCGCTGCTCAAAACGCTTGAGGAACCGCCGCCGCAGGTGGTCTTTATTCTGGCGACAACAGAGCTGCACAAGGTTCCGGTTACGGTCCGCTCGCGCTGCATGATTCTTTCCTTTCGAAAAATCGATCCCTCGACCATCGCCGCCCACCTGGCTCGCCTGTTGGAAAAAGATGGCCTTTCATTTTCGCAGGAAGCTCTTCAACTGATCGCCCGCGAGGCCAAAGGCAGCCTGCGCGATTCTTTGAGTCTCCTTGAACAAGTGCTCGCGCTGGGCTCACACCGGTCGGTCAGTTTTGAGGCGGCAAAGGCTGCGCTCAGTGTGATGGGCGAAGGAATCTGCCAAACGCTTTTTGAAGGCATCTTGCGCAGGGACGCCCAGATGTGTCTCGAGGCAATAGCTGAGACAGACGCATCGAGTTTGGATTTCTCACACGTCCTCGAGCAGACTTCGCTGCTTTTCAGAAGCGCAGTCGTGCTCAAACAGGCCGGACAAACGACTGCCCGTTTGGAGCGCGCCAATGAACTTCTGAACCTGCTGCCAGCCGAGTTGGAATTGATAAGCCGCGCCTCGGAAAACATCTCTCTCGTCGCACTGACCGAGATTTACCGCACGCTTGCGCACGCTGCCCGCGATATTCTTCGCACAAACTCTCAGCGTGCGTGGGCAGAAATCACCATCATGGACTGCATCAGCCGCAGCGAATGGCTTTCCACAGACGAACTCAGTCATCTGCTGATACAAGGTGGAAGTGGCCTGCCGGCGGCAAGTGCAGCAGCGGGAGCGGGAGCGGGCGAATTATCAAAGGCTAAAACAGCAACAAAACCTGCGCATGCTCAGCCCACAGGACAAGCCCAGCGGCCGGTTGATGCGCCTCCTGCAAAGCCCGTCAGCAGCGCACCATCTGCATCAGGTGAAATGCTCGACCTCTATGCGTTGCTGATTGCGCAAATTCAGAACCGCAGCGTGCAGCTGGCAGTCAAACTCAAACACGCGAAGCTGACACAGTTCACAAAACAAAAGTTGGTTTTCAGCGACTGTCCGGAAAATAAGCTATTTGCTCAATTGTCTGAATCAGAGGCCGAAATTTTTCTCACCGCGATGGCGGCAATCGGCTGCACACAATGCCAGATCGAAGGACTCGAGCTTCCCAGCAAAGTTGTCCGGCAGCGCCAGGCAGCCGCTGCTGAGGTTGGCATGGGTTCTGCAGCTTTGACAAAATCCGCACCAACCGGCGAGCGCACAGCCCCTCTGGGTTCAGGCTTGATCGATGCCCGGCCAGCGGGGAAAGCGCTCGAAGCGATAGCGAACCTGAGCAAAGAAGACCCATTTGCCGTAAAAATAAATAAAGCCGGCGATCAAAAAAAAAATGAACAAGACTCAGAGTTGAGCCGAACACCGGAAGGAATAAGCCTTGCATCCGTTGAACAGGCTGAAGAGGCTCGCCGTTGGAAAGCCCGGCAGGCCGAAGTGCGGGCTAAGCCCATCTTGAAAAAACTTGAGGCACTTGGAGCTGATATTGAAGTGCTGCCGTTGAAAAACAACGAACGCTGACCCGCAAACCAGTTCGCCAATACACAAAAAGATGCCTAGCCCCTCTTGCGTTCGTTTTCGAGTTTTGATTACCTGATTCCAGTCATCGAAAGATCAAGGCGTTGCTTGGCCGCGCATAGTGACGCAGCGCGGCATTGTAAGGCGTCAATATACGTTCCGGAGGTTGCTAATGGTTTTTGAAGTCCGCACCAAAGATCACTCTGATCTGTTGGATGTGCTTTTGCCCGGCGTACTGACGCCCTCAAAAGGTCGCGGTTCGGATGACGATGAAGAAGAAGACGAAGAAGACGACGAGGACGAAGACGAAGACTTCGACGATGAAGACTTTGACGACGACGAAGACCTTGACGAAGACTTCGAAGAAGACGAGGACTTCGACGGCGAGACCGACGAAGAAGAATACGAAGACGACTTTGACGACGAAGACCTCGACGACGAAGATGAATTCGATGATGAAGACGACGAAGACGAAGACGAAGAAGAGGACGAAGATGAGTGAGGCCTGAACGCCTCACTTTTTTTTGCCTTGGACTCACCTTTTGCCCATCAGAAAATACAGACAGGACTCACACGTGACTGTGGCACTGAACACGAAACATCAGGTAGGATGCTGGGTTTGCGGAGCTGCCGAAAGCGGCTGGAATGCATCAGCCGGCTGCCCTTCGGCCGGTTGAATACTGGCAACCACACGTCTCACACGCCGGCGGCTGACCTCAAGTACCTCCAACACCACACGTCCAATCGTCAGCCGATCGCCAATCCTCGGAATCTGTCCGATGTGATGGAGAATGAGTCCACCCAAGGTGTCGAATTCCACCGCCTGATTATCATCAGCAATTTCACTTCTGGGCAAATCAAAAAAGTCGCAGAAGTCATCAATGTGGATCTTGCACTCGATGAGATACTGATTGGGTTGTTGGGTGGGTCTGATCGCGTCTTCCTCGTTGTCGAACTCGTCGCGAATCTCGCCGACGATTTCTTCGAGGATGTCTTCCATAGTGACAACGCCGCTGGTGCCACCGTACTCATCCAGCACGATTGCCATATGTTGACGATTCTTGCGCATTTCCTGAAACAGCTGATCAACAGGCTTGCTCTCGGGAACAAACATCGCATCACGCTTGATTTCTGCCACCGGTGCTTCCCAGTAGGATTCGTCACGTGAATGTTTTTTGATAAAGAACAATATGTCTTTGAGATGCAGAATACCGATGATGTTGTCGACCCGGCCGTCAAAGACCGGAATGCGCGACAATCCGCGCTCGCGGAACAATTCGGCTGCATCATGGACCGTAGAATTGACAGGCAGTGCCGTCATGTCAGTCCGGTGAACCATGACCTCACGCACGACAGTATCGCCCAGCTCAAAAATACCGCTGAGCATTTCGTGCTTTTGCTCGGCGAGAACACCTTCCTCTTCGCCGACGTCGATCAAGAACTCGAGTTCTTCTTCAGTGATCTGCGGGGCGGTTTTGGCATTTCTTTTGCGCACCGCGTGCGAAACAAGATCAGAGATTCCCGAAAGAAGCCATGTGAATGGAAACAACACAAGATAGAAAACGCGGAAAATATGAATCATCGGCAAGGCGAGTTGTGTTGCATACGTCTTCGCCAACGTCTTTGGAACAATTTCACAGGATAATACGATGACAATTGTCATGACGGCCGTGACCAACTCAACCGAAACGTTACCAAACGCTTTCGAAATAAGATTGTCAGCGTAAATCGAGGCGAAGATGTTGACCAGATTGTTACCAATCAGAACTGCAGCAAGAACGCGGTGCGGCGAATTGAGCCACAGGTCGAGCGCCTTGCCGGCACGGCCATGATTTTCACGAATGTGTTTTGCCTTGAGAGACGAAAGACTCGTCAGCGCAGTTTCAGTTGCCGAAAAAAATGCGCTCAGTACGAGGCAAACGAAAATAACCAAAAGACCCCATAATAACCCGTCAGACATCAGCGCGGTACCCCACTTTTTCGCCTGCCGGTGTCGGATGTCTTCACATGGCAGAAATCAGGCTCACCGAATTCTTGCTGCAGAGCCCGACGGACTGATTTCTCGAGTGTGGTCATCACCGCATGAGACGCTTCAGAGCGTTCATGGTCGAATCCCTTCAAATGAAGAAGTCCATGCACTAGCATGCGCTCAATTTCGGCAGCCAGCGTGCATCGGTGCCGTCTGCACTGCTCTGCGCAAACGTCCGCACAAATGACAATCTCGCCCAAATTCAATTTGGCAGGCTGTTTCTTTGCGCCTCCTTCGGCCGCAATGAAAAGAGATGAGGGATGAGGCATGAAACTCAACACATCTGTGGGACTGTCCTTGCCACGAAACTGCCAATTGAGCGCGCCCATGTCGGCGGAATCAGCAAACTGGATGTGCACGTGTGAGGGGCTCTCGCACAAAAGCTCCAACACAAACCTCAGCCGCTGGCTCAATTGCGGTTTATCCCATTGCAGGTTCGCAGCTGCTGAACGGCTGGCAGCGTTGATACGGCGGGGCAATTCGGAGAGTGTGAGCGAATGTTTATTATGGCTGGGCATCAGTATTCTTTTCCGGAATCAACGGGGCTCCAGGACCAACAAGCGTATCCTGGAGTTCTGTAACTGAGGCAAACCTCGCCCTGATCCGCTCTGCCGGCAAAAAAATCACCGACCACGGGTCCATAAGATGAAGATTCGGAGCGGCCGGCGATTTTACCGTCCGGCATCCTCAGCGCAAAAATAGCCCCGTTTGCCGCAGCAACCATAACGATGTTGTCTTTTTTAAGGAGGGTCATGGCAACCAATGGACTTGTGGTCGGCAGCGGAGTAGCCCAGCGCAGTTGTCCGGTGCGCGCGTCAAGTTTGTGCAACTTGCCATCCGACCCAGCAACGTAAACTGAACCTTCATCGTATTTTGGCTGCACGACAGAACCCGCACCATAAGACCAATCGCTCGAACGGGTCTCCCAGCTGATCCGCTGAGTCACGCTTTCGGCATTTGAAACAATAATTCCTTCAGACAAAGCGAGCACAGGAGCAGCAACTGCCTGAAAGCGATCCATGGCCCCGCCACTGATCGACTGTTTCCAAAGCGACTGACCATTTTTGGGATCAAGCAAGAGCAATGTTCCATCGCTGGTTCCCACAAGCAGTCCGCGTTCGTGGAAGACCAAAGACGTCGAAAGCAAACGCAGCTGAACGTCGGGAGCAAGGCGCACGCCCCAAACCAATTTTCCAGAATCAAGATCATAGGCGTTGAGTGATTGATTGGCTGTCTGCACATAGACGCGACCACCGCCGAACTGCGGGGTACCGATGAATTCGGCATTGGCACTCGCGTGCCACATCCAGCCGAGCCGAACATCTGCCCGCGGCGATGAAGCCGCTGCGTTTGTACCTGACGCGAGCTGCTTCATGAAGACGCGCGAGTCAGGGCCAAAAAACAACTGACTATGCAGCCCAAAGCTCGGGGTACGCCAGACTCCGTTGGAATCATAGCGTATGAAAAAACCGCGCGAGGTACCTACGTACCAATCCTTGCCATAACGCTGAGGAGTGGTGGTCAACTGCCCCGGCAGTGGAACATCTGCAAGTTGTTCGCCAGTTGCGAGGTTGTAACAGGCAAGCGAATTTGCATCCGGAGCCGGGCCGCAGGTTGGATAAATCGCGTCAACGTTTTTGTCCTGATGGTCGTCCATGCCCGAAAATCGACGCTTTGGAGGCTGCAGGGAATCTTCTCCGTCAAGGGGAGACAGGAGCGAAAATCCAGCAGAGGCCTGTTCAGCCAGCGGCGAAGGACGAACAAATCGCGGCAGCTGCGCGCGGCTTGGCGGAAACAATGCCGTGGTCTGACGAATACTTCCCGCGTAGGCAACACCTGAGTCGTGCACCGACGCAAGTGCAATCAGTGCGAGGGGCAGACACACTGAAGGGAAGAGGGCGCGTTTGAATGGATTCATCTCAGAGTCCCCAGTAGCCGAGCCAAAGAGCAGCTTCACTCGCAACCGAACGTGCACTGCCTTCGGCTGTATTGGATTTGTCGGCCGACAATTCGCGGAGAATTTTTGCCGCTTCATCCTTTTGCCCCTTGGAATGGAGCAATTGAGCGCGCATCAATTTGATTTCAGGAACCATTGGGTTGTCTGCAAGCTTTTCAAGAAAATTCAGTTGCTCAAGGGCCTGATCGATTTGTCCTTGTTCGGCGAGCAAACCAGCGAGGGTTTTACGAACGCGCACCTGAAAAACAACATGCTTAAGGGTCTTTATCAAAAGCGGTTCCAGTAGCGCCTGCGCCTCGGCGAACTTTTGCTGCTCGATGAATTGGCCAGAGGCACGCAAAGCAGCATTCCAGCCGACGGGTGACTTCACGTTTGATTTGGCAAAATCGGCAAATTTCTGCGTACTGGCCGAGTGGTCGGGGCGTGCGTCCGGAGTGTTGAGCTTTGGATCGGCTCTGAGCTTTTCTTCGAATGCCTGAATTTCACCCTGATAAACAGCGTCAATCTCAAGGAAAGACTGAACCAGCGCTCTTTCTTGACGGCCTTTTTGCCACGAAAAAATCAGCAAGCCGGAACCGATCGCAACGATCGTTCCAACAGTTGCAATGACCGTCCACTTGCGCCGGTGAGCCGCGCGGATCGCACGTTCGGAGGTTTCTTCGAAAATGGGGCGCTTGGACGCACCGGATGCGACACTGCCCTGCTGCAGAGTGTCTGAAGAAGAAAATTGCGATCGAGTTCCGTTGAACACGTGGGTATCCTCTCGTTTCGTAAGCGCCGGAAGGCTTCCAAAGTCTCGCTCGTTCTTAGCACATTTGCTTCAGATTGTAATGTTTTGCGAACGTGGCGCAGAATTTGCCTCAAAGGTCGACGATTTGACGCAGACTCATTGAATCTGGACGCAACAAGTCAAAAATGGAGGGTGTGTCTCAACGGAAGAGGCACAAGCAGGGGTGCGCTTGCTTGACTAATATCACTGTGGTGATATGCAGGCGCGACTAAGGAAAAAGCCTTGGTAACCGCCGGGAATTTGCGCTCTGGCACAAATTCGGAAGTCGGTTCCTTGTTCGCTGGCCATGGAGGGTCTGCTGGATGCTCGTACTCACTCGAAAAGTCGGAGATGTCATCGCCATTGGCGACAACATCAAAATCGTTGTGATGGCTATCAAAGGCAAACAGGTACGACTTGGCGTGCAGGCTGATCGCAACACTGTTGTTCATCGCGAAGAGATTTATCAAAAAATTCAGCAAGAGATTAAAGCCGCGATGCAGTCGGACATGGGTTCGACCAAGGCCGCAGGTGAACTGCTGCGCAATGCGCAGGGCGGAGAAGCTTCGGGCTCCACAAAACCTCAGGATTCTCAGTCACCGGCGACAACCAAAAAGACTGAGACAAGCAATTTGAGCAGCGGCGGAGCTTCTGGACCAAACGTCATCCGCCGCGTCGAAATTCGCCGAGCCGCGCCTGCACCACAGCAGGATGAGGATGGATTTGACACCCCCGAGAAAGAGTCAAAACCGACCACCAAAAAACGTTGAATTCTGAGCCTTCAGTGCGCAGGTAAAAGCTCCGATACCCTCTAGGTAACGTGTTTTAGAGGAACGGAGGGGTCGCCGTGTTTTCTTCAAGAACTATTTCAGCGCAATACCAAAAGACGAAAGACGCCTACAGCCGGTACCTGGCATCCTACAAACAGCTCAACAACGGCTCGCTGGCGGGAGCAATGAACTTTTTCGATTTTTATTACTACCTCAATTACACATGCCGCTATTCGGATCCCAGGTCCTGCGCGCCAATGGGATATCGCTGATAGGTTTTATGGAGTGGCAGCGTCTGCTCCGGATTGTACTTTCACCCGCAGATGTGAGGACGCCGTTTCGTTCCGGTAGCTCGAAAACAAACCACCGGCAAACAACAAGTCAGAGGCGTCGTCGCCACCTTCTACAAAAAGCAATGCATAAATTCCTGAAATGAACTGCGGACTGACGTGTCTGACAAAATTGGCTGCGAACGAAGTATCACGGTCGTTTTGATTGTCGATCCTAAACAGTGCACCTGTGTCGACGCCGTTGAGTTTCGTAAATGTTCCGCCCGCAAAAACGGCTCCTGAGGAAGAATCAACCGCCAAGGTGCGCACGCTTCCGTTGACGTTGAATTCATTGTTCGCTGCAAGTTGACCAGTCGTCGCATTCACACGTGCAAGACCGCGGGTGTCTGCGCTGCCTGCGTAGGAAGTGAATTGTCCGCCGACAAACAAATCGTTGCCGCGCAATACCAACGCATGAATCGCTTGATTTGCTCCGGCAGCAACGGAAAAGCCACCAAAAAGCTCTCCAGATCTATCGAGCTTGACAAGACGTCTTGCGGGCTCGCCTTTGTACTCATCAAATTCGCCGGCAGCAAAAATCGCATATTCGCCGCCTATCGGCTGTGTGAGTGTAAGAGCACTGACAGACGGCACACCTCCCGAAGGAGATGTGAAGCCTGCATCAACAATGAAATCCGCATCGAGCGCACCACTCGTGCTCAGACGCACAAGTCGCGGCGAAGATGCACCGTTGTAAGATTCAAAAAGTCCGCCAACGTAGATTGAGTTTCCTAAAGGACTCTTTGCGATAACCTTCACGCTCTTGTTGAATCCGGTACCGACATCAAAGTCAGGAGCCGAAACAGGCGTACCCGTGGAGGCATCTATTTTGGCGAGGCCGTTCCTCGACAACGCACCGACGTGAGTAAATCCGCCTCCGACGTATAAATCCGATGTGACCAGCTGCAGCGCCTCGACATCCCCTCCGCTGATACCGCCAGTTCCGAGAGCTGTTGTAAAAGTCTTCTGAAAAACACCCGTGGAATTAAACTTTGCAAGCCGCGACGAAACGGTACCACCAAAAGCTGAAAATTCCCCGCCGACAATCAATTGTTTTCCCGAATCTAAGACTGACAGCGCGCTTGCACTACCGTTGAAACCAAGGCCACTATTGAAATTTGGGAACACCGCGCCGGTTGTGGCGTCGATCATCGCCAAACGGGGATGCACTTGTGCCCCGACGTTGTTGAATTGCCCGCCCAACACCAGCTTCGAATTGCTGTCGGTCAGAACGAGCGACTTGACCGCGCCGTCGGCGGATGGATGAGTGAAACCACTTGTCTGCAATTGACCATCCACCAGCGAAATCTTTGCAAGCCTGTTGACTGTTGAACCGCGGTATCGTGTGAATCCACCGCCAGCGAAAAGGCTGACTCCGTCATTGACGATTGTATCAACACGCGCGTTGAATCCGTCTGTAGATGAGTTGAACGTGGCATCGGGGCTGCCATCATCGGCAATTTTGACAAGTCTTTTAGCACTTGCAGAGCGATAATTATTAAATAATCCGCCCACGAGAACGCCGCCACTGACTGTGTCTGCTCCAACTGTCGCGCCGCCTGTCACGACACTCAGAGCAAAGACATCGCCATCGAGCGCACCGCCCACGTATTCATCGGCAATCTCGCCACCGGCATCCACTCGCACAATATTCTTGTGTGTTGGACTTCCATCGTAGGAATCAAATCTTCCTCCCAACCAGATCGTCTGGACTGTCGTCACTGAACCGCTAGCAGGGGTGAGGGCAATCGCATTTACCGCGGCGCCCACAGGCAGCTGACTTTGGAAAACGGCCTCATTGGGATTGTTTGTTTTCATTTCCCGCACGCCGTCAGCATTCAGCTTGATCACGCCATGCGCTGGAACCTCATTGTACTCAGTAAAATTGCCGCCAACATAAAGCGAGCCATCGAGTGCCTTGGCAAGAGCAAGCACGTGCCCGTTGAAACCCTTGCCTGCAGGCAGCCACGCGACCCGCTCTCCTGAGCACCTGAGCCGCGCTAAGCGGTTGACCTCGAACGAACGGTAGTGCGTGAACTCTCCACCGACCCAAAACTCTCCGCCGCCGGCATCAACAATTGCACGGACCGGACCATTGAACCCCTCTGTCAGATTACAGGCAGCCGAGCGCTGACCCTGAAAGTCTGAGACTTGATTTTCGTTTTCATCCACAACAGGTGCACCGTTGCCATCCAAGAGCACAGATGTTTCCAAACTGATTGACGTCAGCGCAGGCGCAGAAATCGGATCAACGCCCGTAAACGAACCACCCAGATAAATGTTGCCCGATGAATCTCGCGCGACGGCGTTGACCGCACCGTTAGTACCAAACAGCCGAGGAGCGAGCGTGAGCTGGTGCGACAAGTTGAAGTTCGTGCCATACTTGTTGGT
The DNA here is from genome assembly GCA_039799905.1 of Pseudomonadota bacterium. GTDB lineage: Bacteria > Bdellovibrionota_B > Oligoflexia > Silvanigrellales > Silvanigrellaceae > RFOM01. Next base: position 43,038 of record JBDLRP010000003.1, on the reverse strand, counting down.
GACCGTTGCCGAGACATCCGTGCTGCAACCTGCACTTGGAAATGATGCCAAAGAAATTGTATCCGAGGTGTTGTTCAGACTGAGACCACAGGTCGGACTGCCGAGCAAAACATCTGCACTGACACCACCACCTGATTGATCGCTGAAGGTAACTGAACAGGGAACACCACTCAAAGGCTCGCCTGCTGCAAGTGCAATCCTCGAAGGGCAGTTCAACTCAGGCGGACGCCAAAAGGCGACTTTCAAGGAGAGCTTAGTGGGTGCTTCTTGCACTCCCAAAACCGTGTTTGTGCGCACAGCAACCAAGAGAGTCGCTTCACCGCTTCTGTTGAGCTTCGGCGTGATGGTGAGGACACAATCTTTGACCCCTGCGGAACCACTGCCTGTCGATGCAGACTGAACGGAATTAATGAGAGAATCCGGATCAGTTGGAGTTACAGAAATTCCGGCGTTGTTCGGACCAGTCGACAGACTGCAAACGGCATCGTCCTTCTCGTCGATAATCGAAAATGGAATCTCAAGCGGAGTTGTGTTGGTCTGTTTGTCGTAAAATGCTCCCGCAGCCTTTGGCACTTTTTCTGCCAGGACGGCATAGGAAACAAGCTGAAATTCGAGATTGCGCTGAACAACTCCGCCCGAGTAGGTGGCTGATGCGAGTACACTCAATTTTCCGCCAGCCACATCCTTCTTTTCGGGCAGTCCACCGGCACCCACACGAAGTTCGCCAAAGCGCAGGTCGGCCTTCGGAACCAACGTGAAATAAGTCGCACTGAAGGGTGTGTTGATGGCAGCCCAAAAGAAAGAGGCATCGACATCCTCATCGAGCACTTCAACAGTTCCAACCAGCGCGCCAGCGGCTGTTTTTTCCAGTGCGAAGGAAATCTGGTTGGCATTAACAGTATTTCCATTTGCATCGCGGAAAACCATGCCGAGGACAGGGTCATCAACATCAGTGACAGTCAGGGTGAAGGTACGGACCATTTTGTCGTTGTTGTCACTCTTCTTCCTCGCCACGATGGTCACCGGTACGGTAGGCTCCTGTTCGTGATTGAAACTGCTGATCCGGTTCAATGTCTGACCCACAATCTTTAGTTTTGTCGTTTCGGTCACAAGGGGGGCGCCGACGCCTTCTTGGATGAAGAAGTCCCAATCATTACAGAGTTGATTTTCCTCGACCGACACACACATATCGGCAATTTTTCTGACAGTGGTTATCGAAACATGGGGCGATGTAGCCGGATCCTCGGCAAAGGATTGCGCGCTCAATTGAAGTCGCGAGACCAAAATCGTCAGTGCCGTAGTTGTTTCAAACTCACCGTCGCTGACCCCGATGTCCAGTTCAAAGTATCTGTCGTTGTTCGCGTAATTCAATGCACGGCTGAGCATCAGCGTGCTTCCGGCAATGATGAAAGGATTCTCCCCGCTCCCCGCAATCGGACGTATATTGTTGCTCGACTGATCTTTGATGCGGACGTTTTTTATCTCGAATGAAAAAGTCTGAGGGGTCAGATCCGGATCAATGCCAATCAAATCAATCTTAGAAAAAAGGTCCTCAGCAGCAAGCTGCTCCTGCAGAACGGTACGTGAAGCGCTGAAACCCGTCGGCGCTTCATTGACGTCGTTCAGATAGATTTTAAACGTTTGTGATACCGACAATGCCTGCGGAGTTTTGTCTGTTGCTGTTATACGAACGTTGAAATAATAGCGGGTCTGAGCTGCAATGACTTCGCTCTCGAGACTGTCCTTGATCTCTTCAAAATTGAGTTGCTTCTTTGTGCGCAGGCTGTTGCCGACAATCTCGAACGCATCGCCCAGCGCTGGCACCTGCGTCAATTCGATTTTGCTAAATTCAAATTTTGATGGATCGGATATCTGCCCGAAGTCAACATCGTCGACTGACAACGTGCCAATGTCATCAATGACGTTCTCATCTATCTGGTTGCCGACCAAAGCCAACGACTGCGGAACCTCGTTGACGTCTTTGATGACAACCTTGAGCTGCGAAGTGAAGGTCTTCACCTGCGCATCATCATCGGCCGCCGCTGTTGTGTCTGTCGCTTTTATTTTCAGGATATAGGGTTCAGGATGTGCACTTTCGAAGTTTGGTGGTTGAGGACCTTTGAAAAGCACGTTTCTGCCGACAATTTCAAAGTGGATAGAATCTTGGACAGCCTGTCCATCGACGGGCTCGAATGAATAAGAGTAATTTGTGTTCTGACACGTCGCGTTTGCAGCACAATCCTGATCCGCAACCGTCAACTGGGTGATCTGTAGTGACTGGTTTTCATCCAATTCAACCTCAACAGGCGAGATGGCGGTGATGGGGTCATTTCGGTTGATGACGTCAAAACGGATCGTTTTTAGAAGCTCGGCTCCACCTGGGAAGTTCAAATCCGGCCTGCCACCGTCGACGGCCCTCAGAGTCAAATTGTAGAAGGGCTTCTCTTCGAAGTTCAAAGGACTCTGCAAATAGAGGACTGCGGTTCTTTGGCTCGCTGCTGAAACAAGATCTTCGACCACAAACGGACAGGGACTCTTGTCGTCACAACCGAATACAGTCAGGCCGGCAAGCGGGTCTTCGGGATCCAAATCGGCAACACTCAATCGAGCTATCTCACGTTTTGAAGCTTCAGAAGGTTTGTCAGCCTCGCTGTCGAGAACCGTTTCCTGCAAAGGAAAAACAAGCTTGCCCGCAGGTAGGGCGGCAGTGATGTCCTGTGGTGGCGAATTCATTGCAACCAATGGAGTATCTGCAGTTGTCGAAGAGACGGAACGCAAACCGAGCTCAGACTCTGCAAAAACCTTGCACAAAACACGATCACCGATGCTTATGTTGTTGAGGGTGATCCGGCCCGCCTGAACCGATTGCGAGGTGATGTCTGTCAGCTGGGTATCTCCCAGTGCCTGTTTCCACCACGTGTAAATGGGCAGATGGTCTTCACTGCGCATAACGGGCATACAGACCAGCTCAACGCCACGGCTGAAAAAGTCTGAATTGTTATTGGCCGGCTTAAGGACAACTGCCCAAGGCGGAAGCGGGCGTGTCACAGTGATGATTTTCTCATCGCTGCAAAAGCTTGTGACAATTGGATGGCATGCGCGAAACCGATAGCTATCTGAATTGCCGAATGAACTGTTTGGCGCATAGACGGGTGGATTTTTTGTTGTATCCAGACTTCCGTTCTGTGGCGGCTCAACCGCAAAAAATTTCCAATCCGAATAACCTTCTGGCAGGGCACCGGTCAGAGGATCGAGCTTTGGCGCTTGATCCGGAATGACCACCGACACCGGCGCGGGTTGACCGACTGCAACGGCATCTGAGGCCTGCTTGGTCGCCGAAGCCCAAGTCCGGAAAGCCGATGCCACAATCTCCTTGGTTACGTTGCCACCCAGAGCTTTTTGCCTTTGAAGAGCGATAGCAAGTGTCACCGCGTTGCGCGCTGCAGAAAGAGCAAACTGAGTCTGCTCTCCGTTTGAATTGCGGGAAGGATCCAAGGCTTGCTGCGGGTTGAAGGCTTGCAACAAAAACGGCTGTATGACGATGAAATTCTCGATCTCGATGGTCAAAACATTTTGCGCAAAGGATTTAAACTGCTCGAGAGTGTCTGCATCGATCAGCGTCTTGCCCCCGTCGGTCGGCAAGAATCCTGCCCGTTCGGTGAGCGCTCCAAAAGTCAAAAGTCCGAGTGCCATCGGGTTTGATGTCGTGAGCAAGTCGGCTCGAAGAGCTGCCGCACTCGCGGTATTGGCTCGGCCGAGCTTTTGTATGTACTGCAGAACCGGCGTGTCGAAGAGAAGGATCGTTCGCCGAAGAGCGTCAATTGCTTCACGCAAGGTATCCGCATCGAGCTTGGCCGACTTCAAATCGACGAGTATTTCCAATCCTGTCTTGATCAGTTCGGCTTGAGGCCGCAATTCTTTTTTCAGAACCGCCGACTCGACGATAAAGAAATCAAGTGACGCTTGCGCATTTGTATCCAACCCGCGCGAGACTGATTTGTAGAGGATTTCGAGAGCTGAGTTTACGGAGTTTAAATTCGTCAACACATCTTGTGCGAGTTTTGGTCTTTCCTGAGCACTTCCGTTAAGCTCCTTCTTGGGAAAAAAGGAACAGGAGACGCAGACCGACGCAATGAATGCGATCAGCACCACGTGCAAGCGCACACGCGCGACCTCGGACCATGTCATGGCAGGATTTCTCCGCCATGAGACTTTAAGGCGCACAAACACACCCTCCCCGAGGGATATATCGGCTGAAGTGCCGCAAACTTATGGCTGGTTCCGAGGGCAGTGGTTTCGGCGGGGGCACAATATTTGGCGATTGGTCGGACTTAGCCTGACCTTCTTTGGATTTTCCCAATCAGTTCAGGCACAAGTGACTCAGCCTATCGATCTGCGCATCGAGATCGCAGAGGAGATATATTCGAGCATCCTGTGTCAAAAACTTGTCCGACTGCATGAGGATTCCGATTTTGCCCCTTGGGGCATGGTTTTTTCCCGACCCTCCCATTTTTGCTCATTTCCATTAAAAATTTCAAAAAGTTACAACCTCACCATGTGGCGCTTGGTGGTTTCGGCGGGCGTGAATCACGTGAGTTTTGTCATGTGCAGACCAACTCGACCGGCTGACATCCGCAACGAGAGATGTGACTGGCGGGTTGATCTCAAACGTCCAGCGAATCTTGCCGGACTCCTGCAGAGCGATCGCTTTCTACTTGAGGTTATTTCAGCGCTGCACGAGAGGTTGCCAGTGCGCGAGTACGCACGACCGGGATGGACGCATTCGCGCCCCGAGCCTCGCATCAAGTCAGTCGTCCTCGAGAATCCGCCCAAGCTCGTTCATTCGACCTTGCAAATCTCGGAGGATGGTCGAGCAACCATCGAGACAAAACCGATCTCCGTCTTTAGCGGCACGCCCCCCGAGGACGCAGTTTGGTTGATTCCAGCTGAACCGATGCAGCAGCGGCTCAAAACAATGGAAACGTATCTGCGTGAGGCTGGCTATGAGCCGATCGCTCCACCTGCGATCACCAAATCCACGGAAACGAGTCCCGTAAAATCTGCAGTTGCGGACGCACCGCCTGTGAGCATGAATACGCAAAATCCAACTCCTGCGGACACGCAACCACCGCCGCCGGTTGCCAAGAAACCCATGCAGGCCAACGATTCCTTGATACCAACGCGCGACAAACCAACTGCCGAAATGGAACGACGGCGACCACTCAAGGCAAGTGAACTTCCGCCGCAAAAGCCAGCTCCCAGAAAAGTACAGCCGAACAACAGATCGAACATTCAGAATGACAAAAACGAACCGTCGGTGTTTGCACGAGAAGAGCTATTTCCTCCTGATGACAGCGAGGTGGTGACGCTCAAGGGTGCTCAGGACTTCGAAGAAACGTTGCCCACAGCAAATCTCTTTGAACGACTTTGGGACGTCCTGTGGCCCGGTTTGTGGAAGACACAGTTCGAATGGAGCGGACTGCCCGTGCCTGAATCCGAACGCTCGCGCCTTCCTGCGACACAAACCGCGGCCATGTCAGGCTGGCATCCGATTTGGAGAGAACTATCCGCAGGAGCTTCTGTCCAAAGGACGACTGAAAACGAAATCGTCAATCTCAAAATCTCACTGCCCGACAGCGCTCTCTTCCAGCAAGCGACAGGCCGTCGGACAACGACACTTGTGAATGGGCTACTGCGGGCGGAGATGCCGGTGCTGGACTATAAAGCACAAGCCACTCTCAGCAGCGGATTGGTTTATCTGAGCGAGTCTTGGAATTACGATCGCAAAAAATCGACCTTTGAATTGTGGTCGCCCGCTGGACGCGGAACCTTTTTTGAACCTTCGCTGAGCTTTTATCCGAACACCAATTTTGATGGAACTTTTACACGAATTTCATACACATCCTACAAGTTTGAAAACGCCAAAGGATGGCGCTGGAACATCGACACCGGATGGCAGTGGACGATCACCGACGATTGGGCACAATGGAAAAAGGTGAGACTCTCGGCACTGCAGGGATTCGTCGGAGTGCAACGGGGACTTCTGAGCAACACCGACGTTCGTGCATCTGCCCAACAAAACAATGAGATTCTTCTCAACGCTCTGAACCTGGGACTGAGAATCAATTTGGATGAGACTTACTAGAATTGAGACGAACGAAAAAGGAAGTGGTGACAGGAGGCGGAATTGAACCGCCGACCTGAGGATTATGAGACCTCCGCTCTAACCAACTGAGCTACCCTGCCACTTACGGTGCGAAGGGGAATAGCGCGATGCGACGGGGTTCGTCAAGCAGCAAAGACGACGTCCTGCCCAACTTACAACCAACTGAAACATCAAGATTTTATTATTCGGCCGACGCGTTTTCCGTCTTCACCGCCTTTTTGACAACCTTGGCCTTGCTGGTTGGCTTCTTCGCGCGGGTCTTTGGCTTCTCGTCCTCACCAAGCAATTTCTTGCGCGATTCAAACTTGAACTCAAAGTTTCCATTAGCCTTCAAGTGCAGACTGGCAGCAAACGGCCGCCCTTTTTTCGACTTGAAGTCGGTGATGGCGGGAGTCATTCCAGTGATCACAAATGATCGGAACTCGTCCCGCGAAACAGAGTGTCCGCAAAGAGTCTTGGGCATGCGGGCCATAAGCTTCTTGGGTTTCTTGGCAGCAACCTTGCGCGCGGTGGTCGGAGTTTTGCTTGATTTCTTCTTGCCGGTTTTCTTTTCTGCAGCACCCTCGGCCCCTTCGGCAGCAACTTCAGGCGCTGGGACACCGAATTCGCACATATAGGCAGTCTCAGTTTCGATGAGACGGCCTGGCAGGGCCAAAAACGTTTCGGGCAACTGTTCCTCGTGCAAAACTTTGATTTCGGCACCAGGAAGCGTTTCTGTCGGAGTTCCGTTTTCATCCGAGAAGAAAACACCCTTCTCGGTTGTTGTCAGGAAGGTCGAATAGGTTGTGCCGCTCAGGGTGGAGAACTCAACCGGTCCGACAATCTTCTTGCTGAGCAGGTCAGAAACGAGGCTCCTGTCGAGATACCGCTGGTTCTTTTCTTTCCAGATGATGAAGTTGCACGACTCTTTCTGGTTGCACTTGTAGCCCCAGAAAGATTCGTAAACCGTTCCTTTGTGACAGGCAGGACATTGACCGAGAGAGGGCTCCTTGGAATAGAGCTCTTCATAGTCGAAACTGCGCGTCTTCTCGACGATGTCGGCCGTGTATTTGGCCATGTCCTTCATGAATTCGCGGCGGCTTTTTGTCCCGCGTTCCATCTGTTTGAGAGCATATTCCATCTCGCCGGTCAGCTCGACGCTTGCAAGGCCGTCTACCGGAACTCGGTTGAGAACATCGAGAAGTCGCATCCCCTTCGACGTTGCACGCAGGGCTTTGCCGTTGCGCGCGACGTATTCCTTGCCAATCAGGTTTTCAATGATATCCGCACGGGTTGCGGGTGTGCCGATACCTTTATCACGCAGCGCATCTGCGATGTCCTCGGCCTCAACGGTTCGACCGCAGTGCTCCATGAGGCTCAACAACTTGGCTTCAGACAAGCGCGGAGGAGGTTTGGTGGCGTTTTCCTGAGATTCGATACTCTCAGTTTTGACCTTCACACTGGCATTGGGATCGGTTGGATGAAGTTTAGGAAGGCTCGATTCGTCCTCGCTGTCCTTGCCATAGACTTCGCGCCAGCCCTGCTCCTGCAAATCCGAAACGCGTGTGCGGAAATTATATCCGGCAACTTTGGTAATACGCTCGACCTTTGCCCACACTGCCGGCGGCATGAATGCTGCCAAAAAGCGTTTTGTCACAAGATCAAAAATTCTCTGATCATCCCCCTCGAGTCCCGCTGGAATTTCGCCGGTGGGAATAATCGCAAAGTGGTCTGAGATGCCTTTGTTGTTGAACACGCGCTCTTTGTTGAGAAGTCCGCGCGACAAAATGCGCCGGCTGACACCGGCAACATCGAGTTTGGAATCTCCGTATTTGGCAAGAATTGTCTTGACGCTGTCAACGTAATCTTCGGGCAGGTTTTTTGAGTCGGTACGCGGGTAGGTAAGTACCTTGTGCTTTTCATACAACCGCTGTGCAGCCTGAAGAGTGCGACTTGCCGGCATACCAAAGCGCCTGTTGGCCTCGCGCTGAAGTGTCGTGAGGTCGAACATTTGTGGAGCGATTTCGCGCGACTCTTTCCGCGTTTCGGAGGCAACTGCCGCATCGCGTGACGACTGAATTTCGCCAAGAATCTTTTCAAGTTGAGCACGAGCGAAAATCCGATCGTCCTTTTCTCGAAGTGCAACGTCGTCTTCGTCGGCAACTTCAGTCTTCTTGAAATTGGGCTCGAACCATTGGCCCGAATATTCGTGAGTATCGGTCGAAAAACGACCCTCGATCGTCCAGTAGGGTTCAGGACGATGTTTGAGAATTTCGGCTTCGCGTTTGACGATCAGAGCAAGTGTGGGAGTCTGCACGCGACCCACACTCCAGCTAACACCTTTTTGTGCCTTTGGTTTGAGACGACGCGTCACTGCGCGGGTCGCATTCATGCCGATAAGCCAATCGCTTTCGGCGCGGCAGCGCGCAGCATCACTCAGATGATCGAACTCTGTGCCATCACGGAGTGTCGCAAATTCCTTACGGATGGATTCGTGGGTCATACTCTGCAGCCAGAGGCGGCGGATTGGCTTTTTGCTGCCGCTGAAATCGTACAACTCACGAAAAATCAATTCGCCCTCGCGGCCCGCATCGCATGCATTGATGAGGCCGACGACACTGTTTCGGTTGGCAAGTGACTTGATGACGTCCAGTCGCTCTTTTTGCCCATCTTTGGGCTTATATTCAAAGTGGTCTGGCAGAATAGGGAGGTCCTGAAGCAACCAGCGCTTGTACTTGGGATCGAGATCCTCGGGTGACAACAGCTCAAGCAGGTGACCAACGGCCCACGTCATAAGGAAAGAGTCGCTCTCATAGTAGTCCGACTTCTTCTCGAATCCACCAAGAGCTTTTGCAATGTCAGCTGAAACGCTGGGCTTTTCTGTGATGATCAGCCATTTGCCCGATCCGCTCATTCGTTCGTTCCTTTTTGTAGGCTTTGACTCATACGCCCGATCAGAACCTCTGCCACGGGTGCAAGGTCTGCCCGACCGCTGAGTTTAAGAGAGTTCGCCGTCATGGCAAGCACCTCGTCAAAATGAACCTGTTTCAAGCTCAATAGCACGTATACGTCATAGCTTGTGCGGGGACCATCGGGCGTCTGCCGGCGAATGGCCTCCCAATAAACATCTTTTAGCTCTAATTCAGGGCAATCCTTAGAAGCGGCCAACTCAGTGATCGTTTTCTCGATAGCTTCAGCCTGAGTCGCCACTGCGGAATTTGCGGCTGGCGGTGTTTCGTTGTTTTTTGCAGCATCTGCAACAACCGCTTTTTGCTTGTCCGAGTCTTTGCCTTTGGCCTGACTCTGCGCCAGTGCGGTGGAAACTTCATCACGCATGCGTTCAGCAAGCAACTGACAATGAGCCGCAATGCCGCTGGCCTGAGTCTGCCGGATTCCCAAATCAAGCCTCATGAGTTCCCTCTTGGTATGAAGGAACCATTTCTCGGACTGCGGTTCGAGGCTGCGCAAGGATTCAACCCAACCCGGTCTTCCGAGCTCGCTGCGTTCAACCACCAACGTCTCGGGTGTCGGCTGCGGGCCGCTGACACAGGCCGAAAAAACCATCATGAAACAAGAGAGGATTAAAAATCTCATCTTTACCCCAAACAACCAGCGGCTGACGGCACGTGCATCAAAAACAGCTTCATCTTACCCACCGCGAACAATTTTCAACACATCATCCACTGCCAAAGCCGCTCCACTTTCGTCGAGCGCATATGCCACGCTGCTGCCGCGTTCGAGCATCCGTGTCTGTGGCGTCCTGTGCCAAGAATGAATCGTAAAGCCTGCCTCGGGAAGAATCACATGGAAGGGTGCGACATCCCAAATCTCAACTTTCGGATCCACAAAAGCGCGCACTGATCCGCGCAAGAGCATGTAGTAACCCAAAGCATCAGGGTATGTCCGAGCCTTGATCTCACCTGCATAAAAATCATTCACGAGATGGCCAACATTTTCCATCCGGAAGCGATAGGGGTCGGCCGTTGCCACCAATTCAATCGCGTCTTGGCCAATCCGCTGCGGGCGCCGGTAAGCCTCACCGTTAATCCAAACACCTTTGCCGCGCTGTGCGCTCATGACAATCCCCATGTCGGGAAGTGCCGCAAATCCAATGAACGGCTCACCGTTCTTCAACACAGCCAGAAGAGATGAATAAAAGGGAACCCCGTGAACGAAACTAAATGTCCCGTCGATGGGATCCAGAATCCACGACCAGCGATCTCCGTCCTTTTCAGCGGCCGATGACAAACTGCCGCCTTCCTCTTCGCCGACGATCTCGTGCTCGGGAAACGCACCCTGAATGATGGAACGGAGTTCCTTTTCGATGAAAAGGTCGGCCTCGGTCACCCAGGTTTTGTCGCCTTTGCGAATCTTACCCACGGGCCGAGCGCTGAAGTCACGGCACAATTCAACCGCTCTTTTCATACATTTCTCTGCGATTGCAAACACTTGCGCTTCGCTGGACATCACTTCAATCCCCTATTAGGTTCTCGATCAAATTGCACGATTCAAGTCACACTCTGCAACTGCAGGAAACAACCATGGACCTCAACCTCCCGCTCGACAGTCTTCGCTACCTGCAAACCAACCAAGCATTTTTGGGTCGGGAATTTCTGACTTGGCTCTGGTACCACACAGAGACGGGTCGGCACGAGGTCGACCTTGGCGAACTGGGACTCTACAAACTCTACGTTGACGACAGGCTCGTTTTGACTTCGAGTTCAGGTTCGGCACACGAACATGCGCTGAAGGGGGGCACACCAGCGTACGCTGCGGAAGCTCTCGTCGCTCTGCAATCGGGAAAAATGGTTCACGAAGCCAAATTCATTTTGCAGGACAAAGAGCGTCAGTGGATGTGGACAATGCGTGCGGATGATCTGTCGCTGCGCGGCGTCCGACTCCCTACGGTACAGGCACCCGATGCCTCCACACATATGCAGGCTCGCATCGCCAACACTCAGCTGCTTGCTGATGTGGTCGAGACGCTCTTCAAAATGTATCTTGGTCTGAGAATGTCGGACCGCTTTGCAGCGGAACTTGAAAAGATCCGTGACTGGATGTCCGACAAACACACACACGCAGGCTGAAGAATCAGCTCGGGCGATTTATATCTGAACAGGGATGTTCAAAATGAACTTCACATGGACACACCTCTTGTGGCGCCTCTGCATACGCTTGTCACTCGCTTTTTTGCTACTTCCGGCGGGTGCGCTCGGCTATCCGGTTCTGCTCAATTCATCGCAGCTCTCGACAATTTTCGGGACCCCGCGCAACCAACTGATCGCCCTCAGATCTGACGGTACACAGTCTCTGCGCGTACCGCTGCAAATCGATGAAGTGGAAGACGACGCGGCCCTTGTTTTGCGAGAGCCGTACGAAGTGCGCAAGCTCCGCGCGAGTCTGCCACATCCGCAAAAAAGAGATCCCTTTTTTGGCCGCATGCAAAGCGTCCATAGAATTGTCCTTGATGATCGCGATTTTTCTGACTGCAATGCAGAATGCAAAAGTAAACTACCCGCGCAGATCAAGACAATCTGCCGATCGACCGTTGCCAGCGTCTTATTGGAAGTGTCTCTTGGCGAGTCGCGTAAATCTCTGTTCATCGCAGACTGCGGCAGCCCAGTTGCGGAGCTTCCGCCGCGCAACATCAAATACAACAGTGAATCAAAAACAATCAGCACACAAAAATACGAGTATGTTCACACATCAGATAAAAATATTTTTTTCAGCGAGATTAGAGCACGGCCAGAAACGCGTCCGGTGATGGCCCAAAGTGAGCTCAAGGCATATTTAAAGCCCAAATACCTTTTCAACATGAAATTTGAGGACGATGACCTCACCTCACAAATCACGAGTCTCTCGCGAGGCTCGCAAGCCCTGAACATTGAAGTTGCCGTCGCACTCAACATTCTCGCCATGAAAATCAACACACAGATTTGCTGCGATGTTTCTTTTTATGAAGACGCACTTTACTTCCCCGTTGTCCTTGATCTGCCATTCTCTGGTCAGTCGTTCGCTAAGGGAAGCGGCTTGTTCTTTGGTTTCCAATCCGACACGCAGTCAAAAACAAAAACTGAATTTATTCCGAGTCAGACAGCCGACGAGAGCGATGCCATTTTGATTCATCAGGAGGGCAATTTGATTGCGCTCGGCTTTCGCAGCCCGAACAAAAAGCAAAGCGCGCTGGTCAAGCCCAAAATAGTTTCAAGTGCTGACATGGAGAAATTGAAATTCACAAAACTGCGCAGCCCCTCCGGAATTTTTTACGACATTCAAGCTGCGCAGGAAGGCTTTCAGCACTTTATGGTTTGGGTCTATTTCGGCAAGGAAAGTGAAAAGGCTAAACTCACCGAATACGCGCAACGCGGGGCCCGCGTGCGCGTGGAGAAGTTCACCAGTCCAGCCGGACCATGATTCCTTCAGCGGCAAGCTGGGTTTTGATTTGGTGAACAGTCAGCTCTCCGGAGTGGACAATACTCGCAACCAGAGCCGCATCCGCCCCAGAGCGAAGAGCATCGGCTACATGCCCGACATTCCCGGCCCCTCCGGATGCAATCACCGGAACGTGGACCTGAGACTTAATCAGCTTTAGAAGCGGCAGATCATATCCACTGCGTTTCCCGTCCTGATCGATGCTGTTGATGCAAATTTCTCCGACGCCCCTGGGTACCGCAAATTTGAGCCAATCAAGAACATCATATTGCGTCGGCGTTCGCCCGCCATGAATCACGAGACGGTAACCACTCGGGCAGGTTGGATCGCGCAGCACATCAAGACTCAGCACGAGCGCCTGCACGCCAAAGTGATTTGCGATTTCGGAGATCAGTTCAGGCTTTTGCGGCGCGATGCTATTGAGAGAAACCTTTTCGGCGCCACTGGCAATGCAACGGGCAGCATCCTGAAAATCACGTATACCGCCTCCAATGCAGATGGGAATAAAACTTCGTGCGGCAATCTTCTCTATGTTTGAAAAGTCAGGCGGCCTGCGTTCCGCACTGGCCAGAATGTCATAAATGACAATCTCGTCAGCACCGCTGTCGCTGTAATGCGCGGAGAGCTCCACGGCATCGCCGATGTCGATGTTGTTTTTAAATGCGACGCCCTTGGTGACGCGGCCCTGAATAATGTCCAGACATGGAATGATTCTTTTTTTCAACATCAGATTCACCTCTGACGCAAAAAGTTTTTGATGAACTCGAGTCCCGCGCGACCGCTCTTTTCAACATGGCACTGAGCTCCCCAAATGTTGCCCTGAGCGACAAGCGCGGCGAACGTCTGTCGACCGTATTCGCACGAAGCAAGCAGACAGTCTGCAGTTGATTCTTGCTCATCCAAAAACGCAGCGTAGGAATGGACAAAATACAAATTCGCCTGCGGCGCCAAATTCTCCTTTGCGAAATCGGCACACGGATGGGAGTCATTCCACTGCAATGAATTCCAGCCCATATGCGGAACTGGATCACTGCAGGTGAATTGCTCGATGCGGTAGGGCAATAAGCCAAGACAATGCACGCTTCCCTCCGCAGAATACTGGCCCAGAACCTGCATTCCCACGCAAATGCCCAAAAGAGGTTTGCCCGTCTGCGCAAATCTGACAATCGCCTCATCGAGGCCACGCGCCCGCAGCTCACTCATTGCCTGACCCGCGGAACCCACGCCCGGAAAAACCAACTGATCGACCGACTGCACGTCGGCCGGACGAGAAACAGGCACCGGCTCAACAGACAGCGCCTGCAGGGCACGCCTGACCGATCCAAAATTTCCTGCTCCATAATCAAGGATACCAATGGTTTTGCTCTTCATATATCTTTCCGCAAATTGGCATTCACGCAGCGTTTGCGTTCAGCCGTTGGGACCGAGGTAAACAGTCACTTCCTCGCGGTCGTGATAAAGATGCTTGATGTTCAGCCGATAAGGCCGGCCACATTTTTTCAGCTCATCCGCAAGCAGCTCCTTAATTTCGGAAACCTCTTGCCAGCGCTTCTTCATGGGAAGTTTCAGATTGAAGATCAACCGGCGGGCGGACTGGCTCACCCACCACCGCAAGGCCAATTCAGCGACCCGCCGCGGCTGTTCGACCATATCGCAGACCATCCAATCAACTGGACGCGGCGGTGAAAATTTGAACCCATCGACTCGCAGATGCTCAACAAGTCCGCTCTCCATCAGACGCTCATCCATCGCACCGTTGTCGACGGCCATCGTGCGCACACCGCGTTTGACAAACTGGTAGGTCCAACCGCCCGGACAAGCTCCCAAATCAACCGCGCGGCGCGCCGGCGAAAGTGCGGAGGCACGCTCATCCTCAGACATAAACGTCAAAAAGGCTTCCTCAAGCTTGAGCGTCGAACGGCTCGGAGCATCCGAGGGAAAACGCAGTCTCGCAATTCCGCGCGGCCAAGAACTGTTCTGGGCGCTTTCGGAAATTCCCACGTAGACGTTGGAATAGTCGATAAAGAAGACATGCAGACAGCGGCCACCGGCTGCGGCGTCCGAAGTTCCTTCCCACAACGCAGAACCCAAACCGTTCTTTGCAAGCGTGCGCGCCATCGGCTTGGAGAAGGATTTGCAAAAAGCCGACAATTCACGACCCGACTCTGCGTCCGGCGAATCGGCAATCATTCTTGAGAACTTCAGCAAGGGCTTTGCCCACAATGACATCGATTCGATGATGGGTGTCACGCGGTCGTCCTCGGGCACCTGCAGAATTCCCTGCGGCAAACAAAAAATGCTGCGGGCAAAAACCAGATTCGTCCAGGTAAAAAGTGAGAAGACTCGTTCGCCGACTGGCTCATGAAAGTGAAAAACACAGAACCCGCTGTCGGGTTTGGTTTGCGGATAGCCGGTCAATCCTGCCTGCTTGGCACAATCGCTCAACTCAGCCGCGCATTCCTTCTCAAATCCGGACCGACAGGTCGCCAAAACTCCGCGCAGCATCAGGTTGCCTCCATGGGACGTGTCAAAATTCTGACGCTTCAGTCCCAAAAGTTATAAAATTCTCACGAGTTGCGCCTCCTCGGTGCGGCAAAATCTGCCGTTCTGCGGCAAAGTGGAAGTGCGAATGATTTCGCAATGAAAGCCACCTTTACCCGAGGAGTCAGCCATGGCCTCAGCCCCCAAAGCCAAACGTGCAGGTGCAGCCGCAAAACCAGCAGGCCGAACCGGCAAAGCAATTGCCCACGGTCTGAAAATCAAACCGGCCGAGGCGCCCAAAACATCACGAATTATCGCCATCTGCAATCAAAAAGGCGGGTGCGGTAAAACCACATCGGTCATCAACATCGCCGCGGTACTTGCAGCCATGAACCAGCGGGTCTTGGTGATTGACCTCGATTCCCAGTGCAACGCGACGCAGGGCCTCGGGCTAGACCTCAACGAGATCGAGGAAACGATTTGCGACGTGCTGCTCGAACCTAAGAACCACACCCTTGCCGATGTGATCTTGGAATCCCCTTACGCCAACCTGCACGTCGCCCCCGGTTCGATCGAGTTGTCCGAATTCGAAAGCCGTGCGGCAAGTGAAATCGGTCGGGAGAACCGACTCAAAAAGGCCATTGCTCTGGTGCGGCCGCATTACGACTACATCCTGATTGACACCCCTCCTTCACTGGGACTGCTGTCCGTCAATGCCCTCAACGCAGCCGGTGAGGTGCAAATCGCGATGCAGTCTCATCCATTCGCTCTCGATGGATTGCATCTTCTGCTCGAGACCATTGAGCTAGTTCAGCAGGAGCTCAACCCTGACCTCAAAATTTCTGGCGTGATCGTCACGATGTTTGACCCGCGCACCAAGATTTCACGTGAGATCGTCGACGAAGTCTGCGCAATTCCAAGTCTGCGTGGCCGTGTTCACAAAACAGTTGTCAGACAAAACGTGAAACTCACCGAGGCAACACGATTGAGAAAGCCGGTGATGTACTATGATGCACAATGCACAGGCAGCGAAGACTACCTGCAGCTTTCCCGCGAAATCACCGCACAGTGCAAAGCATCCGCGGTTGCATCAACAGCACGCGGAAAAGCCACCGCACCTCAATCGAAAAAAACAACAACCAAAACTTCACGAGCCTGAGGAGACTTTTCAACTATGAACAAGCCAAAGAAACCATTGCGTGGACTTTTTGCCAGCACTGAAGCACCGGTCAGCACACCCTCGCGACCCAAAACACCGGTTCCAATGCCGCGCAAAGACCAACCGTCCCGACCAATGCCATCCAAACCAAAACTTCCACCAGAACGTCTGGCTCCTCCGCCGATGCCCAAGCAAGTCCCGCCGATGATGATTATGGAAGAAGCGACAGCGACGGTTATGGAAGAAGCACCGGTGATTGTCATGGAAGAATCGGCGGTGACTGTCATGGAAGACGCACCGAGCGACAAAATCATGCAAGTTCAGTACAATTTCGAAACCATGCGGCCGGCCCGTGACATGTGGCAGGAGCAAGATTATGCGCAGTTCCTGCGCCGCCTCGACGCCATCCAGACCGAGGCATTCATCCTGAAGGGAAAGCTCCTCGCTGAAGCAAAGAACCGTTTCTATGAAACCAACAAACTGGGGTGGGCGGAATTCTGCGACACGACTCTCGAAATGAACTACACGACCGCCAACCAATACATCCGAGTGGCGACCGAATTTGATGTGACGTCACATCAACGGACGGATTTCGGCTTTGAGCACTTCAAAGCACTCCTTCCTCTGCCAGCCGAGGCGCGGATTGAATTTCTCAATTCTCCATCTCCCCTGAGCGTCAAGACGATTCGCTCGCGGGTCAAGGAAATCATTTCGACGCAGCTGGTGGGAGAGGGTGCCGGAAATTCAGTCAGCGCATCTCGGCGCTCGGGCAGGCTGCTGAAAATGCTCGAGCTCCTCAAGCAAGAAGTCATCCAGCACGGAACATCTTTCGAGAGTCTCAACCAAGCCCAGCGATGGCAGATTGCCGCGGCCTGCCAGAATATTGCGGGACACTTGAACCATCTGGCACAGACACTCAACTCGGATCCGACAATGGCTCTACCACTGCGCGGCTCATCGGCGCGTGCGGGAGCATTTGCAACTGCCGACGGCGCAGCTACCATGCAGGAGATGATTTCGATCCCTGAACCAGCGGGGAGTTCACACTAAGACAAAGGATCTTCCGATGACCCAGCGCGCTCAGACTTTTCTTCATCGGGTCGCTGGCAGCATAGGTACGGGATGGCAAGGACTTTGTGCCTTGCCTTTTCTTTTGCCCGTTCTGATGTCTGCTCAGACCCGCGCACAAATACCTGCACAAACTCCCGCACCAAGCGCCAGCGCGCAGGTGACATGTCGTTCGGTGCCGCTCAACATCAGCACAAAAAACGCCGGCAATGAAATACAGGCGGAGCTTGCCAAAGTCCTCGAAGATTTTGAACGCGCATTTTTTCGTGCCGACGCCGACATCTTTTCCAGTATCGTCAGTCCTGCTTTGCTAAAAAAGCGGGAAGAGGCTGTTAAAATCTTCGAGGGAACGTTGCTTGAATTTGACCTGCGCAGAGCGAAACTCCAGCGCAATTGGATGTGGGAACTGAACCTTGGCACGAGTGCGGAGCCAGGAAGACTCGTTCAATGCGGCGATACAGGCATCCAGCCAGTTTACGGCCCGCTTCACCAGTTTGCCGTTCAGTATTCAGCCTTCACAGGCTCGCACCAAACAAAACTACTGGCTCTGTTCGCAAAGACAGCAGTCGGCCAGAACGGTGCCAAGAACCCTCCCGGTCTTGTTCATCTGCAGGTTCAACGCTGGACCTACGATGGCAGAACTCCTGACAGGCTTATGAACGATGCGCGCAAGAGTGCCAGCCAAGGCGAGATTATCGTCGGCGCACTGTTGGCAGAGGCTTCTGCGCGCATCATGGAAATCAATCCCTACGTCATTCCGCCCCAGCTGCGCACGGCAAGGGATTTGGCTGCCCAGCTTGGAAAAGATTTCGAAAGCCTGCAGGGCAAATTTCTCGCAGGAGGCAAAACGATTGTCGATTGGAATGCGGAAAAGTTGGTACCCGTCTTTCGCGACGGTTCGCTTGCGGTGGGTCTGAAAGTTCGGATGCAACGCGAATTCGCACTCAACGATCAAACATCCCGCTGCCACGAAATGAGCAAAAGTCTATTCAGCAAAGAGAGCGCATGGCGTGAGTATTTCTCGGGCGTCGAATGCATGCCTTATGCCACAGCCGATGACATCAACCAGCCACCGCGCGGCGGAAGCCAATTTTTTCCTTGGAATAAACTCGACAGCAAGTCTTACTGAAATCCGGTTGTCGCAATCCCCTGAAAACCTTCTTCCTCTCGGCGGGCAGTTGCAAATGCCCCGTCGGAGAGGATCTTCATGTCTCGGGGAGCGCGCGGATGATCCATCACAAACATAAACTCGCGTCTAGCCTCGGCGTATTTTCTCAAGCCATAGTGATAAACCAGTCCAAGATTGTAGCGGGCCAGAAAATCATTCGGGTCGCGCGCGATGATTTTTCTGTACACTTCAACTGATCGCGAATGCTTGCGGGCCATGTGGGCCGACTCAGCAACCATATGCATATACCGCGAATTCTTGGGCTCAGCGGATTCCGCCTGAGTAAACATCTCGAGTGCCTCGACAAACGAACCATGACGCATGGCGATGAGACCCATGTTGGCTTTTGCAATCGAGGAGACGGACGGCGAACCAGCCGCTTCAGTCAGCAGGCGCTTGGCAGCCAGGGTGTCACCCAACATGAATGAGGCAATCCCCAGCAGCAACTGATCATCGCCAGTCAGGTTTCTCCTCGCCCGTTTTGATTTTGCAAGACTCACAAAGCCCTGAACCTGCTCGGGACGGCCCTCGACAATCGCCTCGATGGCAAGAACCCGCAGTGAATCGGCGTCGGCCACGCTCTGTTGGGACAATTTGAGCCGAGCGGCTTCGGCACGTTTATTGAGTCCACGCAGCTGCTGCGGAGGAAGATAAAAATCTTTTCTAACAATGTTTTGCAGGCTGCCTTCGCCAGCCGATTCATCGACCGAACGCAGGGTGGCATCGAGTTCGTCCCGTTCTCTGTTGTAAGAAGCGGCAAGGAATGCGCCGTCCTGAAGGTCGCTGCGCTCGGGCTGAGTTGAGGTGCAGGCTCCCACCACAAAAAACAAGCCAAGGTATTTCAACATGCCCATATCGTGCTCCCCAAAAAAAGCGTCCGGTTGCGGCCGGATCTTTCCGAGCAAGATAAAGCAAACGACATGCCACCTAAATACCCATAAAAATTGAGGTGTTGTTCGTCTGGAGTGAAAAATAAATCTACAAATCAGGAAGAGTTGACCAATATTTAGACACTTTTATACGCCCCCTGATTGTGCCGTTGAGTAGGGCGGATTCTTCAGGTATGCGCGCCAAGTCAGAATATTGAGAGGAGACTCGCATGGCCTTCAAAAACCACCGCTTCAGCAGACTCGAACTCTTGGTGGGCCGCGAAGGCCTCAATCGCTACCGTGGAAAGCACGTCGTCATTTTTGGTGTGGGTGGAGTCGGAAGTTTCGTGGCCGAGGGACTCGCACGCGCCGCGGTCGGTAAAATCACGCTCGTGGATCACGATGAAGTTTGCGTCACAAACGTCAACCGTCAGCTGCACGCATTCACTGACACCGTTGGCGAGAAAAAAGTTGACCTCATGGCAGAGCGTCTGCGCCGCATCAATCCGCTGCTCGAAGTCTTTCCAATTGCGGAGCATCACCATCCGGAAAAAGGTCATGCCCTGCTCGATGAAGCTGCTCGACTTGCGGGCCAGCCTGTCGACCTCGTTATGGACTGTATCGACACGCTCGCCCCTAAAGTCGATCTCCTTGAACGCTGCGTCCAGTCAAAAATTCCCGTGATCAGTTCGATGGGTGCAGCTAGCCGGCTGGATCCCGCACAAATACGAATCTCAGACATCTCCGAAACCAAAGTTGACCCATTCGCAAAACAGGTCCGCACAAAGCTCCGCGAGCGGGGCATCAATGAAGGCATCCCAACCGTCTTCAGCACTGAAATGCCGATTGATCCCGAACAGGCTGTTCCAGGAACAGAGTGGCACTGCATTTGTCCAACGATCGAAAAACAGTTCGGCGCATGTCAGCACAAGCGGGTGATGCTGGGAACCATCTCATACATGCCAGCGATGTTCGGTTTGTGGATGGTTAGCGCTGCGACACGGCAGTGGCTCGAGGGAGTTGACCTCACTCAACGCGACACATTCGAACACACGCCAACTTTTGAAGAAATGCAAAGAGCTATGTCACTCGCAGGCCAGCCCACTCAGCCAAGCAAGTAAAAAAAAGAACTGCAAAACTCTAACGAGATGCAGTCCAGAGCTCGTACCTGCAATCGATGAATCTTAGAATCGCAGTGGACCTTCGCTGCGTGTGTGTCTGATTCTAGAGGGGTCGAATTCGCGCGGTCGAGCCTCGTTGACCGTGAGCGGACGACCCATAAACGATTTACCATTGAGCTGCTGAGCTGCTCGGAACGCTTCGTCGTCGGAGCCCATTTCAACAAAGGCGAACCCTTTGCTGCGACCCGTTTCTCGATCGATGACCACCCGTGCACTCATCACCGTACCGTGCTCACTAAAGACGCTAAACAAATCGTGATCCGTACTGCTGAAGGGAAGATTACCGACATACAATTTGCGACCCATGTAAAAACCTCCTGCGGTCCCCAACGACACAATGAATCTACGAAGCGACCGGCTTCCACCGGATCGTTCGAGGTACAGGGAGATTGTCACAGTGAAGCGTGCCTGTATGCGGCGAATTGGTATGAAGCTGAAAGTTTTCCCAGTAATCCTTACAGGTTAATCAACAATCTCTTCGGTAAGCTTCTTGCGGATATCCAACACAAGCGGCTTAACCGTTTCAGACAGCTCACCCTCCGGAGCGTTGCGGACTGTTTCACCGATAGGTGCTTTCGGCGGGAGGGTGTCAGATAATTGACGCAATGACTTGGCAATGGCAATCGACCTGCGAATTGCGATGTGAAACGAATCTAATTCAAACGGTTTGCGCACGACGTCTACGACCACCACGTGAGGAAACTGGTCGACCTTGACGTCGCCGTGATCCTCGCCTTCGGTCAACACGACAGGTACCTGTCTCCAATTGGAGGCAAGCTTTTTCAAGAAATCGGCATTGCTCTTTTTTGCGGGCGCAGCATCAGCAATGATCACCTGAATGGTCTTTTGCTTGAGATGAGCCAACGCGTCAGCGACACTTCTGGCAGCATGGACGTGAGAAAAATATCGGTTGAGGTGAATCTTGACAAAACGCAGAACCTCATCTGACTCATCAACAACAAGCACGTTGCTGTCTCGATCATAGACCTTGGTCGGCGGACGGCTCATGGGAGGAATCGACTGAAAGCCACTGCTTCGTGGCCCTGGATCCATCGTATTCTTGCGTTGAAACATCATCATTCCCCTTGAGCGTTGCGAATCAGACGTTCCGCGTAAGGACGAAAAATATCGCCGGCAGGTGCTGCCGCCAAATAATCCAATCCATCACGTCGGGCCGCGTTTGCGTTGCCCTCGAGAAACGACACCTCGCCTGAAAGCAACAACCAGAGCCGTTCCGAGGGCCAGTGCGTGCGGGCATTTTTCAATACGTTACGCGCCGAAGCGCTGTCGCGTCGTCCGACAAGACACTTTCCCCAGTTATAGAATACAGCAACATCCCTAAATTCCTGCAGATACAATCGCTCCAGAAGTTCGCATCCCTGCGTCAAATTTCTCTCACTTAAAAACAACAACGCCGACTCAACTTTCAGCGAAGGCAAGTCTGGATACTCGCCAAGAGCGCGTGTCACTGTGGTGCGAGCCTGCTCTGCCTGACCATCCAAGCGAAGACACTTCGCCTGCAGCGCAAAAAGTTCAGAACGGTGATCAGCCGGATCCCATTGCAAACCAATGCCGGCAAGACGTGCACACAGCCTGGCGCTTCCCGCATCATATAAAAGTCCCGCAAAAATCAAGGCATCCTGAGATGTCAGCTGCTGAGATGAAAGTGTTTCATAAAGTAACAAAGCATCGCGCAAATGCCCGAGCCGAGTAAACGCAACGGCACGCACATGACCCAACGTGCGACACCTTTCACTGCTCAATTCACCTTCCGAAAGACAGCGGTTCCAATCATTGGCTGATTCATCCAGCAAATCCTGCCAGCGCTCCGAACGCAGCATTAAAACTATGGCCTGCCTCATAGAGGCGGGGTTCTTCACTAACGCAGCTGAAATTTCAGACGATGTCGCAGAATCAGCAGCGCTCTTTTTTTCACCGGTCGGGATGTCAACCGACTTCGGCTCGGACGAAAACTGCTGGAGACGCTCGGGCAGCGACGGGCGCAGTTCATAGGTTTTTGTCACAATCCGCATTTGCGATTCGTCTGTCGCCGACGCTTTTGCTTCCAGGGCGGATTTTGTCATCTGAGCTGTTGGCGACGAGATACACGACTGAAACAGAACGAATGCAGCGGCAAAAGTTAAAAAATTAACAGTAATCATCTGCCGCTCCGTTGATCTGAGGTTGCTCTTCCTTCGGCTCCCAAAACATCAAGCCGCCGCTCAACGAATCCGCTCAGCGGTGCGCGATCATTCGTCGCGCGATCTGCACCCGAAAGTCCAAGTGATGCGACCTGATTTCGCAACACAGCCAAACGTCCGTCCAAGCGGCGCAGACGCACAGGATCAGAGCCGCCAATGCGCTCAGTCGTCTGTTGGATCCGATCAGAATAAAGTGAATATGACTTGCTGATGACGGTCAGACAGTCAGGTGCAAGGCTATGCTTCCTGAAGACACGGCAATTTCCAACAAGATCGGTGAATGTATCGGCCAATCTGCGCACGGCAGTTTCCAAACCGTCGACCTCCGCGACGCGCGAGAAAAACTCGCCTTCCTCAAGGACACCATTCTGCCAATGACGCGATGCGGCAGCGAGAAAGCGGTGAGCAAGGCTCTCCAATTTCCGATCGGAAACAAACAGCTTGCCACGGTTGAGATCAAGTAATTTCAAAGTGTCCGCCAGTTGAGTGCGGTAAGCGGACGGCGACTTTCCGCCAGCCATCGAAATCAGCGACGACTCGGTCAAGCGACCTACAACCTCAGCAGCACCCGCAGCTTTCTGTGCTCGATTTCCGTTCTTGTTCTCCGACGGCAACCACAAGGTCAAATCTCGGCTCATCGAGTAGGCAACATCGAGAGCGTCGACGAATGCGGCCTGCAGAGTCCAGCGCAAAAGGGACTCATGTGTGCCGGCAACCTCGCCCGTTTGGGCAGAGATCTTCGTCAGTGCGGCGCGTGCCTGAAGCGCCTCGCTCCAAAACCTGAGTTCAGCGAAAATGTCGCCGGCACGAACGACGTTGTCCTTGGCGAGTTTGATGAGTTCTGATCGCTGTGAATCAAGTGCAAACTGAAAACTGGATAGCCAGAGCTGGCCGGCACCCAAGAATCTTCCACTGCGCGTAAAAAGCTCCGCACGCCAGTGCGAGACGAGGAACGTCTCGTGGGCGGTGGAAGACGGAAGACTGAGAAACCGTTCGGACAGCGCCAGACACTGCCTGTCCAGCGACGACAAGCACGACTCCTGCACGGCGCGAAACAATAGATCACGGCCGTAGGCGGAGTCCGCCGCAAATCTCTCGGCACTCTCGGAAAGTCTCGACACAGACTTCTGGACATTGCCGCTGCGCCGATATTCGATTGCAGTTCTTGACTCTGCGAACGCAATGATAGCTTCAACCTTTTGCCGACGGGGATTGAATGGTGCACTGGATTGCGCAAGGCTCCGTTGTAAAACCCAACCTGCCTCCTGCAATTGCGGACTGATTGCAGGCAAGGAGAAAAGTCTCTCCGCAGCGGCAACAAGCGCGTCCAATTCCCAGTGTGAACTCTCGGATTTGATGTCGACACTCAAACTCTGATGCAAAAAGATCCGCTCCGCATCCTGGAACTGTCTTCTTTCAATGGCGTCGTTCAACAACTCTATGGCCATTCTGCGAATCTCGGTATCATCCGTCAGACTGCCCGTCGCACCCATCGCCAGCTCAAAATACTTCTTCCACGGCTCAGGATCGCGCTGCGAAAGCTTACTGAGAGCGCGGTACATTTCTATTCTGGCAAGCACGAGGTCTCGGCGCTGGCGCATACTCATTGTGCAGTTCGTGACCCAGCCGGAGATACGCTCCGAAAAGCTTTCGTGGGACGCCGCAGCCAGCGTCCGATGGGCCAACAGCAGTGGTTCGACAACCGAACAGACATCAATATTGTCTTCATAGAGACTCTCGGCCACGCGAAAAACCTGACCGAGTGCCGAGGGCGAGATTCCTGCGACATCCTGCTGAGCATGAAATGAAATCACCGCCCGTGCCCAATCGGACAACAAAGCCCTGCGCCTTGCGTCGGCTGATGCGTCCAGAGCCAATATCCGCGAAAGTGCACCATGCGGATGGAGTGCTATGACAGCTCGACTCTTCAGATCGTTCATCGACTCAATGGATCCGTCTTTTTCCAGTGCCTCGATCGAAAAAGTGAAATAATCGGGTGCAAGTCTGTGAATTGAGAGATAGGGCTCGAGCACCGCAGCCCAGCGTACCGCCTGTTTGAACTGCTCCTTCTGAATGAGATACTTGATCGTCTTGATGAGGCCGTCGGCCACCCAGTGATCGCGCGACAGTCGGGTCAACCAAGAGGTCGGAAACGAAGCCGGGGCGATTTCACTGAGGGCGACACCAAGCATCACGCCCAAATCCGCCTTCAAAGCCGGCGAAATAGAATCTCTGTTCCACTCAGGCCACGATGCCAACTGCTCGAGCCGGTTGACTGTTTCGGAGTACTTCATGAGCCTGAACGCCGACCAGGCCAGACGCAGCTGAAGCAGGTGAACATAAGACCGTGATTGGATTGATGTCGCAGCCTCCCAGCAGGACTGAGAATTTAAATAGTTCGACTCTGCTGCTGAATAGTTCCCAGCCTCAAATTCGACGTCACCAATGAGGATTTGTGCAAGACACGTTTCCGACTCTCCGCGCAACGCACTCTGACCGGCAAGCTCGCTCAAACGCGGCGAAAAGCGCGAGGCGTCGGAAAATTCTCGCTGAGCAAGAAGTCCAGACAAATACACCACACCAACCCGCAAAGTTGTCAGACTTCCCGGTGCTACTGTCTGCGCCATTCTCACTGCGTTACGAATGTACTCTTTGCGCTTCTTGGCATCAGACATATCGGCGAGAAGAATAGCAGCCCGCACACTGGTTTCATCTACCACGGGACTCGAATAGAGTTCCTCGAGTCTGCTGCGAATGCGCACAGACAACTGCTTCTCATCTTCTGAAATCCGGCCTATTTCTTCCTGAAGAGGTGCGATTTTCTTCACGCTCTCAACAAGGAGATTGTTCATGAGCTCGCCTGCCCAAACGTCGTAATTATCGCGCAAAAGAGACCGGGAGAGGTCAAATGACGAAACCCCCTCGAAATTGCGGACACGGTTTTGGGCTGATGCTGAAGAAACAGCGCATAAAACAGCAACCAGCAAAGCGCTCGAACAAATAAATGATCGCACGGAGCCAACAAATCGAGCCAATTTCATGGACCGGCCCTCCACTCCAGATTCTCGCTGCGAATTCTGCGGGTGTCGTTGATTCTGTCGCGTCGCCACTTTGCATTTTTGAGCTCATCCGAAAGCAGTCCGCGAATCTTCGAGCGAACCACCTCTTCTTGGAGCTCAAGTTCCCTCTGCCGCTTAAATAGCTCCAAATCAACATCTGCAAGAATCTTGAGAAGTTTTGGTTTGAGAGACTCAGCGCTGGAGGAGACAAATTTGTTCAGCTCAGTCCGGAGCAGGGCAATGTCTGAAACGATTTGCCGGAATCCTGCGGACACTTTTCGAACCGAGGCCGTCTTTCCCACAAGATGCCTCTCGGAATCTGCGAGCAAAAGTGAAAGAAACTTCTCCGACTCTGCGAGAAAAATTCCCGCCTGACTTCTCTCAATGTCCAAGTTGTCTGCACCTTTTAGAAGTATCTTAAAGTCAGCGAGTGTCTTTTTCACCTGCATCAGCCGATCTTTGAAAGACTCGAACTGGGCGAGAGTCATAGGCATCAGATTTCCCGTTGTACTGAGAAAGTCGGCAACAAGCGCACGTCGTTCGGATCTCAGCGCTTCAAGTTCACGGGAAAAATCAAGCGCAGAATTAACTTCGCTCGACGCAGGAGAGATCAACAAATCCAGCGCAGCAAGTCGCGAATGAAGTTCGCGCAATTTTGCATCCGAAGTCCGGAGCTCTTCCATAATTAAAAGAATTCTCTGCTGCTTTTCTGTAGCGGGCACGCTGTTCAAAATGATTCCTACTGCGGAATTCATTCCCTCCATGCGTGCTGCGAGAGCCTGATACTGCTGTTGATCCTCGCTGTCGGAAGCTCTCTCCTGAAACTCAGCCATCAAAGGGCCCAGCCGCCTGATATACTCGTCGAGGATGTGATTTTTCGCCAGCAGGAACTTGTCTTCATCTATGGACAAACCGTGCTGCGGATTTGCTGCTGCTGTCAGCCAGAGCTCGAAGGGCAAGAAGAGACCATCGTTTCTGGAGATGACCTCAACTTTTGCCGAAATACCTGAGAGCAGAGCAATGATAGCCTGCCATTCAGGTGTCTTAAAGTTGTGCTGATTGACAATCGAGTCGATTCGACCAACCGACTGCAGATTCAATTGTGAATTCAAAACCTGCTCTTTTAAATTTGCAACCTCGCTGCGATCGTGACTCAAGATCCAACGGCTGCGTGTGAGGTCGGAAATCAACTGATCAAGAGCGGTGCGGTCAGAAGGTTCTTGCAGAGAAATTGCTTTTCCTTCCTGCAGAGCCTTTCTTGCCCGTGCCAAGATGAAATTCGCCTGTGTGTCTGCGGGAACGAATCCATCAGAGTCTGCCAAGCGAGGATGTATCGAGTTCTTGCTGCTGATGAGTGACGAAAGTATACGCTCGAAAACATCGAGCCTGTCACTCATCCACTTTTCAGCATTGCCGCTGCGGCCTGCGGCTAAACGCGCATGAGCAATAAACTCTTTTGCGGCAACCAGATTTCCGGCCAGTGCCTGAACGGATGCCAGGCGCAACCATGCCGACCATGGAACTGAATTATTCGATTTCTTTAGTAGCGCTGCAAAGATGTCAACTTTGTGAATGAGCTCTTCATCGACTCGCACATTTCTTTGAAACGCATTTTGTGCCACTGCCAATGCAAGACCAGCGCAACGCGCAGCTATTCTTTCATCTTCACTTTCTTTGCTCAGGCACTGCGAAAATGAAGCTGGCATGGATGCATCGTCTGATCCGCTGAGTGCACTACGCCAGTCTTTCGGACTCTGGCGCAATGCGTTTAAATGTTGAACCCACCCACGTGCGTCGGTCCAACTGGCCGACTCGAGCCGCTCGATCTGTTGCGTTGCTGCCCAAGCATTTGCAGTTCCGCAAAAAACAATTGTCAGCGGCAGAAACTTCAGACGGCGAAAAATTTTTTCGCAACAATTCTTCACCTTTCCTCCCGCATTTTTTCGATGACACGAGGCTGTGAATCGGGTGTATTTTCCGTTTCGCGCAATGGCGAAAGCAAAGCAATATCTTCGCTTATCCGGATTGGTTGTACTTGCTGTTTTCCAGCGGCTGCAACGATTTCTAGATTAAGAACCTGATCAACCGTTCGCCAGCCCCTTTGAGACGACGTCATTAATTCTTCTGAAAATGGCGCAACCTGATACTGCAGTCTGATTTGATGCGGGCCCTCGGAGATTTTTCCGATGAACAATGGGAGTGGGAATTTTTCACTGACGACAACCGCGCTTTGAGTGTAGACAAATGGGCGACCGTCCATCGACAAGCGAACGTGACTCACTATGAGAGGTTTTGCGGACTGCCCAACTCCTGCAGAAGGGACCTGAGGCTTGAGCTCAAGCCGGTAGTCAATGACCGCTGTTTCCGTTGAACCAAAAATCGTCTTTTGCGCATCGGCAATTCTTTTTTCCAGTTCGCCTATTTTTGCCTCGAGCGACTTGGCGCGATCCGAAAGTAAACGGAGTTCACTTGGTGTGGCATCGACCTCGCTCTCAACCGAGAGCTCTGCCGCATGTGCCGGGCACCACTGCCACAACGCGGCTGCGATGAATGCGATCGCTCTCCCAAGCGGTGGCCGTGAACCAAGGCGAGAATCGAAATATCTGATCATTGCAAGCCCACCCCAGCGAAAGAAGCGAATAATGCTGCCCCTTCCGGATTCTGACATGGACCGTCGGTTTCCGAATAAGAATATCTTTCCCAGCTTTAGAGGAATTTGACCCGCGAGTAGGAAGGGTTTTCGAAGCGACTGCCGAAATCTTCAATAGAATCAGTCAGTTCTGAGAGCGATTTGGCTTTGGTTGTCAGCTTCCAGAAAGCATGACCGAATTGGTACCAGCGCGCACCTGTCGCCGCAAAGAATCTGAACTTTTCAAGACAGTATTCCTCTTGTGGAAAGTAGAGCTTCATAAAGCCGACGAGTCTCAAACATGCCCTGATATACTCGCGCCCCTCTTCCTCGCTGCTCCACGGGCATGAATTTTCTTCGTGTCCTACCGGCTTCGCCCGATAACCGAGCCGCTCTGCGATCTGCCACATAATCCATGGGCGGGCGGTGGCGGCCCTCGCTATCATTGCACCGTCAGCAGAAAACTCGCGCAACATACGCAGCGCGTCATCGGCGGTTTGAATGTCGCCGTTTGCAACCACCGGCACCTTTCTCGCGCGCGCAACCTCACGAACCAGATCCCAATTTGCGTTACCCTTGTGCTGTTGGGCTCTCGGGCGCGGATGCACCGTCAGCCAGTCTGCACCTGCATTCTCGAGCGACTCTGTGAACTCAAGCAGGTACTCGAGCGACTCGTTGTCACCGTTACCGCCACGTAACTTTACGCTCACCGGACGTGAAGAATGAGACTTGGTCCAGCTCACGACCCGAGCAGCGTAGTCCTTGTCGCCCATCAGTCGCACACCCCAGTTGTGACGCAGTGTATGTGAAACAGGACAACCCATGTTGATGTCGAAGCCCCAAGGATTCACGGTAAGTAACTTACGCACGCTCGGAGCTATGTATTCCTCTTCGTTGCCAAGCAGCTGTGGAATGAAAAACTGCTCACCCTCGGCCGTCTTCAATTCGTTTGTGGTTGATAATTTTTCATCAGGAAGGCGACGCGTCGAGAGCATCTCAGTGAACATCAGCGCATTGAGACCGCGGGGCGTGTACGATCTGACGAGTTCACGAAAGGCAACATTGGTCAGCCCGACCATGGGAGCGACCAAAAATGGAAAACTGATCCCAAGGTTTGACAATCGCGTTCGCGGAAACTCACTGAGGGGCGATGCGGCGGCCAGGCTGTCGCACGAAGGCGATTCCAAGTTGAAGGTCATTCGCAGCTTCCATTCAAAAATTTGCGCCGATTCCGAGATGATAGGCGCCCGGAACGGGAAATAGACCAAACAACTTGGAAGTGGAACCCCTTTTCACACATTGAGGAGACTCGCTCGTTCCGGTCACGTCAGCAGGGCTCAGGCACGCTCCACCGAGCGCTCTATCAGCCGGTTCTTGCAACGGAAATCCGACATCCACATTGATGGAGGCAAAGTTTGAAATGATGTACCGGAGGCCAAGTCCGGTCGAGATGTAGCTATTCTTGTAATATTCCTTGAGGCCGTCGCGGGCGAGAACCTTGATGGGGTTGTCGCCGATGACTTGGGCAGACTTCAACGCACACTGGTCGACAGATCCGACGTCCAAACCGCCCTCACCACCCTTGAGTCTTGCCTGCAGGGCACTGAGCTCACTTCCCGTAAAGAACGCCGCGCCTGAGTCAATGAATCCGGCAAATCCGAGACTGTCGTCTAGCCATGGCGAACGTAACCTCAATTCACTCTTCAAGTATAAAACGTTCGTAGCACCAATAGGCCGCAGGGTTGGCTGACAAATAAGAGCGGGGTTGGCAACCGGAGGAACATAATTCAGCCACAGCAGTGGTCCGGGTGTGACTGCGCTACTGGCTTCGGGAAACCCGCGCACGATCGCACGACCTGCGAGCGTCGCACGACGCGAACCTGGCGCTGTCAGTGCCTCAGCCTGTGCATTTATGACGTCGGAAATTTTCAGTCCGCCGATGTTAAGAGCTCCGGAAAGACGTTTGAAGATAGGAAAAAACCAACCGGTATCCACACTATAACGATCGTATTGAACGTTTGAACTCAAACCGAAACGTGCATGGTTCGAATGAACATCCAAAATCACACCACGGGTCGGCCACTCAAGACTGTTTCGCGTGTCGAGTGCGGCGGCCAACACATACTCGCGAATGGTCACCGTAGGACGCTCCAAAGCCTCAAGAGGCTTGATGTCGAGCCCAAATGCCATAGACCACTCATGAACAAGCTTGCTTTGGAACGTCCAAGAGCTCGAGAAAAACGAGGGCCGCCAGGAAAAACCAGTCTCATAGGTCTCAAAGTAACGATCCGAAAGAGCTTGAGCGGACACTTCGATGCCCGAAACCGCACTCCAGTCGAGCGGTGTGACCAGGTTTCCAATGCGCAAAAGTGGCTCAAGCAAACCCACAGTTAACTTGCGGCCCATGATTCGTTGATTTGATAGAACTGAATTCTGCAGCTTTTCCTGACTCAATGTGAGGGTGGATGTGAAACGCAGGCCGTCTGCTGTCAGGTTGTTCTTTGCAAAGTCAACATTGAATCTGTATCCGCTGCGAGTCCCGTAGCTCGGGCTTAATCCCAATGAGTAACTTCTTTTTGCGGAAAGTCGGATGACCAGATCTAAAACTGCATCACGCCGAGCCAGAGCATCAGAGGACAGCGGCTCAATGAGGACAGAGTCAAAAAGATCATGTTTGAGGATCCGTGAACGGCCGCGCTCAAGCGCGTCGGGTGTAAACAAGTCACCGCTCCTGATTCCACTCTCTAAGATGATCCGTTCCTGCTTTCCAAAGCTGTCGCCCTCTGCATAAATCCTTCCAACACGCACAAGTGGTCCGGAGTTTATGTCCACTGTCACTTGAATCGGTTTGATCTCACCTGCTGGCTGAAGGGCTTTTGCATTTACGTCAATCTGGGCATACGCATAGCCCGAATTCATCAACTCAATGCGAACTTCGTCTTCAAGACTTTTCAATTTCTGCGCATTGACCGGTTGTCCGGGCTGCAGGATGCGCTCCTGAAAGTTCTTTGTCAGGTTGAAATCCGCAGGTCTGCCCAGAATGGTCACATCGCGAAGCACGGAACGCAGACCCGGTTTCACATCAAACGTAAGCTTCACCGAACGACCATCAAGAGAAAATGTCGTTACCGGGTCACCCACTCTGACGTCTGCAAAACCCTCCTCCAGATACAAGATTGCGAGCTTTTCACGATAACGTGCAAGCGACTCTTCGACATAGGGAACAGCACCGGAAAAAAAAGTCGGCAGCAGCTCGAGACGTTCAAGGACCTGTTGTTTGGGTATTGGAAGTTCGCCGATAAAATTCACGTCACCGACAATGACCAAAGGGCCTGTTTGAACATAGAAGCGCACCACCGCATCACCGTTTGACTCGGTCACCCGCGTCGGCCCCGTCACTACTGTGGTTGCAAAACCGCGGTTGACGAACATCCGCCTCACATCGGCACGCAGTTCCTCATCGGAAAGCGAAATAACATCGTAAGCGGAAATCTTTTCCTGAAATTCAGTTAAGGCATCGGAAATGTTCCCGGTCTGTCTGTTTATAATCTCAATTCGCGTGCGCGGACCACGCAATAAACTCAATCTGACCGATGCCCGTTGAGCATCATCGGTGACTTCCATTCCAAGCAGATTCACTTCACTCGCAAGATAACCCTCGGACAAAAGCCTTGTGCGCTGCCGCTCCAAAATATCTTCAATCGCGGCGCGGTCACAAAGAGATCCCAACTCGATCGGAGTCGTAAAATAATCGAAAACTCCTTCGTCCGGCTCCGTGCGAACTTCTGCAATTCGGCATGGTGTATTGAGACTGACAGGAAAAACCAGCTTAAGATCGCCACTGATGCTTTGCGTCGCCTGAGGTGTACCAACCTCGGCAAGCCGGTATCCACGCTCAAACAATTTATTGCGAATAGCATCACGATCGCGTTCCACTTCCTCGTTCACGAACGGAAGTCCGACACGCGAACGAATAAACGGACGGATCTGCTGCATCTGTGAGGCAGAGAGACCGCGAAATCCAATTTCTCCGACACGCGGCAAACGGTTCGCACGCACCTCGTATTTCGCACCAGAGTCAGTTGTACTCTTCCATACAACAATATTTTGCAGCGACTGTTTATTGAAAAGCACGCGGATCACCGTGTTCGAAAAATCGACGGGCTTTGCCGAGCGAATAGCGGCCTTCACGTCATCGGGCGGCTCCCATGCTTTATCGTCAACAAAAAACTCAATGGATGGAACTTCCGAAGGACGTTGACCTTGATTGGAATCAGCAGCATGCGCAAAACAATTCGCGACAAAGCCAAAGAACAATAAAAGCGTAGCTTCAACCGCCCAGCACGCATAGCGATGAGAAAAAAACGAAGGCAAGATTATTTACCTCCGAATTGAAATCTGATGCCGCCCGATAACTCAGAATAGGATCCGATCTGCGACGAACGACGATCAAATCCACCAAGAACATTGACGCTTTCATTGATGAAAATTGTTCCCGTCAATGACTGACGGTTTGGCTCATAATCGAGACCGAGATTAAATTTCTCGCCGAGGTCACGGCTCGCACGTGCACGAAAACTGCTCTGACCACCCTCGACAATCGGCTGCAATTCGAAACGATCGACAAAGCCACGTGTAATCTTGGAAACTGCCTGACTGAGCGGATCATCAAAAAGACCAACCACCTGATTGGCCAACGCCTGAGTGACAGCCGTTTGCGTTGTCTCCGCAGGTCCACGTCCGGTAGAAATCATACGGATCAACGCAGGCCGCGAGAGGGGATTGCCGTCGGGACCCGTTGATGGATCACTCCAAATGTTGAGCCGAGGCTTCGACAGCGGACCCTCGGCGCCGACAAACACACTATATTTGTCAATTTTTGCGACCATTTGCGCATCCAGCCGCGGCTCAATCTTGACTATGTTGTCGAAGGTTGCGTCCGCACGAGTGACCTCAAAAC
The DNA here is from genome assembly GCA_039799905.1 of Pseudomonadota bacterium. Classification (GTDB taxonomy): domain Bacteria; phylum Bdellovibrionota_B; class Oligoflexia; order Silvanigrellales; family Silvanigrellaceae; genus RFOM01. The sequence goes on along the minus strand of JBDLRP010000003.1, from coordinate 9,686 downwards.
GCGTTTTGAGCAGATTCAAAACACCATTGTCTAGACGCATCTGGCCGGCAAGTATCGGCTCAATGTTGGTTCCGCTGAGTCGAAGACCAGTGGATATCCGTCCACGTATACAGTTGCTCTGCAGTGTGAAGCTGTTGTCAGCCTCAATATTCATGTTGAGATTTACAGATGGTTTCTGGGGCTTGGCGATCGAAGCATCGGAACCTGAGGTCCCCGAACCGATCATCTCCTGACATGTGGCATCACGGTATGCCCGACCCTTTGTTATCCTTACGTCTCCGCTGATGAGGTAAGGCTGGGCTGAGCCAGAAACCTCTATCTGACCATCAATTGTTGTATCGACCGTCTCAAAAAAGTCCTGAGGCCATCTGAATTGTGCGCCGCGCAAGTTTGTACGCAACGAGATATTGGGTGTGATTTGGGATTCAATTGAATCAGATGCAAACTCGACCGAGCCTGCAATATCGACCTGTCCGTTCCCCTTTGCTCCATTTAAGGCAGGAATCTCGATGCGTGAATCCTCAAAGACCAGCCTGCCATTGAGAGCAGTCAGCGGCGGTGAAAGATATTTTCCGCCGAGTGTGACGTTGTCAACACGCGCTTCACCACTGACTGAAGTGCCATCCTCATTTTTTTCAAACCTGCTATTGACCAAAACGGTTCCAGATGACTGAGAAATGAAGTCGGTCAGTTGCGAGAAAATCGCAGCATCAATCTGACCGTCCACTCGGCCATTGAAGTGACTGCTGGCCAACTCATACTGGGCCGAGCCGGTCATGTTGCTTGAAGATCCGACCAGTTTGAACCCGGAAAGAGAAACAACTCCGTCATCCATCGACAAACGCACCGGTTCGGCGAGCACAAAGCTCTCGCTGCCGAGCTGAACGCGGATTTGATCGAGCTGTCCTGAGCCATTCAATTCCTGCAGAACAGAGTTGCCTGAGCGAAGTATCGTCTTCAATCCGGGCGCAGAGACACTCAAATTCGAGCTCAACAAGCCCGACACACGCAATGCACCTTGATTTTGGAAAGGCAGGTACTTGAATACCTCGAAAGATCTCAAACTCGTAAAAATCTGCGTTGATTTTTCAAAATCATGATCGAAAATCACCCGCGCCTGAACCTGATCATAGAGACCGGTCAAGTTAATATTGAGAGGTCCGCCGCTATGCGAGAGTGCATTGAAGGAGAGCGAACCGAATGAAGTCCTTCCAACACTCAGGTTGTCAAACCGGCCATTGCCCGAGACTTCCCAGTCGCGCAGTCCTCCCTGCAGTGAAGCCCGCAAATCAAGAGTTCCCGACACCATCTGCTTTTCGTCATAACGAATCTTCAATGGAACGGACTGCACATCCAAACGGGCGGATAAAGACTTTTCAGAGATGCTATCGATTTCCAGAATTGCCTTTGAAAAGGAAAATCCTGAGCGCGCAGAGCCGCCGGAGGTAGTTACAGCCTTCGGTACAGTCTCTCCGAGAGCTATATCCTGCATAAAGAGGCGACTTCCAGAACACCAACCCTGCTGACAATAAAATGCGGCCTGCACATCTGCAGCCGAGAGCATTGGATGCTGCAAACGGTTTATCCGCAAACGAATGTCGAAATTCGACTTCAATAGGTTTCTGGTAGTTCCACGCAATTTTAACTGTGGAACCTGCAGAATTCCGCGCGTGTGCTGAGCGAGCTCCCTGCCTTTCTTACCAAAAGCACGCAAAACGTAAGAAAGCTCTCCGTCGATACTGCCGTCAATCTCCAACCTGTCATTTTGAAATCCGAGGTAGAAATTCTTTGCAATGACACTCGGCCTCTGTTCATCGATATCAAGCCAGCCTTCAACGTTTCGCGCCCTCAGACCAACTGCATCAATCGAAATCTCGCCACCAATACGGGGAACATTAAGTTCAAAAACACTTGCATCGTTAATCTGTGCATCTGCCTTAAATTTGACCGGTGAACTTGGGGAGGCGAAGATTGTCGCCTGCATATTCAGCTCACCGGCAATATCCTCTTTCACGAAATATGAGATTATCTCTGCTGGTCCGCGACGCATGTGAAAACGAAAGTCGTTCACCGACTTGTTGTAGTCAATCAGCCCTTTACCCAGATCTATCTCACTCAACTTTTCTTCATCGGGCATTCCACAAGCCGCACTCGAGCGGGCAAACGACATATGATTTGAATCGCTGTCGATTCTCAGATTAACGAGACAATCCGGCATCGGTCGCGGGTTTGGTTCGAAGCTCGGCACCTTCATGCGCGTCACGTCAACCGCTCCCGAGATCACCAATGTGAATTTCTTCTGGGCGTCTGCATTCATCAGACCGCCGACAAGTAGCTCGTTTGTATTCATATCAAAATGCACGGCATCGGTAGGCACATCAATTCCCGCCATCAACTCCGAGAAGGGGAAGTTTTTGATTCTTGCCGTGTTCATGTAGGGCATGGATTCGCTCAGAGAAAACTCTCCGAAGGATTCAATCTCTGCTCCGGAAGGCGTTCTTATTTGTGCATTTTTATAACTGATATTATTTGATGAATATTGAACATCTGCACGCCCTGAGTAGATGTCATAACCTGCAAGATGAAGACTATCCCAAGACACCTGTCCATGGATGCTCGGAAGCAGCCGTTGCATCTGGCCTTCAGTGACCGCTGAACCCTCCGGATTCAGATAAACGCTCGTCTTGAACCGACCCCGACCCTGCATGTCGACAATGTTGAACCAAGCCGTCGCATCTGAGGCACCCTCGAGTTTCAAATTGTAATTTTCAACAAGCACTCTTTCGCCAAAGCGCACTTGACCCGAAACCTGCCAATCCCCGAGGCTGCTCCTGACGTCGGCCCGACCGACTCGTGCCGTTCCGTCAGAGTTGATTTCGATGTTGACGCTTGCACCCGTGATTTGAAGTGTGTTCTTGCATGGAAGGCTCTCGGACAAACACACCTGCGACTGTCCGGCCTCGGCCAGAAGGGTCAGACTGTCACCTGAGTAAGAGTTCGAAAATTTTGCAAACACTCTTTGCAAGCTCAGATCCGCAACCCGAAGAGAGTTTTTGTCTTTCAATATGCGTCCATTCTTCAGTTCTATCTGTCTTCCGACGTAGGCTTTTGCAATTCCAAAAAGGTGCGAAAAACTGCTCTCACGTTTCTGCATGCTGTCATTCTTCTGTGAAAATTTTTCGATGACATCGACATCCAGTTGCCAGTCTTCAATGCTGACAAATTTGACCGCTGGCGCCCCATTCGCACCAAGCCTCCAAGGGTCGAATGCAACGACAAAACTTCCGATTGCGGCAAAGTCCTTTTTGCTTTCATCTGCCTGCGAAAGTTTGATCTGCGTAATGGTCAGTTTTGTCTCGAGGAAGTTCAGCGAAATAGGCCCGATAAAAACCTCGAGACCGGCCTTCTCCAGCGTCGCATTTGCCTGCCTGCGAAACCAATCGTGTACGAACGGGTTGTTGAGAATCAGATATGCAATCGCGTTTGCAGAAATGAAGACCGCAACAAATAGAAAAATGAGGCGTCTTAATATGACCCACAGGCGGTCCATGTTCATTCTTCCTTTTGAGCTTTTCGTTGCATGAACAATCGGTCAAAAAGCTCTTCGGCTCCTGAGTTGTCGTCTTTTTCCTTTATAGTGCGATATAGTATAATCAGGGCATTCGCCTTTTCATGTTCTTCCAGCAGACGCATCGTGAAAAGCATATTTACGTAGGCCACCAGCCCAGCAAAATTCGGGCTGAATCCTGCCGAGAACTTCTGCAGTTCCACGTCATACGACCCTTGTTTCAGAAAATGGAGAAAGATGTCCCCACCGGTGGTCGGCTGTGCGGCAGCAGCATCTGCTTCGGGCTGTTCCGGAATAAAGTCAATCGCATCCGATGATTCGTTCGCCAGTGGTGCTGATGGCTGTTCGACCGACGAAACAGCCGAATGAATTTCCTCGGGCGAAAGCCAGTCAATTTCAACGGGTGTGTCGTTGATGGTCGAACTCACGCTTTCTGTGACCTCGTTCTTGGGTATATCTTCGCCTTCTTCGAAGTAGGGAGAGAGTGACGTGGCAATCGTTGTGCGGGTTTGTGTCGAGCCGCCGGATACTTCAAGGGGTGCAGGAGTGACGGCGCTGGCGTTCGTTAAGGTGGCAAGCAACTCACCCACGCGCTGCTCGGCGGCAAACCTTCCGCGCCTCCGGAAAACTTCTTTTGCGATTTGCAGAGCAAGTGCCTCGCGCGGCGCCAAGAGCAGAGCAAGTCTGAGCAACTGTAGGGACAACAACGGCTGCGCCTGCAAAATGAGCGCAGCGCACTGACTGAGCAGCCGCGACTGTTCAATTGGATTCTGCATAGTCCTGCACAAACAGACGACACCCGAGACCAGATCACTGCGCTCTGGGTTCTGTTCTATGCCGGATAAAAGCTTTTTCCACGGGTTGAGCAATCGCAAGACCCTCCGTGCTGGATTTTATCACCATGCGCCTGAACAGAGCTGCCCAGCGCAAAATTTTGACCTCCAGATGGGCTTTTGTTAAGAACGGCCGTTGCTTCAACAGGGAGGACGAGACCATGGGATGGCTCTCACGTGAACCGGCACGACTGCAGGAATCATCGGAAAAGAAGGCAATCCCAAGCGGAGTTTGGGAGAAGTGCTCGGCGTGCAACGAAATCGTCTTGATGACGGACTTTGAGGAGAACAACCGCGTTTGTCCCAGCTGCGGTTTTCATGCCCGCCTGCCGGGTGAGGAGCGCGTCGAACTTCTGATTGACCGCGAGACCTTCTACGAGTGGGATCATGACCTCTCAAGCACCGACCCGTTGGAATTCAACGACGGGCGTTCATATCATGACCGCCTGAAAAATATGTGGAAAAAAACCAAGCGTTACGATGCCATCATCACCGGGGCAGGATTGCTCGAAGGCAGAGCAGTTGCACTTGGCGTGCTCGATTTTACGTGGATGGGTGGCAGCATGGGAACAGTCGTGGGCGAACGCATCCGCCGTCTTTTTGCCCGTGCGCGTGCTCACCGGATGCCTGTCATTATGGTGAGTTCGAGTGGCGGAGCCCGCATGCATGAAGGAATTCTATCGCTCATGCAGATGGCGAAAACCTGCGCCGCTGTCGCTCAGCACCGTGACGCTGGGTTGCCGTTTATTTCTGTCATGTGTGACCCGACCACAGGCGGAGTTGCCGCAAGCTACGCAATGCTGGGCGACATCAATCTCGCTGAACCCAAAGCGACAATCGGCTTCGCAGGCAGACGCGTGATTGAAACAACGATTCGGCAAAAGCTGCCCGATGATTTTCAGACCGCTGAATTTTTATTGAATCATGGAATGGTGGACCGCATCGTCAAGCGTGCTGAAATGAAAGATGCAATCGGCAGAATCCTTGCCATTCTTTGTCCGCCACAGGATCTCACCCATCCTTCATGACGTCTGAAAAACCTGACTTCACGTCGTTTGATTCGACTGTCGCGGCACTTTTTTCGCGTGTCCGCGGACATATCGAGCCCGGCGCGCACCGTATTCAGAAGCTGCTGGGCAACGAGATCCTTCAGACACTCGATAGAATTCCAACCATCCTGGTTGCCGGCACCAATGGAAAAGGCTCAACCTGTGCACTGCTGGAAAAATGCCTGCGCGACGCAGGCTTGCGCACTGGGCTCTACACTTCTCCACATTTGGTTTGTCCAACAGAAAGAATCCGCCTCAACGGAGTACCTGTCAGTCGGGAGTATTTCCTTCAACAGGCGCGCGTGTGCTTCGACAGGGCTCAAGTTGTCCTAAACGACGCAACCTTTTTTGAATTGATAACCTCACTGGGCTTTGCCATTTTTGCTGAAAAAATTCCCGACGTGCTGATCTGTGAGGTAGGGCTCGGCGGTCGACTTGATTCCACGAATGTGCTCTCTCCTCAAGTCAGTGTCCTGACCAGCGTCGGCCTCGATCACACAGAGTGGCTGGGCGACAACGAAGAGTCGATAGCGTTCGAAAAATCGCAGATCTCAAGACGCAATCGGCCATTCGTAGTTGGCAGGGTAGGCGCAGCCGCAAAAAGTGGAGTTAAAAGAGGTCTCGCAGTCACCGGTGCTCATCCTGTTTTTCTCTCCGACCAGGCTGAGTACGAAAACAGTGCAAGCACGCCAGCAGCGATTATATGCAGCGAAGTATTGAACCAGCTCAGACAACTCGGCGTCTTTGACGTCTGTCCGTCACAGGTTGAGCGCTCCTTGCGCACTCTTCACTGGCCGGGAAGGTTCGATGTGCGCAAAGCGGGGTCGACACCAATCCTTCTCGATGGCGCGCACAATTCTCATGGAGTTGAATACTTTCTTGCAGAAATTCAGCAACGTCTGGACTTGCGACAACTGCCTCGACCGCACACACTCGTGTACGCAAGTTTGCAAGACAAAGACTGGCAGGATTGCTTAAAAATGCTCATTCCACAGGCAGACCACATTTTTCTGACTCAGACACAGAGCGCTCGGGCAGTTCCCGCAGAAACTCTCTTGAATTATGCTAAATCCATCAATATCGGTGCGCAGTTTTTTGTCTCGGGGACTTCCTGCGAGGCATTCGAACATGCACTTTCGTTGACATCGCAACACAACGGGACGTTGATGATTCTTGGTTCGCTGACCCTCATCGGTGAAGCTCTGGAGCATTTTAAATTTCCCGTTTTCAAGGAATTTGAAGTCGGAGCACAATGTTAATCCTGCGATCGGATTTTAAAATCTTTTGCCGGTCTGCCCTGACACTTCTGCAGGTCGTTGTGGGAGTTGCCGTCGCAAATGGTCAAGAACTGACCACAGGAAGATCCACCATTTATTATGATGCCGACGAGATAAATCTCGACAAAGAGACCGGCAACCTGAAGGCAAAAGGAAACGCCTTCATCCTGCTCGGAAACGTTTTCGTGAGCGCAGACTCTTTTGAATACAACAAAATGAACAAAACCATGTTTGCCGAAGGCGGAGTGCGTGTCGTCCGCAGCCGCGAAAGAATCACAGCGTCACGGGTTCTTATCAACGAAGCAACCAACGAAGCCCGCATGGACGACGTCGAAATTTATGCCGACCCCAAGGATACCGACGCACAAGTCAATGAAGAAGTCCTCGGATTCTCGCGCGCCGAAATTGCATTTGAGGTTGCCCGCCAGGAAAGGTCTGCCGAGATCATCCGCGAGCTGACCAACCTCCGAGCGGAATTCGCCAATCTTCAAAACGTTGCACACAGCGGGAAAAAATCAAAGCAGATGCTGTTGAAGTCGCGCTATGCGCAGCTGCTTGAGCGACTCGTCAGAACAAAATATCAGCCTTCCGATGTCTTGCGTGATCTGCCTGAAGACGCACGGCGACGACTTGAAAACAGGCGCGAGGCCGTTCGTACATTTGCCGCCAAGGATCCTGAACTTGCTCAGAAGATTGCTGGATTGCAGAAGGTTCCTGGATATCTGAGCATGAAAGCCGACCGCGTCTTTCAGAGTGCCAATCAGAATATGGATGTCGAGCGCGCCTCGTTGACCACCTGCCGGTGCGATCCGGACGATAATCCGATTTGGGGACTCAGTGCATCACGTGCGCTCGTCGAACCGAATGATTACATCACCCTCTATGGCAGCACGCTCGAGGTCGGCAGATTCCCGCTCGTTTACAGCCCATGGTTCAAGATGCCGATCAAAACCAAGCGGCAATCGGGATTCCTGCTCCCGTCTTTTTACCTGAGCCGCGCCGGAGATGCGTTCAGTCTTCCCTACTATCAGACGTTGGGTGAGCATGCGGATTCAACACTGACTTTCACGTATTTCAGCAAGCGCGGCCCGCGCGGCGAAATTGATCTTCGTGCTGCGCTTTCCGAGCAGAGCAAATTCAACATCCACGGCGAACTGCTGCGACAAAAATCGGCCGTACAAGATGGAAAGAAAACCCATGATTACCGTTGGGCTTGGAGCACGCAGTCGAATATTCCGCTCTCACGCCGCAATGCATTCAAATTCGACTTTGAGAAGATGAGCGACCAAAAATATTTCTCCGATCTCACCAAAGAACCCGGAGCAACTCAGGATCTCTTTACACCGCAGATCATCGTCAGACGCTTTGTCGATCAGGATGCGGCACTGGAGCATTCTGGGGAAAATTTCGCATTGTCGATAAGGGCACAGCGTCCCGAGGATGTGTTTGCCGCAAATGCAACCCAGGTACCTGCACGCCTTCCGCGGCTTGATCTCACTTTGCATCCTCAGTCAATCGCAGACAGCGGACTGTCGTGGGAGGGACATGCCTCTTTTGAGAACGTCGTGCAGAGTTCGCTCAAGGATTTGCCCGAGAGTGGACCTCGTGACGGCACGCGTGATGGACAGCGCCTCAGGCTGAACTATACCTTCCCGTTGAATCCCTATTTGAACATCAGAAGCGGTGGCGAAGTCGGACGCATCAGCTACAAAACACAAGCCCACACTGGTGAACTGAGTTACACACTTGCAGACCTCGGTGCCGACATCCCGCTTTATGCGAATCTGCTGTCAACGCGTTCAAACGACCAGTCGGAAACAAGCATTCGCCACAATGTGACACCATTTGCAAACATCCGCTGGATCCCGCAGGTTCAACGTGCAGAACGTTTTCCTGATATTTATTCGACATTTTATTCAGCCGACAACGTTGCGCGCAGTCAGACTCTGGAATTCGGAATCAACACCGACATTCAGGTGAGCAAAGACGAATTCCGCGCCGTAGAGCGTGCGGATTCCCAGACCACCGGATCAGGGAGGCAACCAACAGCGCCGGCCAACGAAAATATTTTGTTTTCGCTGATGAAAAGTCAACGGCCCACATCACCTCAGGAGGCGGGACAATTTCTTTTTTCGATCACCACTCAACAGAAGAATAAGATTTTATTTGATCAATGGGCGGAAGGTGAACTCAGGCAGTTTATCGACGAGGTGCGCACCTCGTCGAGACAACAGGAAAACAAACTGCTCGCCATCAGGCCTGTTGCATGGCGGCGAACGACAAAGTTCGATACCCGCCCAATTGGTCTGGGCTTGAGGTCCAGCTACAACTTTGAAGCGCTGCGCACTGCGGCCGAACAAAACCGCAATCTGCAGGCAGGACAGACACCGGTGAGCGCGGAACCTTGGGGCGATGTCATCGGCACTGTCAGTGCATCTGCATATCCGCTGCTGCCGGTTTCGGCGTCTGCTACTCGCATTTGGCAGCCGGTGTGGCGTCAGTTCAAAGAACAAAATAATTCACTCGGAATTTCGTCATCCTTTGGGCTATCCGCCAATTTTTCACGATCCGTGAAACGCTCCGAGGCTTTGGACGCACAAGGGCAAAAATATTATCCCGAGGAACAAATCTGGGGAGTCGACACGTCTTATCAGCCGCGCGCATGGCTGAGATTTCAGGTTCAGTATCTGAAAACGATCAAGCCCCAGCCGGCGGCACGTGCGGAACTTGAATACAGCGGACTGCAAAAAATCACTTTTCTCGGCATTCAGGACTGCATGGACATCACATTGCAGCGCTTCAAGGACCGCGACATTGCTGAACGGCTCGCAACGTGGACGATTGGTCTCAACCTGAGTTTTCTTGGCCAGCAACGGCAGGTTGAGTCACTCGGGAAAGTTGTCGACAGAGCCATCAAAAGTCAGCTGAGCAAAGGGCAGAACGGTCTTCCGCGTTAAAG
>JBDLRP010000002.1:0-17746 GCA_039799905.1 Pseudomonadota bacterium | reverse complement strand
CTCCGTTGGTCCGCGAGCCGCAGAAGCTCTTCAGCAGCAGTGGTGACGACCTTCAGCTGCACTGCCAGAAAGCGGTGTCCAAGGTTTGTACACTGACGTTGAAGACGAAGCCCGCCAGCGCGGAAAACTTTTTAAGTTCGGACAGCGATGCCAACGAGCACATGTTCCACTTGAGCCGTGCAGTGGACGCCAAGCGGCTTTATTCGTCACTGGAAGTGAAAGAGTGGGACTTGCAGGGTTCGATGTACAAGCGTTTCACGAGTTCAGACAACAAAATGATTCTTGAATGTATTTTGGATGACGAACGAAGCCGATGTTCTGTGTTCCTGAGCAATGGTCAGTCCGACGACTACACCGATTGAAATTTGTAAAAACTGCGTCGGTCAGTTGGTCGGCGCGAGCGTGTCTGCAAACTATTTAGAGGAGAAGAAAATGAAACTCATGACTTGCTTTTTGACTGCATCGTTCCTTGCGACCGCGTGTCAGGTTAAGACTTCAGAACTAAGCGGCAAGAAAGATAAATCAGGAGGAATTGACTATAGTAAATCTGAGGCGGCGCGCAGCGTTCATGCTCTTGAGAAAGAGCGTGGAGTGCTCGAATGTGCCGGAGTCGATTCGAAATTGAATTTCGTCCGAACACGCGCGACGATCAACGGCGGCAAGCTGGAAGCATTGGTGGTTGAAGCGTTTGCAAATAAAGAAAACCCCTCGCAGGTTCCCAACCAGTTGACTCCCGATCTGGCTAAGTACCAGCTCTTCTCACACGAAGTCAGCAAGCGCATGCTTGATCTTGAAATGGACCTCAAGGGCAGTAAGTTCGATATTGAGGTTTTTGCAGAAATGAATGGAAAGTCTCGTGAGATTTATGATCTGGAAATTCGCGCCGAGAACGATGGCGAGGGCGCGTCGATGTTGAACGCATATTTGTCATACAAAGATCCGACGGTCGGCATCGACACGTCGGAAATCTTTATGGGCTGCTTTGTTAAATTGGATAAATAAAAGTGCCTCCGCTTCGCTCGTACATGAGCGGAGCGAGTGATTACTGCGCAGGACGCAACGGGTGCACTTTGTCGCACTCGTTTTTTGCGGGTTGCCATTTTCCGGCCGCGCCTTCGTTCTTCATGTAGTCATAAATCGCCCAGCCGACATTGATGGCAGCTTTGTCTGCCCAAGCTTCCAGCGCAGCCGGATTGATAGGCTGATCTGTGTTGGGGTCAAACTGCAGCTGCCTGTCTGTCGGCTTGCCGTTGTTGAAGAAGCACACATCTTTGAAAGCAAGGTAGTCCTTCATCCTGTCGGTCGCTTTTTGCGGCGAGCTCGCGATGAAGTTTTTGCAACGCTCACGCAGCTGATTGAGCATCTGTGCCTTGTGACGGCCTACGAATGGTTCCATTTCCGGCGGAAAGGTGACGCGCGTTCCTTCCATGGCCATCCAGATGAGGTAGTTTCCGAGCAGATTGCGTGTCTTGCCGCGCGAATCGGGGACTTCGAATATCTTGTCGTTGCCTGGCCCGAACATTCCGTCTTTGAGATTGGCAACGCGAATCGAACCACCGGTGAGTGTGAGAAGGTTGGTTGCCAGACCCGATCTGCCGTCGGCTGTGTTGCCGTGGCACTTGGCGCAGGTGGAATTGTAGAAATGCGCGCCCGGAGTCAGAGTATAGAGCTCATTGGCAGGTTGTTTAAGCGCGCCTTTGTTATCGAGCATCCATGCCGGAGGTTTTCGCGGCGGTGTTTTTGGCGGGAAATCACATTTTGCAACGGGTTTCCCTTGCGCATCTGCAACCCGCTCCCAAAAATCAACAGGCACTTGGGTGCGAAGAATTTTCGTAAGCCGCGGATCCTGAACCAACGCCGCGAATTTGGCCGGCATGCCGTTCACGGGATCTTTCCAGTCGGCCCTGCGGGGCACAAAGTCTTTTGAATTTGGCCACGTCATGTCGAGGTCAACCCAATGAAAATCATCGTCTGGTTCGCATGCTATCGGTTCGGTATCCGCCTTTGCTGCGACAGTAGGATCAGACGACAATGAATATATCCACTTGGCAGTGAGGTTGAGCAGTTTGCAGTTGGCGTCGCCCGGAGTGTGCATCGGCATCGGCAGATAGCGGCCGCCATCGCCAATTTTGGATGCTGAAACGCGCAGGTAGAGTTGGCTCTGATTGAGGTCACCGGCTTTTGCGAAATATTTGGGGCTGCTGCGGGTTGAGTCGCGGGTGATGCGGCGCAGGTCGAAATCAAACAGCTGCCCTTCGCGCAGGTCGAGCGCAACTTTGTTGTCTTTCATCGCGAAACCGTCGGGATTGTGGCAATGCGCACAGTTGCCGACCATGTAGCCCTGCAACCGGGTTTCGTGAACATTTCGCGCCTGACGGCCGTTTGAATCTTCGAGAACAGGCAATTCAGCTGCGCTGCTGACGTTGTTGAGAATTCCGGCATCAATGAAGCGGACAATCTGGCTCACTTCATCGGCCCCGATGTCGCGATCGCGGCCGGCCGCACCGAAAGGCCGACGGTTGAGTTGCAAGGGCGTAAAGCCGAGCACGTAATCGTCGGTACCTTTGTGGCATTCAACGCAGCGCTGTTTGCCGGGAATCGCATATTTTCTTGTCTTGCCAGTATTTTCATCAACGACAATTTTGAAGATGTCGTCTTTGAAAGGCGTACCGTCGCGATAAGGCAGTGTGACAAGTGTCGCCTCGGACTCCGTCTCGTTCCATTTGTAGCTGCCCAGAAGGGGCTCTTGAGGAGACTTTCTGACCACTAAAATGCGCGTCTCAACCTTACGGAAGAGAGTTTCGCCAGATTTGCTTTTTACAGCCTTGTAGAAGGTCTTGTAGAAGCGCGTGTTGGGTGGAATTTCAAGCTGTTTGGAAACTGGGTCATAGCGTGCACCCGAGGGCTTCCATTTTTGTTTTGCCTCGTCCCACACAGCTGGGAAGTGAACATAGCGGCCTTTTTCGGCGTTGTCTGCCCACAGCGGATATTCCACGTTGTAAGAGAGCGTGCCTCTGCGTGCGAGGGCGAGGCTGTCGAGCGTGAACAAATCAGTCTGTGAGAGCTTTTCAGGAAGCTGTGTGGCATTCAAAAAGAGTTCGTCTTTTTCAGCATCAACACCGATTTGATCGGTGCGCGGAATACAGCTGCCCAGATCGGATTGTTTTTGCCTTGCGGCTTGTTTTGCTGAGTCGGCATCCAACTTTATTGGAAAGCGACCGGCTGGTTTGCCGGCAGCGATCCAGTCTTCCAGCAGGCTTTGCAGGCGGGTGTATTTTTGTGGGGCGGCGGCGCGCATGTTTTGTGGCGGCATCCGATTATTGGACAATACCTTCTGCAGAACATCTGCAGTGTCTGCGAGTCCTGCGACAACAACCTTCTGACCGTTGAAACGCACCTCGGCCTTGTCATGTGACGAGGCATACCAAAATCCGCCCGTCTTCGACGCGGGAGCAAGATGGCAGCTGGCACAGGCGGTGTCGATTTGTTGCTTGAGTTCCTCAAACGACATCGTCGGCTGTACGTTGTTTTCATTTTCAACGATGGCTGGCAGCAAGGCGCTGGTGCGCGGCTCGCTGCACTCGGTGTCTGCCGCCAGCGTCGGTTCACCGGAACGGTTGGACGGGTTGTCGAGTGCGGGTGAATCAGGGTTGGTGGGTGGCGCCGAAATTGAAATAACCTCGTCGGATGACGAGGAAGAGTTGTCTCCCTCGCATCCGACGAGTGTTAAAACGGCCACGCATCCAAGCAGGAAACGCAGATGTTTCTTCATGATGGATTAGTCCAATGTGATGAAGTCGTTTTGCTGAACAATCGGGTCCATGAACGAGCGATCGAGAACTTGCGGAAGAAGCTTCGACTCAGCCGCATTGAGCGAGTAGCTGCCTTTTGCTTCGTATACATAGAGTGTGCGTGCAAGCGGGTAGAGCTTGTTGCGCACGTTGTGCACTGTTGGCAGATAAGCACCCGAACGGTCGTCTTTGGAAAGTGTGAGCGGACGGTTGCCTGCGCGCGTTGCAGTCAGTCCTGCGTAGCCAATCGCATTTGGATTGGTCGCTGTTTCGTTGGCGATATCGGTTGTTTCAGCCATCACCTGAACGCAGGCACCGAAGGTTTTGATTCCGACGATGGACTTGAACGTATCGGTAGTGCCAGAGTTGTCGTCACGACGGAAAACTTCAATAGGTCCTGTTTTGCCAGAGTTAGGCAGCTTCGACCAGTCGGTTACTTCGCAAGTGAAAACACTCTTGACCTGTGGCAGGCTGAGGCGGCTGAGCGGGTTGCTGCTGTTGACGAAAACACCAAGGCCATCGAGAGCGATGGGGTGAGCGACAACTTCAATTCCGGCAGCTGCTGCCTTTGCAACGGCCTCTTTTTTCAATTCACGTGACATCGGTGCGATGCCTTGTTGCCCTGCAATGATGGCTTCTTCGCCTTTGCCTGAGCCGCCGCCGGCGTATTGAATCTCGTCGGAGAGACCCGCAGCTTGAATGGCATCGGTCATCATTCCCGCCAATGTGTCGGAGCCTTTAAAAGTGAAGGGAGCGGCAAACGCAGATGTGCTGACAGTTGCAAGAAGAGCAGTAGTGATAAGACGCATTGTTAACCTCCTGAGTGTGTCTTGCTTCAAGACGAAAAGGCTCATAGCGATCGATTCCGCAGGCGGGCAAGCCTGACACAATCGTTTCACAGCCAATTGTCATGAGCGCATTTTTGACAAAATTGTGAAGCCATCATCTTCAGAAATCATTCACTTTTTCGTAATCAATCGATCTGTCGGAACTTCCGCAAATTTGAAATTATTTCTCCCAGAAGGTTTGGGAGGAATTAAAAATGAGCACAGGCTATGCAAACGCCGCAGCTTCTTTTGAGGCGGTTCGTCAATTCAGGGCTGTTCCAGCGTTGCAGCAGCAGAACTTCCGCAACCAAGAGAGTTCAGGCAGCAATGCCCAATTTGAAGTCCGTTTGGCACTGCCGCACGAGCTGGATGAGGTTTTTTCTCTTCGCTACGATGTTTTTCTGTCGGCGCACGATCAATCTCCGAAGATGATGCGTGATCAGGATGTGCACGATGCATTCGCCGACCATCTGATTGTGAAGCACGATGGTCGCATCGTGGGAACCTACCGAGTGCTGCCGACTGACAGAGTACTGAGCGGCGGATTGAACCTCTATGCGGCTCACGAGTTTGATGTAAGACCTTTGAGAGAGCTACTCGAACCTCGCCTGACAATCGAATTGGGCCGCAGTTGTGTGCACCCTTCCTACCGGCAGGGTTCAATTCCTAAATTGCTCTGGAGCGCATTGGCAAAATACATGACCAGTCACAACAGAACTGAAGCCGTGGGTTGTGTCAGCGTCTTCAACGTCTCTCATGCGGAAGCCGCCGCTTTGGTTGGCTATTTCAAAAGGCAGGGTGCATGGTCGGAAGATGTGCATTGCCCGGCTCTAAAAATGCCTTCTGTCGAAGCCGGAGAGTTCGACGAAGCTCATTTGAAGTCTTTGGTGCCTCCGCTGCTGAGATCATATCTTATGCTCGGAGCAAAAATTCTTGGGGGGCCATCCCACGATCCTGAATTCCACTGTCACGACTTCCTGATGCACTTCTCGACAGCGACAATGTCTGACCGATGCCGCCGGTCCTTGTTCAGCTGACCTCGTGTTTGAAGAAGCTTTCGGAATTGGCGCACACGCTGACGAGAAAATCGAGCAGTGTGGTGTGCCTGCGGCAGGTTCTTTGCACTCTGTGCGGAACCATCGGATGGAACCATCCCAGCCTGTTGAATGCGTTCCAAGGCGCCTTCTTGAGCCAGTTCCAACTACCCATTTCCAGCGCCAGCGGGAGGAAAAGCGGTCCGTTGGTGTTCTGATTCTCAAGTAACAGATAGTCCCACAAATCCCCGTTCGTCTGATAGCTCTCGGACTGTTTTTCAAATTTGTAGACGTGATCCGGAAACGATTCGTTCAGAGCAGTCTCGATGGCTTTGTAATGGTCCCAATGCGGCGGCAGTGCAGATGACATCGACCACGGTGTCCAGATTCTGTCGCGAGCCCCGAATCCGCTGTGCAGATCGAGTGCAATCATACCCTTGGAAGACTGCAATAGGTCGCGCACTGCGCGTATCAGTGCGCTGCTCTCAAGAGCCAGATCGCCTGTGCCGCTGTAGTACGGCAGCATTGGGGAAAGCCTGTGACCGCCCAAGAGTGGCACCGGCTTTTCTGCCGAAACAGGTGCATTGCGCATCAAGTCGATCCCTTCTGCAGTGGCACGGCGGCGTTGGATGATTCCCGTCGGATTCAGCGCCGGAATTGCGACAATACGCGCGCTTGCGAGTGAATTGCGGAATGCTTTGTTCCAGCGTGTCAGTTCGATGAGGTGTGCCAAGTAATGGAGGAGAACCGTCACTCCGATGGTTTCCAGGTCGTGCACACCCGCGACGAGGAAAAATGTGAATTTGTCCTTGCGGACTTTGTCGGATGTTTTGATTTCCAGCAGATCGATATCAAAACTGCCTTCATCGCATGAGATGGTCTCCAGCCTGCTGTGAATGATGTCGTTGCGGTACTTGCTCGAAAAGGTGCGGATATCTTCAAGGACTGTCATAGCTCACCGCCATGCAAACGTTTTCAAAAGTATTGATTGCGAGGTCTGCAGGCTGCAGCGACTGATGAACCGCGACCCATGCTCCTGACACTGTCACCCGCACTGATTTTTGGCCGAGCGTTTTGAGCAGGTGAGGCAAAAGGCTATGGTCGTCGATCCATGCCCTCTCGCTGTGGTTTTCATAATTTAGCCGCAAACAGAGGATCGCATCGACGCGTCCACGCAGGGCAATCCATGCATGCCCGCGGGCCCATGCGGTGAGCTCGGGCAGTCTGGATGACGTTGTCGTCCCCTCTGGAAAAAGCGCAATGTCGGCAGTCGGACTGATCCTGAGGCATCGACGAAGCGCGTGCGCACGACCCATCAGTGATTCGCGCCTGACGAAGATGCATCCCAGAGCACGCGCAGCCCAACCAAACAGCGGCCAATCACCGACTTCTTTTTTGGCCAGAAAAACGCATGGCCGGAGTGCACAGAGAATGAGAATATCCAAATAGCTGACGTGATTGGCGACAATAATGGCACGCTCGAAACGCAGCAGTTCTGCGTCCGACAGGTTGCAGTTGATGCGGATTCCGCAGCAGCGCAGCAGGATTCCAAAAAAACGGGACGACACCTTGGTGCGCGTTCTGAGACCTGTCGGAGTGACAAGTAGAATGACTATCAACAGCAGAGTCAGCAGGACGATCACGCTCAGCCTGAGTATTGCCAACAGTGATGCCGTCATAAAAATGCTCCTTTCCGAGCTTGTCACCAGCGAGTATTGCGGGGAGGTGCGGGATTGAGAAGTTGCAGGTGTGGAACCCGTGTGAAAATTCAAGGCGGATGTGGCAATTGTGTAACTTTCGGAATACTCTGTTGAGTATGCTGATGAACCTTTTAAAAAATTCTGAGTGGTCTTTCTTGCTGGATTTTGTATCGCCGGCTTTTTTTAAGGTGATCCCACCTTTTGAACTGATCGGCAATGCCACGGCTCTGGCCAAAAGAACTCGTGACCCCGAACTCTACCGCAGTGCGCTGGGGGGAATGCAGTCGCATTTTGCGCGCTCACTGCCAGATACAAGGATCATCGCGGGCGGCATGACGCAGGCAGGAGAGTTGCCTGCTGGTGTGGTCACTGATTTCAAGACTGCTGACGAAATGATTCGAGTTGAAATGGCGACCCGCATTGTTGAAATCTATTTCGCGCAGATTCTTGCCAAACAGACGCTGCTGCTTGACGTTCGACTCACCCGCTTTGCGCGTGACGGGCAAAATATTTTATGGAGTCCAGCGCCTTTGCTGGGAGTTTTTTCGGATGATTTTTTGAACGCCATGGGCGAACTCTACACGGGTTACTATTGCGGGCGTCCTGAGCAGATGAAGTCCGCTCTGAAAAAAATCAACTTGGATTGGGCGCACGAGGTTTTTATCTCACACTTCGGTGACGGCAACCAAACCGCAGTGAGATTCACCATGGCGCATTTTGTCCACACGTTTCATGAAATCTTTATGCTGTGCAAATCCGAGCGGAAGAACCTCAAGGGAGAATTCGTCCAGCTCGGAGTTTTGCTTGGCTTGATGTACGAGAGTCTCGAATCACTGAATGTGGCGGTGGATGTGAGAAGCGCGTTTCACCGCGTTCTCAAATCTCGGGACATTGGTTAGGGTCGGTATCCTTCAAATCACCGACGCGCACTCCGGCTTCAATCAGCCGCAATCTGATGCCGCTCAGGACGCTGGGTGGAAGTGTTTTGCTGCGCGACAAAATCCAGATGGGCGAGTTTCCTGGCGAGACAACCACTGAGTATTCGTAGTTTTCGCCAACTTCCGTGACCACATAATTGACGAAGTTGGGCGTGAAGAATGAAAGCCTCACAGCGAGCCGGCTGGGGTGGTCGGCATCCTTGATTGTAGCCGTTCCCTTTGCAGTCCGGATGTCGCCGTTGTTTGTCACGCACGTGTTCACTACGGCAATCGTCTTTTCGTCTATTTTAGAATACTCAGCTTTGGCGCATTTACAGTCGCGTTGAAAAAACGGGTTTGTCGATTGGATTTGATACCAGGTGCCAAGATAGTTTTCTGGCTGGAAATCCTTGATTCCATCGAGGTCGACTGCGAAGGCGGATGACGAGAGGGTGGCAAGACCGAGAGCAGCGATTCGCGTGAGCATAAGGCCTCCTTTCGAATTCATCAGAATAACGACGTGTTTTTTTGATGAATCCGCAGGGCAAGAGCGTGTCAGAGAGAGCTCGGGTTCACAAGCGAATCTCCTGCTTGCGAGTAAAGATTTTCCAGTGTTCGGAAGAAATCGTTTGTTTTTTGTGAGGTTGTGTTTTGCGGGCGGAGCCCCTGCAGCAGGAGGAATCTGCTTACGGTCGTAAGGGTGGCCTGTTCATCCGCTACCGACGTGTTCTTAAGTTCCAATTCAAGTTCGAAGCTGACTGACCTGTCGGCAGTCAGTTCGTCGTAATCACGACCGAGTTGCAATTGACCCGTCCTGCCGTCGGGCAGCGTCACGGGAATGAGCCAGCGCTCTTTGCTGACCACGGCTGCGGGAACGAGCGGTCCGCGCAGATGGCGCGTGCCGTCGTCGAAATCGGCATGAGCAGGCCACGACTGCACCGACCACAGCATTTGCAGTTGAGCCGTAAGTCCATCGGGCTTTGCAACATTCTGAGTTGCGTCATCGAGCAGTTGCAGAGTTGAAGATAATCGGGCGTGGGTTTTGCCGCCGAGCGGGTGTTTTTCACTCGCTGCTGTGCGGGTTGTCGCACTCCACAGAAATCCGGAGGACTGTGTGGTGTGGCTTTCAATAACCCACGACTTTTGTGCAACGAGTTCCTTGTCGCGCGTCTGGATGCGCAGTTTTGCCCTCGGCTCCTGCCTGCGAAAAAGAAATTGTTCTCCTTCGAAGACGTCAAAGTAGCTGTCGGTGCGTCGGCTGGCCTCCAGATGCGCACACCAGCGGTTGAAAAGAATGTTGAAGCCTTCTTCAGTGAGTCCGAGACGCAGTTCGGTTTCACGTTTCTGATGGGCGGGAACGTCGGGGTTAGCATCCGCCGATGCAGCATTCAGGGTTTGGTTTGCCAATTCGGCAGATACGAGACACAACGACAGCAAGGCAATTCGCTTGATCAATGTCCGCAGCATTTCGCCTCTCCGTCTGTTCTGGCCGTTTAGGGAAGGTTAACCTCGGACGAGGAAAAAGGAATGTTGCGTCTGTGACGGAGCGGTTACAATTTTGAAAGAATTATAAAACTGCCCGGCCTTACTGCTGTTCAAGAAAAGTCAGGATTTTCGATTTTCAGCAGTGTTTTTTTGGCGTTTGGGCCACCTGCGTATCCCGAGAGTTGACCGTTGTGGCCGATCACACGGTGGCAGGGAATGACGATGCAAAGCGGGTTTAGGCGGTTGGCGTTGCCCACTGCGCGGCAAGCGGACGGATGACCTGCCAACGTTGCCTGCGCTGAATAAGAGATTGTTGAGCCGTATGGAATCTGCAGCAGCGCGTTCCATGCTGCCAATTGAAATGATGTGCCGATGGCCTCCATCGGAAGAGAAAAATGTCTTCGTCCTGCAAAAAAGTACTCTTCAAGTTGCTGCTTTGTTGCCGATAAAATCGGACTTTCTGAAAAAAGGAGGTCCTCCTGCGTGAGTCGAAATCGGTCGAGGAGAGTTTTCCAGTTGGATTCAAAGGCAATGCACCTGAGATGCTCCGAGGAGGCGAGCAAGTACAATGGGCCAACGGGGCTGTGCATTTTGATGAATGAAAATTGAGAACCGGTGGGTGGAATTACAGCCGGCGGCACTTGCGGATCCTGAGATTCATTTCGTATTTGAGATCGAGTCCGTCTACCGCAAATGAAATGGTTGCTCCTTCGCGGATTTTGTTGAGCCGGACGAAAATGTCGGAGTGATAATTGAACATGCGCGAACGTTCGCGGTTGCAAAAACGTTTGTGCGGCGAGCCCTGTCGTTCGTCTTCTGGCACGCGCGCAACAGGTTGCGGCAATATGGACAAAGGTTCATTGAAGATCTGGTTTGCCGGAAAAACAGCACTGGCTGATGCCATGTTTTGATTGAGATCGGCAGGCACACTGCGTCCGTTGTTCTGCCGGCGGGCAAAGTTGCTGATGAAATCGAGGCGTGCCTGAATGCCCTTCGACTTCACGATCCCGTAGGTCAGCGTTTGGCCGATTTCTTCGATGCGCTGCCCAGCGTTGACTTCAAGTGGAAGAATAATCCGGCATGGGCTTATGCTTACATTCGAATTCTTTCCGTCGCGGTAGGTATCGCCCAGCTTAGTGAAAACAAATGAGACCATGTCCCCGCTTGTGATCACGAAAGCATCTTGGTTTGGGTCGCTCGAGGTGCCAAATCGGCAACCGACACCTTGGGCCTGCAAAAGTTCGGTGCGCCAAATGGCTTCGTTGGCGTGGGCAATTTGAGCTGCGAGGATTGAGGTCGCGGAGACCCCCAGAGTGACCATTGTCCTGAGGGTGAATAATGATTTCATTGAAATCTCCGCTTGTTAAAGAAAACGACAGCCGACAGGAAGTGTCTTGGCTGCTCGGCCAATACAGAAGAATAGTTCAGTATGCAACAGTTGTTTGGCCGTCAGCCACTCATCTTTTGAGGTAGAGACCCTGAGGTGAGCCAATGACGTTGCCGTCTTTGTATATTAGCCCGCCGCGCAGAAAGGTTTGTCGAACTTGTGCCGTGAGCTCCATTCCCGTGAACGGTGAATAGCCCTGCGCAGAGGGAGAGTCTTTGGGATCAATGACCCAAGTTTTGTTGGGATCCACAAGCACGACATCGGCATCAAATCCAACTTCGATGTGACCTTTATTGACCAGTCCGTAGCGTTCTGCCGGAGCGCTGCACACGAGCTCTGCCATCCGGTTGAGTGAAAGTCCGCGTTTGCGTCCTTCTGTGAGCAGACCACAGAGCAGGTATTCCGTGCCGCCGAATCCGCTTTTCGCCATGAAGACGTCGGTCGGGTTTTGCTTGTCGGTTTTAAGCTCTTCCGAACAGCAGGCGTGGTCGGAGCAGATCCAGTCGATGTGGCCGTTCTTCACGGCTTCCCACAAATATTCGACATCTTCACGCGGGCGAATCGGCGGATTCACTTTCGCATAAATGCCGTTGGGAGCGTCGGTGTCGAGCAGCAGATGGCCGATGGTCACCTCGCGGCGGAAGTTGATGTTGGGAAACACCACCGACATCTTGAGCGCAGCATCAACTGCCTTGCGGGAAGTCAGGTGCAGCAAGTTGATATTCACGCAGTCTGTTTCGTTGGCGAGATAAGATGCTATGAAAATTGCGAGTCCCTCGGAGTGGGGCGGACGCGATGCGCTGTACGCCGGAAGTCCCGAGAGCTTGCCCTCGCGCATGACCATTTTTGTATATGCGGTCATGATCTCGGCGGTTTCGCAATGCAGGCTGAGTGAGAGCGCGTTGCGTTTGTCGGGGCGCGCGTCGGCAAGACTTTTGAGTCCGCGCATAACGGCTTCAAAGTGGGCGATGTCGTATCGCTCGTCTTCCCCGATCATGAGAAATTCGTGCTGCTTGTGAGAACAGCCGTGCAGACCATGACTCCCATAGAACATGAAAATTTTGAACGAAGAAACTCCAAAACGCTCGAGCAGCAGTGGCATTTCGCCGATGTGCGAGGCCGACATCGGGGCTACATGATAAGCGTAGTCGACGTGATAATTTCCTTCAGAAAGCGACAGCACCTCCGGCATGAAATCTTCGTATGGGCCGCCTTTGTTGAGGTAGTACTGACCCGTGCGGATATAGTTGAGGCTGCTGGTGACGCCACCCATTGCGGCGGCGCGGCTTTCGTTGCGCGCGTCTTTATCGAGTGGCGCATAGATTCCTGTGTGCATGTGCGCGTCAACAAGCCCCGGAAATGCGAGCAGTCCGCGCGCGTCGGTAACACTCTTTGCAGTGGCCGGATCGAGGTTGGAAGCCAGCGCGGCGAAGCGGCCGTCTTTGATGCCGATGTCGAGTTGCTCGGGAGCAGGCTGGTGCGGACGGACGACCGTCGCGCCTTTGATGATGTGATCGAATGTGATTGTCATTGTGGCTGTCTCCCTTGCATTTCTGCGGATGTCTGCTGAGCTGCCGAAGCACACGCCACGGAGTTTGTGGTGCGGAGTCTTTCGATTTCGCTGTGCGAAAATCCCAGCTCGCTCAGTATTTCGTTTGTGTGTTGACCAATGAGCGGCGGATGACGGCTGAGCTCGGGCATCTGGCCGTCCCATTCAATCGGCAGTGCCGGGAGCATTGTTTGTTTGCCGTTGAATTCAACCGGCAAAAGGCGTCCGGACTGATTGAGTTGCGGATCGGTGAAGAGGTCTTCCGGACGGGCCACCGGAGCAAATGGAATGTTGAAACGCTCGCAGCGGGTCGCAATTTCTGCACGATCAAATTGTGCCATCAGAGCCGTGACTGCCGGCAGAAACCAGTCTTTTTCAGCAATACGGCCGTTGTTGGTTGCAAGCCTGCTGTCGGTTGCCCATTGGGTTTGCGCAAAGGCTTCACAGAAACGCTGCCAATGCCTGTCGCTGATGATGCCGATGAAAACCGGCAGGTCGTCTTTTGCGGTGAAGATTTGATAAACAGACCAAGCACTCTGCCGCTCGGGCATCGGTGGAATCGGCGTCTCCGATTGTGCCGAATAGGCCATATGCTGTCCCATGAGGAACGCAGTGGTTTCGAACAGTGATGAGCGGATGAGTTTACCTTTTCCGCTTTTCTCTCTCTCGAAGAGAGCGGCAAGAATACCCATGGCACCGAACATTCCGCCGGTGATGTCGACCACCGAAGTTCCGGCACGCAAAGGCTGGTTGCGTGGCCCTGTCATGTAGGCAAGCCCGCCCATCATCTGAACAACTTCGTCCATCGCATGGCGGTTTTCGTAGGGGCCTGAGAGAAAACCCTTGAGAGAGCAATAAATAATGCGCGGATTCAGTTCACGCAAAGTTGCATAGGAAAGTCCGAGCCTGTCGGCGGTGTTCGGACCGAAGTTCTCGATGAACACGTCGCAGCGTTTGGCCAGTGCGTGCACCACGGCGAGTCCGTCGGCTGTTTTGAGGTCGACGGCAAGACTTCTTTTGTTGCGGTTGTAGAAGGGAAAGTAACCCATTCCGAAACCCTTGAGCGAGCGCGTGGGATCACCCTCAGGCGGTTCGACGTGGACCACATCGGCACCCATGTCGGCCAGCATCAGACTTGCACAAGGGCCCATCACCGCATGGGTGAGATCAAGCACGCGGATGGCCGCGAGCGGCTTGCCTTCAGAGTTGTTCAAAGGAACCTCCATTGCGCAGGAAGGGAACCAGTCCGCCTGCTTCGACAATCGCCAGCATGACCGGCGGCAAAGCATTGCTTGTGTAGGCTTTGTTTTGAGTCAGGTTGTGAACGATTCCCTTTGCGAATTCGCCATCGAGTTCATCATCCTGCCGGATTTCGTGATGAGGAATCTCTATGACCAGCAATCCGACATTGATTGCATTTCGATAAAAGATCCGCGCAAATGATTTGGCGATGACCGCTTTGACGCCAGCTGCTCTGAGTGCGAGCGCCGCTTGTTCGCGTGACGATCCGCAACCGAAATGTTCTCCTGCAACAACCACATCACCCGCACGGAAGCGAGTTGTGAATTGAGGATCAAGGTCTTCCATCACGTGCTTGGCTAGGTCGTTCATGTCGAGTGTCTTGGTGTATTTGCCGGCAATGATTCTGTCGGTGTCGACGGAATCTCCATAGACGTGCGCGCGCATTGTCATGGCTGTCTCCCGAGCGAAGGAATGCTGATGCAGCCGTTCAGTGCGGCGCTCGCTACTGCGGCGGGAGAGGCGAGATAGACCTGCGCGTTGCGGTTGCCCATCCTGCCTGCGAAGTTGCGGTTCCCAGAAGAAATCACAACATCGCCATCGGCCGGAACGCCCATGTGTGTGCCGACACACGGGCCACAGCCTGTTGCCAGCAATGTGGCGCCTGCATCGAGCAGGGTTTCCAAAACACCTTCGCGGGTGGCTTGCAGCAGTGTCTGCCGTGACGCAGGTGAAATGTAGAACCGCACTCCGTCGGCAACTTTTCTCCCGCGAACAATCGCAGCCGCAATGCGCAGATCTTCAATCCGCGAGTTGGTGCACGTGCCTAGAAAAGCAAAATTGACGGGCTTGCCGGAGAGTTCAGCCAGCGGACGGCCATTTGCAGGGCTGTTTGGAAGTGCGATTTGCGACTCGAGCTGCGACACATCCACCTGCACGATTTTTGCGTAGTCGGCATGCGCATCTGCCTGAACAGACTGTGCACATTCAACGATGCCGACCTTGCCGCCCAGCTCGGCGGTCATGTTTGCAAGAGTAATCCGTTCAGACATCGGAAGTTGCGCGATGGTATCGCCGGCGAATTCGAGCGCGTGATAATTTGCCTGCTGCATGCCCAATTGCGCGAGCAGGTGCAGCATGATGTCTTTGGCAAACACTCCGTCGCGCAGATTGCCGTTGAGTTCGATACGGATGGTGGGCGGAACCTTCAGCCACGTGTGGCCGGTTTTCCAAACCGCAGCGGCGTCCGTGGAGCCAATGCCTGCGGCGAATGATCCCCATGCACCGTAGGTGGTTGTGTGGGAGTCTGCTCCCATAACAACTGAGCCGGCAGGGGCGAATTTCTGCTCATAAACAATGTGATGAATGATTCCTTCACCGCTCTCGTAGATCCTGCATCCATGCATGCGCGCAAATTGCCGCATCAAGCTATGCAGATTTGCAATGCGCTCGTTGGGCGCCGGTGCGGCGTGGTCGATGACGAGTACAACTTTTTGCGGATCTGCGAGCCGTGCCTGCGTCGTGTCAGCGAACATCTGTTCAAAAGAACGGATGGCCAGCGGAGCTGTTGTGTCGCTGGCAGTGCACAGATCCACAGGGCAAGTGATGAGGTCGCCTGCACGCACGTCACGTTTGATTTTTTCTGAGAGAATTTTTTCGACAATTGTTTGCGCGTGCATCGCAGTTCAACCCCGCGCCTTGGCGGGGAGATCTCTTCCAAGAAATTCCGCAAGTTCGTGACGGATGTTGATGACCGCCGGAACATTGATGCCGGTTGAATAGCCCATGTCGTGAAGAAGTGAGGCGACGTCTTCGCTTGCAAGGTTTCCGCTGGCACCAGCGATAAACGGACACCCGCCCAGACCGCCAAACGACGTGTCGAAGCGTCGCACTCCCAAATCAAGTGCCGTGACAAGGTTGGCCATCGCGCGGCCGAAGGTGTCATGCAGGTGAAGAACGATGGGCTTGCCGCCAGCGATTGTCTGGCATTCACCGACGATTTCTTTTACCAGATGCGGATGCCCCGTGCCGGTGGAGTCCGCCAAACTCAAAACGTCCGGCGCGAGCGCAGCAATTTTTTCGAACCATCCCAACACCTGTGCCGGCGCAATTTTTCCTTCGTAAGCGCAGCCAAACGCGCATTGTAATCCCGCACGCACCTTGAGCCCGGCGGAGCGCGCGAGCGCAACCATGGAGACGAGTTCCTGATAGGCTTCGTCTTGGGTGCGGCGTGTGTTGCGTTGAGAGTGTGTGTCGCTTGCCGACATTGAAATATCGATGGCGTCGATGCCTGCAGCGATGGCGCGCTCGACGCCTTTGCTGTTGAGGGCGAGCGCACTGAAAGTGACGTTTGCGAAAAGCGGATGCTCTTTGCGGAAAGAGATCATGGCCGCACAGATTTCATCTGCGTCCGACATTTGCGGAACAAGTTTGGTGTTCACAAACGAGGTGATTTGAATTTCTTTGCTTCCGGCTGCCAAGGCCGCGCGAATCCAACGCAGTTTGCTTTCTGTTGGAATAAATTTGCTTTCACTTTGAAATCCGTCGCGCGGACCAACCTCGATAAGGGTGACGTGATCGGAGTGAGTCATGCTGACGATCCCTTTCGAGATTTAACAAAGAAAAAGCGGCATCATGCCGATGGGGCACAACGCCGTGTGTTAATCACACTTAACTGATACGGATCAAGCCGGGCATCCGTTCACGCGGTCTAGCTTTTGCCGGTTTTCTTAAAGATTACGGGAGTCAGCGTCAAAGTTGGGTTTTGAAGAACTGCCAAGCAACCTCTGCAAATTCAATGTCTTTGTTTTGCACACCGAGAATTCGGTTGTCTCGGTCGAGCGCCTTGCTTGGGGTTTGGTGTCCTGCTCCGTTGAGAATCCATGACGTGACCGGAACCCCTCGGCCTGCGTATTTGTTTTCAACTGCAGAACCTCCATCGGTCTTGTTGATGTCGATCACCGATACTTTGGGGCGGGATCTGCTGAGTCCGTTCACCTGAAGCCAGAACTGGACGGTTTCAGTTGCGCCTTTGACAAACCCGCGCGGGCACGACTTTCCAATCAGTTGTGCAACACAGCCTCCTGAAAATGGAACGAATGGATCGTCAGTGGCATGCGTCATTAGGACCGGAATTGGCGTCTCGGGTCCTCGTTGGCAGCGGCCTTGTTTTGGTGTTGCAGCAAGATTTCCGGCGGATGTGGCGATGCCCCCAAGTAAAGCCGATTTTTCCATTGCAAAGCGAAATGTCATCATGGCTCCGTTGGAGGTTCCTGACATAAAGAACCGCTTTTGCGGTAAGTTGAGCCGAGCGCGCATCTGAGTGATGGCCTCGCTCAAAAAGGCGACGTCATCGGCGCCGGACTTGACCGTGTCATCGGCTCGACAATCATTCCAGCCAGCTTTTCCGCTGATGTCATCGGTGCCCTGCGGATAAACGACGATAAAATTTTCCCTGTCTGCGATGGGAACAAAAATTCCGAGTGCGCTTTCAGTTGCGTCGCTTGCCACTTGATTGTCACCGCCACCCCCGTGCAACACAAATACAACTGCCCGCGGTGCCGGAACGTTGTAGGATTTTCTTGGAACATAAACTCGGAATTGACGATCAAAACCACCCACTGAGAGGCAGTGATCCGAAAAGCCCGCGGTGAATGACGGGGCGACTTGCCGGGAGCACTTTTTGCTCAATGAGAAGCTATCTTCCTTCGCGGCGCTCGAGGTGTCTCCTGCGAGTGCCGGTGAGTTCAAATTCACGTCTGTCCGCCCGCAGGCGTTGAGTGCAGCGAAAGTGACAATAAGACTGCCGAATTGCGTA
>JBDLRP010000001.1:0-165174 GCA_039799905.1 Pseudomonadota bacterium | reverse complement strand
TCTTCGAACGAAAAAAGCTTTTCTGAACTCAGTATGACAACCAGTTGACGATCAAGTCGGGCGACCCAGTCAGCAAAGCGCATCATTTTTGCGGAGGAATGCTCCGGGGGAGGGGAAAGCTGTTCCGATGAAATGGTCAGCGCGGCATCGACGGTATCAACAGCAATTCCCAGAAGTGCGCCATGATTCTCAAGAATCAAAACTGGAGATTCGTGACTTGTTGATGGACTTGGCATTGCAAAACGTATTCTCAGATCAACGATTGAAACAACGTTGTTGCGGAGGTTGATGACTCCCAGCACATCGTCTGGGGCCAGTGGGACAGGAGTCGCTTCTCCCGCCGGAAGAATTTCTCTCACACTCGCAAAGGCAAGCGCATAGCGCTCGCCAGCCAGTGTGAAGGAAATATATCTATCGTTCATCGTTGGCATTTTCATTCCTTCAGGCAGCTCTGTCTGCTGCCTCGGTATCACGTTCGCCGGTTTCATCAGACCTCTGCGCCTTGACCAGTTCGCAAAGGTTCAAAATCAACGATGGCTTTCCGTCACCCAAAATCGCGCCTCCTGAAAGACCTGGTATTCCCTGTAATTCTTCACCGAGCTTTTTGTTGACCACACGCTGCAGCCCTAAAACTTGTTCGACTACGATCGCAAACGGCTGGAGTTCGCCTTCCCTGATAAGCAATGCCACACCATCAAAAGTCGTTCTCGGTTTTGCGGGCACGGGTTCTTTCTTGAGCAGCCGGCTGAGATGATAGAGCGGTATTGTTCGCCCTTTCGCGTTCAGCATTTCTGTTTGTCCGTTTATCACATAGACTTCAGACTCATGTGGCATGATGCTTTCTGAAACCTGCACTTTGCTGACGACAAATCGTTCACGCCCCAGTTTGACGATAAAGCCTTCTGTGACTGTTACAGTGCGGGGTAGATAAAGTCGAAACGATGTCCCTTGTCCTTTGTTTCCATTTGTTTCGATTCGACCTTGCAGGCCTTCTACGGTTGCAGCAATCTGTGCCAATTCGCTTTCGTTGTGAAAGTGATCGCCGCTGTCTGCCCTTCTGGAAAAAAATCCACGATGAAAAATCAGTGCTCTGGTTTTTTCCTCACTCAATTTGTCAGCATGCCCGAGAAGGCCGCGTTCAACGGCCCGTGATCTGATTTTCTCCAAATCCAGACCACAACCGTCATCGCTGATTTCGAATATGACTTGCTCGTCCAATTGGGCGACTTTGATTTGAATTTGACTGCGCAACGGTTTTCCGGCGGCGGAACGTTGGTCTGTGCTTTCGATTCCGCTGAAAATGCAATAGCGGAGAAGCTGAGTCAGTGGTTCCGCAATACGTTCCATCACGCACTTGTCAATTTCGCTCTCTTCGCCGGAGAAATGGACGCTGATGCTTTTGTTACCTTTAAGTGAACTGTCTCTTGCGATACGTTCCATTTTTTTAAACAGAGTTCGGAAGTTAATCATTCTCAGTGTCAGCGAGAGTTCCTGCAACTCGCGCACGGCTTTGCTCATCTGAGAAATACGTTTTTGCAGCGCGCCAGGTGGGTGTTCCGGCTTTTGTTCTTCGAGCATGCTTTGTATGATCGTTATTTCACCGGCAAGATCAATCAACCTGTCGATGCGCTCTGCCTGAACTTTGATCGATTCCTCGCCAGAGTTAAATTCATTGACAGAGACGTCTTTGTCTTCGGCCTGCTCTTGTCTTGCGTTTCTTCTCAGGACTTGAGCAAACTCTGCCACTGCTGCAGAAATCGCATGGGTGCTCTCTACAAAGGGGGTTTGGTCGTGTTCTTCGACAGGTTTAATTTCATCGACTGCGACTGTTGAGGTGCGGCTTGGTGCTGGTTCCTCGGGTGATGCGTTCTCAATTTGAACAATCGGAGTGTCTGTAGCAATTCTCGGAATTTCCTCAGCTTGTTCAGTTGTGTAGATTTCCTCTGGCTGCGCTGTGTCTTGGGTTTCTTCCGACTGCGGTGTTGTTGGAGTCTGCGCGGCCTGCACCGGAGTCTGATTTTCGAGTGCACTAGCCAATGTTCGAGTTTCTGCAGCCTGCACTGTCGTCTGATTCACATGCGCTGCCAAAATTGTCAGCCGAGCTATCTCAGCCTGGATGGCTGCGATTTTGTCGTCGAACGTCGGCACGACCCGTGGCACCGAGTTGTCATTCGTCTCCGGCTGGGATGTTGAGGTTGCATCCTCTTTTTCAAGCACGGGCTCGGGAAGTTCAAATAGCTCTGCTTTTAGATCGTCGCCAACGAACCAAATGTCTCCCGCCAGTGGTTGTCTGGGCAGCTCGATCAGCTGTTTCAATGGTTTTGGTTTTAGTGCGCGTTCCATTTGTTCGATGAGAAGTTCACCTTTTCCGGGTGATTTTTTTCTCTTTCTTAAGCTGTCAACATGGTCTTTGATGAACGACAGGCCGTCAGCCATAAGTGTCAGTGTTTCTTGATCCGCAGCAACTAATTTTCGTTTCACAGCAGTAAGAAAGTTTTCGTATTTCTGCGTGAACGATGCGAGATCGGCGAAGCCAAGTGCTGCGGCAGAGCCATTGAGCAGGCGCGCAGTCCGGCAGATTTTTTCAAGCAGTGGTTCGACTGCAGCCGTTGTTTCAAACTCAGTCAATAATTTTTCAAGCTGAGACGTTCCCTCATCGGCTTCCTCGATGAAGTGTTCGATTATTTGTCTCAGTTCGGAAACATCCACGGCGCAGCGCCCCCGTTGGTTACCATCTCTGGTCCGCAGGAAGGCGATCGCAGGTTTTTCCGACCGATCCTTACGGGCCAGTCGGTGTTTCGGATGAATTCAGGTTGAGGCGAGGGAGGGGGTACTGTGGAAAGGCGGTAGTTTGACGCTGTTGCTGAAAACCACTGATCAATCCTTGACCCAAAGAAGTCATGGAAGCGTTGAGAAGATCAGATAAAATACCCTGCAATTCGGGTTCTTCCATGGGTATCACGGGGGTCTCTGCGCCCGTGGTGAGTCCGGCAAGTTCTGCAGCCTTGATGATTGCATCCGTTCGTCCACCAAGAGCATCAATGAGTTGCCGTTCTTGAGCCTCTGTTCCCAGCACAACCCGTCCGTCGCTCATGTGACTTAAACTTTCGGGGGTGATTTTGGGGCGTGAGAGCGCCACATCGGCGACAAATTGGTCGCGTGTGTCGTCGATTAGCTTTTGCAGATAGGCTTTGTCTTCGGGTGTCCATGCGCGAGATGGCGAGCCTGTGTCCTTCAGCCTGCCGGTCTTCAGGGTCACCGGTTTGAGTTTCATCCAGTCGAATAGCTGAGTGGCTTCGAAACTCGACATGATGACGCCAATGCTGCCGACCATTGTTCCTCGCTTTGCAACCAGCCAAGATGCCGGCGCAGCCGCATAATAGGCGCCGCTGGCAGCAACCTCACGCAGGTATGCCACAACCGGAGTCTTTGCTTTGATCGCTTTGATGGTGTCGTGGATTTCCTGACTTGCAACAACCGACCCGCCGGGACTGTTCACCTCGAGGAGAATACCTTTGATGCGTGAGTCCTTGGCAGCCTCAGCGAGTTTGTCGACAACCGTCTTTGCGACCTCAGGTCCGATTGGTTGATCGAGACGGATTTCAGCGATGCCGGACGTGAAAGACTGATGCGCAAGATATTTGTGGTCCGCTTGGCTGATGCCTGCAGACTGTGGAAAAAACTTCATTGCTGCGATTGCGAGTGCGACAAAAGCCAAGGCCGCGATGAGGGCTAACGCCCCAATCGCGGCCAAGACCAGTACGCCACCCGACCATCGTTTTTCACGTGAGTCAGGGTCTTTGTACATCTAATTACTCCTCGGTGCGTTCTTTGGCACCACGGCTCTTAGCACGAGCAAATGCTTCTGCGAAGCCTGTTGCAGCAGGAGATGTACTTGCTGCCTGGATCGTCTTGTTGTGTGTCTCATCAAGGCCGCGTGTTGCAGCTTTGTGTGACAATTCAAAACGACGCTCGGTGAGGTCGACGCGCAGAACAATGAATTCAAGTTCTGTGTCGACGTCGGGCAGCTTGTTTGGCTCCATGTCGAGTTCAGATACGTGGATGAGTCCTTCAACGCCCGGTGCGAGCTCAACGAATGAACCGAATTCAGCGTTGCGTGTGACCTTGCCCTTGGCGCGTGTGCCGGGAACAAAGACGCGCGATGCCGCTTCATAAGGATCTTCCTGGAGCTGCTTGATGCCCAGCGAGAAGCGCATGTTTTCGACGTCGATTTGAAGAACTTTGGCTTCAACTTCGTCGCCCTTCTTGTACAGATCCTGAGGATGCTTGATGCGCTCGGTCCACGAGATGTCGGAGACGTGAATCAAGCCGTCCACACCTTCCTCGATTCCGACGAACACGCCGAAGTCGGTGATGTTGCGGATTTTGCCACGGATGACGTCACCCACCTGATATTTCTCAAGAACGAGTTCCCAAGGATTAGGTTCGGTCTGCTTCATGCCAAGCGAGATGCGGTGGTTTTCAAGGTCAACGGCCAGAACCACAACTTCCACTTCGTCGCCGATAGCAACGAGCTTGGAAGGATGCTTGACGCGGCGGTTCCATGTCATTTCGGTCACGTGAATGAGACCTTCGACACCCGGCTCAAGCTCAACAAATGCGCCGTAGTCAGTGAGGCTGACAACTTTGCCCTTGAGACGCTGATTGGGGTTGTAGCGCTCTGCAACCTTGACCCATGGGTCGGACTGCAGCTGCTTGAGACCCAGCGACACGCGGTGTGTGCCAGCGTCGTAGCTGAGAACCTTGACCTGAATTTCGTCGCCGACGTTGAGAACTTCGGACGGGCTGTTCAGGCGGCCCCATGACATGTCGGTGATGTGCAACAGACCGTCGATGCCACCAAGGTCAATGAACGCACCGTAGTCGGTGATGTTCTTGACGATACCGGCCATCACGCTGCCAGCTTCGAGACTCTTGAGAGTTTCGCTGCGCATGCGCTCACGGTCTTGCTCGAGCAGAACACGACGAGACAAAACGATGTTGCCACGTTTCTTGTTGAACTTGATGATCTTGAACTGGAGAACCTGGCCAAGCAACTTCTCGAGGTTGCGCACAGGACGCAGGTCGACCTGTGAGCCCGGGAGGAATGCCTTGACGCCGATATCGACTGACAAACCACCCTTGACGCGGCCAACGATACGGCCTTCGACGAGTTCATCTTTTTCGAATGCTTCGGAGATGCGGTCCCATGCCTTGAGCAGATCGGCCTTGTCTTTCGAGAGCACGAGTTCGCCGTCGTCGTCTTCGAAGACGTCTACGAACACGTCGACGATGTCGCCCACTTTGAGCGAGAATACGCCGTCTGCTGTGAATTCACTCTTCGGAACTGCGCCTGCAGATTTGTGACCGATATCGACAACAACGCTGTCGTCGAGAATTTCCATCACTTTGCCCTTAACAACTTGGCCTTCTTTGATGTTGGAGCCAGTTGTGCTTTCGCCGAAAAGCGCGGCGAAGGAGTCCTTGTCGGACGTTTCGGGGTTTGCAAAGTCGACGTCTTCGTCGAGCCATTCGAGACTCGAGTAGCTGCCCTTGCGCTTGGAAGAATCAGAGTGAACAGTTGCCATGATAATAATACCTCTCCGAGCAAGAACCGACCTGCGCCGTTGCATAAAAAAACGCACCACCACGGTGCGTTAGAAGCGGATCGCTTCGGTTCTGCACTGCCGCGCAGTTAGCACAGGAGATGCCCCCTGTACAGCACGACTATTGCTTTCTTTTTCGGGCGCTTGCGAAGGCGGCGGCAAAAATGCTGTTTTCATTTGCCGAATCAGATTTACCGCCCTGAATTTGCTTGTCTTTGTAGGAGACCCATGCCTGCTGGGACTCGCGTTCTTCGGCCTGTACAGCGCCAGCCGTTGCGCCGTGTTTGCCGGAGAGTTTCATAGACATTTCTTCAGGCATCGCCTGTTTCAGACTGAGAGCCACGCGCAGGCGTGGGGCGTGTTCGATGCGGATGATCTTGACGCTGACTGACTCACCCACTTTGACGACATCTTGCGCCTTGTTGACGCGCTTCCAGGCAAGTTCAGACATAGGGATCAAACCCTCGACTCCGCCGAGGTCGGCAAATGCGCCGAAATCAGCAAGGCGCGTGATGGTCGCGGTGAGCTTTTGTCCAACCTCGAGCGTTCGGACGATCTCACCGGCTCTGGCGTCTTTTTCATCTCTGAGGATGGACTTGCGCGAGAGAACGATGTTTTTGGCTTTGTATTCGGTAATTATGAACTTCAGCACCTGGCCGATGTAGCTCTCGGGTTCGGCAACCTGACCGAGTTCCATTTGGCTCAGCGGCACAAAAGCCCGCTTGCCCGACAATGATGCCTCGAATCCGCCTTTGACCACCTTCTCGATCTTGGCTTCGACGGGCAGACGGGTTTCAAAAGCATTGCGCAGCATTCCGTCGTCCTGTTCGCCGCGGCGCAGCGAGCGGGTCAGGATGATTTCAGAGCCGTTGTCCTTGCGGATGAATGCCTGAAGCTCTTCACCCACCGATGGAGGCGTGAGGCCTGCTGCGGTGAATTCCTCAAGAGCGAGGGTTGCGGTGCTTTTGCCGCCTAAATCAACAAAAATGAATTCCGCACTGCAGCGCAAAACGGTTCCCTGCACCGGTTCGCCGGCGCGATAACGCTTGAGAGAAGCGGATGTCGACTCCGATTCAAGCAACTTTTCGAATTCTGTGGTTACATGGTCTTCGGATGCGAATGGATCGCGTCCAAGTTCATCGCTGTCAATAAAACGGATCTTACTCATGAAGACGTCTTTCCTTAGTGCAAGGATGAGGCTCGTAAAACCGATAGTTCTTGCCATAACGTATCTGCGAGATCAATTCACGCGGCTGACGCTTTGCTCAATTCTTTTGTTTTCATCCACGGCGCAGGCTGAGCAGATCTTGAACATTCTGACTCAAACCCAGCGATTGGACGCAGGTTTGGTGCAGGAGTTCGAGTCGACGCGTAAAGTTTCGGTACGGGTTGAATTTGTTTCATCGAGTCTCGATTATGAAGCACGTATCCGCTCACTGCCCAACAACTGGGACCTCGTTCTGGCGGATGAGCAGCGGCTGGTTCATCTGAGTCTTGTCAAGGTTCTAAAGCCTCTTCCTGAAGTTATTGCGGTTCCGCCCGACAGCCAAGGTCTCGAGAGGCGAGCGCGCGCCAACCAGGATGGTCGCAGCTATCTGAATCTGATGGCTGACCCGCTCGGGCTTATGTACCTGCGCGAGACACTCACGGCTGCAGCTCCGATGAGCTGGGAAGGTGTCGTGGCACCTGTTGTCAATCCTCTGTGGCGTTCGCGGCTTGCATTGTTTGCAGATGAAAGGATGAACACGATGGCTGCAGCCGCGGCCACTGGCGTGAAGTTTCCCGTGGAGCAGGTGGATGATGCCCGACCGGCGCAAGCTTGGCTGGCGCA
Organism: Pseudomonadota bacterium; assembly: GCA_039799905.1. Lineage (GTDB taxonomy): Bacteria > Bdellovibrionota_B > Oligoflexia > Silvanigrellales > Silvanigrellaceae > RFOM01. The sequence goes on along the minus strand of JBDLRP010000001.1, from coordinate 157,737 downwards.
AGCACAGCTGCAGGGTCGTCCGCTTTCATTGGATGCTATGATTCCCGCTTTTCTTGCAGAAAAATATGTGGTGGCTCTGGCGTGGCAATCAGAATTTCTGCATGCGAGCCGCTACGTGAAGAAACTTTCCTTCGTGGTTCCCCAACCGAGCACATATGTTGAGCGCGTGGGAGTCGGCCTGGTTGCAGATTGCCGAAACGAGTCGTTGGCACTCGATTTCATCCGTTTTCTTTATGAAAAACGCGAACAACTTGCGCAGAAACGTGGCTTCCTGCCACTCAGCGTCCAACAGTTGCAGTCGGTTCCGGTCGCCGGATGGCGGATTTTCGCCGACGATCTTCCGCGGCTCAGAGAACTGTCAACGGCGCTCGGCAAGTTGCGAAAAGAAAAAGACGCCAGATCGAAAAGCAGGTGAATCCGGCTTCGCGTCTGGCTTCTTTGTCATTTCATCGGCCGCTCATCAGTGTTCCAATCAGTTCACCGATGAAAGTTTACAGTCTTTTTCTGCAAAGAACCAGTTGGCATACTCATAGGTCATTGAGGTGCGGGAGCCGGTGAGCTCAAAAAATGTGACAACGAGTTTGTATCCGTTTTCTTCCTTCTTGATGACAGGGCTGTACTGGTCCGCAGAGTATCCAAACGAACTCTTGGAAAGGCTTTTGACTGTCACTTCGGGAGATTCGGAGCTGTTGTCGAAATTGTTTGCCAGGGTCCAGTGCTTCGGGAATCGCTTTTTGGTCTCCCAGGTTTTTCCTGCGTCATAGCCGCCACCGATGGCGAGCACGGTTTTGCCCTGTTCGTCTCGCAACAACTCAGCAGCTTTGCCCGAGACGGTAGCGAGATATTTGTCACCAGCCTTCTCAACGACGAGCTGCGCTCCGTAGGAATCACATTTGAGTTCGGCATTGTTCTGTTCATTGCTTGCTTCAGCCAAAGTGATTTCGTCGCCGTTGATAATCAGGGTGCTGCCGCCTTTCAAATTTGTGGGGAGGTTCCAGTATTTGATGTCCTGACCTCCTCCGATGGCCGCGCCGGCCTGACCAGCGATGCAGACACGTTTGACCGAAAGATCGACCTTGAGATCGGGAAGGGGTTTGCCTTGCTTCCAGTCGCTGTTGGGTTTTGGAACCTGATACTTTGGAACTCCACCGCGACACTCGCCACCCTCAGTGACGGAGGCAAACAAAACTGGCTGCCTCACGCCAGGATTTTTAACGCGGATGGTCACCTCGTCGAGGCTTGCAATTTCGGAGGTGTTGCTGCGCTGATGGCAGGCAAGGAGCGCAACACTGCAGGTGAGACCGACAAACACATTCTTCATGAACATTTACTCCCTCGAAGTTCGTCCGGCGCACGCGAAAAACACGCGTTCAAAGACCCGGGCGTAAGGAGTGGCTAGCAATACCTGTGCCATGGCCTCAGATTGCGGGGAAGAAGAGGGAAGCTCCGAAAGCTGTCGAAATAAGGGGAAATACACTCAGCCATTCAACGAGTGGACTCCGTCCGTTGTGAAGAAATCGTGGCATGTTTGGGAATTTTAACGCTGTCAAAACCCTTGACAGTGTATTCACGAAGCAATTGAAAATGGGCTGAGCTCGCGGTTTTTCTCGGTGTCCGGATCGATGTTGAAGAACAATCTGACTAGCGCGTCGCGCTCATGCTCGGCAAGAGGTTTTTGGTCGGTTGCGAATCGCCCCATTTTGTTGAGTTCGCGCTGATAAATGCCTGCCAGCGAAAGGTCACCCTCGGGGCTTGATAAGTGATTCAAGGCGTTTTGCGAGTGTCCTGCGATCGCCCAGCATTTTCCGGCGAGGGTTGTCTTTTTGAGTCGCTCGTAGATTTTCGCCGCGGGCAGCATGCGCATTGCATCGTGAAATGACCTTGCCGCCCACTCGATGGCGGTTTTGTTGTGTTCAAAATACTTTCCGTCCGCGGACAAAATGTAGTCGCTGTATGCGTTGCACAACTCTGCAGAAAGTTTGTCGGCGAAGCCCGAGGCCACACCGCGCTTGTCGCCGATGTAGGCGAAGATCGGTGTCAGCCATTCACACTTTTTGCTTTCCGTAACCCACAGAGTTGCGCGTGACAGAGGAGATTGAGCATCCTGTGGCATGTTCTGCAACATGTGTTCGACGTCGGTCAGCACGAGGCTTTGCAGGAGCAGCTGACGGGCGGCCGGAAAATCGAGGAACTGTGCAAGGTCTGCATATGCGAATTTTTCGCGGACGACCTTCATGATCCGGGTTTTGTCATTGATGCCAGCCAAAAGTCTGAGCGCAGACTGGTTGTCGCCAGCCTCGGCAAACAGCACAGCCAATTCGGTGGACAATGCGATGCTGAATTCTTTGATCTGCTTGCAGCAGCGCTTTGCGTCGTCGACCAATTTTGCTCTCAGGAAATAGGCCGCCGCATGCTCGAAGCGTTTGTTGCGCTCGTAGACGACAGCCGCGCGGTTGGGTCTGTTCATGCGCATGAGCATCGCAGCGGCGTCATCCAAAAGTCCATTGGCCTCGAGAATGTCGATGGCTTCGCGCTGCAGATTCACAGACTCGAGCATGATTGCGGCATCGGTGAGTCTGCCTTGTTTCGCAATTTCCAAAGCTTCGGCGCGTTTCTTTTGAGTTTCGGGGGAAAGACTGATTGTATCGAGTTGGCGCAGACCTCCGGCTTTGGGTTGCGGAAAACCTGCATGTGCTGGCATCTTCGGCATTCCTGCCGGTCGCACGCCCGTGTTTTTGCCGCCATCCCCGTCCTTTTGTCTGAACAAATAAATAAGCGCCGCACAAGCCAATGCTGTACCGACAAACAGGAACAGCATCTTCGGACCTACGGTGTTCAGGATGTTGGAGATTTCGCCATTGGGAATCATCAAAAGCTCCAAGTCAGACCGATGCTTGTGAGCTCGTCGAAATTCTTTTTCACCGATTCCTGAGATGCCGACGGAGAGCGACGGTAGCTGACCCGAAAACGGGTGCTTGTCGTGATGTAAGTGGACAAACCGAGTCCAGCATTCCAGGTGACATCTTGATCGACGCAGCCATAATCCTGATAGGTATCTTCAAGGCATGATCTGCGCCAAAGCGCGCCGCCGAAGAAGGTTGGCTTTATAAAGCCGAATGTATAGCCGACCGCTGCGTTGAAGCTGGTGTCGACGATCTGTGTCTTCTGCTCAAGCTCTCCATCTGGAACGGCAACACCCTGCGATTTTTTGATATCCCGATAAACTTGATTGTAGTTGTCGCGATCTTGAATCTGGGTGTGGCCCAAACTGAGGTCGAGAAAATTGTTGATGGGCAGGCCAAATTCAAGCCCCAGACTTCTGCGGGTGCTCGTCAGGTACTTTTGAATATCCGACTGGTAGCTGCCGCTCAGTGAAATGTCGACAAACCGAGAACCCGCGCTGGCGTCAGAAGGATATGCAGCCGTCAGAGCAACAAGTGTGGCTGCAAGCAATGATGAATGAAGCGGTCTTGAACAAAAGCATGAGCGAAAACACGGTTGAAGCAACATATTCAACTCCCCTCGATTAACGCGCCGGAGTGGCCGGCAGCTGAGCCATCAGTTGACTCTGAGTTTTTTCAAGAACCCGATCGAGCTCGTCGGTCACATCCTGGGTAGGCAACCACTGGGTTGGATTATTTTCATCGGTTTTTTGGGCAGTCTGGGTATAATATTCAATGTTGTTTTTAATAATCAGATCAGCCGAGCGCGCGGAGTAGGGGAATACGTTGACAGAAATTCTGTTGCGGAAAAGCCTTCCGTCTATAAAGAACTTGTCCCACTCCGTGCTGAGACTCAGCGCGCGGCGGTCAGCCTGCGAGATGATGTACGATTGCGATATCACCCGTGCGATTGTCTGAAACAGATGGCCAGCCGTTGTTGCGACACGCCAGGTGTTGCGATCGAGTCTTTGAAAGAGAAGCGGTGAATTGACCATGGGCTGAGCAAGTCCGCCGCTGATGTTTCCAGACAGCGCGCTGTTGAGCTGCGGCATCACAGAGCCGATGACCGGCATTTGTTGGGCATTGATGCCGCTGCGTGGCGAAGGACTCATGGAGTTGGCAGTTGCTCCGGCAGTCGATGGCGGCAGTTGTCTTTGCGGGCGGCCTGCACCGAAAAGTGATGTTCGAGGAGCGTTTTCGAGTCCCGCGCTCATGCAAGCTGAAAGCAGACTTGAGCACGCGAAACCAAAGGCCAGCGCACGGAGCGTCAGTTGGGTTGCTCTGTTCATGTTTCACCCCGTTAAGATGGGCTTGTACTTGTCAATACTCGCATCCAAGCGGCTGGGGACCGCAGGCAGAAAGAGTGCCGCAATTGAAATTGACAGCACTCTTTTGCCTACTTCGTCTTCAAGTCGAGTCAGGCATTCTGTTTTCGGGGGGAGTCGCAATGTCGGCAGGACTCATGCAGATGCGGAGAAAATTCCAAGACTCTTTGAGAAATCGTAAAAACGTTGTCCGCCTTGTCTTGGCTGGAGCAACCTCATGCCTTGGCACCCCGCGTGCAGATGCAATCGAATACCGCGACGTAAGTGGAGAGAGTCAGTGGTCGAGTCCTGCATTGCAGGGGGCGGCCGGCATTGGTGCCTTTTCCGAATCGTGGGTCGATCAGGCACAGACGGACCCGTCTTTGCTGGCCCGCAGGCGGAGCAGCTTTGAGCTTGAATATTTGAACGTCACCGGCACTGTCTCGCGTGATGCCGTCAACACCGTCGTCGACACCGTTCAGTCGTTGACAGAGCAAAGTAACAGCGCGTCGGATTCTTCCGCAGCCAAGGCAACAGTCAACGCGCTCAATAAAGTGAGAACTATCTTCGGCAAGAGCATGACCCTGCAGTTGCATGCCAACACGATTTCACCGCGGATTGGAAGGGTTGGACTTGCACCATATGTTTCCGGGCTTCTTGACGTCAGCATCGACAATGCCGCGTGGCCCAAGCTTGATTCCTTCGGGGGTGGTTACGGCGGCGTCTTAATTAGCTACGCGCAGGTCATTCAAAAAGACTTTGATTTGGGTGTTGCTCTGCGGCCTGGCGTTGGCGGTTTCCGCCGCTATGAGGTGGATTTGTCTCTGCTGGGAGATTTTCTCGGCACAAACGCCGCGGCGTCATCAGCAGACAGTCCGTTGAGCAGCCTGCTCGCTTTTCCAACTGCCGTTTATTGTCCGCTGGATATCGCGGTCGGCTGGTGGGTAAACAATTCGACACGCGTAGCCATGGTCTCCAAAAACACATTCGATGCCCGACCTCTGTCCACTTTGAGCGGTCAGCCTTCCGCGCTGCAAAGCAGAATTAATCTTGGAGTCGTTCGTGAAATCGGCATACCTGCAGCCAAGACGCAATCGCTTCACGTTGCCAGCGAATTGCAGGACATTGCGGGTTTGCGCGGCGGATGGAATGATTTTTTGATTCGCTGGCAGTGGGCTGCGCGTTATGCGGCACGCCTTCCTCTTAGAGAACAGACCTCGTTTGGGCTCAATATCGGCATGCACTCCGGCTATCCTGTGGCGTCGGTTCATCTCGATTTGATCATTGCAAAACTCGAGGCGGCACTTTCGGCGCGCGAAAATGGTGCTTTTGCCGGTCAGCGTCCGAACCGTCTTCAATCGCTACGGCTGTCCTCTCAGATTCAATTTTAAGCAGAGTTGAGCGGGCGACAAATTCAGGCCTGCTCCAAACTTTTACCCCATGTGCAGCAGGCCGTATCGCTTGACGTGCAGATGAAAAAACCGTTCACTCTTAGCAGCGAATCATGTGAACGCATTCGGGGGAAAAAATGTTTGCAGGCAATGCTATCAACCGCGACGGCGGAGCTTCCGCCGCAGCTGAAAATCAGTCCGCTAAAATGAACATCGTCTCACTTATATTGGGTTGTATTGGTTTTGGCGTGTCACTTTACGCACTCATTCTTCATGTGCAGACAAAGTCGGCCGCCGGTTCCCTAACCTGTGACGTCAGTGATTCAGTGAATTGCACCAAGGTCATCGGCAGTGAATATGGTGAATTCATGGGGCTGCCTCTCGGTGCGCTGGGCATGTCCTACTTTGGGGTCGTTATTGCGATGGCCTTTTTGCCTGCCTTTGTGCAATCCTCGGCGTCGTGGATTGCACGCCGACAGTTGGTGGTGGCGACAGTCGGTGCGGTCATTTCTCTTTATCTTGCGTACATTTCTTATTTCAAACTGCAGGCCGTTTGTCTTGTTTGCACAAGCGTTCATGCTTTGTCGGTTGTGAACTTCATCTGGACGCTCGTCTCGTTTATCCGTGTCCGTTCTGTTCCGCAGACGTCCTCTGAGGGTGGAACAATCAAGATGATGGCGGCTTCGCTCGCATTGGCCGTGCCGCCATTGCTTGTTGGATTGCTGTTGCCGGCATTGTCTTCGACGCTCGGCAGCGGACAAGCTACTGCCACGCCCACACCTGCAGTCAATGCAGCGGGCATTCCGACTCCGTTTCCGGAAGAGTGGCTGCAGATTGCCCGCAGCAATTACGTTGGCAAAGGTGAAGATTATCGTCTTGGCAGTGAGCAGGCGAAAGTCGTGGTTCATATGTTCTCGGATTTTGAATGCCCACACTGCAAGGTTGCGAGCGAAGACATTGCCGCTGCAATTAGCGCGGTTGGAAATGATCGCGTACTTTTTGTTTACCGCAATTATCCTTTGAGCAATAAATGCAATCCGCACATGGGCGCAGAAGGACATCCTTATGCGTGCGATATGGCGATGGCCGCACGATGCGCCGGCAGCCAGAAGAAAGAAGCCTTTTGGGAATACAAGACGTGGGCTTTCAGCGGTATCGACATGACTGCCGATGAGCGTGCGAAACAATTTTCAATGGAAGGCTTTGTGGCTCAGGCTAAAAAGCTCAATCTCGATGCCGCGCGTTTTGAGTCTTGTCTGAAGGACAAAGTCGAGTTGGCCAAAATTCAGGAAGACATCGAGTTCGGAAGAAAAATGGGGCTCACCGGAACTCCGCTGATTGTCGTGAACGGACGCAAGTACTCGGGTGAGTCGGGGCCGCAGGGTTTCGCTCGTGCTTTCCGTGCGGCGTTAGACGGGCAATAATCGCAGATCAGAAGTCGTTCAAAAGTTCCGCCCACTCAGGGTGATCGATAAACGGATTGCGATTGCCCTGAACTTCTCTAACCTTGCCTGCACGTTCCGCTTCGCTGTTGGCGACTGGGTGAGTTTGAGCCCAAGCACGCAGAGTCTTTTCCTGTGATTCATCAATCGACAGACCGTACGCCACGGCGACGTAAAACATCGCGCGTGCTACGACGCCCTTGTGGTCTTCTGGCGGTTCGAAACCGCGAGCGCTGTTTTCGCACACAGCACCGTCCACGTTGCTTTCGTGGCCGCATTCTTTGAAAGGCAGGCTGCCACGGATCCCGTTGATCTGAATTTCGCTTGGGAACAGGTGATAGATGTCTGTGCGCGCCTCTTCAAAACGACCACTGCGTTTGAGAAAGGTCTGCGGCCAAGTGTGCTCGGTGTTCACGCCGTTCTTGGGAATTCCATGACCGACTTCAAAGATGTCACCCGAGTAAACCGACTTCACAACGCGCGAGCCGTCGGAATTAAGAAAAACATCAATCTTCTGAAACATCGCCTCGCGTGCGCTGCTGTAGGTCAGAGTTTTTTTGTCGGTGACGGCGTAGTTGCGGAGGGCTTCACGGATGCAGTGCTGGTCGGAGGTCTTGCAGGCAGTGGGGTCTTCTAAATTTCCGGCGAGAGCGGACAGAGAGAGAGAGGCGGAAAGGAGGACGGGAAGCGTGAAAAGCCAACATTTTCGCCATGAGAAGATCTGATGCACGTGCATAATCGGTCTCCAGTCTGTCTGCGTTTTATAAGTTGTCCCCGTCCAGCTAGCCGAGAGTTGTATGTTCGTCAACTGATTTATGCAGGCTATAAGAAAATAATATGGGTCGGGGACGCGCAGAATAAAAAAAAGCCCCCACGAGGGGGGCTTCATTCGTACAGATTTTCCGCTAACAACTTATTAGGAGCGGAAATCCATCGTTGGGCTGTGGCCCAGCAGTGCCATGGTGCGCGCGCGCTTGACTGCGATGGTCAATTCACGCTGCTGCTGTGCGCTGGCTCCGCTGATGCGGCGAGGAACAATCTTGCCATGTTCGGTCACGAACCGGCGCAACAGTTGAGTGTCTTTATAATCAAACTTGATGTTTGGGTCGAGAACGCGCTTCGGCCGAGAATAACGGCGCTTTTTCTTGGCTCCGGATACTGCCATGACAACCTTCCTTTACGTGTGGGCAGCAGCGTCACGCTTTATGTGACGCAGCCTTGGATAGCAAATAGAACGCCCTTGATAACCACATGTCCCAGTGGACGTCAAGGGGCATTCTGCGTGTTTAGAGGTTGTGGCGGACCGCGGGAAACTGATTTTTTTTCAGGTCGCCGGCATCCCACTCGTCGAGAGTTACTTTGATGTTTCCGAATCGCACGCTGGCCTCAATATACAGCGGAAGACGGCGATCGTCGCGGGTGAACCACATCTTGATATCGCCGCGCTGCTCCATCAGGCCGCCAAACGTGGTAATCAGGCGGTAAACATCAGAATCATATTCCTTTTTCCCAATCTTTCGATTCTCGGAGCCCAAATAAGTGGCCTTGCCGGTCCAGGTCTTTTCGGAAGTGAAGATCGGTACGTCGAGATTTGCCGGAGGGGGGCCGCCCGCCGCGAGTCGGGTGCGGATGTAGTAGAGCGAGCCGAGCGCGTCTTTGGTCCCCGCCGCAAATGGATAGCTGTTTTTCGATTCGGCACGATCTTTACGCTTTGTCTGCTGGTGAATCACATTCTGCTTACTGTCGAATTCAAGGATTTTGCTCTGTCGAAATGAGCCTTCCTGCTGGTTGATGTAAAAGCGTGACGGCACCATTTCTCCACCATCAATCATGAGCGCCTCGATGGAGTCATGAATGTTCATGATCCAGCGATACCAGCGCGCGCTCTTGACCTCGCCGGTCAGACGATGAGCCCATGTTTCAGCACGCTTGACCGGAGGCTGCAAAATCACTTCCGCTGAACCGCCGCTGACACCAAGATATGTGACAACAAAGCGCATACGTTCGCCGGGGTCGAACGGAAGTTTTTGATAGCTGCGGACAGCCTCTTGAAAAAGAGGACTGTTGTTTTCTAGCTGCTCGTGCGGAGGAACATTCAGCTGCCGTTCAAAGCTTCCGTCCGTCAGCGTGCTGAGCGGTGTTTTATCAGACGCAAAGACGGGCGGGTGGAAGAACAGGCTTCCGGCAGTGACCGCAACTCTAAGGCCGCACAAAAAGACGCACGGAAGAGAATATCCACGCATGACTGATTACCCCTCAGCGATAGTTTCACGCGCTGAGGCACCGCGTCGTGGTGGCTTTGACTTGCTGATCGTGCGGCCAGAGAGAGCTTCAATGCGCTCAAACAGTTCGCTGAATGCCTGCGAGACAGGGTGTTCGGGAAACTGACAAACAACCGGCACCGAGTCGGAGTGGGATTCGCGCACTTTGATGCTCGACGGAATAAAAGGTTCGAGCACGGTGTAGCCAAGCTTCTTGAGGTCCGAGACGATTGCCGCAGCGTGCTTGGTACCCTTTTGAAATTGATTGACAACCACGCCGTGAATCTTCAATTCGGGGTTGTGATCGGCTTGAACCTCGCGGATGGTTGCAAAAATGTCCTGAGCCGCACGCACGCTGAACGCATCGCAGTCGATCGGCACCAGAATTTCGTGGGCCGCAATCAGGCTGCTCAGCGCGTAAAAGTCGTTGGCCGGCGGCGGATCAAAATAAATGGCGTCGTATGAAGTCGAGCGGATTCCGTCGCGAAGCTTCATGATTTTGTGTTTATTCTCGAGTTTGTTGCGCAATTCCTCGAGGCGCCTGTCTGCGGCAACCAGATGAAGATGTTCGACTCCAGTTGCAGTCGTCACATACTCAAGCAAACTCTGGCGGAATAAATTCAGTCCGAGACAACTCTCATAAAAATCCGAGATGGATTTGGCCGGCTGCGCATCCGCACCGAGAAGATGCGTCGTGGAGTTGCCTTGGGGATCGGTGTCGACCAGCAGCGTGCGCTGTCCTGAACGGGCGGAGCAGGCTGCAAGATTGACGGCAAGAGTTGTTTTGCCGACGCCGCCTTTTTGATTGTAAATCACTCTCAGGGTGGGTTGAGCGTTCATTCGAAACTCCTCCGTGCAAGATTATCCGAACCAGATACTTCTGCGGTTTTTCAGCTGCTCAACGATAACCTCTTGGATTTGATTCTTCACCTGTTGCGCCAAACGATAGACAAGAACCCGATCTTTTTCGGCATCCGGTCCATACTGTGAGAGATCAATCGGCGGCAAAATGTGGATAAACCATTTGCTTGGAAGGGGAATCATTCCGAGCGGGCCCAGCAAAGGGAAGGTTGGTGTGATGGGTATATAGGGTATACCGAGCATTCCAGCGAGAAAACTCTCGCGCGCGAGCATCGGATGAATTTCCTCAGGACCGATGAATGCGACCGGAACCAGCGGAGCGCCGGTGCGCAGGCACAATTTAATGAAGCCGCCGCGGCCGAATCGGGCGAGATGATATTTATCGCGGTAGAGTTTGCCAAGACCCTTGACGCCTTCGGGAAAAACAACAACCGGCATTTGCGCATGAAGAAGTTGCTGGGCGTTTTCCTGACTGGCGCGTACTCCGCCGAAGCGGTTCATCATGCTGCCCAGAAAGGGAAAGTGAAAGAGAAAATCTTCCACCATGAACCTGACTTCACGATGAGCGGCATGCTCCTTGAGCACGGCCATCTTGAGCATCGTTGCGTCGTAGGGAAGTGAGCCGGAGTGATTGCCGACCATCAGACAAGGGCCCGAACGCGGAATATTTGAAATTCCGTATGTCTCGACGCGCCAATATTTGGTGTAGAGGAAATCAAAGACAGGGCGGACGAACCGATCAAAAATCGGATCGAAGCCAAACAGGTCGACCTCCTCGCTGCGCATGCTCAGCGAGAACTCGTGATACTTACGCCGGAGGTTGAACGGATTGAGTCCGGTCACGATTTCGTCCAGCGAGCTGTTGATATCCGCACTTGCCGGTTCGTTTCTTTCGAGCAGGTTGGGGCGGATGGATTCTGCCGAGGTCTGCAGACGCTCTTCAATTTTCAACAGGACTGAATCAAGTTCGCCGCGGAACTCGTGCAGCCTCTCAATGACACCCTTGAGTTCATCTTTTGAAGCGAACTGCTCTTTTTGCTGTCGCGCGCGCTTTTCCATGTCGCGCTCGATGCGGCTGAACTGTTCGAGGAGTGTTCGCCGCACCTTAAACACATTGCTCGACAGACTGATGAGTTCGTCTTTGTCGGCGGCCGGACTGGTGTCGGTCTGGCCTTTGCTGCGCGCATCTGTGGGCTTCGAAATTTTCATGGCTTACCCCGCTCCATCGGCTGATAATTCAATAAACGCGAACGAACCCGTCGTCCTGACGGAGAGGCTTCTCTTCACCTAATGCAGACGAGGGCGGAGAAAAACCTACACTGCGCAGGCGTGCCGCTTCGATAAGCGCCTTGAGTGCCTGACGGCTCGAATAGCGCGGAGCGAAGCCGAGGACTTTGTGAGCACGCGCACCATCGGCGACGCAGATGTATTGAAAGAACGGCACCATTGATGAGGGCAAATCCCACAGCCGCATCGCGAATCCTATTGAGAAGACAGTCCTGCATACAGGCGTCGCCACGGGCACAGGGACGCGTCCCGAGAGATGGATGCCGGTGCTCAGCGGCAGTACCCCCTTGCCGACGATGTTGAATGCTCCGCGTGCTTTGGAAAAAATCGCAAGTTGCGCGGCCTGAACTGCATCGTCTTCATGGATGAATTGCAGAAGAGGATCGTAGCCCAGTACTTTCGGGATGATCCCTGCAAGAAAATAACGCGCGCGGACGTTGGTTGAATTGGGTCCGAGAATGGGGGCAAAGCGCAGAATGCAAACCTCGCAGTCGGGATAATCGGTGGCAAATTCTTTGAGCTGTCCTTCCACGTCGACGCGTGCACGGACAAAATCGGGTCCGAGCGGTCTGAGTGCTCTCGATTCTGAAATGAAGTTTGGGTTCTGGCTGTGCGCCCCGTAGACGAAAGTGTCTCCCAGCACGACGCAGCGTTCAACCTTGGCTCCTGCAAGAGCATTAAGAACGTGGAATGTTCCGATGGTTTCCACCTCGCGCCGGTGAGAACCGCCGCGGCCGGGACCCGAAAAAAGCGCGCCGTGCACGACGCACTTGATTGAATTTTTCTCGAGCAGGGATGCAAGCAGTTCGTCGGCTCCGTCACGCGTCAGATCAACGCGGTGGAAGATAACCTTCGCGGCATGAACGAGTGGAGCCTTGATGTCGAAGACGTGAATTTCCTTGACGTGCGGCAGCTCGCACAGCCTTTTGAGAACAAGGTGGCCGCGGAAGCTTGATGCTCCTGTCATTGCGATTTTGGCATGGACTTCCGGATTGTACGGGGATAGTGAGTCATCCGGAGAGTGTTGGTCGGCCGGGGCTGAGTCCCCAAGTCTCACCGTTCGCTTCGCCATGTTTTTCCCTCGCTGACTGGGATTGAAAACTCTTGACTGCCATGGGTTCTTGAATGGTCGACCTGAAACAGGGCAAAGATTCGCCGCGTATTGAAATCGGGCTGGCTCCCATGGAGGGAGTCACCGATTTTGCAACCCGCCTTTGGATCACTCAAAATGGCGCGCCTGACTTCACAACCACCCCGTTTTTGCGGGTCACGAAAGACTACCCGCCTAAGCGGATTTCAGCAAACTTTTTGCCCGAGACAAAGTTGTCAAAAGCGCACGGAATCGTCCCATGCATTCCTCAGTTGATGGCCTCGTGTGAAGACGATCTGATTCGGATTGCTGAACACTTTTTGAAAGATGTTCCTTTTGTTGACATCAACTGCGGATGTCCTTCTCCGACCGTTGTTGGACACGGTGCAGGCAGCAGTCTTTTGCAGGATCCGCAGCGCTTTTACAGCTATCTCAGAAAAATTGTCGATGCTCTTGGTGCTGGACGGGTCAGCGTAAAAATGCGCATTGGCTTTTGGCATGAAAGCGAATTTCCACAATTGCTTTCGGCGTTGCGGAGTTTGCCGCTTGCCCGTCTGACAATCCACGGGCGCACGCGGACTGATCGCTACAAAGGGTTTGCCCGTTGGAGTCCGATGGCCGATGCGGCCGGACAACTCAACATTCCGGTGTTTGGCTCCGGAGATGTCACGGATGTGTTTTCCTTTGCCGAGCGCATTGCGCAGACTCCCGCGTTGTCGGGAGTTATTGTCGGACGCGGTGCGCTTCGCGATCCGTGGATTTTTGCCCGGCTTCGTGACGTCAAAACGGAGGTGTCTCGGCAGCTTTTGCGGTCTGCTCTGCTGCAATTTGTTTTGCTTCAGGAGCTTCAGGCTAATCATTGGGAAGCATTCATGGCGGCCGTTCAGGACGGAGTTTTCGCCTTGCCGGAAGAGAGCAAAAGAATGTCGCCTGCCGAGTTTCGTGCCCGACAGACGTCCGAACTTGTCCGGCGGGCACCGTTGTTGAGCCCCGATGGTCCAAACAACGACGAGCGCTCTTGGCAAATCGGCAGAGGGAGCGTGGCGCGTGCAAAGATGCTCTGGAATTATTTGCGCAGTGGAGTCGCATTGAAGCCTGAGTTGAGCGTTGCACTTCTGCGTGCCCCACACTGGTTGGCGTTTGTCGACGCGCTCGATAACATACTTGCAGAACTTGCGGAGTCAGATGTCGGAATTGCTCATCACAAAGAATGGGATTGGGTCTATTCCGGTGAAGGCGCTGGTGGTAGTGCTGCTCAGCCGCAGGCATTGGAGGGTGAATGAACGAACAATTGGAAGAGGGCAAATCGTCGCAGGCGGGTCATCCGGTTCACGGACAGGACGACGGCAGCAGCAGCGGCGAGCTCTGGAATCAATACAACAGCCGCCGCACGCGGCATTCAGTTGTGACTAAAGTTGGCACCGGACTGTTGTGGCTCATTGCCCTGGCGGTTGTCGCCATCGGTTTGTGGATAGTTGCTTTTCGCTGAAATATCATGCGGATCTTGACTTTGGCCAGTTGGCCGGTCACACTACCAGAAGCGGCGGTTTTTGCGGAATTGCCGTCCCTGCTGCAGCAAAGGGACTCAATTTTATCGAATTTCTGCCGATTCCACTTATGGAAGGTGGTGTCATGGCGAATTTCGAGAGACGAGTGCTCGTTTTGGATTCTCGGTATGAACCCGTGAAAATTGTCGGTCTTCACGTTGGATTTGTGCTTCTTTTTACCGAACGCGCCTCTCCAGTTCTTGACTCCCCCCGGCTCATCCGCAGTGTGACTCAGTCTTTTACCGTTCCTTGGATTATCAGGCAGCACAATTGCTCGCCTCGAAACAAGAAATCTCATGGCCCGCGTTTTTCTCGGCAAAACGTCTATCTGCGCGATGGATTCCGTTGCCAGTACTGCAATTGCAGCGGCTCGCTTCTCAACCTGACACTCGATCACCTGATTCCCCTCGCACGCGGCGGCAAAACGAGTTGGGACAACATCGTAACAGCCTGCAAGACGTGCAACCTGCGCAAAGGAGCTCGAACCATCGAGGAGCTGGGGATCCGGCTTCCGCGCATGCCGGAGCGACCCCAGTTCAACACCACGGCACTTTTTGCACTGCGCTACGGTTTGACGAGCCGCAATATCCCCGAACCCTGGTTAGGTTACGTCGATCTTTCGGTGAGCAATCGGCTTCTCGACGTCCGTCAGTTGGCAAGCGGAGACGAAATCGCCCAAAATGGTGCGTTGTTTGCCGGCCCCTTGCCGGCCGTCGGATGAATGACATCCCCCCAAATTTAAACAACAAATGTGCCGATAACCGTTCGGAGGAGTAGTCCTCGGGAGTGGTTTTTACTCTATGTGGTTTGTTTGGGACGGCCGGACCCGCATTGGTCCAATGAGCGAACAGGAGATCTGCAGGCGTGTCGCCGGCGGAGAGTGGCCGCTTGTTGTCTATGTGAGACCTGAAAGTTCGTCAGTTTACAGGCCTCTGTTGTGGATGCTGCCCAAGTGGACCTCAAATACAAAAGAAACAGAGCATACAATCGTCCGCGGCAATGAGCCGATGCACGAGGCGACACAGATTGCATCGCGCGTTTATCTGGAAAACGCTTCGCTCAGAAATTCAACGGCGAGTGTACCCGCGCCTCATCCTTCACCCGCGGCAACAGTTAAGCAATCGCCACCTGCTGCACCTGCGCAAGAACCTGTGCTCGCAGCCATTCCGCAACCGCCACCGGATTGGGGCAAAACAAAGGCGCAACAAAAATCAGAACAAAACTCTTCTGAACCACAATTCACACCGCGCACCAAAAAGATTGTCGATGAACCTTCCGAACAGGACATTTCATTTGCTGATCTCGAGCCTCTCTCTCCGTTTTCACAGACTCCGGCGACTCCGGTATCACTGCAACCCCGCATGCGCGACAACACACCGGAAGGCTCACGCAGCGAAAACAGCGTCATTCGTGCGGCAACTGCCGCAATCGTTGAGGGAGAGCGGCAGACACGTGAGTTCGAAAAGAGACAGGGTTCGGCAAAAGCTGATGCCGTCGAATTCGCACCGGCCTTTCAAGTTGCCCAGCCGAGTAAGGATCCGCACCTGTCCGTTCAGTCGCCGGCGCACGCAAGCGAGGGAATGGTCAGTTTGGTGGATCATGAATCAGCGACGCAGATCAAGTTTCGCCGGCTGAATCCAACGGCACCCCGTAAACGCGGGCGTGCCAGCAATCGCCGGTTGATGGATAAAGGTCCAGTCAATTCGCTGAGAAAAATGCTGACGGGCAATAAAAATGAAGCGAGTTTTTGGAACAATCCGCTGACCATTGGTGTCATTGCATTTGCCGTCATCATGGTCATTTTTGCGGGTGTAACCATTTACGACAAAAGGCAGATTCTCAAAGAAATGCGCGAGCAAAATAATCTGCAAGTCGCAGAGAATAACCAAGCACAATCCGGCGCATCTTCTGTACAGAATGATTCACAAGAATCGCCGACGGGCACGCGCAAAAAGAAAAAGAAGAAATTGAACGCCCGTCCACTCAACACCGGCGAAGGTAAATCAGCTGCAAATCGATCAAAAATATTTGAAAATACTGCCGAGCTGAGCCGTTACCTTGCGTCTTCAGGAGCGCGAGGATTTATCGTCGTCGGGCCGGTCAGACTACAGAAGCCTGCGGGTGGAGGATGCTCGCCGTGCCGCATTAGCGGAAAGTTCACCGACGGAAGTGCAATCAGTCTCGTTTCGTTCGTCGATCAGCCTTGGCAAGAGGTTGTGGGCAGTACTATTGTGTACGCCAGAGGCTTTCTTACCGAAAACGAAAAAGGAAAGCTCATTCTGACCGTCAACAAGCTTAGCGAAAAACCGTTCTGAAGCTTATCCGAATCGCCCGGAAATATAATCCTGAGTCGCCTTCGCCAGAGCACTTTCAAACATCTTTTTCGTTGGCCCTGCTTCAATAAGACGCCCCAGATAAAAGAATGCCGTCTGGTCAGACACGCGTGATGCCTGCGACATTGAGTGCGTGACGATAACGACCGTGAACCTTCCGCGCATCTCGAAAATGAGTTCCTCGATTTTTGCAGTTGAAATGGGGTCGAGTGCAGAACACGGTTCGTCCATCAGGAGAACTTCCGGATTACCGGCAATCGCACGCGCGATGCAGAGCCTTTGCTGCTGACCACCCGACAAGTCCAATGCACTGCGTTTGAGCCTGTCTTTGACTTCATCCCACAGAGCAGCCGAACGCAGACTGGTCTCGACAGCTTCGTCGAGTATATTGCGATCGTTGATCCCGCTGATGCGCAGCGGATAGCAGACGTTTTCATAGATACTCATCGGGAACGGATTGCTCTTTTGGAAGACCATGCCGATACGCTTGCGCAGCGATGTGACGTCGAGATGGCGCTCGTACACAGAGCGCTCACCGATGCGGATGTCTCCCGAAACCGACACGTTGTCGATGAGGTCGTTGAGGCGGTTGATGGAGCGCAGGAGCGTCGACTTTCCGCATCCGCTCGGGCCGATGAACGAGGTGATCGAGTGCTGCAGCACGGGCAGATTAATTTCGTGAAGCGCCTGTGATTTTCCGTACCACAAGTTGAAATTTTGAATTGAGATTTGTGCCGGTCCGGTTTGAATTTCCGGATGCACACAGGGTGGTGGAAGATCTGCTGGATTAATCATCAGAATGCACCTCGGCCTTCGAATCGCTTACGTAATTGCGAACGGATTTTAATTGCCACGAAATTCAAAAGGAGCACGACACCAACCAAAAGAGATGTCGACGCAAACACCATCGGCCTGCTCAGTTCTGTCGAGCGCGACTGGAATCCCAAGTCGTAAATATGAAATCCCAGATGCATGAAACTGCGCTCGAGATGGATGAACGGAAAATGACCGTCGACAGGCAGTGCGGGTGCGAGCTTTACAACTCCGGTCATCAGCAGCGGTGCCACTTCACCCACGGCGCGTGCCATCGCGAGTATGAGTCCGGTCATGACACCGGGGAGTGCTTTGGGCAGAACAATCCGCCAGATCGTCTGCATGCGTGTTGCTCCGCATCCATAAGAGGCCTCGCGCAACGAACGCGGCACTGCGGACAATGCCTCCTCGGTACTGACGATCACAACAGGAACAGTCAGCAGCGAGAGGGTCAGACTTGCCCAAAGGATTCCGCCTGTTCCGAAGGTGGGATTGGGCAATTTGTCTTGAAAAAAGAGTTGGTCGATAGACACACCGACTGTGTAGCAAAAAAAGCCCAGACCAAAGACGCCATAGACGATGGAAGGAACTCCGGCGAGATTGTTGACCGCGATGCGCACCAGACTCACAAGTGGACCCTGTTTTGCGATCTCGCGCATGTAGACGGCGGTCATGACACCAATCGGCAGCACCGACACCGTCATGATGAGTGTCATCGCAACGGTTCCAAACAGCGCCGGAAAGACACCGCCTTCGGTATTTGCCTCGCGCGGTTCTTCTGAAACGAACGACCACAAGCGGGCAAGAAAGACAAAAACCTTTTGTACGACATTTGCATCGTTGGGTTTGAAGGCGCGTGTCAGCTGGCTCGCCGGAAGAGTCTTGCTCTGCCCGTTGGGAGCCAGCAGTGTGACTTTGATGGCTTCGTCTTCGCTGCGCAGTTTTTGCACCTGCTCTGAGATGACATTGTGACGCTGGGTCAGCGATTCAAGCTCGGCGTCCAATGTTGCACTGAGAGCTCCAGCGCCTTCAGAGTCCAGCTCTCCGAGTTCCAATCTGCGGTCGACACCCTTTCTGCGCAGGCGGAGTTCTTCCATCTCCATATTGAGATCCGCGAGCGGTCCTTTTTCAAGCGCACTGATGGCTGCTGTGCGCAGTGCCGCGGCATGAATGGTCCTGCTGACATCATCTTTGCTCAGCTGCTCTGCCTGCCCGTTGTCAGGACTGAAAATTTCTCCGACGAAAGGTCCCCACTCACGTCGTTCAACAAACCAAATGTCGGCGGGTTTCTCAGCTGTTTGCGCAGATTCTTCAGGGATAAATGCAAACTCGCTGACCCCGAAATCACGGTTGGCCTGATAGACAAGCCGGCGCAGCTGCCGCTCGTTCGGCTGTGTGCCGCTGCCTTCCTCTTGCCGCGTTGCGACTCCGATCACGGTTTGGTTGTCGGTTTGTGCCTTGATGATGTCATGTGGCCACAGCGCACTCAGGCCCTGAGTGATGATGATGCCGAACATTGCAAAGATCAAAAGCAGAATCGTGACCAGAGCTCCGGCGCAGACCCAGATCCATGGCACGCCTTCTGTTGAGTTGTTGGACGCGCGCGAACGAATCTTCACCGCCGTTTTGAAAATTACGGAGGGCTGCGGAGCGCCTTTGGAAACGGCCTGTGCATCCGTTTGTTTTCCGAACTGTCGGAACATCAGTGCCTCACAGAGCTTTGTTGCGTGCGCGATATCGTGCACGCAGGAATTCCGCAAAGGAATTCAGTGTAAAAGTGAATGAAAAAAGCACCAGTGCAGACAAGAAAAGAATTCTGTAGTGGGTGCTTCCCTGCGCAGCCTCCGGCAGCTCAACTGCAATGTTGGCAGCCATGCTGCGCAAGCCGTCAAAAGGGTTCATCGTCATGACCGCAGTATTTCCGGTCGCCATAACAGCGATCATGGTTTCGCCGATCCCGCGTCCCAGTCCGACCATCACAGCAGAGAAAAGTCCGCTGGCCGCAGTCGGCAGCACAACTCTTGCGGTGGTCTGCCAGACCGAGGCGCCGCACGCCAGTGAACCCGCGCGCAAACTGTTGGGGACTGATGTCAGTGCGTCTTCTGCAAGTGAATAGATGATCGGAATAATGGCAAAGCCCATGGCAATGGAAATCACCAGTGTGTTGCGCTGCGCATATTGACCCAAAAGATCATCGCGCAGAGAGGCATGACCCGAGAGAATGGAACCCAGCCAAACCGAAATGGCTGGGCCGAGCAGGAAGACACTGATGCGATACCAGTTCCGTGCCCGCCGGATGGGAAGACTCCACAGACCAATAAAAACCAGTGGAAGAATGAGCAGACCCCACAAAACACCCTCTGTTCCGGCACCCCCTGAAAGGAATGCCTTGAGGTCGCCGCCAAACGCGGTTCTTTCGATCCACAGGCCGGCGCGCGTCAGAAGCCAGATCATTGCCGCAAACCCGACAATGACCCACATCAGCAATCTGCGTGATGCATAAAGCCCGCGCGTGCTGAGGTGGCGCGCCGAGGGAATCTGCATAAAGACTCCCGCCGCATAAAGCATGAACGGCATCGTCACGCCAATCAACAAGACACTGACAATGTGATTTTCGATCCACGGAGCGATCACAATCGCAGCCAAAAATCCGAGCACAACCGACGGCACACTGGCCATCATCTCGAGCGTCGGCTTGACGACATTCCTTGTCTGTCGGTCGAGGATTTCACTGCTGTAGACGGCCGCGAAAATGGCAAGCGGAACGGCGAACAGAAGCGAATAAAGTGTTGCTTTGATTGTGCCCCAAATGAGCGGTATGAGAGAAAACTTCGACTGAAATTCATCGTTGCCCGAGGTGCTCTGCCACGAATAAGAGGCCTCTTCGTAGCTTTCGTAGCGTATTTTGCTGAACAGACTGCGCATCGAAACTTCAAGATGCGGGGCGTCGAAGTAAAGAACCGACAATGCACCGCCGCCGGCTGTGCTCCACGCAAGCAGGTCGCCTTTGGGATCGATGACTGCTGACGTGTGCGAGCCGGCCGGAACTTCAGCCGTTGCCGCAACGCGACCGGTCGTTAATTCACGAACTTCCAACACTGAATTTGGATGAGTCTCCCCCGCAGATTTTTCGCTGCCCGAAGCAGGTGATATCCATCGGTACACAGCACGTTTGTGTGGATGAGCTGAAATGTGTTGGGAGGGTGCACACCTGTCGGCCCACAAAACCGGAAGCTCTGCCTGCAGGTTGGTTGCTGCAAAGGCAAGCCGGCCGGCACGGCCCGCATCGAGTGAGCTACAGCGGTGTGTACTACCGTCGTTGGTTTCAGCAAAAACCGATGCTCCGCCAAAGTTGGCACTCAGAGCGGTCAGTGTCCCCAGCTCTCTGGGAAGTGTCAGCGTTGCCGAAGTCAGCTGAGCATCTTCGGCGTCGAAAATTTTTAGTTCCGACACTGACTGCGGAAGCAGAACAAAGCGTCCCTCAAGCCACATCGGCAACCATTTGCTGCTGAATTCGCCGCCGATCTCACGCAGTGAGGTGGTTTTTTCACCGGTGATTTCATTTTCGCTGAAGCTGAACAGGAGCGCGCGCTGGGTTGATTCGGACGGGCGGATGACAATCAGTCCATCCTTTTTGGATGGTCTGCGCACGAAGCTGACTTCGTTCAATTTGACCAACGGCTGAGTTGTGAAGAAGTCATCAATGACCCACTCACCCTCATGCTGCAAACTGAGTTTTGCACTCGGAGACTGCGCGGAAGGTTTTACGAGCAGCTCGCCGTTCACCACAACCGACCGACGTTCCGTGAGGGTTTTACGCACGTCCGATGAGAGTGTCCGCAATTCTTCGCTCGTCAAAAACGTGCGCACGATTTGTAGGCGAACACTATGAAGTGCAGCGCCGTCACGCACCAGCAGCAGGCTGTCGCCCTGCGCGGAGCATTGCGGCTGACCTTCATCGGCTCGTGTGGCTGCAGTCTCGGTCACCTCGGTGAGCGACAGTGGAAGTTGATCCGCAGCACCTGCGGCAGCGAGATTTTTGCTAATCACGAACTGCTTGTTGAACGGCTCGCCGCCAGTGTCGCCCGCGCGTTGCAGTTGACGGACCTGAATCAAACACCCGTCGCTTGCCGCCGATGGCAACACAATTCCGATGGGCGCGACCTCGTCAAAGAGGATCTCACCTGCGCGGCTTCCGTCAGGGAGATTCAATCCTTTCAAAGTTCCTTCGCTGCGAAACGATTCTTCTCGAAAGAGAGGGCTGCTGCTGAAAACAAGGAAGAGCATCATTCCGGCAACGGCCAGAATGACGCTCAATCCGACAACAGTAATCAACCCTGACGAGAGTTGGTCGATGACCAAAGCCCGTCGGCGAGTTTTATACAAAGGTCTTAGCCTCCGGTGACGACACCCAGTTTAGCGCGCTCTTGCTGAATGACTTTCGGCGGGAGTGAGATGTAGCCGTTCTTTTCAACAGCCTCTTGTCCCTGTGCAGACAATACATAGAGAAGGAATTCGCGGCGTGCCGGATCGAGAGCCTGATTGGGTGCCTTGTTGATGTACACCAACAGGTAGCGCCCAAGCGGGTAAGTTCCTTCAAGTGCTGTTTCATTGTTTGCAGGAACTGCGTCCTTGCCAGCCTTGAGTGACAGTGGAACTGCCTTCACTGCATCGGTCTTGTAGCCGATGCCGCTATAGCCGATTCCATATTTGTCGGAGGCAATTGCCTGCACGACAGCCGCAGAACCGGGTTGTTCTTTGACGTTGTCTTTGAAGTCGCCCTTCGCAAGTGCGTGCTCTTTGAAGTAGCCGTAGGTGCCCGATGCGCTGTTGCGGCCATAAAGCTGGATGGGCTTCGTCGCCCACTCACCTGTCAGTCCGAGGTCGCCCCATGTTGCGATATCTTTTCCTGCGCCGCTTTTGCGGGTTTTGGAGAAGATCGCATCGACGTCCTGCATGCTGAGAGCTTTTATTGGATTGTCGCGGTGCACGTAGACAGCCAAAACGTCGAGTGATGTTTTGATTGCTGTCGGTTCATAGCCAAACTTCTTCTTGAACGAAGAAACTTCTTCGCCTTTCATTGGACGGCTCATCGGTCCGAATTGTGCGGTGCCTTCAATCAGCGCCGTCGGTGCTGTTGCGGAGCCTTTGCCTTCAACCTCGATTTTGACGCCGGGGTACATCTTCCGAAATCCTTCGGACCACAGAGCCATCTCGTTGTTCATGGAGTCCGAGCCGATCGACTTGAGCGTGCCGCTGACACCCGAGGTTGCTTTGTAAACCGGGAGCGCTTCTTTCGCGGGTGTCTTGGACTCTGACTTGGATTTGGCAGCGCCTGCAGCGGACGCGCTGCCGAGGCTGAGGGCGAGCATTGCTGCTGAGGCAAAACGAATAAGCTTCATCGGATGAACCTCCAAAGTTCTTTCATTGTCCGGCCTTCCGGACGCCCCCCGTTGCTACAGTCCGAGAAGGCAACATGCAAAGTTCCCTTGTGAACAATTTGTGAACGCGACTCGGCAGCAGAGTTTGCAAATGAGGCTTTCGCCGTGCCGGCAGGGCTACGGGGCGGGGTATCACGCGCTTGTGGTTTTCGGATTTCGCCTGTGATAGTAAGAATTCTGCAAAATGTTTGTCTTCTTTGTGGTTCTTCGAGGGATGAGGGGGCTCCATGCACTTAATCTGGAAACGTCCGGACGGTTTCCACAACGCGATTCCGGAAGACTTCCGCCGTGTCACGCTGAGCAATGGTGCGAGTCTGTGGCTGCATAGGTCTGAGTGTGATTGGTACCCTTTTCAGGTCAACGGCGATTGGGCAAGTCAGGAACACACCGTTCGTCTTAACCGTATCGTGAACCTATTGGATGCAAACGATGAAGATTGGAAAGTCTTTGTCGATCAGGATTGCGGCGACGACCTCTCTCCCAATGCAACACCCGACAAGCATGCCAAGGGACTCGTTGAATGGCTCGAAGGTTTGAAAGCTTGTCTGCGCGGAAATACATGGGAAGTCGACATTATGACCTGCGCTTTGTCGGACGCCCAGAAGCGGTTGAAGGATGTGCGTTCGCCCGCGTAAATGATTCCGTTGTGAATGACGGCCATAGCCAAACATAGAAATAAAAAAATCCCGGCTCGTAGGAGCCGGGATTTTTTTGTTCGTGCGACTTTTAACGTTCAGCCGAGCTTTACGCCGGCTTTTGCAGCGTAAGCTTCGATGCCGATCTTGTTGATCGTGCGCAGAGCCGACGTGCTGACGCGCAGACGAACGCTGCGGCCGAGTGACGGAACGTAAATGCTTTTGTCCTGAAGGTTGGCCTGCAGGCGAACTTTAGTTTTGTTGTTGGCGTGAGAAACGCGGTTGCCAACAAGGCTTGCTTTCTGAGAAAGTGCACAAATGCGCGACATGAGAAACCCCTTAATCATCGACACGACCATGGACCCCCGTGGTTAGCAGTCTGTTTTGAAAAAAGCAAGCGCATTCCCTCGGTCACAACCCGCAGCTGTTGACATGCGGGCGACGCCGTCCATATTCGCCCATGTCCCATTAGGGAGGGCGTTCATGGAACAACAGGATAAAGATTCTCAGAACTTGCTGGAGAAAGATGGTGCCGCAGGCGCGCTCGTGCCAGTCGGGAAACCTGCTTGGAGCGCCGCAGACGAGGGCGAAGGCCGCTCGGAAGGCCACAGGATTGTTATTCTTCCAGTCCGGAATGCCGTGTTGTTCCCGCATAACGTTGTGCCCATCACGCCGACGGCTGCATGGGGGCTCGAGGCTTTGGAGAAGGCCGCACGCAAGGGAACGACTCTGGGTATCGTGGCAATCCGCGACGACGCCAAAGAGGCGCTGCGTCCTGAAGACATCTACATGTTCGGAACAGAAGCCAAGATCATCAAAGTAATTCGCTTTCCAGACGGTACCTCCGGCGCCGTTGTTCAGGGCACCCGCAGGTTTCGTATCCGCAGCGTCGTCATCGAGGCAGACAAGCCAGCGACGGCCATGGTTGAATACCCAGCGGCACAGACTCCTGAAGAATCGCTCGAGCTGGCGGCTCTGGAGCGTGGCCTCAAACAGCTGATTCAAAAGGCTGTCAGCCTAAGTCCGAACATTCCCAACGAGGCAAACATCTTCATCGAGAACGTCGGCGATCCTCAATATCTAGCTGACCTTGTCGTGCCGTACCTGAGCATCGACCTCGCCGAAAAACAGGCGCTGCTCGAGCTCGACGATGTGCTCGGCCGCTTGCGTCTGGTGCAGAAGTACCTGACGCGGGAAATTGAAATCCTCGAAATGACCCACCGCATTCAGTCTGAAATCAAAGGCGAAGTCGGCAAGCAACAGCGTCGTTTTTACGTCAAAGAGCAATTGAAGTTGCTGCAAAAGGAACTGGGCGAGCTCGATGGCAAGGCTCCGTCGTCGCAGGGACAAGAGCCTCAAGAGCTGCGCGAGAGAGTCGAAAAAAGCGCGATGCCGCAAGAGGCCAAGACGGTTGCCCTGCGCGAAATCGACAGGATGGGCGTGATGCAGGCGGGCAGTCCGGAATTCTCTGTCAGCCACACCTACGTCAACTGGCTGCTCGACATGCCCTGGGGTGTTTACACACAGAAGAAAATTGATCTTGCCGTTGCAAGAAAATTGCTTGAGAGCGAGCATTACGGGCTTGAAAAAGTCAAACGAAGGATCACTGAATTCCTTGCTGTTTATGCACTCAAGGGAAGTCTCAAGGGGCCGATTCTTTTGTTGGTTGGCCCGCCGGGAGTCGGCAAGACGAGCCTCGGGAAATCAATTGCAAAAGCGCTCGGTCGAAAGTTCCACCGCATTGCTCTTGGTGGCGTGCGCGATGAGTCTGAAATCCGCGGGCACCGCAGAACATACGTGGGTGCGCTGCCGGGCAAAATTGCCGAGGCGCTGAAAAAATCAGGCAGCATGGATCCGGTTATTCTGCTCGATGAAGTTGACAAGATCTCAGCAGATTTCCGTGGCGATCCGTCATCGGCATTGCTGGAAGTGCTCGACTCCGAGCAAAACCACACATTCACCGATCACTATCTCAATGTGCCGCTCGACCTCAGTCAGGTTCTCTTCATCGGCACTGCGAATTCGCTGTCCACCATTCAAGGGCCGCTGCGCGATCGGATGGAAATTGTCGAGCTCGACAGCTACACGCTCGACGAAAAGGTCAACATCGCACAGCGGCATCTACTTGCACAGGTGACAGACGAGCACGGACTGAACGGTCGTCTCGATGTGAGCGTTTCGGATGAGCTACTGGCGGACGTCGTGCGCGGCTACACACGCGAGGCGGGTGTGCGTCAGTTGCGGCGCGAGCTTTCGGCTTTGGCGCGTGGAATTGTCACAGAGTTTGTCCAGTCTAAAGAGTTTTCTGCACAGAATTTTCAGTCAGCTGTCGTTCCGGCACGCAAAAAAAAGCCCGTGCGCAAAGCGGTGACACGCAAAGACGTCGAAAAGATTCTTGGCCC
Organism: Pseudomonadota bacterium; assembly: GCA_039799905.1. Classification (GTDB taxonomy): domain Bacteria; phylum Bdellovibrionota_B; class Oligoflexia; order Silvanigrellales; family Silvanigrellaceae; genus RFOM01. The sequence goes on along the minus strand of JBDLRP010000001.1, from coordinate 131,988 downwards.
CAAGCGTTTTCTTGAACAAAGTGCGCGGACAAGCTTGCCGCTGGGTGTGTCGACAGGACTCGCTTACACACCTGTGGGAGGCGATGTTTTGCTCATTGAGACTGCCTGTGTTCCTGAGGGCAGGGCGGCACTGACGATCACCGGCCAGCTGGGCGACGTGATGAAGGAAAGTGTGCAAACAGCGCTGGGCTTGGTCAAGTCGATGGCGTCTGTTTGCGGGGTTGATTTGAAGAAGATTCAGTCCTCCGAGCTGCATGTGCATTTTCCGGCCGGTGCGGTGAAAAAAGACGGACCCAGCGCGGGCATCGCAATTTTGTCCGCGCTCGTCGGACTCTATTCGGAGCGCAGCGTCCCGGCCGACATCGCCATGACTGGTGAGATTTCGTTGCGTGGCGATGTTCTTCCGGTGGGCGGAATCAAGGAAAAAGTTCTCGCGGCACAGCGCTATGGCGTTAGAAGAGTGCTTATTCCGCAAGAGAATCTTCGTGACCTCGAGGAAATACCCGAGAGCGTGCGCAAGACTCTCTCCATTCAGGGAGTCCGTCGAGTTGAGGAAGTGCTTGCGGCCGTGTTTGGAATCAAGCTCGAATCCGGTGCTAAAACAAAGAGCACCGCGGCGAAAAAGCCTGCCCCCGCGCTGCGGAAATCTGCACTGAAAAGCAGAGGCAGAACCATTTCAAAGAAATTAAGGTAACAACAGAAGTGCCTGTTTATTTGGATCACAACGCCACCAGCCCGTCACTGCCCGAACACCTTTCGGCTCTGTTTGCACGTTTGCAATCGGTGGCGGGAAACCCATCAAGTCCGCATGCTGCCGGACGTGCAGCGAGTGTCGCACTCACGGATGCTCGCAAACAGGTTGCCGCCAGCCTTGGTGTCGATGCAGGTGAAGTTGTTTTCGTTTCCGGCGGTTCCGAGGCTAATAATCTTGCTACGACAGGTGTGCTGCATGCCACCGGAAAAAACATGTCCGAACTGCACGCCATCACGTCTGCAATCGAGCATCCGTGCGTGCTGGAGCCGCTTGTTTTTTTGCGCGACAAATACGGTCTGCAACTCACTATTTTGCCCGTCGACAAACACGGGCGGATTTCCGAGCGGAGTCTTGTGGAAGCCATCCGCACCAACACGGTGCTGGTGGCAATCATGGTTGCCAACAATGAAACAGGCGCCATCCAACCCGTCTTTCCGTTTGCCGAATGGTTGCACACGGCCCGTTGGTTCAAAGCACGCGCCGGGCAGCACTGGCGTGAAAGTCAACAGGCAACATGGCCCGATTGGGCACGCGTTCTTCAGGAGAATGTAACTCAGGAACAGCTCCAGCACCTGCACTTTCATGTCGATGCAGTGCAGGCCTACGGGAAACTTCCGTCGTCGGACTGGTGGAGCGCCGGATACGACTCGGCAAGCGTTTGCGCACACAAGTTGGGAGGATTGGCCGGAGTCGGTGCGTTGATTCTTCGCCGCGGACGCAAATTTCAACCGCTGATTTTGGGTGGTGCTCAGGAGCGTTCACGGCGCGCGGGTACCGAGAATCTAGCTGGTGTGTTGAGCCTCGCTGCAGTGGCGCAAAAAATTCGCTCGCCCGAATGGTGGACCGAGGTTGAATCACTGATTCGACGCAGAGAAACACTGGCAGCCGCGCTGAAAGAATTCACGGGTGTCACGCTCAACACTCCGTCTGAGGCTGTTCTACCCAACACTGTGAATTTTAGCGTCGACGGGACACGTCGGCGAGGCGAGGACGTTCTGCTTGAGCTCGACATGCGCGGCTTTTATGCAAGCAGTGGTTCTGCCTGCAGCAGTGGCGCAAATCGTCCGTCACACGTGCTGATGGCACAGCTCGACGATGCTGTTTTGGCCCGCAACGCCGTGCGTATTTCTTTGGCAACGTCGACGACCGACGGCGAAATTGATGCGCTTCTTGGCGCACTCCGCGAAATTTTATCTGACCGTTGAAAGCTCTGACAATTCGCCCTATAGGTCGCCCTGCGGTGGCTGATGCCGCCAAAATCACTCAACTATAGGCTGGGCGGTGCGATTATGGACACAGAACTTCTCGTTTTTAGTGGCAACGCAAACCCTCAACTGGCGAAGCGCATTTGTGAATGGTTGGACGCGCCACTCGGGTCGGCACTCATCGGCCGATTCTCCGATGGTGAGACCCGCGTTGAAATCGAATCAAACGTCCGCGGTCGCGACGTTTTCGTGATTCAGCCGACCTGCGCTCCGGCCAATGAGCACATCATGGAATTGCTTATTACGGTCGACGCACTGCGGCGTGCCAGTGCCCAGCGGATCACTGCGGTCATTCCCTACTACGGATACGGACGTCAGGAGCGCAAGAGCGCACCGCGCACGCCGATTACGGCGAAACTCGTGGCCGACCTGCTTGAAAGCGCTGGAGTCAGCCGCATTCTGACTCTCGAGTTGCACACCAGCGCGGTGCAAGGCTTTTTCAATGTTCCTGTCGATCATCTGTTCAGCAAACCGGTTTTTTTTGAACATCTCTCGCGCATGGAGGTTGTCAATCCGATTGTTGTCTCGCCTGATGCAGGCGGAGTCGAGCGCGCACGTGCACTTGCAAAACTTCTCGATTGCGGGCTCGCCATCGTCGACAAACGCCGTGATCGTCCGGGGGTGTCGCAGGTCATGCATCTGATTGGTGACGTCAAGGACAAAACTGCAATTCTTGTTGATGACATCTGCGATACCGCGGGCACTCTGAGTCAGGCGGCAAACGTCCTCAAAGAGCGTGGAGCCACCCGCGTGATTGCGGCGGTGACACATGGAATTCTGACCGGCCCCGCGGTGGAGAGAGTTGAAAAGAGTGCTATCGATACGCTGCTTCTGACCGACTCCATTCCGTTGCGTCCCGAAGCTGCGGCCTGCAGCAAGATTCAAGTGTTGAGTGTTGCGGAATTACTCGGAAAAGCGATCCGCCGAATCCACAAATCCGATTCCATCAGCAGTTTGTTCATCTGATCCCCGCCTGCGTGCGCAGCAAATCTGCGTCCGGACTTTATCTTTTTAATATGTCAGAATCTTGACGCCGACTGGCCGGACGGCTAATGTGCCGCTCAGGTCTTACTTTTTTAGATGAATCTGAGGTTGTCTTCAGCCTTCAGGATTCCCAACCGGATGAGGGGGATGTTCCATGAACGGAACACGTTTGTCGACCATGGCGTCTGTTTTGGTCACTCTAACCGCACCGACTGCATTTGCAGTGGTATCGCATCCCGCTGAAGAGCGTGTTTCGCGCGCCGCAGCAACTCAGGAATCCTTGCATTCGTGGCGTATTCCCGCTCCCAATTTTACCATCGGCCGCGTTCAGAGTGCCGCTCCCGTGCGCGAGAGCTTTGGTGTGCTCGGAGAAGTCGTAACGGTCGATCCGGTCAACCAATCGGCAAAATCACGTTTTGGCCAAATGCCGTTGAGCCTGAGCGCAGCGTTCGGTGGCGATGCCCAACTGGCGGCATGGATTCGTTCTGCGCGGGCATCACAACGCGGCAGAACTGCGTTCATGAACTATCTCGACAAGCACCTTCGTCATTTTGCGGCGCAGCATGCTTCAGAGTTGTCGGTGAACGGATTGACACTTCTGGTCGACACGCAACGCTTTTTTGTCGATGACCAGCATGTTTTTGCGAGCTTCTTTTTGTCGTCGGGCGGCACCATCATCGAAGGCGCCGAGCTGACCTTTCGCTTTAGCGAAGGCCAGTTGACGAGCCTTGTCAGTAAGTCGTTCGGTGCAGACAAAGCTTCTCTTAAGGGCTTCAAGCTGCCTGCAGATCGGGCGCTGAAAGCAGCTCGTGCTGTTCTTGGGCCGTCTGCAAAGGTCAAGCCTGAGACTGTCACCCAACGTTATGTGCCGCGCGTCGAGAACGGCCAGTACGTTTTTGAGCCCGCTTTGCGTTTTGAATCCGAGTCTGCGACGGGCGATGCATTCACAGTAGTGGCCCATGCCGAGAAAAATGAAATCATCTCTTGGAATGCAAATACCATTTATTTTGAGGCCAAGATCGAAGGTGTCGTCAATCAGCGCATTCCAAATGGACCACAAATGACTGTCGGCATGCCCTATGCGCAAGCTGTTGGGCGCGGCGGAGGATGGTTTGGAAGAAGCAAGATTTACCAAGCCGATTCCGAAGGCGTTGTGCAGATTCCCGAGCGTCAAGAAGCACGTGCGTCGCTGAGCTCGCCACGCTTCAAAGTGCAAAACAGTTCCGGACAGGCTGCCTCGGCGGTCGTTGGTGGAGATGTTTTGTTTGATGCACGCTCTAACTCGACGCTGGCTGAAAACACCACGTTTTATCATCTCTCGGTGGTACAGGCATGGGCACGTCCGGTCATCAACCCGAACTGGTTCTCCACTCAGGTTGTTGCGAACGTCAACATGAACGACATTTGTAACGCGTTCTGGAACGGTCGCTCGGTCAACTTCTTCAAAGCCGGAGAGCGCACGACAAGCAGCGGAAAGAAGATTGGCTGTGCAAATACTGGCGAGATTGCCGACGTCGTCTACCACGAATGGGGACACGGATTGCACCACAATACGGGCGGTATCCGTGACCGCGCGTTCTCGGAAGGAATTGGCGACACAGTGTCACAGCTGATCACTGGTTCTGCTGATGTTGGACCGGGCTTCTTCTCGGACGGACGTCCGGTGCGCAATCTGGATGGCGAATACATGTACCCGCCGAAAGAAAACGAGCGCGAAGTTCATAAGGAAGGGCTTATTTTTGGTTCGGCATATTTCCATCTGACGCAGGCGTTGGTTGAAAAATACGGCAATGAAGTGGGTCGTGCCACGGCGCGCCAGTGGTTCTTGAAGATGCTCTACACGGCAAGCCAGTACACAGACACCTACGAGGCATTGCTGGCGCTCGATTCAGAGCCGTCACGGGCTGACGTGCGCGGATCGAACTATTGTCTGATCAACCAAGCGTATTCACGCCATGGTCTTGCGGTGCGCGACTCAGCCTGCCGCTGAAAAACGAATCATCAGCCAAATAACAGGGCGAAGGATGTGCGGATTTGATTCCCTCCTTCGCCTTCAAATATTTCGCCGTGGTTGACGACAATCCGGCGTGGGTTGAGTTCCGCGAGCTGACTCACAAAGTGGAGCAGCTCTTTTTTGTCATTAGTCAGCAGCCACTTGAGTGTTCTGGTGGGTGAGCAGCATTCACCCATGTTGTTCAATTTGAAAAACGCCCGCCGCAAGGCAGTTTCGGCCGGCGGAAGGTTCATCATCAGATCACAGAGGATGAGAGTGCGCGAGAGCGGGTGAAACAACACGGTCTCTTCAAAGCGGACCCCGGGCACCGGCAAAAATTCCAATTCATGATCCGGTGTCACATGTTGAACATCGGTTGTGAAAAGCATTCTGCTGCTCAAGCTCGGGTGGCGATCGAGGAACGATTGCGGACAAACGATTTGTGCCTCTGGAAACTGCTCTGCCATCCAGAGCAGATCAGACACATGCCATTGATTGGGGGCTACGAGTCCGCGAATGAATCCCAACGACGACAGCCAGTCCAGCTCCGGCTTGTGAAGGCGCATCGGATTGTGAATCCAGACTTCGTTATTACGCAGGCGAATGACGGTCATCCGACGACCGAGAAAATTGCTCCACGTGCCATCCAAGATCCACAGCGACGGAACAAGTTCCGTGGGTGGAGAGTAAGTGAACTTGACTGATTGCGAATTCAGCGAGTTTTTATCCATGCTTTCAATTCAAACACGGAATCGATATGAAGCAAGCTATTCAGGGTGTTGATGAATTGGCGCGTGCACTGCGCGCTCTCGCGGTGCCCGCACAACAGGAGTCGTCTGCTGATGCAATCACAAGAATTCAACTTTGATTCACCGCGTCTGCCGCTTGTCGACGTAAGTCGCAGCTCGGGGCTTGTTGTCGTGGAACGGGGAGATGTGCGCATCGCCTGCGATTATGAGCCACCTGTGAGCGATGCTCCGGCAGACCAACTTCTTATCCTCATCAACGGTTTTGCACGGCCGCGCGCCGATTTCCGAGCCTTCAGAAAACGCATTCATGCGCAGATGCCTCACTTGGCAACCGTTGCCTTGGACAATCGCGGAGCAGGCGAAACCGAGGGAGGAATTGCCGACCTGACGGTGCAGAACATGGCCCTTGATGCTGCTTTTGTTGCGCAGGGTTTTGCTGCGGCATTGCAGTTACGGGGATACCATGTGCTCGGCATCAGCATGGGCGGCATGATAGCACAAACATGGGCTGCGCAGGACGCGCGGGTAAATTCACTCACGCTTGTCAGCACAACTGCGGGCGGTCGGGCACGGGTCTGGCCGGAAGGAGTCAACGGCGAGGAGGCAAGGCGCAAACCCTTCGAACCCTGGCCTCAGGATGCCGCAGTCATGCACCGGCGGATGAGCCGCTATTTTGGGCCCAAATTCAGGGCAGCCTCGCCGATGCTGATCGATATCATGGTGAAGAATATGCTCAAGTCGCACACCGTCGAGAGTGCTCAGGGGCGAGCAAAGGCGCAGTACAACGCCACTGTTGGCTTTGACGGCACCACTTTGGCTGCACAGGTGACTTGTCCGACGTTTGTTTTGACTGGAACCCACGATGAGGTCATTCCTGCTGAAAATAGTTCAGAAATCCAGAAGCTTATCCCACATGCGAAGCTTTTCTCCTTCGCCGACATGGGGCATCTGCTGCTCATCGAGGACCCCGAGAATTTTGTTGCGCAGGTGCGTACTTTCCTCGAGGGAGTAGGACGGTAGGAGGGTGAGCCCGATGAAACGACCATATGCGCTGGACCTGTCGGAAACGGCTTGGAAAGAGTGGTGCGTCGCACAAGGCGCCAAACCATTCCTTGGATCGCAGATCATCGAATGGATGACCCGCAAGAACTGCCTCAACCCAGATCAGTTTTCGAATATCTCGCTTCCTCTGCGCGCGCGCCTCAGCGAAGATTTCGACTGGAGTCTGCCGGGAATCGACACGCTGCTGAAGTCCGATGATGAGTCGGAAAAAATTCTTCTCAAAACCCACGATGGTCTGTTCACCGAATGTGTACTGATGCCTTCGGAAAATCGCGTAACTCTGTGCGTCAGCAGTCAGGTCGGATGCAGAATGGCATGCACGTTCTGCCAGACAGGCAAAATGGGACTCAGTCGCGATCTCACCCGTGGAGAAATCCTCGCGCAGATCATCATCGCCAACCGCAGGTTGATTGAACGCGGTGAAGAGCGTCGGGTGACCAACATTGTTTTTATGGGCATGGGCGAACCGCTCGACAATTTCGATGAAGTTGTTGCTGCCTGCGAGGTGATGCTCGACGAACGCTATTTTGCACTGTCCAAACATCGCGTCACAGTCTCTACGAGCGGCCTCGTGCCTGCGATCGAAGAGCTCGGACGGCGAGTGCCTGTGAGTCTTGCCATATCGCTTCATTCTGCCGATGAAGAGCAGCGTTCCGCGATGATGCCCGTGAACAAAAAATATCCGCTTGCTGAACTCAAGGAAACACTTCTCCGTTATCCGGTCCAGACGCGGCACGGCATTACCTTTGAATACGTGATGATCAACGGTGTGAACGATTCCATTCCTCACGCTAAAAAACTTGTTAAGTTTCTGCACGGCCTCAAGGCCAAGGTGAATCTGATTCCGATGAATCCTCACCCAGGCTCAGAAATGGTGGCCACCGACCCCGAGCGTATGCGTGAGTTTCAAAAGTACCTGACCGACAGGTCGATACCAGCGCCCGTCCGTTACTCGCGTGGTCAGGATGTCAGCGCAGCCTGCGGACAGCTGGCCAGCAAACGGCAAAGTGAACTCAAACTCCCGCCTCGCGCGGTGGCATTGGCACGTCGCAGGGAATGGCTGACGACCCGAACCTGATTCCCGCCTCATTCGTTGGCCGAAGGTCGAGCCTCCACATGCCGTCGCCCGGTTATGTGAAGAGTTTTTTCACTGACCATACTTTTTACACATTGAGTGCAGCAATCCTCAGTGAAATCACCACACTTTTGAGGCACTTTTCTTGCTGCTCCTGATTTTGAATTGGCGCCCAAACGGCGGAGATTCACACAGAAAAAAGTGCGGACAACGCCGACGGAACAGCAGGGGTATGGTGATTTTAATGAAGAAAATTCGCTATCTGAATGCGGCCTTGGCGTTGAGCAGCCTATGCCTTATTTCATGCGACCGCAGTGGTTTTTTGCGAAACGTGGTGAACCCACAGCGCCCACGCGCCGCGGCGGGGCAGGATGTCGGCTCGGAGCCAGCTTATTTTGTTTTGAAGCAGGGAATAAAAAGTTACTTTAAGATTGAACCCAAAAATGTTTCCGAGTTGGGTCAGGATTATTGCAATCTCAAGGCCGGCAAGAAATATACGTACTCTGGCGCAGCTCGTTTGAGCGGAAAACACTACTACTTTGAAGTCACCAATAAAGAATTCGATTGTGCATTTCGAGGTGGATACGTCTTCTCGGAACACATCACGCTCAGCGGTGAGCAGGGGCAGGACGGTTCGTCGAGCGGTGTGGGTTCATCTGTCTGCCAATACTCATGGGAAGAACGCCCGGGAACTACGGACTACACAACTTTCGACGCATATCGTGGAATTTCAATTGAAGGCGACCGGCCACAGAGCCAGACGTTGATTGGCAGCGGCGTGCAGAAAAACCGTTCGCTGTGTGAAAAGGCGCGGGCGCTGCAACACTGCTTCAAGAGAACGATCGTGGAATCTGGTGAATCGTCAGCAGTCCGATTTCGTGCTTGGGCCTCCGCGCGCGGGATCGATCCTGTGCGTGCATTGATGGCGAAAACTGAGCAGGAAACGCTTTTGGGTTCGGTCAAGGATTCCTGCAGATCTGGTGTCTGCAATGGTATCGGTTTGGCGCAGATCATAACTGCCATCGATGAGAACGGCCGCATGTTGCCGGACAGCGACTCACGCTGGGATGGAATTACTTTCAACATTCTGACGAATCTTAAGTACTCTGTGCGTGTTGTTTCCGAAAAGACTTCGTACTCGGACTCACTTTACCAGCTTGCGTACTATTATAACGGCTCTGCTACAGCCTCCGATTATGCGCGAAAGGTGGAAGGCTACTATAGAGATCTTCTTCAATGCAGTCTTTGAGTCGTGACAAGGAGAAGTTGTATATCAAACTGTAACTGCTTAAAACGACCGAGAATCCCAAAAACGCTAACATTTTTATAGTTGAGTAAAGACTTTCTTTGAATTTGCCGATGTTGCCCTCGAAAAAGTAGGGGTGTTGAAATGTTGGCAAAAAGAGCTCTGCTCACGTTGGTAGGATGTGTGTTTGTCATCCACAGCCAAACGTCCTGCCGTTCAGGCAAAAATTCAGGCGATTCGACTGTCCAATTGAAGCCTCAGGCTTGTGTACAAGGTAACCCGACCGCGCTGTGTGCTGCCGATGCCTCGCAGTTGGACGTCCAGGCGTTGCGTAAAGAGGTCGTCAATATTTTCACCAGCGAATGCGCGGCGTGTCATGCTGGTGGAAACCGGCAGGGTGGGTTCGGTGATGTGTTGAATTTTGATATCCTCACCCGCGCAGACAGCAAATATGTGAAGGTTGGTGAGCCAGAGAAAAGTCTTTTGTTCACGCGGATGAATGCAGCCAACCAGCCGATGCCTCCGAAAGGATTGCTGAGTAAGGCCCAGATTGATTCCGTGCGGAGGTGGATCGTTGCTGAAGGCAACGCCGCATCCGCAATTCGCGAGAGAGTCAAGATGGCTGACGTTTTTCGCACGATCCGTGAGGATTTCGACCGTCAGCAGAACCGCAAAGATTTGCGCTACATTCATTTCGTAAACTTGTGGAACTCCGGTGTTACCGAAAGTGAAATTCAGCGGCATCGGGAAGCTTTGTCAAAACTCCTCAACATGCTCTCAACGCGAAATCGCATTGAAAAACCTGTTGCGATCGACGGCAAGGGATTGTTGTACAGGGTGGATTTGTCGGAGTACGACCTGCACATTCCCTTTGGTCTGAATCCACCCGAAAATCCGGCTGTTCGCATCGGCCGCTGGAAGGAAGTTTTCGAATCGCGCAGACCGGCGCGTGACACAGCTGCCGAGGATGCGTTTTTCGTGGCCAACTTTCAGGTCGTTCCTCCTGAATACAAAGCAACTGGAGCGTGTGACAAGAGCAAGCCCGTCAGGCCGTACCAGTGCGACAGCAATTTGCAATGGATGAAGAGCGTGATGACTTTGAACAATGCCAATCCCATCGCGGGCGGAACATTGGACGCCGTGTTGCAGGATTACATTGCAAACGCGGGCACCCAGCAAACAATTCTGCAAAACGAGACGGAGGATTTTGTCACCCTTCCGTCCATCACCGCTGCGGGCGGCAGTGCAGGTAGCTTTGCAATCGGAATTCTCAACAAAGACGGTACAAAGAGAAGATCAGCGGACAACCTTCTGCCGCCTGTCGTTTTATTGAAAAATCCAGGGCAGTCAGTCAATGCCGCAGGCAACCAAATTTCATACTCACAAGAACACACGCCACTGCCGCTCATCCGCGGCGACTGGTTTATCTTTCAAGTGCTCGGCAACTACAAGCAGCGTGTCTATTATCATCTTGCGGGTATTCCAGCTGATACCGGTGTACTTGATATTGCACTTGGCATTGACGACGAAGGTGCTCTGATGCGTGACAATGCGCCCGATCCATCGAGTGGAATTAGACTCAGCCCGATCATTATGCGCTCTGGGTTCACTGACTCGGGTGTGAGCCAGAACCATCGTATTCTGGAAAGAATCGAAACTCAACAATTCACGGACAAAGCTCTGTGGCGCTCGTATGAGTTCGAAAAAGCCGACGAAGGTGTCAATAAGTATCAGCATGCGCTGAAATATCCCTTCGGACCTATCTTGTTTGACAACAATGATCCTACGGTTTTGGGATATGAGTGTTTGAATATGTTTACCAACCCCAACGACGTCTTCAAAGACGCCAGCGGGGGTATCCTGTTTGACTGGGCACGAAAATATTGGACCCAGACCCCGATCAACTTCGACTATTTGCGTCCGACACGCAAAGCTGACCCGTCAAAGCTCAGTGCGGCTGACAAAGCTATTTACGATTCCTTCTGGAATGCCGATGGCACCGCGAAACCGCTGCCGCCCAACACTCTCGCATGCGACAGTGTAAAAAACGGAAAAGACGTGCGCGAGGCCGACAAGGCGTTCGATTTTCATGGATTTGAGTATCAGTTCATGCGTCCCAACGGGTTGCAGGGTTTCGCAACAGTCGCGTTGAATGCGTTTATTACAGACTTCAAGATACCTAGTGATGAAGCTTTCAAAACGACCCGTGCTGTGTTTGCAACTTCGGATTCTGGTCAAAAGATCGTAACTCAGCCGCTCAGTTGTTTGTCGTGCCACTCACGCGGACTCATTGACAAACGCGACGCGGTGGCTCCGTTCGTCAAGGCCAATCAGGGAGCAAACGGGTTCAGCAAGGAACAGGTTGAGAAGGTCGAACGCATTTATGTTGCGCCGGAAAAATTCACAGACCGTCTCGAGAAAGACAACAAGATCATTCAGACGGCGATTGCTGCCACAGGTGCAGAGATCACCGATGAAGAGCCGAATGTTGCTGCATACAAACGCTTCGTGTCGCGGGTGAAGCTGGAAGTGCTTGCCTCAGATGCAGGAGTGACTCCTGAAACGTTGCGAAAGATCATTCAGGAAGCACAGACAGGAGCCGACGCGGCATTGTACAGTGACCTTGTGGCGCTGACTGTCAACGGCGGCGACGTGTTGCGTGAGACAAGCGAGAAGCACCTTCCGCGCATCATTGAACTTGCATCTTTGCTGGGCTTGTTTGAATAATCGACAACAGCAGTTTGTTCAATTGCTCGAATAATCGAGTCCGATGCGGGCCGCACTGCCGCTGACAAGGTGGCGGTTGGGGCCCGCTCCGATCATGTTCTGTAATTCAACGTACAGGCAAATTCCCCAACAAAACGCAGTCCAGCCAAAGGTGGCACTAAACCCTGGGCCGGAACCGTTGCCGTCGAGCACGAGTCCGGCGGCCGGAATGACAAAGGCACCTGATTTGAATTCAAACACGCGCCCCACCAGCGCTTGAGTGGTGGCGAGACTCACGTCGACGTCGGCAATGGTCAGATGTGCTTTGTAGTTGTTGATGGAGCGGAAATCGGCTGCGTTCGGATGACCGTTGCTGAGGCCGACACTTCCACCCGAAACACCAAAGCGGTATGCCGATGCGCGCGCCGGCATAACAACGACAAGCAGAATGGATAGAAGTCGCAAAATCTTCATTTAAAGATCCCAACCCAATCCGGCGGTCACACTCTGCATGTGCCCGTAGGTGATGTAGAGGACGCTGATGCCCGGGGGAATGAATAGCGAATCCCAGCTCAAGCGGAAGCGAATGCGGCGGCTGAGCTGAGGAGTCCAGTTGAGTCCGAGCGCCAAGCCGGCGCTTGCGGTAACTTTTCTACTGCTGTTGCCGTTTTCATCGAATTTTTGAACAGAAGTTCGCGCCACCATCCCACCGACACCCAGACTCGCCGCGATGGTTTTACTTTTTCCGAGCGGCGCAACGTAGCTCATGTGCGGGAAGGCAATTTGCTGTGCAAATGCTGAGTTCTTTTCGCCTATAAATGTTGATGACAAAAGAACGCGTCCTGCCTTCATCCAACCTTGAATAGCCGGTGAGAGACGATCGTCGCCCTGTGTGACGATTCCACCGCCGCCGCCGAATTCAAGCGCGAGCGCCTGCGGAGCGATCGAGGCGATTGCAAGAAGTGATAGTCTGAGTTGGGCTATCAGCACCCCAAAACCTCGGCAACGTGTGGCAGGTTGCGGTAGTGACCATCAAGATCCAAACCATAACCGATAACGAAGTTGCGACCGATTTTGAATCCCACGTAGTCGGCTTGAATGTCGGCTTCGTGTGCGTCCGGCTTGTCGAGAAGTGCTGCCACACGCATCGATGCAACGCCCAGCTCAGTCAGTTTTTCACGAAGAAATGCGATGCTGCGTCCGCTGTCGATAATGTCTTCAACCACCAAAATGTGTCTTCCGCGCAGACGCTGGGGTAACTCAGAAAGCAATTCGATTTTTCCGGTGGATTGCGTTCCCTGATAACTGCGGATGCGCACGGATTCGATTTCGGTTGGCATGGTCAGATGGCGGACGAGGTCGGCTGCAAATAAAAGCGCACCGTGAAGCACCACCAGCACGACCAACGCTGAGTTGTCGGGTGTCGGTTGTGCGTTGATTTCGGAGGCGATTGAACTCACCCGCGAACGGATTTGTTCCTCGGAAAATAAAACGCGGACGTCTCGGTCCTGCCCGGCAACTTTAATCTTCATGCTGGTGGCTCTCCAAATGAAAGAGTTGCTGCGGTACTGAGAACGAGGTCTGCCATTGTTTTTGCCACAGAAGAGCCCATTTGCACAACGTCGGCATGGTCGAGCCTATCTGCGGGTCCGCTGAGTCCGGCGCCGTAATTGGTCATGCAGCTGAGTCCAACCAGTTTCGCACCCATTTGTCGGGCGGCGATAGCCTCAACCACTGTGCTCATTCCGACGGCCTGCGCCCCAAGTGTGCGCAACATCCGGATTTCTGCAGGCGTTTCGTAAGACGGACCAAGGACCCCTGCGTAAACACCTTTGCGCAGCTGGACACCGAGTGTCTTGGCACGCGTTTTGAAGGCCTCTCCCCATCCAGGGTCGTAGCAGCGCGTCATGTCGCAAAAACGCTGACCAAAGCCATTGCCGGCCGTTCCGGCGAGTGGATTGAGGCCCGACAGGTTGATGTGATCCTCGATCAACATAAAGTCGCCAAGCTTCCACGATGTATCAAGACATCCGGCTGCATTGGTCAGCACGATACCTTTGACTCCCCACGCAATCATGGCCCGCACGTTGTGTGCCACATCACCGACTGTGAAGCCTTCGTAGGCGTGATTGCGACCGCGCAAAAAGGCGATCTTTCGTTTTGCACTTGAATTCGGAACAGCAACTTCTCCGACGCGCAATTCGCTTGCGTGGCCAACCACTTCACTGGCAGCAAATCCCGGAATCTTTGAAAATTTCAAACAGGGCATCGAATCGATGTCGGGTATGGCGTTGCCGAGTCCAGAGCCAAGCACGATGCACAAATCTGGAACCTCCGAGTCCCAATTTTTTAAAAATGCGGCGCTTTGGTCAACGCGGCTCTTGTAGCTGGTGTCCATGCGATGAGGTCCTTTTCTTCCAGTCGTGCAATTCGGGGGTGAGTTAGTTTTTCAGGAATGCCGACTCCGCACGTTCAAGGAAGCGTTCATAGGCAATGAACGCCTTTTCAACGGGTGCTGGGGTTCGGAAGTCCACTCCGGCATCAAGCAGAATGTCCAGCGGTGATTTTGATCCGCCGGCCTTCAGCAGGCCGAGAACTTTATTGCGGGCATCACCTTGTCCGCCATCACGTTTGAGTTCTTCAAAAAGGGCGAGTGACGCGCAATAACTCGTCGCATATTTGTAGACGTAAAAGGTTGAATAGAAGTGCGGTATGCGCATCCATTCGGAGGCGTTGACCTGCTCGAACCCTGCATCGGTTCCGTACCATTCTTTGACCAGCTGCGAATAAAGAGAGTCAAATGAATCTGCGGTCATCGCTTCGCCCGCATCCACCTGCCGGCTTGCGTCACGTTCAAAGGTGGCAAAAAGTGTTTGGCGCAGAACGGTTCCTTCGAACCCTTGCAGCCAGTGTGAAAGACAGTCACGCGCCAGCGGTGTGTCGGGCATGTGGGTGAGAATGTAGTCGGAGAGCAGCACTTCATTCAGAGTGCTTGCCACTTCGGCTACAAAAATTGTGTAACCGGCAAGATGGTAGGGTTGTGTGTGGTTGGCAAGCCAGCTGTGCATCGAATGACCGAGCTCATGAGCCAGAGTGAACAAATCGTTGAGGCTTCCGGTCCAGGTGAGCAGCATCACCGGATTGGAATCAAAGGTTCCCCACGAGAATGCACCCGAGCGCTTGCCTTCATTCTCCGCCCAATCGACCCAGCGATGCTCTGTGAGTCCTTTGCGCGCTATTTCTACGTACTCCGCACCCAAGGGCGCTACGCTTTTGAGAATGAGTTCACACGCGTCGTCGTAGCTGATCTTTGTTTCTTCCTTGCCGCCGGCCAGCGAAACATAGCGATCGTAGAGATGCACTTTATCTATGCCCAGCACCTTTTTGCGCAATGCCACGCTGCGGTGGAGCGACTTGAGATTTTTCCGCACCGTTGCGACGAGACTGTCGTAAATTTCAGTTGGAATGTCATCTGGAAAAAGCTGTGACTCGAGGAATCCAGAGAATCCGCGAATTTTGGCGGTTGTGGAACCGGTGAGCAGGCGTCCGAAAAAATTCGCCGCGATGAGGTGACGCGATTTGACCATCTCACTGTACAACGATTCGAATGTGTTCTTGCGGAGAGTTCGATCGCTGGATGCGAGCAGGACTCCGAACCGTCCATTCGAGACAAGATGTTCTTTTCCGGTTGAGTCTTTGGCGGCAGGGAATTTGAGGTCGACGTTGTTCCACTTTGAATGAATGTCGGCAAACTGGCCCAGCGGCGTTGAAAGCTGAGTCAGGATTGATTCCTCGCGTTCGCTGAGAACATGCTTTTGAGAGCGGATGAGTTCGTGGAGTTCATAGCGGAACTCGACAAGCGGTTGTTCATCGCTCCAGAGGTGGAGTGCTTTAACGGCCAGCAATTCTGGATTCAAAAATGACCAATGTGACATCAGGACCGCGTTGATCTGCGAAATCTTTGCGATCGCTTCACTTGAGCGCGAGTCACCGACGTCCTCTGCGTTGCGCAGGCCAGCGTAGACGTAAAGATTTTCCAGTTTACGGATGAGCCCATTGCGTGCGTGCATGGCCTCGTGAATCAAGGATGGTCCGCCTTGTTCGAGCTTGCCCTTGAATCGGCGCGTGAGCTCCTCGTTGAGCTCCTGTTCGGAAGGAAGCGATTCGAGTGAGAGCTGCCAATCGTCGAGGTCTTTGAACAGCAGGCTGAGATCCCAAGTGCGTGCGGGTTCGACCTGATGGCGCTTGGGAAGGCTGATGCTGCTGATGTCGGACATATTGCTCATGAAGATTGTTCCCCTGATTTCAGAATGCTCGGGAGAATAGCCAGACTAGCCTTGTGTATCAAGCACCGACGCGGTTATGCTCGCAGACCGGCGGGAGAGACACATGAACCGAACACTTTTTCCTCACTTTTTCGCGTTCTTGCTGACAGGCGGCTTGCTTGCCTATCCCGGCAGTTGTCTTGATTTGATTTTACGCGATTTTGGCTGGACTCCTGCCATTTTCGGGCTGGCCATGATGCTTCAGGGTGGGGCATCGTTTGTTGGAAGTCGGTTCGCCAGCCAGCGCTGCGGCGGCGAGAACTATCGTCGTTGGACGGCACGCAGTTTGTGGTTTTTGGGGGCGGGCGTCATCCTCTACTACTTTTCGGATTGGACAACGCTGCCACTGGCACGAGCGCTGGGCTTAGATGATGTTCTTATGACCCCGCTGCGACTTGCGGGTATCTGCTGCATCGGATTCGGAATCGGTACGAACGGAATTTTCAACAACGCAGCAGCACTCTCCAGCGAGTCGCCATCTTTTGCATTGAATTTGCTGAACATGGGCTTCACCGCGGGAGCTGTCTTTTTTCCACTCACGTCCAGCCAGTATCTGCGCATCGACGGAATCACCGATGGCACACTGGCATGGCGTTTGCCGGCAGCCGCATTTTTTGTTGCATACATGATTCTCTCTGCACATGTGTTGCGCAGTCCGCATCTGAGTCAGCCACCGCCTGTCACACGCCAGCACGAGCACTCGGACGGAAAAACGATTCCGCTGCCGGTGATTGCCGCGAGTCTGGTGCTTTTTTGTTACGTTGGAAGCGAAATAAACTTATCCAACAGCCTGGGGCTTATGTCAGAGCACCTGTTCGGCTTCACAACCGATGCCTCGCGGGTTGCCAGCTCCTTTTTCTGGGGCGGATTGCTGGGTGCACGATTGTTTTTCACATTCCGTTCGCCACCTGCCGCGCAGTACCCCAAAATTATGTCTGCTCTCTCTGCCTGTTGCCTGCTCTTTTTTCTCGCGTTGTTTTTAGGTTGGTTGCAGACGGGGGAAAAGGCGCTGCTTGTCAGCCGTGCGTTCATTCTGCTGCTCGGGCTGTGCATCGGCGGAATGTATAGCCTCGCGCTTGGTTCGCTGACTGTGTTTTTCACCGACGTTCAGGCGTCGCGCCATTTTGCAAACCTGACCGTACTGAGTGGCGTTGCCGGAGCGGTCTTGTTGCCGTTTACCTTCGGCCAGTTGTCGAACTCGTTTGGTTTGTCCAACGCAACTTGGTTCATTGTGTTTCTTCTCGCAGGCATGCTGAGCGGAGCGACTTTGCTGTTCACGTCACTGCGCAGGCGTCAGAGTGCACCCGCGTAGGTAATGCGCCCGATGGGGCCTGCATTTGGCAATTCGATGGTGCAAGTTATTTTCAAGGTTTTGATTTCTTCGTAGCCCCTGGCAAATTCCTGCTTTCTGGAGCGTGTGGTGTATGGTTTTTCGTCTATTCCGTTGCCCGAGACAGCCGGGAGTTTAATTAAATCTCCGCCCGACTCGTGAGTTTCGATGCTCCAGCGGTGATATATCTCACTAAGGAAGCCGTGCGGAGCGCCAATACGCGAAACACATTCAACGGAGCGGGTGTCATCGTTGAATTTTATTTCGCCTTCCGACACCCAGACGCCCACCGGCGGCAAATTAACCGGTTTCCAAATCAACAAGGGCACCAGAACGATAAAAACACTGCCCCAATAATCCGAGCCGCGGTTTGCAAACACACTGAGTGTTGCCAGGAGCATCAGTCCGGCGAAAATTGTCCGCGAGTGGGCGAGCTGCGACGGCAGCCAGGTCACGACAAAGAGCCCGCAGACAATCGAAAGGCAGGTGAGAGTCATGACCAACCGGTAGGTCGAGCTTTTCCAAAGTTGTATGAAGAGCGGATCCCAAAGTGTGCTCGTCGCGAGTACTGCAATGATGCTCACCCAAACGTGATTTTCCGCGCGCCAAAGCAACGGCAGAGCGAAGAAGAGAATGAACTGAAGCGCAGTCTGCTGCGATGTCAGTGTGAGCCAGTTTAGCCACGCCCGATTGCTGCGCGGCAAAAGAAAAGCCAGCAGTCCGGCAAGTGCAAACACACCCATGAAAAGCAGAACTTTGTGAATTCCGCGTGTGTTGTGCGTGATTAAGGTTGCGGAAAACAAACCCCATCCAAGAGAAATCCACGGCAGGATTTTGAAAAAAAGGCGGCGTCCCGATTTTTCATCTTCCTGCTGCACTGTTTCTCTCTTCTACTGCAAAGGTCTCAGGGATTTGTTGTAAGCGAGGGAAGCGGTTCGCTGAATGCGGCTTTCAGGCTCGGCGGACGCTCTTCAAAAACATCAAAGATCTCGAGTTTGATTTCATCAGCACGGATGGCAATCATGACCGGCATGAAGCGCGAAAACTTGCTCTGGATGTCAGGCCCCTCGGCGGCCGGACCGGAAGACAAATTGAAGAACAGGTTGTCGATTTGCACCTTCAGATCGACGGGCTGGCTGGCAGGGTAGTCTTGCCTGACGCGTTTGCGCACCGCATCGGTCAGTGCCAGTGGCGAAAACATTTGGTGCGCGGCAAGTACAGGGTTCTTGCTCATATCGACAGTAATAATGTCGACATCCGAGCTTTCCAGCTTGGCGCGCCCGTTGGCATAGCTGCCGCCCATGTAAATTGTGTACTCGGATACCACCGGTCTCTTGGTTTTTTCGTCCTGCAAGAACTTTTGGAAGATTTTGGCGACGTCCGCGACCTGTTTTGCAGTGTAGTTGCCGCGTGATTTGTCGGGGAAAATAAAATCACGAAAGACCTGCAGATAAGCGTCATAGGCAGTGATGATGTCTGTCTTGACCTTGTCGTGGGTCGAGATGATCTTCAAAGGATTGACTGCATAACTGAGGATCGCGTCGAGACAACGCTTGGGCGCGACCATGGTCGTTTTCCACGAGTGGTCACCTTTGCCGGCGCCTGCGTAAACTGCTTTAACGACGTTGATGAGTTCGTCCCGCAAATCGTCGGGGAGCAATGACAGTTCGGTGTAACCCGTCACGCTCGGCAGGCCTTCAGTTGCACATTGGGTGACGTATCTCTTCCATTCCGTTGAGTCGAACACAACTCTCAGCGCGCGTTGCTTGGCTTGTTCGGAACCGATCATCGAGCGTACTTTGTTGGCAAGCTCCTGCCGTTCTTCGGGCGAGGACTTGGCGGCAGCTTGTGCGAGCTTTCCGAGTAACTGATTGTTTTTGTCAAGCTGCTCGAGCGGTGTCGTCATGAGAATGGAGCGCGCGGTTTGAAAATGTTCGGACTGCTTCGAACGCACACTGGTGTCGTTGAGCGAGCGCTTCTGGCATCCAGCGATAAACGCGGAAGGCACAAAACAGACTGCCGCAACCGCGACGACTGACAAATTTTTAGACACTTGTGGCAATCTGAAGATCATAAAAAAGCCTCGGTAAATTCGTATTTTGTCAAATATTACGCTAATTATCCAGAGTCGGCTTCCGGTTCGTCAAGTGTCAGTAAAGAGACTCCGCTGCCGTACTAAACTTCGGCTAGACGTCGCCTTTAAGGCCTGCTAGCTGGTCAGTCAGGAACGGCCCACGCGAAACGGGGGGAGAGTTCATGAGTCTGAAATTGTCGCGCCGCAATGCTCTCAAGACCTTGGGACTCGCTTTTTGCACCCCTGTGTTTTCCAAGCTTGCGCTCGCAGCCGAACCCGACTGGGTTCTAGGTTTTGGCTCGTGCATGAGCCAGCGCCGTAGCCAAAAGTTCTGGGACGCTATTCTTGGCCGACATTTCAACCATTGGGTTTTTCTAGGCGACAACCTTTATCCTGAGCGCGACAACCTTCCTTCGTTGAAGGAGGCCTACGTTGAACTCTCACGTCTCGAACCGCTGCAGCGCCTGATGGCGAAAGTTCCCATTTCCGCCGTGTGGGACGACCACGACTTCGGCGCGGACAATTCGGACTCAAGCCTGCCGTATCGGGAAGAATCGCAGCAGTTGTTCAGGGGCTTTTGGCAGCAAGAATACGCAACGCAATCCGACGGGATCTACTCATCGAAAATGTTCGAGCATCAGGGACGGAAAATTCATCTGATTCTTCCTGATCTGCGCTTCCACAGGACACCATACGATCCGGCACGTGCACTTGGGCTGGGAACACCAGTCCGAGAACTGGAACCACAGTTATTGGGTGCTGCCCAGTGGGAATGGCTTGAGTCTGAACTCGATAAGCCTGCCGACCTCAAAATCATCGGCTCCAGCATTCAGGTTTTGTCGTTTGAGCACAACTTCGAAAAGTGGCGCAATTATCCCGCCGAGTTCGATCGACTGATGGCGTCTGTGGGAAGAATTTCTGCACCCACGGTGTTTCTTTCGGGCGATCGTCACGTACACGAAATCAGCAGGGTGCAGCTGGTCAGCGGTCGTACACTTTATGATTTCACGTCAAGCGGACTCAACAAGGCCGACGGTTTGTCGCGGTTTGAACGCAACAGCCTGCGCGTCGAGCGCTCGCTGAATGACGGTTTCGGTGAGGTCCGCGTGCGGTGGATCGACGGCATTCCGCGGGTCAGTCTTTCGATGATCGACTGGCGTGGCGTCGAGCGTTTCTCGTTGGCTGACAATTTGGTTTGAATCTAAAATGAGAGACGAGGCCACCGCAGTAGATATCTGCGGTGGCCTTTTTGTTATTGGTTCGGAATGATGTTTTGACTGTCTATCGTCTTGCAGCTTTGATGGATCTTACACATGAGTGGCCTGTACGCCTTTTCAAACTCTGCCCTGCGTATCGTCGCGTTCGGAATTCGGAATTCACGCAGCAGCTCGCCAACGTCTTTGTCAAACAGCATCAGTTGTTTGAGTTGTTTTTGTGTGACTTCGAGCTCCTCGGCAACGCTCGCAAAGGTGAGGCCCGGGATTGCCCAGTTTCTGTAAGTGTCAACAATCGGTTCGGGATCCTTGTAGTTGACTCCACTTTGGCTCAGCGATGTACGGAAAACGTTATTATCTTTTTCCATCTGTGCTTTGAGTTCATCGAAAGGCACGTGGAAGTCTGTAATTTTCGCTTTAATCCTGTTCCAGAAATCTTCTGCAACGCCTTCAGGGCGAGATGCCTCGGCAACGTATTTTGCGACCTGATCTTCCTTCTCGATAAAACCCTGCGTATGGCATGACAAACAAGAGAGCGGCGCTCCAACAACAAGAAGTTCCGAACGGTCATGGGCTGGAATAAGCATTGCCTCCTTGTTTTCAAGCGCACGCTGGTTGGGAATTTTGTAGTCCAAATGCTCAGCCTTGAGACCGACATTGACGAACGCCTGCATGCCGTTTCTCTTCAGAAAGAGGTACTCAAGAGTTTCGTGACGGTATGCGACCGGATTGTGCTCCTCGAGTTCACACTTGATTTTTCGCGTGCCTGAATAAGGGTTGTCCGCTGCGGCTACCACGGGCAACGCGCCGTATCGTGCGATATAATCGTCGGATTTCCAGCGGAAGTAATCGCGATGCCCGTATGTTTCGACGAAGCTTGTCATCAGTTCGTTGTACTTCTGATTCCCCGTCGGCTCCGCCGAGCTCTCGGCCGACCGAATGGCCTTCAATTCACTGACCACCGATGGCTCGCCATTGTTGGGCAGTTTTGACGGGTAAAATACTCCGTGGTCGAGCAAGGACAACGTGCGGACTTTTTGGCCTGCCTTTGGCCCGTCTTTCAGCACGGTGTATCGATCGGTCATAAAGTTCACACATTCAAAGCCCGACTCACCTTCGCTGCCGATTTCAAAGATCGGGCCCGCTGCAAACTTAAAGAGGTCATGTTTTTTGAATTGATCCTTGAGTTTGTCCTTGAACTCAAACGCACGCCAGAGCGGTTTACCTGGCACGTAATCAAGTGCAATACGTTCAAACGAGCGGTGGTTGATGGACACTCCTGAGTTGTTGAAACCCGCACGGATGATCCTTTTTTCCTTGGGTATCGTCTCTCTGTCGAACTCCGGATCATTGTCGTAGATCGAACCTTCGACGTCGTCGATACCAAGTGCGGCATCCAAGGTCACAGTGTCATCATCCATGCCTGCAGCATGATAGTAAATTCGCATGCGCATGTTTCCGGCAACTTGTGCGACAAACCAGTCAGCACGCATCAGCGGAAGCGGGTTAGAGCACTGAACCCCGACCGGGTTGGCCTCGCTTTGACAGCGTTTGCTGTCTGCCGCTTCGGATTGCGCGACAGAGCCAAATTTACTCAGCGAAGTTGGGTCAGATTTTTGTGCCGCTTCTCGCATCTGCCGGGCCATCTTTTCCAAGACTGGATGTTTTACGACCGGCAAACCGTCTTTGAACGTGTGCAAGTTGGGATCAACAAAACCCGCGAGACTCTTTTTTCCCTCGAAGATTTCTTTGTAGCGTGCGCCGTAATAGTTCAAAACTTCGGCCTCGGCTGGATCGGGAAGCCATTTTTCTCTGTCTGCCGCGCTCATTGAGGGGTACACTGTCTTCAGCATGAACGTGTACATCGTTTCAGGCCGGTGGAGTTCATATTGTTTGAGGTCGACGCGATACACTAGTTTTAGAGTGTCGATCGGCACTGGCTTCGCGATCTCACTTGAAGTGCTCAGCATGTTGAGCATCTTCGAGAGACCTTTTCTGGTTTGTTCAAGGCTCTGTTCCGGTGCTCCCGCATTGAATTGATTGACAAGATGGAAATACCGGATGTTGACTTTGTCTTCGGCTGAATATTTGTTGAAGTCGTCTTCAATTGCTTTGTACACAGATTCGTATGTTACAAGCTCACGCGTTTCGGGGACTCTTTCGAGCCATGTTTTGACCAGGACAAGATCCGCCTGGGGCAGAATTCCTTTGGGTGGCATCGGCTGCGATTTGTTGACCATACGCAGATAAAGCTTACTCTGATCAGCCGCTGTGCCGATTTTTACAAGGCCTTTGTCCTTCAGTGTTTCAATGTTTCTGATATCACCGATATTTCCAGAGTTGGCGCCGTTCTGCCCGTGACAAGTGTAGCACTGTGCTTCAAACAGGCCGATGACCCGCTTTTGAAGCTCGGTATATGAGCCAGAAACAGCAGTCACATTTGAGCTCTTGGAGAGGGCGGCCAAGTTGACGACTTCGTCGCGGCTTGTTTTGTCCCTGCACGATGCGAGGATGAATGACAGGCTCAAAAGACACGAGCCAACGCGTTTCATGATAACCCCCTAGAATTCGCCGTCCCCGCGGCAGTATCGTCAGAAATAGGCAAAAAATTTAATTTTTATCGGAATTGGATGGAATTCCTGTTTTTTTAGCGGAATTTAGGGTTTTTGTGGGAGTTAAATACAAAACCGCGACGAGGTCGCAGTTTGTCACTTTGCCGCTGAGAATTGTATGGGAAGTATGGGATAAACTGATCAGCCCTGTTGAATCTGCCGGCTCGTACACGAATGTGGCGGCACTCCAAGAACGTGTTCCTGATTGAGGTTCACCTGCATTTGAATGCCTTCTGACTGACCTTCTCCGCGCGTGACAATTTGGTAAAGAACTCCCGAAGCCTCTTGTCGGCCGCACACGGCGAACAGTTTCATATTGCGGCTGAGGGCGACAGACTTATTGATTTCGGTGAGTTCAGTTTTCTGCCAATCAGTGAATTCCTGCACAGGATCGGAACAAAACACCAGACTGCCGAGATGGCTGTTGAGTGTGGCCAGCAGGTGCCGCTCCGCTCGTGTCATTTGCTGCTTTTCGTCGCGCAAGATCACAACGTCTGGGTCGTTGCCGAAGCAGATTCCGTCGAGGCAGGCACGGGTAATTGTATTGACGAGCGTCGCGCGTGTGGACACTTTTTCGCGGCTTGAGGCTGCGCCCATTTCGCCATTTTCCCATGTTTCGCAGACATCCGGACCAACGCGCGAATAATGACAGCGTCCATAGGCTGAGCTGAGAGTAGCACCGCAAGAGAGCAGCTTGGCCCCGTATTTGCGGCATTCATCGAACAGAAATTGATGTGCCCGCGCCGCGCGCTGCGAGCGTGTCAGCGAGCCAGAGGCGATCCGTGCGCTCGCATAGAGGAAATCGGCTTTGAGAAAACTGCAGCCCCAGTCTTGAAAGTAGGTGCGCAGAACTTCGCTCAGGTGCGCACGGAATTCCAAATTTTCTGTGTCGAGCGCAAAAAAGAGCCCGCCCCAAAGTGGATGATTGCCGCACACAACCGGTTGTCCGGTTTTGTCTTTGAGTACCCATTCAGGATGCAACTTGACGATATTTGAGTGCTCGAGCGCTATGAATGGCGCACACCAGATTCCCCGCTCGAGTCCTTTGCTTTTGGCTTTCTCAAACAATGGTTTGAGTCCGTTTGGAAACTGCGGAGAGAATTTAAGCCAGTCGCCGACAGCCGCCTGATACCCGTCGTCCACCTGAAAGATCCCGTAGCCCGTCGAGGATTGGATTCCTTCGAGATCGGCCATTAGGGTTTCTTCACTGATCGCGTTGTAGCGGTGATACCAGCTTGTATAACCGGTCACTGGTTTGATTTGCTCAACGAATTCTTCGTGACTTTGATTGCGTGCAATTCGTTCGTGGTGTCGGATGAGTTTCATCCATAAATTTTGCACGGAAGCCATCATCGGAAGGAAGGTGCTGGTCGGTTCTGCAAGCATCCACGCACCGATGAGATGATCGTCACGGCCGGCGTCGCGAGGTGAACGGATACGTGCCCAGTCTGCACCCTCACATTCAAGCGCTATGTCGAGAGTTTGTGCGTTTAGGTCGATTTCAAAAACTGTTGAAAACAGGTCTTCGTCGAGTGCGCCGTAGAATGCGTTCTGAGCTGCTCCGTCGAGTGTTGTGTAGGTAAAGGACCAGCTGTGCAGGTGACCGTTCAGTTGCGAATAGCGGTAGATGGCAGAGTCGCCGAAAACTTCACGTTCGGGAAAGGCTTCGCTGCTGAGCGAATGACTCTTGCCGAGCATCGGCGATTCGGACCAGCATTGGTATCCGTTGGCGAGCGCAGTTTCAGCTGTTGAATGCAGTTTGAATCCGCAAAGACGCAACCAGCGGAATGGCCAAACAAACGGACCTGCGCTGCCCATCACCTTCATGCGCAAGGTCCATTGATTGTAGGCACGCAGTCCGAGCGGAGCCAGATTTTCGCGCTTGAGAGTGAATGCAGCCAGTCCAAGCTGATTGGGCAACTCAAGGTGGGCTTCGAATTCCTCGCTGCTCTTTTGTTTGAAACGGGCGGCACGGTTGAAATGTTGCGCGTTGTCGAAGGTCGCTTCAAGGAAAAGATGGCTCATTTGCCTGCTCCCATGGTGAGTCCGCGGATGAAATGTTTTTGCAGAAACGCAAAGATCAGGACCGGCGGTATGGCTGCAATCACCGCACCTGCGCTCTGCAGATGGTAACTGGCAATCCATTGTCCCTTAAGATTTTGAAGTCCCGATGTGATCGGTTTGAGGTCGTCGGTTTGGATGAGGATGAGTGACCAGAGATAGTCATTCCAAATCCATGTGAAGAGCAATGTTGCCAACGCAGCAAGCGCAGGCTTCATCAGCGGTATGACCATGCGCGAATAGATTCGCCATTCACTGCAGCCGTCGATGCGTGCCGCCTCGATGATGCCGTCGGGAATTGTGCGCACGAAATTGCGCATGAAGAACGATGCAAATCCAAGTTGAAAGGCGACGTGGAAGAAAACAACTCCCAGACGGGTGTCGTAGGTATGCAGGAACTGGTTAGAAAGATAGAACACCGGAATAAGAAGGATCTGGAATGGCAGCAGCATGCCAGCCAAAAACACGAGCAACAGTTTGTTGTTCCAGCGGAAGCGCAGCTTTGCCAGCACGTAGCCGTTGAGCGACGAGAAGAACAACACTGCAATCACGGTGGGCACTGTGATGACCAATGAGTTCCAAAAGTACTTTGAGAATTTTCCGACCGTAAATGCCTCGACGTAGTTTTGCACGCTCCAATGGCGCGGGAGCGTCCAGTAGTGTCCTTCATTGAGCTCTTCGAGTGTTTTAAGGCTCGTCAGCAGACTGGCCAGAATGGGAGAAATCCAGACCAGCAGCAGCAAGGTTGCAACAATCCAATAGAGCCAGCCGCGTTTTTTAGGTTCCATCGCTCAGCTCCTTCCTGATTCGTCTTTGAGTGTTTGACGCAGGTAGAGGAGGATCAGCAGCAGGCTGATGGCAAACAGGACAACCGAGATGGCCGCGCCATAGCCATAGCGGAAGTTTTCGAACGTCTGTTGATACATGTAGAGCGCCAGAACGTTGGAACTGTTGGCAGGTCCGCCAGCGGTCATAATCGACACCAAGTCGAACGAACGAAGCGCTCCGATCATCGTGACAATCACAACGATCACCGTTGCAGGCCGGAGCATTGGCAGGATGATGTGCCACAGCAATTGCCAGCGGCTGACTCCTTCAATTTCCGCAGCCTCGATGACGTTTCTTTGCAGGTTGCTCAGCCCGGCGAGGTAGAGGACCATGCAATAGGCGGCGTGCGGCCAGCTTGCTGCTATGATGAGTCCTGCAGTGGCCCAGCGATCGCTCGCCATCAGGGTAAAGTGTTCGCCTTCCTTGAGGACTCCGAGTGCCGAGAGAATGTATTCCACCAGACCAAAGTTTGGCTGTAGGAACCAGCTCCAGATCGTGCCGACGACCACGAGGCTGAACACCATCGGCATGAAAAACATCGATTTGTAAAGGCTGGAGAAGCGCGACTTGACGTGAAAAAACAATGCCAGCGCGAGGCCCACTGGTGCCGATAAGCTGAAAAAAATCAGCCAGT
Organism: Pseudomonadota bacterium; assembly: GCA_039799905.1. GTDB lineage: Bacteria > Bdellovibrionota_B > Oligoflexia > Silvanigrellales > Silvanigrellaceae > RFOM01. The sequence goes on along the minus strand of JBDLRP010000001.1, from coordinate 105,076 downwards.
AAAAATTATTACGCAGCGACATCCAGAAGACTTCGTCGTTCCACAGGTCGATGAAGTTTTGCAGACAGCTTTCTTCTGATTGATAACAAAGCGGCAGCACTGCGGGCGTCAGTCCGTCCCATTGGGTGATGCTCAGGTAAATCGAAAAGAAGATCGGAAAAATCACGTAAGCGCCATAAAGCACCAATGACGGCGCAAGAAAGCGCCATGCGGTTTTATGATCGCGTTTTTGCATAAATGAAATCATTGCCGCTGCCCATCCATGGCGCGAGAAACACGTTCACCGGCGTGTTGAAAAATTAGCGGTGAACGCGTTTGCGGGTTGTCTCGATGCGTGTCAGCACTGCGTCTGCCTTGTCCGGATAACGCATGAATTCAACGAAACCGTCCATGCCGACCTTGGCAACTTCAGGATCCGCATCGCGATCAAAGAACTGCGACAGGCCGCTGGCCTGCCCGAGAATCTGCTGACCAGACTTGAGGAATGTGTTGGAGGTGTCGATTTTCGCCTGCGAGTTTACCGGCAAGAGTCCGGTGACTTCGTTGTATCTTTGCTGAACGTCGGCACGTGCAAGGAACGACATAAACAATTTTGCATTGGCCTTATTCTTGGCCTTCGATGGAATGAAATAAACATCGGTTGGTGCTACCTGTGCGACGGGCACCTTAGGATCGATGGTCGGGAACGGGAAGAAATCAACCTGCGCCTTGACGGCGGAAGGAATTTCGGAGGCAATGAAGTTGCCCATCAAGTACATTGCCGCCTTGCCTTGCCACATCAGCGCCGAGGCCTCCTGCCAAGTCATAGCCGGAGCTGTATCGGGAAAGCCGCCTGCCTTGATGAGCTGAGCCCACGTTGCCATGGTCTTCTTAACTTCAGGCGAGGTGTAGCTTCCCTGGCCTGACAGAAGCTTCATGTGGAAGTCATAACCGTTGACGCGCATGTTGATAAAATCGAACCATGCCGCCGACGGCCAAGCCTGCTTCGTGCCGATGGCGATCGGTGTGATGCCGGCTGCCTTGAGTTTTTGCGCGGCGCTCAGAAGTTCGTCCCAGGTTTTGGGAGCTCCGTTGATGCCGGCTTTTTTGAAGAGATCTTTCCGGTAATAGAAGCCCCAGTGATAGTAATTTGTGGGCATGAGATACTTTTTGCCGCCGAATGTGATTGCCGACAACGCTCCTTGCGAAAATTGGCCGCTGGCGTTGCTGAAGACGTCATCGAGCGGCTCAACAAGTTTTTTGTCGACAAAAAAACGCGCGCGGTTGCCCGCAAACCATGTTGCAACATCCGGTGGATTGTTGGGCAGCCAAGTGCGGATCTGAACCTTGTATGATTCATGATCGATGGTGTTGACCGTGACCTTGATGTCTTTGTTTTCTTTTTTGAATTCGGCAAGGATTGTCTCAAACGCCTTTTTTGAGGTCGGGTCTGAGTGCATGGAATTGATGACCAAGTCACCGCTGGCGGCAGTGGCCAGCGAGGCAATGCCGGAAAGGAGAAGTGTTGTCCACTGATACAGTTTCATAAAAGAGGTCTCCAAGACAAATGTTCAGTGACGTCCGCTGTAGCGGCGGACAAAATCAGTTAAAAAGGCGACGTTTTCGACCGGCGTCGTCTGGCGGATTCCGTGCCCCAGATTGAAGATGTAGCCCAGATCCTTCAGCGAGGTTCCGGCTGCGAGCACAGTCTCCAGTGCGCTCTGAAGTTCCTTTTGGCTGGCATGGAGAATGAGCGGATCAAGGTTGCCCTGAAGAGCCTTGACGTGCCCGCGCGCCTTTTCTGCGACGCGGCCAATGTCCTGCCTCCAGTCAACACCAAGAACATCAGCTTCTACGTGCAACACTTCATGCAAAATTCCGGCACTTTCGCCGATAAAGTGAATCATCGGGCAGCGTGGCCTGAGGGCGTTGGTGATCTGCCGGCTGAACGGAGCGCAGAAGCGCGCGTATTGCGATGGCGTTAAAGCTCCGCCCCATGATTCAAACAACTGAACGATTTCGGCTCCGGCGTCGACCTGCTTTTGCAGGTAGGCGATGGTCAGACGGGTGATGACCGCCATGACGCGTTCAAACAGGCTCGGGTGCTGCAGCATGAAGAGTTTGGAGGTGTGAAATTCACCGTGCGCGCTCTGCCCCTCGAGCATGTAGCTTGCGACAGTCCAAGGTGCTCCGGCAAAACCAATGAGTGTGACTTCCGGTGCGAGCTGTTTTTTTACAAGCTGCAGAGTTTCATAGAGGTAATCCACTCTGCGCAAGACGGCGTCGACGTCCGAGGCTTGATCTTCGAGCCATTGGACATCGCTCTCCGAGCGGATCGGGCGGCTGAATACAGGGCCTTCGCCCTGAATAAATTGCAAGCCGAGTCTAAGTGCGTCGGGAATCAAAAGGATGTCGGCGTACACAATGGCAGCATCGAGCGTCGGAAACCGGCGCAGTGGCTGCAGAGTGATCTCGGAGGCAATGCGTGGGGTGCGGAACATGGTGAGTGTGTCGTTTTGTGCGCGGATAGCGCGATATTCTGGCAGATATCGGCCGGCTTGTCGCATCAGCCATTGCGGGGTGTGCGGCGGCTTCAGTCCCTGAGCGGCCATGAGCAGTGGTTTGGACGTCATCCGTGACATCTCCTTATGTGTTGTTGGTCAGAGAAGTTTGTTTCTTTGCTGGCTCTCCAAATGGGCAATCACCTTCTTGACGTCCTGACTGCGCGAGGTCGGCATCACAAGAACGGCATCTGCGGTGGCGACGACGACGAGATTCTCAACCCCGATGGTCGCCACAAATGGCCCACTTGTATGGATAACTGAATTTCGCGTGTCGGAAACATAGGCGTCGCCTGCAATACTATTGCCGTTGTTGTCTTGTTCGAAGCACTCGCGCACCGCCGACCAGCTGCCGACGTCGTTCCAGTCAAAGAGGGCCGGAACACAAGCGACGTGACTCGTCTGCTCGATGAAGGCGATGTCGATGGGCTGAGATTCAAGCCGCGCGTAGTCGGCAGCCATGGTCGCGGGAGTCATGTTTTCGATAATCTTCGCCATCTCTGGTTGGATGTGCGAAAAGGCATTCCAAAACGTGCGTGTCTTCCAGACGAAAATTCCTGCGTTCCACAGATACTTTCCGGTGCGAATGAATTGTTCGGCGGCAGCCTGATTGGGCTTTTCGCGGAAACTGCGCACACTGTAGCCAACGGCTTCTTGAGGAGTTTCGCTGAACTTGGCGGCCGGAAGAATTTGCGCGTTTTTGTCGAGCGGGAGTCCCCATTCAATATAGCCGAATCCGGTGGCGGGGTAGGTGGGTTGGATGCCGACCGTGACAAACAGATTCTGTCGCGCCAATTTGACTGCGTCCGAGACTGTCTGTTCAAAAGAGCGAACGTTCTGGATGGAGTGGTCGCTCGAGAGAACCAGCATCACCGAATCGGGGTCCTGCTGCATCAGCTGCCATGCGGCGAGTGCAACTGCCGCTGCCGTATTGCGCGGTTGGGGCTCGGAAATGATGCGCGACACCAGCTCGTGGGTTTGCTCGCGGGCAAGGCCTTCCTGATCGGCGGCCGTGACAATCCACCGCTTCTTTTGCGGGGAAATGTTTCTGACACGCTCAATCGAGGTCTGAAGAAGAGTGTCTTCGCTGCCACCCAGCGCAAGGAACTGCTTTGGCCGTTGTTTCCTTGAAAGCGGCCAGAGGCGTGTCCCCGACCCTCCGCAGAGAATCACGGAATAAATGTTTTCACCGGCAAAAAGATCGTTCTTTGGGTTGCTGGAGGACATGCTCAAGACCTCGGCGTATTAAAAATGTCGTAGCCACTATTATTGTCACACAGAAACATCTTTCTCAACTTGTTGACAATCCGCTTGCCTTCACGGTTCAATCGCCAGCCTGTCAAACCAGACGCAGAGCCCCGTCCGGACTTGCGGCTTGCCCAAAGGAGAATCATTTTATGGTCGCCAAACTCAGAACCCTCACGGATCTCAACTTTTCCGAGTATTCCCGCCCCGTAGTGTTTTTGCGTTTGGACCTAAATGTTCCACTCAAAAACGGCGTTGTGACCGACGAAACCCGAATCACGGCAGCCTTGCCGACCATCAGCTGGCTCATGGAGAAGGGCTGTCGGGTGGTGATGTGCTCGCATCTGGGGCGTCCCAAGGGCGAAGGTTACGAAAAAGAGTTCAGTCTTGCTCCCGTGGGCGAAAAGCTCGCTGCACACCTTGGCAAAGACGTTCTGCTCTGTGGCGACTACCTGATGGACGGCTTCGACCGTATCGTCCGCCAGCTCGAGCCCAATCAGCTGGTGTTGCTCGACAACCTGCGCTTCCACAAACAAGAGCAGAAGGGCGACCGCGACTTTGCAAAAGCGCTTGCCAAGCACATGGACTTTTATGTCAACGATGCGTTTGGCACCTGCCACCGCGCGGATGCCTCGATGGTCGCAGTTGCCGAAGAGTTCCCGCTCGAGCGCCGCGCAGCCGGCTTGTTGGTTCAGAAGGAAATTCAATTTTTGGAAGGCGCATTCCGCAATCCGCAGGCACCGGTGACGGCGATCTTCGGTGGCGCTAAGGTTTCCGACAAAATCGCAATCCTGCAAAAGTTCACTGCTATTGCCAACAACATGATCATCGGCGGCGCGATGGCCTACACCTTCCTGCGCTACATGGGACACAAGGTCGGCAAGTCGCGCGTCGAGGAAGATAAGCTTTCGCTGGTCGGCGAAATTCTCAAGGCCGCTGAGGCGCGCCGCGTGAAAATCATTCTTCCCATCGACCACGTGTGTGCCAGTGAATTTGCAGAGGGCACGATGCCGGTAGCCTGCACCGGCGCCGACATTCCGGACAATCTGATGGGCCTCGACATCGGTCCCAAAACAGCCGCACTTTTCGCCGAGACCATCCGCAACTCCAAGGTGGTTGTGTGGAACGGGCCGATGGGTGTTTTTGAATGGGATTCTTTTGCAGACGGCTCGCGCAAAGTGGCAGAGGCGCTCACACAGTGCACAGGCTCAACCATCGTCGGCGGTGGCGACTCCGCCGCGGCCATCACTCAGTTCGGACTCGCCGAGAAAGTCTCGCACGTTTCGACGGGCGGCGGCGCGAGCATGGAACTTCTTGAAGGCAAGGAACTCCCAGGTATTAAAGTTTTGAGGGCCGCACTGTGAAAACCAGACGCAAAATATTTATCGGCAACTGGAAAATGAACAAACTTCCGCAGGAGGGAACTGCTTTTTGTGAAGCATTTGTTCCCGCCGTTCAAGCGGTCAAAAACGCTGACGTGGGAATTGCCGCAGCGGCCGTGTTGCTGCCTCCGCTTGCAACACGATTTCGTTCGCTGCAGTGGTATGCACAGAATTGTCATTGGGCGACATCAGGTGCATTCACTGGTGAGCTCTCGACTGCGATGCTGCAGAGCGTGGACGTGGGCGGAAGTCTGGTTGCGCACAGCGAGCGCAGACAGATGTTCGGCGAAACTAACTCCACTGCGGGCCAGCGAGTCGCAGCCCTGCTGGGTGCCGGAATGCAGGCCGTTCTGTGCATCGGCGAAACACTCACCGAGCGAGATTCAGGCGACTGGACACAGGTTCTCGAGAAGCAGCTCTCAGAGGGTTTTTCGTCGACAGGCATCAAGAACTGGAGCGCAGCGCTCGGCAGCGATCCAGACAGACCCCTGCTCACCTTGGCCTATGAGCCCGTCTGGGCGATTGGCACTGGCCGGGCGGCGACTGCGGCTCAGGCGCAGGAGGCGCATGCATTCATTCGTGCATGGCTGACGCGCAATTTTGGTCCGGATGTTGCAGGGCGCTTGCGCATCCAGTACGGCGGAAGCGTGACTCTGCAAAACGTCGATGAGCTCATGTCGATGCCCGATATCGATGGAGCATTGGTCGGAGGCGCCAGCCTCAATGCTGGTGACTTTGCACAGCTCGTGATCCGTGGTGCAAAAGCGCGCTGATATTCAAAGTCAGCGGGCACAATCTTTCGTGGCCATCCTCGATAGACTGCGAACGGTCCAGAGATGCGAATGGGTCATCTGGGATTTTTTAATGCTATAAAATTACTGAACAAATAACGCTCGTATGGATTGTGATTCAATTCCAGATGGCGGCGCCGATACCTAAGAGTGTCTCTCTTGGGGGAAGTGGTGGCTTTCACGAACAGCATATCAAGACTGGTCGTTCTGTCTCTGCTCCTCAGTGGCTGCAGTTCTGGTCTGTTTGCTGGCTCAGCGGGAAGTGTTGTTCCCAATGTGCAGGCGACTCCGCAACCAGATGATCGAGAGCTTCCGCCAGTCGATGTCGCCGGCGTGAATCTGGTCGGCGAAATTGTCAATGCCGAAGGAACTCTCGTCACAAACGTGCAAGTTGATCTTATCGACGAGGCGGCGGCCAAGATCTCGCATTCCGCCGGATCAGATGCGCAACACAAATTCAATCTTCCTATTTCCGAAATTACAGCAGCGACTGTGAGTGTTCGTATCAAAAATGACGGCCGGTTTATTTTCTCCGACATCGCGCTGCCGGGTGACATTGTTTCCGCAATAAATGCAGTGCGAGTGCTGGAGGGCAAGGGGTTACTGAAAGATTCACCCCCTGCAATTGGCAACAGATTTGTTCTTGATTCGCGAAAACTCGTTCTCGTGTTGCCGGCGAATTCGTATCCTGAGCCAATTACGGATGAAAACGTCTTACATGGAGTTGCCAAGCATAATGTGATGGCCATGTCTTTGCCGGTGTTGAACAATGCTACCGGAAAGTCGGTCAAGGCGTGGACCTTGGCTGAGAATTTGAGCAACGATGCGCATATGCGTTTCGCGTGGCACACCAGCTTTGCAACAGAATCGACGGTGAAAATCGCATTTGCAAAAAGTGAGGCTGAGATTTCCGGTTGGAATGGTCAGGTCGATGACCTGCCGAAATGGCCCAACAAAGTGGCGAGTGAACTTTTGATTGCCGACCACTCACAATGTTCGGTGGCAGACCCGCAGTTGGGTGTTTTGTCAGGGCCACTGTCGGCAACTTCGGCGGGCTCGTGCGGAATGACACGCAGCGGATTTCCCTTCGATGAAGGGGGAGAATTCTTTGTCAGGCTGGTGGGTGAATCGGCAAACGAATTGATGTTCAGTCCTGTGTTTCGGATGGTTACCAACAATCAGGCGCCGGCGTTGAGCGTGATTCAGCCGACGCACCCTTTCCAGGCCGGCTCGATGACGCTGAGCGTCGCTCTGAGTGACCCTGACTCTCAAATGAGTTGCACAAAATCGCTCGCCGCCCATTCCGAGAATCAACAGTTTCTTCCCGATGCAAACATCAGCTTCTCAGGGAATCTTCCAACATGCACCATCAATCTCCTTGCAGTTGCGGGCCAACTAGGAAGTGCTCAGGTGACCGTGACCGCGCGTGATGACTCAGGTGGTTCCGCGCAGGCAACGTTTGTGGCCAGCCGTGGCTGGGCACAAGAAGCGTTTATAAAAGCTTTTAATGCTCCCAATCCAGACAATCCCAGTGACGGCAGCGACAACTTTGGTCATCAGGTTGTGTTGTCGGGAGAGCGCGTGGCGGTAGCTTCGCCCCAAGAGGATTCCAATCTGACAACAATTTCGAATGGCGCTCCTCCCACGAGCAATGACTCCTCACTGAATTCAGGCGCAGTTTACGTTTACCGACGTGGCAACACGGGCTGGGTTCATGAGGCGTACATAAAGGCATCGAACAGTGGTGCCGGCGATCAATTTGGAACGAGCATCGGACTCTCAGGAGACACTTTGGTTGTTGGATCGCCAGAGGAGGACTCCGACGGAACTAGTATTGTAAGCGGGGCGGGAACGCTTACAACTGTGAATGATAAATTCAACTCAGGAGCTTCCTACGTCTACAGGCACACTGAAGGTAGCGGATGGTCGCAAGAGGCAGCCATCAAAGCGGCGAATAGCCAAAGCAATGATTATTTCGGAACGAGTGTCGCTGTTTCAGGAAATCTGGTTGTGGTAGGTGCATGGCGGGAAGATTCTAATCAAACTACAATTACTGATGTCGACAACACAGCGAGTGGAGATAACAGTAAACTCGACTCTGGTGCGGCATACGTATACGAGCGCCGAGTCACTGGTTGGGTGCTTGATGCTTTCATCAAAGGCTCAGAGCTCCGAATGACTGACAACTTCGGCGGCAGTGTTTCAATCTCCGGAAACACGATTGTGGTTGGTGCGCGGGGTGATGATTGCAATTCCAATGTTATCACTAGTTCGGGAAATCCTGTCATCTGTTCGGCGAGTCCACTGAACGAGTCCGGAGCTGTATATGTTTTTCGAAAAGGTGCATTGGGCGTTTGGTCGCAGGAGGCATACGTCAAGCCGAGCAACGCAAGTACTTCAGATTATTTCGGGGAAGTCGTTGCACTTTCGGGTGACACGCTTGTTGTCGGCGCTCAGTATGAAGCCTCGGATTTTAATGCAGTAACTAATGGTGCACCTGCGCAAACGAATGAAGTCGGAATCGAATCTGGCGCAGTGTACGTTTTTCAGCGCACTGGCGGCTCTTGGGCACAACAGGCCTTTATCAAACCTGCCAAATCTGAAAATTTTGCAAACTTCGGTCGAAGTGTGGCAGTTGACGGCGATTACCTCGTTGTCGGTGCTCCCAATGACAAGTCAGACTTCACCGGGATCATCCACGGTGCAGGCGTCGATGCGACTGCTACCTTAAACTCCTATGGCTCTGTGTATGTTTATCGCAGAACAGGTTCGCAATGGGCTCAGGAGGCATACATCAAAGCTGGCAATCCCGGTGCCGGCGACCTGTTTGGAGAGAGCGTTTCGATAGACTCAGCCACAAAAACAATTGCAGTCGGCGCGACAAACGAAAATTCCGGGCAGACATCAATCACAAATGGCAGCGGAACAGAAGGAGGACCGGATGGCGCGCAATCGGGCGCTGTCTACATCTACCGATACAGTGAATGATAAAATTCGATGAGGCTGGCGATGAACTTTGCCTTTTGGTCGCTTTCACTTCCATTGATAATAGTCGGATGTGCGCCGGCCTCGAAGCTCGCAACCGTTTGCGCAACAGGCACATCGGCGAACGGCAACAGCCTTATGCTTCAGTCTTCCTCAATTGAAAATATTTTTTTAGATAACTGGAATGGCCTGACCGGCGTGGCTGCTGGGTTGAATTATGGAGTGCCTACGTATTGCAAGGCCTTTGTGGAGGTCGTTCCTGCGCGACAGGGCGAATCTCAATCACGTACTTTTCTTTGGTCGCAGCCTGATTGTCGTTTGTTCGACGATCCGGTTCTCTATCTTGCATTCAAGAATGGTTATCTAAGCACGCAGGTTAAACGTAAGCTCTTACTGACAGTGCCCAATAAATTTGAGGGAAATTCAACACTCAATGATATTTACAGAACAAAATTTCCGATATCGTCTTTGTTCAAGAGGCAATACGGGCCTTGGGAAAACTCCAACCGTACATCCGATACGTACGATTTCTTGGGCCATATAGTTGAAGAGATCGAGTTTGTTCCGTCTGAAAAGCAGCTGGTGAATGACTTTCTCAAGATTGTTTTAGATGCACAAGTGGAGCGGAGAGCTCGACTGATACCAGCAGATGCGGAGTCGGCGCTGTCTGATTTCCGCGGTTTTTTCTCCCATGAAAGAATTGTCAAAAGGCTTTTGCTGCAGCACTCAACGCTGCAGTCTATCGGCGGGTACCGTTATTGCTCTGCTGGAGTTTGGACAGATACCCCCTCGTGTCAATCAACGGCACAGATTTTGACCGACAAATTATCTTCTTCATTGCAGCCAGAATTTTGGAATGGCATCAGCAGGCATTATTTTCCAACGAATGAGGTTTTCGACTTCGTAGCTTATCAGACACAGGAACAGTCTGTATTGAATGCAGCCATCCGTAGTCTGTTTCGTAAAGAATTATTGATGGCGCGCGTGCCCCACGAACAAAGTGCTGAACTCAAACCCAAGCCGGCTGGCATCAAATCAGTCTTTACGGATTCTCTGTTTTCATTGTTCAGTGAATCTGTATTGGCTGGCGAGACTTCGCCTCTTGTTCTATCGGAAACTCCCCATTCCACCGGCTTTCTTCAAGTCAGCGGACTGCAGCCCGCGGATTTCTGCAGCCAGTTGAATCATGTTTATTTTCGAAAGCCATATCTTTTCTCGCTGGATGGGGAAATTGAGGAGGCTTTTCTTGAGCACGGGTCAGCCTTGGTGAGTATTGCCGGATTGGTTCCGTTGGCCCGTAAACGGCCTCAGTGTGCAGTCTGTGAAGAACCTGGTTACCCACAATTTTCAAATATATGCTCATCAAGTGGCGGCAGCAGCGGAGGAGCTTCGGTACTTTCACTTCCTGCATTCCGTGAAGAAGATACCATCAGTGATTCCCTGATGAGTGAAGCAGTTGCAACGGCCCGACAAAACGGCTCAGGCGAATCTCAAACTGCTTCGGAGCAACAATCAACCACGAGTCAACAACCCGCTGGCGGTGTTTCTACTGTCAAATGCGTTCTATGAACAACGTGCGTGGCGCATCGGTTGATGCAGGGAAATTTGGCGGATGCCTGTTTTGGTGTTTTTCGTTATTCTCCAAGCACATCCAATTTGTTTCGATTTGAAATGTGTACGGGGGTTATGACTAATGCCAGTCAGCAGTGCAATCGCAGCCACTCTCATGATGAGTCATGTGCAGCCTCAGTCACTGTGCGGGCAGGATGATCGTGTTCGCACTCAACATGCACCGGTGGGCGTTGTTTTTGACCCGACAAGCGGAAGCACCAACTATTGCACTTTGACGATGGTCAGTGATTCATGTGCTGTGACTGCCGGACACTGTCTGCACGTGTTGGGTGAGGCGCGTTTTTTTGTGGATGCACAGTATAACAAACCTTTCTTGGTAGAAGAGTTTGTCTATAAGATAGACAAGAATTGGACTCGAGCTCTGCAGTCGCGCATCGGCAATGACTGGGCTGTTGTGCGTTTGAAGCCAAACCCCATCAGCGGTCTTTTGGCGGGCAAGGTTCATGGCTTTGTTGAGCCTGATCTTTCGCTCGGATCTTTGACCAACGCTGGTTTGCAGGCGACTGCGGTGCAACGCAGCGGAGCAGAGAGTTTTGTGCAGTGGAAGGCGCAGGGTCAGGTACTCTGGAGTGATGCGAGCATTGTTTACCATGATCTGGATACCACTGCGGGGAGCAGCGGCGCACTTTTGATTGACTCGGCAACTGGACGGGGCGTGGGCATCCACACACACGGCGGCTGCGACACCATGAAAAACAACAAGGGCACTCTTATTTCAGAAGTACCCAATCTCGTTAGGGCTATCAATTCCTGTCGTAATGCCGAGCGTTAAGTAATCGAAAACTGTGCCGATAGCCCTTGTGACAACGCATGTGCCGTGATGGATTATTGGATTTTAGGATCTGGTTTTCTTCAAGCGTATCTGGGGGTTATGTTCGGATTGGGCGCAAATTTTTGCATGTCTGTTGATTTTGGAACGTCAAACACACTTGTCTTTCTGAGAGACGAGGGTGTGGTAGTCAATCAGGCCTCGTTGCTCGCTCTGCGAACCGACAAAGAAAAACCGAACTCTTTTCAGATATTTGATGCAGGAAATGACGTTTCTCCGTTGGTTGGACGAACGGCACCACAAATATGCATTGAATCGCCACTTTGCTCGGGAGTTATCCGAAATACGGAACTTGCGAAGGCTCTCTTGCAAGCACTCACCGAGAAATTCCTTCCTTGGTCGAGGTTCGTTCCGTTCCGTCGCTCTGACCGGGGAATTTTGATTTCTGCTCCGCGCGAAGTCACCGAATACGAACGCAACGCGTTTTACGAGGCAGCGCGCAGTTTAGGATTTTTAAACGTCGCATTAATTGATGAACCTCTGGCTGCAGCACTTGGTTCTGGTCTGCCGATCTTTGCCTCCAAGGGGCAAATGCTCGTTGATCTGGGAAGTGGAATCACTGAGGCCATTGTCATCAGTTCGGGTATGGTTGTCGAAAGTGGTTCCTTTCGTCGTGGTGGAAATGATCTCGACAACGCGATTGTCACTCAACTTGAAAATGAACACCGGTTTCGGATTTCACAAGTTCTCGCCCGTGAGATCAAGGAGCGTCATGCTTCTGTGCGGCACTCCGATATGTCAGGCGAAATTGTTCTTTCGGGAAAATGCTTGAAGACGAAACTGCCGCGCAAAACGCAGGTCCAGTTGTGCGAATTATATCCAGCGGTCAGTCAATATGTCGATCAGGTAGAAGGACTGATTGTTAAGGTTCTTGAAAGGTCGGAGCCTGAATTGGTGACCGATGTTTCGGAGACGGGTGTGTGGTTGTCCGGCGGCGGAGCCCTTTTGAAAGGGCTGCCCGAGGCGCTGACGCGCAGGCTCGGAATCCAGGTGCGCTGTGTTGAGGATCCGCTGTGTGCCGTGATTGCCGGCAACGGGAGAGTCGTCAATGAACCGGAACTTTATTCACTGTGCAGAAGATAACGCTGAATCGGTAAAATTTTTTTTTGAAAAATGCCGGAGGCTTGAACGATGAGGCAAATTCTTTTGAGTGGTTCTGTCCTGCTGGGCCTGAATGTACTGGCTTGTGCACCCAAGCGTACCCAGTTGAGTGACAGTTCGGCCGAGTCGCTGCGCGCGGGTCTTCCGATTGTAGGAACGTGGGTTGCAGAGCTGTATCAAGGCTACTTCTATGATGCTCCGAGCGAGCGGAAAACTGTCCGTCTCGAGGGCAGAGAGCTGCGCCCTGAGCTGTGGCAGATGGAGTCGAATCTCGACGCCTCGGGGCAGGGCTATTTGAAGACGATGATTGAATGCAAATCAGGCCCCGCCAAGGCGGAAACTGCTGTCTCTGTAATTCCTGCACCACGTGGTGTGTTGTTGTTTCCGAGCGCCTTGGACATGCGTAATTGCGACTTGGGCAAACAGGTCGAAACTCATGAGAGGATCAATATTTACTCAATTCGCGAAACGAACCTTCCGCGCAATCTTGGTCTCGACGGAAAAATTGACTCGCTTGTCAAAAATTGTTCCAAACTTCGAGGTCACAGGTACATAAATTCCATGGCAGTTAATCCCCGTATCGGCGCGTCTGGGTGCATCGGGTTTTCCGACGCTGAAGCCAACAAACTTTCTTTACTGCTTGTGCCGCGCGCCGAGGTTCATGCGATTCGAGTTGATTTCAAAAGAATTCGCTGAGATCAGGCAGAACCTTTGAGGGTTTGAGAGTTGGCAAAGATCATTAAACTCTTTGGGCACCGAGAGCAAAGAGTTGATACTCATACGGATGACATCGACGGCTGGGCACCCCCCGAGCAGGCGGATGGTCCTCTACTTTCACCTGCAGAAGCTCAGAAAATTGCCTGCGATGGAAGCTCCCCTGCGGCAGCCCTGATCAGAGCACTGACGACGGTGCTTACGATTGAGCCCGAATACATCGGCTCGTGGATTCCAGTGTGCAACCGCCTTCCGGACCTTTTGGAGCACCGTGATGGAAATGTTCATTCTTTGGCAAAGCAGGCAATCATACAGTTCGCCGAGACACTCGCTCAGCAGCGTCCAGACGCGCTCGTCGCGTGGCGATTAAAGATCGAAAATCTATTGTCACTGGACAGGCGTTCCAATCGATTTGTTAATTCTTATCCGCGCGCGCTGGCGACACTCGAATGTCTTTGTGCTGTTGGAAAATGGAAAATTCAGGATGATGACAACGAGCTCGTGAGATTCTGTCTTTTTCTCGAACTAGAGTCGCACGTTTCGACGGGAAAATTTGAACTATCAGACATTGCCGGCGACTTTATTGATTTCTGCGGCCTAAGTTACTTCCGTGATTTTTATCCTGAAGCAAATGACTACATGTTGGAACTTCTCAAAGGGGATTGTTTGCCGATGCGTGAACAGCCCTGTCGGAAGGTGTTTGACAGGCTTTGCAAATTCAAAAATCATGACAGGATTTCGCAAATCCTCATTGCTGCTGTCGTCGGCGGAGATATGGGGCGTGTTGATTGGTTTACACGAAACCTATACCCGCATCATTTTGCAGACTATCGTGCTTACGAGAGTTCACTGCTTGAACTGCTGGGGAGTCCCTCTATGCCGCGCGATGTCCGTGAGAATGCACTGGTGGCTGTCATCAGTATTGGCGAAGATATTCTTCTGCAGAGAAATTATCTGGGTCAACTGATCGATTTGGCGGTTGAGGCTTTCTCTGCGGAAGAGATCGAAACCCTGATCGTTTCCGAACAACACCCAAAAATCACTCAAATGCTGTCATCACGGTTGCGCTTGGTGCGCTGAACATAAGCTTAAAGCGCAGACTTCCTGTCCGCGCCTTTGGCGACTGGCTTATTTGTTTCTGATGATGATCGTTTTTGCCAGACCACAATCCTTTGCTCTGTCGGTGACGTGTGTGTTCGTCAGCCCGACAAGCTTATATTCGCCTGCGGCCAGCTGTGTGATGTCGATGGAAATGGTTCCCGACTTGGAAGGCAGAACTCCCGAAAGGAAGTTCGGTAGGCTCGGGTTTCTGAGTGCAATGCGATCTCCGCTGCTCAGGTAGTTGAAAGAGTATTTAACAACCAAAGCCTGGGGCGCGGCCTTTGAAAATACCGTCGGTCCGACGACACCGATCACGCATCCATCGTTTTCCACTCTCTTCGAGAGGCTGAAGTCATCCTCACTCTCGGCAGCTGAAACAGCTGGTTGAGTTTCCGTGTTTGCATTTAGGTTTTCGCTAGCAGAACCGCATGCAGTCACGAGTGCAATAGCAGATGCAAACAAAGAAATCTGAAGAGCGTGCATGAATAAATCTCCTTGCGGGCTTGACACAACAGAGAATCAGAACCGTTCTGTTTCTCTTAACCTACATATCGGAGAGATTCTTATGCACATTAGATCTTATTATATTATACAATGATTACATTATGATGTGTAATAAAATGCAAAAAATCGATTTTTTTTCCGCATATAAAATAATAATCTGGAATCGTTATCTATTTCTTGAAAATGAGCAATCTTTTGTCGAAGCAATTGTTGATGTCCCTCTGCAGATTTGCAAACTCCGCGGAACGGAGTTCGTTGAGTGTGATGAAGGTTGCATTCCGCTTTGTGAGCGAGCGGATTAAGATTCTCCCATTCTCGATGGAGTAATTTCTCTCTAGTGTGACCCACCTTGATGTGGCAGAGCAGCTTTCGGGCAGTTTTCCGACAAGATTTTCGGCAGGTGTGCTGTAAGTGAGGCTGAAGAATTCCGGTGTGCCGAGCTCGATGCCAAGATCGAGTTGCTCAGGTCTGATGTCCGAGATTCGGCTGAGTTCCGACGGAACGGGAAAGGCGAGTCCGGCCGAGGTCTGAAGGGGCGTGTCTTCGACTGTCAGGGTGGCGGTCAAAGTGAGTCCATGAACGTAATCTTTGCTTGCATCAAACGTGCTCACCTTACTTTGGATTATTTTTTTTCCACCCGAGAATGTTTTTTCAATTTGTTCCCGCAATTCTGATGGCGAGCTGTTGCGCGCCAAACGAAGAAGCCCTGCAGCTGCCAGAGGCGACAATTTTGCAGTAGAGTGTGTCGTCTGTTCTTTGCCCGCCGAGGGGAAATGGTCGATTTTCATTTCGACAGAGTTTTCTTCAGCAGTGATTTCTGGAATTCGTTCGAGTGCGCCAACTCCTTTTCTAAAAATGAGCACCTGCCTTCCGGCTAGATCGCTCCACACTCCATCAGAAAACGCGAGCTGCCTTGTGGCGTCCAACCAATATACTTTTCCGTTTAGGTCCTCTGCACGAACTATCATGTGATCAAAATATTTATGGGTTGGAATTTCCATCGGAAGATATTTGTCACCATCGCGTTCAATGGCAGCAAGCTCCGCCTTGTAGCCGAGTGATTTGAGCATGACGGCAAACAGCAGAGAGAGATCCTTGCAGTCGCCGTATTTTGTTTCAGCGAGTTCTTTCAGTGATCGCGGAAAGAGCCATTTGTCCGTGGTTCGCCAGTCGCCCATGTATCGCACGGTCTTGCTGATTCCGGCGTGCAATGCGTTTGCCTGTGCAACGAATCCTCTCTCTTTGCGGGCTGAATCCAAAATAGGTTTGAAATCGGCAGGCAAAAGTTGTGCAAGAGCCTCATCATATTCAGGTTGCATTTTTGCAGACAGTGAAGCCCAACTTTCTTCGGTTGTGACCTGCAATGTCGGGACAGGAAAATCGGCGGTGTGGAGTCCGAACGGGGCAGGGTCGCCTGTGCTGTCAAAATAGGCTTGCCGATTGAGAACTGCTTCGAGTTTGTATTTATTAGTTTTCTTTTCGCTCACGGTCACGTAGCCGGATGGTCCGCCGAGACGATACCGCAGCGGCGTTTCGCTTTCGATTGTGATTTTTTGCCCCGCATCCGATGGATACCAACCGAAAGAATAATTATCGTAATAGTGTTCATTAACCGTGGGTTTGAAGACGACTTCCTCGGTTTCGTATTCGACGATGCTTCCAATCTCGACGTTCGGGTAGGCTATCAAAATTCTGTGTCTCGAATCAAAACCCTGAGTTCCTGATGCACTTGGCTTGTCTTCGATGTTTTTTCTGTTGACGTTCGCTTTTTTGCCTTTCGTGACAACCGATGCGGCGATGACACGAAGTTTTGTATTTGCCGCATTATAGGGGAGCGAGAGGGATGCAAAATCCTTTAAGCCGTTTCGTGTAAGAATTTTATAAGCGGTCTTTTCGCGTGTCACAGAAGAACCGTCTTTTTTAATTGTTACCTTCGTTTCGAACTTCAGCTTGATTGCATCTGCTTCATCGGGAGTGCGCCACCGTGCATGGGCGACGAGCGGGAAAACTGCAAACGAAATTTTCAAGACTTTGCAAATTGCATACAGCAGCTTCTTCATTACGATGGTCCCACTTGAATGAGTTCACGAATCTTAATTCAATCCGGGCTGCAGCTACATCTCGGCATCCGCATCATTTTTGTCAGAACTTGACCAGAGTGGATAGGTGACTTGGTAAAAATCGAAATGGCAACGTTCTGACGAGCCAAGATGTAAAATCTTCTTTGTATGATAGGATTTAGCCTTGCAGTAATGGCTTATTTCTTTGTTTTTGGTTGCGGTGAGGAGGGGTAAATATGAGAAACGGTTTTGTTTTTGTGCTGGGGTTGGTCTCGGCGGTGGCGATTTCGTCGTGTGGGAAGAAAAAGAGCAAAATTGAAGATCAGGTAAACAATGGAATCAGCAACACGCTCGCCATTGGTTATCCGGATGGTTTGAGCATTCCCTCCTTTCCGCAGACAACCGCAGGTGCCACCGCCCTGAATCTCGACCCTAATGATTCCAAGGGGCAAACGCTTGAGCAGAAACGCGAAGATCAGAAAAAGATCCTCGAGGGCAACACAGAAGACTGCTTCGAAAATCTGAAGGCACGCTTGGGCAAGCAGGGTGGTCCTCAGGAGCGTTGCTATGAGTTCGACCAAGAAATGATTTATGGCTACCGCGGCAATGATACCAACCCATTTGGCACTACGGATGGACTGAGTCGCAAGACAGGTTCCCAAGAAGTGTGCATGGTCTCGTTTGCGCGCAGCGAGATGCAAGAGATTGAACTGCAGATCGACGGCATGCTGGATCGGGCGCAGGCAATGGCCTGCCTCGCCAAGAAGAACGGTAAAGCCCTTCCTGAAAGTGCCAATCAGGAACTCGACATGACCTCGTTGATGAACGAAAAGAGGCCCACCGACAAGCCTGATGCTCCTGAGTTTTCCTCTGTCAAATTGCGCCGTCTGGCTGACGTCGAAGGTCGGCCTGTGTATCAAACAGAAATCAAGTCGACACGCTCGGGTGGTGTGAATGAAGAACTCACTATCCTTCACAGTCCGGCGTCCTCGAGTGATAACAACACATATAATGGAATCATCACCGTCAAGCGTTCAGGTGATGCTCGTGATGACAACAAGACGGGCGTATTGAGTATTGAGTATGCGCGTGCCAAAGACGGCGATGCGCAGAAGATCCGCGCATCGGTGCGGCGCGCGCGCTTCAGCGCGGCTGTTACGGAACCTTTTGACAGCACCGGCCGCGTCAATCTGCAGGGCCTCGCCACAAATGCCGACAACAGCATTGTAAATGCGATTTCGTTGGTTGAATTCGATATGAATCAATCAGACAACACTGGAAATCTCGTGTACTGGAAGAACCCTGGCGGCAGCGACGGTGAAGCAGCACGTGGGTTCGTTTTCAAAGTCGACAAGGATGCGTCCGGTAAACTTAAGGGTTGCTCGATCAGCGGTGCTGTCCGTAATGTGAGCATCCGCAAATCGTTGCGCAGTCCGTCCGATACCAATTTGGCTTTGAAGCCGACCGGCTTTTATCATCCATTCTTTCATGGTGAAACGTGCACCTTCAATGGCACAGGAGACGCGTGCAGCACGCCTGTCGCCGCGGGTGTTGCGGGTTACGACTTCAAGCGTTCCGATGGTTCCGGTTACTGGAAAGCAGTTGCCATCAGTGGCGCCAACGGCGACTCTTTCACAAGAGACCAGACGGGCCCCTTGGTCAGTCGGCAGTGCTTCATTCAGAACGATGCCGGCCAGTATGTTATTGACGGCTCGGCAAATTTGGGTGCCGCGGGCTTTGAATTGATTGAGACAACCTCCGATAAATTCATTCAACCGCCGAAGATCGAAGGTGTGAAGGATCGTCCGCTGAAGTAACAATTATTTCGGCGCCTTGAATGAAAGCACTACCCCGCTCGGGGTAGTTTTTTTTGCCTTTTTTTAGCTCTTTACATTTCTTTTACAGAGCCATCCGGACAAATCAGCCGACATCTTGGATAAAAGGAAACGATGCGGAGTCGCGTTGGGCTCTTTACCTTTCTTTGTTGAGGTCTTTATGAAATTACGACCATCATGGCAGCAGAACGAGTTCTCATGGCGTAATGTGCTGTGGATTGGTGCTGTCCATTTGCTCGCCATTGCCGGCGCAGTGCCGTTCTTCTCGTGGCAAGGGTTAGTTGCATTTGTCGTGTTTTACTATGTGACAGGGATGCTCGGCATCACCTTTTGTTTTCACCGCCTGTTGACCCACCACGGTTACACGGTGCCTCGATGGGTTGAGAACTTCACAGCTCTGTGTGGCACTTTGGCTTGTCAGGGCGGGCCCATCAATTGGGTTGCCACCCACCGCATCCACCATGCCTATTCCGACACACCTCGTGACCCGCACGATATCAACCGCGGTTTCTGGTATTCGCACGCAGGATGGCTGGTGAACCTTCGCTGCGACCTTGCGAACTTCGAAGAATACAAGAACTACGCACCTGACCTCATCAAGCGCCCGTTTCTGATTTTCCTGGAAAACAACATGATCTTTGTGCAGGTCGTGCTTGGAGTCAGCTTGTTCATTCTCGGCGGAACAGTTTTTGGTGATTCCGCACTTCCGTTCGATTTCTTTATGGCAACCAGCATGATCGTATACGGCATCTTTCTTCGGTTGGTGGCGGTGTATCATGTGACGTGGTTTGTGAACTCGGCTTCACACACGTGGGGAGGCACACCCAACAAAAGCGGAGACCATTCCAGAAACAATTGGTGGGTGGCGCTGCTGGCATTTGGTGAAGGCTGGCACAACAACCATCATGCGCATGCCCGGTATGCACGTCACGGTTGGCACTGGTGGCAGTTTGACCAGACTTGGCTCTTGATCCGCACCCTCGAGATGTTTGGCTTGATCAAAGACGTCGTTCGTCCGAACATCGCAGCTGTTCGCGAAGAGAGTGAATCGATGGGTGGGGCGACCGCTAAGAGCTGATTGAGGGCTCCTCGTATTGCGACCAAATGCGACCAGCGCACGGTCGCGGCTCCGCTCCGACCGCTCTGTCGTGCCTCAATCACTTAGCCTCATCTTTCATTTCATAATCGATCATCGTTACACCGGAGGTTTGGTGAACGAGAATCATCCTGAGTTTTTTCATATCTCGATCTTTGAAGCCAAGGCAGGCTAGCGGTTCAAGGTGTAACTCGTGTGGCTGAGTGTTGTTGTCGTTCGCAACCGAAACTCTGAGCATTTTGCCATTGAAGAGTTTGCTGCATTCGCCGTTCACAGTACTTGGCATTCCAGGAATAACACCACTGTAGGCTGGAATAGGCATGTCGAGTGGCAATTTTCTGAGTGCTTCTCCCCTGACATTTTTGGCCGGATAGACTTTACGAACCGATTCTGCAAGCGCGGCTCCGTAGTCACCACCACACCTCGAGACGTCTGATGCTTTGGCAAATGGACTGACTCCAGCTTTAAAACCCTCTGTCTCTAAAATTAATTCAGAGACAAATTGACTCCCAATGTTGAGTGTCATGAGTCCAAGTTCCTTGCAGCGCGAGTGGCCGGTAAGAGAGCCTTCTCCGGACTCACTCAAATCAACTATCAGTCCTGTGGTGTCTTTGTCGATTTTATCGCCGGAAAGATGCACAGCCTTGGGGATGAGAGGACGATAGAGAGCCGATGTGTAAATATCTTTCGCAACAAAAGAGCCTTTGATCGGAAGAGCTGCTCCATCATTTCGACTCGAGGAGTCGGATTCGAGTTGTTTTAAATTTTTATGACACGCAGACGCGAGCGCCAAGAGACTCAAAAACAAAATGCAATTCTTCATGACAAATCCTCCTGATATCTTCGATAAAGGCGCAGCAGGAGTCATGCCAAAGTGGAATTATCTAAATGGGCAGATTTGTTTCGTTTTTGTTATTAGAAACTTGAAAAGAAGAATGTCGATTGTCTAAACTTCAGACAGTGATTGTGTTTTTTCAATCATTTGCCTGCGTCGGATGCCTTGTAAATGTAACCAAGCCCGCGGGCTGTTTCGATCACTGAAGTCGGCCCACCTGTGTCGGTGTATCGTCGAATCTTAGCAACAAAGACATCCACTGTGCGTGTTTCGGTGCCGCTCGAATATTGCCAAACGCTTTCCAAAAGTTCGTTGCGCGACAACAGACGATCGGGATTCTTGAAAAAGGTCTGCGCCAGAAGCATTTCTGTGGGTGTAATTTTGATTGTTTCACCCGCGGCTGTCCGCACTGTGTGCGTGATCGGCGAAAATTCTGCCTGTCCGAGTTGAAAGACCAACGAGACGCTGCGCTCAGTATGCCGTGCCCATTGCCCGCGTTTGACGAGTCCATGTGCCCGCAGCATGAGCTCCTGCAGAGAGAAGGGCTTTGTGACGTAATCATCTGCGCCAAGCTCCAATGCTTTGACTTTGTCGGAGTCAAGGCTTCGGGCGCTCAGCACGAGAATGGGAAGGCGCTCGGCCAGCGGCCTGATGCGCGCAAGAATTTCAAATCCGTTCAGGTGCGGGAGCATCAAATCAAGAATTACGGCATCAAATTGGTTCGCGTCCTTGCACAGTGTGTCGAATGCAGTCAGGCCGTCGAGCTTCCAGTCGACACTGAAGCCTTCACTTTCGAGATTGAATTTGAGAGTCTCGCCGATCGACGGTTCATCCTCGACGAGCAGCAGTTTTCCCTTCGAAACTGACATAAAACTGTGCCCCTTTTTCTGGTCCATCACTGTTTGCGGTCAGCGTGCCTCCGTGTGCTTTTACAACCGAATGGGCTATAAATAGACCCAGTCCTGACCCCTGTACACGAATGCGCGATGTTCCCTCCGCACGATAGAATTTGTCAAAAATTTTCGATAGTGCTTCTTTGTCTATTCCCACCCCATCGTCGGCGATGTTGACGGAAAAAAATTTGGGAGTGAGTTGACTGGTGATAGTGATTGTTCCACCCGGATTCGAGTATTTGAAGGCATTCGAGAGCAGGTTGTCGAAAAGCATCTGCAGCTGAATTGGGTCGCCTTCCAACAGAAATTCATGTTTTTTTATTGCGTACTTTTTTTCGAAGTGAACTGTCCGGTCGTTGCCCACGCGCTCCTGGAAGCTTTCGACACAATTTTCGACCAGACCGACCAGATCGGTGACTTCTTTGTTCTGTGAATAACTTTTTGACTCCAAACGCGCAGCAACAAGAATACTGTCGACAAGATTCTGCAGCCGAATGCTTTCTGAGAGTGTCCGCTCAAGAAATCCTCTTTGTGTCTGCTCGGGTATTTTTCGCAGCAGAAGTGTCTCGGTGGCAAGGCGGATCGATGCAATGGGTGTCTTTAGTTCATGGGTGATGTTGCTGAGGAAAGACTCATGCAGCCGATTGAGGCGGACCTGCTTTCGTTGAGAAATAAACGTCATCAGCAATCCAAGCAGAATGAGCGCAAGCAAAATTCCACCCTGCAGAAGAATGATCCACTGTCCGCCGCGCAGGTCGGGTGGTGCAGGCACCTTGCCCAAGATCGATGAAATTGCCTTTTCACGGTCGAAGTACCACCAGATCCAAGTGAAAACGAGCAAGGCCCAACAGATTTGTGCCACCACAAAGACGGTGATTGGATGTAGAACCCAGTCGAAGCGTTTCAGTATGTGTTTCATTTTTTAGACTCCGTCGGAGCTTGTGAGCCGGCGGTGAATGAAGCGAGAAATTGCAGAACTTCCTTCTGACAGGATTGTTTTCCGCCTTCCACAAAGCAGGACGTGTGTCCGCCGCCCTTGTGGCTGAAAAAGCTGACGCTGTTCTGCTCGCGCTCGGCTTTGCCTGCAAACTCAACTCCCTCGGAATAGGGGACAACTCCGTCATGCGTTCCATGCACGAACAAAATCGGCAACCGAGATTTCAAGCTGAGTTCACTTGGACTGAGCTGATCCGTCACCAGAAAAGACAGCGGCCATTGTAGAGGCCAAGTCAAAAAGAACGAGGCCAGTTTGCGACGTGCAAGCTGTCGGTAAGAGACAAAGCTGGATTCAATGATGATCGCTCTCACGGGGGGCTGCGGATCGAGCTGCGCAAGCGCAGAGTATGCCACAGCACCACCGAGGCTTTGTCCGATGACAAAGATTGGCGCGTTGTCTGGCTGCTGCGATATCCAGCGGAGCACCGATTTTCCGTCCTCGATGGTGTTTTTACGGTTTGCCGTCCCGTCGCTCTCGCCGTAGCCACGGTAATCGAAGGTGACGACATCAAAACCGGCATCAATCAGCCATGCCACGAACCACACGTGGGCCGACATGTTTTGTGCATTGCCGTGAAAGTGTACGACTGTTCCGATACGCGGCCTACGAGATTGGAATTTCCAGACATTCAATTTTTCATCGTTTGTGCCGGATGAAATCCGAAACTCTTCATAGGCTGGAGTGATCTGCTGAGGCAGCGAGTATATGAATTTGTCCGGCTGATAAAAAAGTGAATTGCAGGCAGACATCGTCGACGCCAACGCAGCCAGAAGTGCGATTCGTAAACAATGTGAGCGCAGCCGATGTTTTGTCGGAAATACTTTCATGCCGGAAGGTTATTTTGTCCGACCGGCGATTGCAAGCCACACGAATTACGGCGCGCGCAATGCGTATGCGTAGGGGGTAAAGTTGAACCCGCCACCACTCGAGTAGATGTTGCGCTCATGGGTGAAGTCCTGATTGTCTATCACCAGCGCCACGCCGACGCTTTTGTCAGACCATCCATGAAACATATAGGTATGCGCCGGATAACCAGGGTACGACCTGTTGTCGCGCGTGAAGACAACGTCGCCCGCCTGAAGGTTGGCAGCCGAGCCGATTCGCTTCCAGCCAAGCGAGTTTTCCAGATAATTCGAGAAGGGTTTCGTCACCAGAGAGGGCGACTCGGCCGTTCCGTCGATTGCGCTCAGTGGAACTTGCGTTCCGAGCCGCCGCAAAGCCGCCGACAAGAATGCCACGCAGCCGTTGTATCGGCCATCTGGGTAAAATTTCAGAACGTCGCGGTAGACGAGATCATAATTTTCACGAACGCTGAACCAGCTGTTGAGGCGTTGGTTAATGCCGGCAGAGATGATCGGTTGTTGTTCTTGGTCCTGTTCGCGGACAGGCTTGGCTGCGGAAATGCGCGGGGTTTTGGAACGTGGCAGTGGACCAGTCAGCCTCTGTGATTCTTCAGAGGTCGGCACCTCAATGGTTTCGCTCGGCTCAAACACGCAGCCAGCGAGCAGCAAATGCGCTACAAGGAGAGCGCCCGTCAATTGCTTTGCTCTGGGGAATAGTTGCCACATGCTTATCCGCCTTTTCCGGAGGGCATCGGATGCCCCCGTCGGCGCTACATCAAGTTTTGTGCCAGAAGTTGAATCGGATGAAAAAAGAAAACCCCCGCAATTCGCAGGGGATACCGTAAGGCAAGCTTTTCGCAGCTGTTGATGGCTGCGACAGTTGTTTAAGTCATTGACAGTTTTTAGCGTGAATTCTTGGAGGTGTCGCCTGCCTTCACAGCAAGAAGCTCAACTTCAAAAATCAGGGTTGCGTTGGGACCGATGTCGGCTCCTGCGCCTTGTGTTCCGTAGGCAAGATCGGACGGAATGAAAAGCTGCCATTTGGCGCCCGGTTTCATCAGTTGGAGAGCTTCTGTCCAGCCTTTGATGACACCGTTCACAGGAAATTCTGCGGGCTCCTTGCGTGCGTAGGAGCTGTCGAATTCTTTGCCGTCAATCAAAGTACCGCGATAATGGGTTTTGACAACGTCAGTGGCCTTTGGAGCAGTTCCGCTTCCTTCGGTAATGACTTTGTACTGGAGTCCGCTTGGCAACACCTTGACTCCAGGCTTTTTGGCGTTGGCCTCAAGGAATGCC
Source organism: Pseudomonadota bacterium (assembly GCA_039799905.1). Taxonomy (GTDB): domain Bacteria; phylum Bdellovibrionota_B; class Oligoflexia; order Silvanigrellales; family Silvanigrellaceae; genus RFOM01. Next base: position 80,398 of record JBDLRP010000001.1, on the reverse strand, counting down.
TTTCCTTCTTTGGTGTTCTTTTCACCCTGTTCGCGTTTCTTGGAGTCCATTTTTGAGCGCAGATTTTGTTCAAATTCTGCCATTGCTTTTTGCATTTCTTCTTTGCTCAAAGCTCCCGGCTTGCCTGCGAGTGCGTCGGTAAAACCCTTTGTGAATGAATCAAGGTTGATTTGAGCTCCGTAGTTGTGGAAGTTCTGCCCCACTTGAAAGCCGAGTGTGTAGCTGGCCTTGTCAGCGATTCCTTTGGTGGAGCCTGGTTTGGCGGCAGCAAAAGCGGAAGCGGACAGCAATGAAGTGGTAAGCGCAATGCGTGTAAAAAGCATCTCAACAACCTCGAGGTGGAGTTCAGACGGGCTTGAACTCAGATGAAGTGAATTTTATCTGGATAAATAGGTAACCTGAGAAAATCGGGTGGTCAATTGCGGCGGCGTTGCGATTGCACGCGGACGGTTTTCCTGACCCGCACTCTTTGCGCGAAGAACGAGCCCATGCGGACTGACGCAGGCAGAAGGAGCAAAGCAAAAAGCAGAAGCCCTGCGTTCTTTTGTGCTGCGGAGGAGTCAACGTCGCCTGCAGCCGAAAATGCAACAACACCGCATCCCCAACGGCGGGTTTTTGTGACGCGGCTCACAGGCGCGGCCGCTTCAACTGCAGTTGTCCCTTCCAGCTCGGCAACGGCGGCAAACTCTCCGTTCGATGTGTATCGCGCAAAGCCATACTTCACGAACGTATCCTGCACGATTTTCTGAAGCGCGGCAGAATCGTCACCCACACGTTCGGCATAACGTTTAGCACTTTCGTTGAAGGCAATCATGCCTTCATAGAGACCCGCTTCGCTTTTCAGAAGGTCTACGCTGTCCCAGACAATCTTGTCGAATTTATATTTTGAGCCGCTTCCGTCTTTGCCCATCTGCGTGCGGATTTCCCAAAGGATGCCCGACCAAAATTCACCGATTGCGTGCGGCGCTGCAAGCAAGTCCATGACCGAATAATAGCCGCCGCCGGATTTGGGTTTGAAGTTCTTGAACGTCGTTCCGGGAGTGATGTTTCCTTGCCGCAGTGATTTAAATCCGGGATAGCTGTTTTCTGCGAGGAAGTTGTTGCCGGAAATTGCATATGTGAAGTAATCGGCGAGCCCTTCGTGCATCGCAACACTCTGGTTTTTGGAATTGGAAAGCCCGCGGAAGACGACATGATGTCCGAATTCGTGCATCACGACGTCCATATCTTTACCGAGCTCGTTGAGTTTGTAGCAGGTTTTGTTCTCGACACCGAACCCGCCGTAGCCGATCAAAATTTCTGGCGAGCCTCGTCCCGTTTGGCCGGACCACAAATACTGCGCGTTGTCGGGAGTTGTTTCGTCGCCGCACTGGTTGACCGTCGGTACTGGGGTTCGTGTGCGTACAAACACCTTGAGGCGTGTTTCAGCACTGCCAAAAACACCTGCTGTGAGACCGAAATTCTCGCGGGTACCCGGCCATTTGCTCGTGTCCCAGTCCGTGCGCAGACTCGGCTTGTCGATGTCGCGGAACCAGGTCATTGCCTTAGTCAGCGCCGCATAGGAAATAAGCTCATCATAAACTTCAGTGGAGTAGGAGAATGACTTGAAATTGCCCTGAGTGACTGGGTGAACCTGCAGGTTACAAACGGACCCGTCACCGGTTTCCAGTATGCGCGGACGAAGGTGGCAGTTAAACACGTCAAAAAGCGGATTCGTCAGCGAGGTACCGTTTCCTTGCAAGTCAGGCAATTGAACTGTCGAGGGGCTGATGCCTCCGACTTTTTTGTTCTCTACATAGAGGTGAGCCTCACCGACCACGGCATGCATCGCAAGTGGCCTTTGCCAAAGCACCTCGCCCACATCGGCATCAACAGCAACTTCCAACGGAACCCTCGGAACTCTTCCTTCCGTCGACGGTTCAGAAGACACGGTCAACAGATACGCAGCCTTCAAAGTCTGATTCTCGCCCGCGATGTAGATCTTCTCGGGCGAATGAAAGCGTGAGGGCAAAAAGTTTAGTTTTTGAGCGGCATATCGGCTTGCATCCGCGGCGCTGAGGGAAAACTGGGATGTTCGCGGTGAACGTTTTGCCTGATTGAGCAACCACGCGGGAACCGCCGCGCTCATAAAAGTTGTCGTGTTGCTCGAGTGATCGTGAATTTTTTTGATGCGAGCGCCGTGGATCGGAACATTTTCAAAGGAGAGCTGCAGGTCGTGCAGAACTTCATCGCGAGCGCCGCCGTTGAGTTCGAGCGGGTTGTTTTTTTGCTGCTCCGACCATGTCAATCCGTCCGGCAGTGCGCCCAGCACGTTGTCAAATGAAAGCAACGACGAGTTGCTCACAAGGCCTAGCCCCTCGGATGCACCAACAATCCGCTCGGGCAAATCGCCGAGAGCGGACGAAAAGTGGACGTCGCGCATCGGGGGAAGCTTTTGAGCGTATTTTTCGAGCGTCGACATAAGGCCGTCGGATGACAGCGGCATCGAACCCAACGGTCCGTTCCCATTCAGTTGCGAGTTGATTTGTTCGCTGCCAATAACATTGCCGACATCTCCGGCAAATTCGTTGACTTGAGACCCATCACCACAAGCCGACAGGGCAACAACCTTCAAAAGCAAAGCTGCACGTCCGGCAGCATGCCCTGCTATCCGTGCGCCGTGGAATCGCTTCGGAGAGGATTTCAGCTTCAAGGTTCACCTCAGCCTGTTTGGTGAGGTATCGGACGAATAGGAGGCAGACTTAATGTGCAATAATTTCCGCGGGAATTTCTTGGGGTCCTCAATTATCCCGTAGGATGCCGATAACCACCTGCGTAGCATGACGGAATCGCAGGGGAGGGCGGTTTGCAGGAACGTATTCTGGATAACACCTATAGACTGCTGGAAGAAATCGGACGCGGCGGATTCGGGGCCGTGTACCGTGCAGTTCGTATTGGTGCAGAGGGCAGCGGTCCTGTCGCAATTAAGTTTTTGAACCGTGGAAACCTTCCCTCATTGCAGGAGCAAATCCGTTTCCAGCGGGAAGCGACCCTGATGAGTCAATTGCTGCATCCGGGCACTGTCACCGTCTATGAACTTGGCGAGAGCGAAGGCCGTGCCTACATCGTCATGGAATACGTTGACGGACAAAACCTCCGCGACTACGTGCGCACGCGCGGCGGGCGTCTGCCGCTGGCAGACATTCTCGAAATTCTCATTCAAGCAGCCGAGGCTCTTGAGTATGTGCACGGCCACAATATCGTACACCGTGACATCAAACCGCAAAATATTTTAATTTCGACATCCAAAGAGGCCAGTGACGCAAAGGTCCAATTAAAAATTGTGGACTTCGGCGTTGCCCGGCTGAGTGACCCCATCAAGCAGAGCAACGAACAAGGTCGTGCACGCGCGGAAGTTGTCGGCACCTTCAACTACATGGCGCCTGAGTCTACGGGACTCGTCAACTGGGGAATTGACGCGCGTGCGGACATTTACAGTCTTGGCATTGTTGCCTATGAGCTGGTCACAGGTCGTACCCCATTCCACGAACTGAAGAATGAAGAACTTCTGCGCGCACATATCGACAAAGTGCCACCGCCATTCTCTCAATTCGACGGGCCCCGTTATCACGAGCTGCTCGAGCGCATTGTTATGAAATGCATCGAGAAGAGGCCGGAAGAGCGCTATCAGAGTATGTTCGGACTACTGAGCGACCTCAAACGCCTGATGAGTGACGTCAAGCTGCACGGGCGGGTTGTGGATGCTTTTGAGATTGCCACGAAAGACGTTGCACTCAGCCGGCTGTTCAACAATATCTTTGTCGGCCGCAGCGATCTGATCGAGCAGGTCGTGAGGAACATAAATTTCCGCAACAAAAAATCACGTGTGACTTGGGGTTTGATTCGCTCCACCGTTGGTCTTGGCAGGACCCGTTGTCTGGCAGAAGTGCGCCGTCAGCTGGATGAATTGAAAGTTCCCTATCTGCATATCCGTTTTACAGAATCCGAGCAGAGACTTTCCCTGCGTGCCCTCAGTTTGGCGGTCAACGAGCAGCTACAAGCTCTAGAGATTCGCGCACCGCACGTCTTTCAGACTTTGATGCAGGAAATGGCCATGATTGCGGGCACGGGCGCGACGGATGTGGCGCGCCTGATTCCGGCACTTCGACCGCACCTGCTCAAAAATACCACCGTTGAGACAACCGATGCGCTCTTTACGCATGACGAGCCTGCCGCAGAATTTCCGGCCGAGGAAAACAACGAGGATGCTCTCGAAAGTGCCTCATTAATGTTGGAAAAGAACAGCGGACAGAAAAAAAAGCTGCCGCAGGTGCGCGCTCCTATCCAGCAGGTCTTTCTTGAACTGTTGGGCAAGATAGCCCAACAAACGGGGTACCTGGTTTTCCTTCTTGACGACGTTCATCTGGCGGACCCCGCGTCGATTGGCCTGTTCCAGTTCATCACCGAGAGGGTGAATGATCAGGCCAATTTTGCATTCGTCATGACGATTCGTGAGGGCAGTTCGCGGCAGAACTTTGTGCTCGACAATTTCCTGCTGCGGCTCAACAACCTCCGCCGGCGCTTCCAGGTTTGGGATCTTGCACCTCTGAGTCAGTACGACTTCCAACAGTTTTTGCAGGCGGTGGGACTGCCAAGACCGACGCCCAAATTCGTTGAGTTTGTGACAGCAAAATGCGACGGATCGCCTTTGCTGTTGCATGCACTTTTGAAGCAGATGGTGGAAAACGAGGCGCTTGTTCCCGAAAGAAAGAATTTCAATCCGTGGGATCCGGTGTTCCGTGTCGACTGGACGAAGCTGTCACAAATTGTTGTCGACTACCGCAACGTCGAAGCCTTGCTCGCATCGCTCGACCGGCTCGACAAACGCGATCAAAAATTAACCAACATTGCCGCCGTTTCACACGAAGCCTGTGAATTCGAGTTTTTTCGGGTGGAGCAGGATTTTACCTCGGTCGAACTCGAAACTCGTTTGCTGAGTCTTGTGAGACGTGGTGTTTTTGAAATACTTGGAGATGACAACCTTCCGGTACAGCGCAGATCATTTGTTTTCAGTCACGAAAAATTACGGTCTGCGGTGCTCTCGGGGTTGGAGCTTCAGGCTCGCAGACAGATTCATCTCGCACTCGCAAACCGAATAATTCTTCTGTATCCGAAGCCCCGTCGCGAGCACATCCTTTCGCTTGCAAAGCATTTTGAAGGTGCCGGATCGCTCGCCGACGCGGAGCGCTGCTCGGCAATATTTCTCAAGGCGGCAAGGCTGCATGCACGCAGTTTTGAGCATTCGCTTGCCAAATATTACGCCGAACGCGCGATGGCACGTGCCAGTTCGATAGGCAACCAGCAAGAACGTCTCAGCCGGCTGCGTGAGGCTTTTGAAACTGAATACATGATTCACATTGCTCAGAATGAACTGGTGGCCGCAAGTGATGTCTGCCAGCAGTTGGTTGCTCTCACCTTTGATACTCAAAGACGTGAAACGCTGCAGCTGCATTGGGGACATCTGTTGCTTGGTCTTGGCCGTCACAACATGGCCTACCAGCAGGTTCTCGACGCCATAGAGAGAAAACTCTCACTGCCTTTCAGCAAAGCCCATAAATATGTCGTCGCAATCTGGAGTCAGCTGTCCCGCTTCGGATTCTTTGCGCTCGGCTTCCGTCTCATAGAGAGCCGTTTTCTGAAGGCGCCGAGGCCGACAGACAACCAGATTCAAGGTCTGATGCTGATGGTGCTCGCGCAGGGACATGGTGCTGAGTCGCGCACGCTTGAATTGCTCGCAGCTGCGATACGCTTTGATCTGCACCGGCGCGGTCCGACCCGACCATTTGCTGTCTTCAACATGATGATAGCGGCGCACCTGCTGCGCAGTGGAAAAATCGATAGAGCATTCGAAATTGCCGAGACTCTTGAACGGGCCATGGAATCGAACGGGCGTGTCGACATTGCACGCTGGGTGAGGGCGTTGCGAGCCATTTGGCTCGATTACCCGATGGGTCGCATAGAAAGACTCGCCCGCGTGCTTGATGAACGCCGCGACGGTCAATTGCCGTCGCTGGGTGTCCTCAATTGTGAGAGTCACGCTCTGCGCAGCTGGGTGCGCGTGACTTCGCCGCGAATCTGGCGGCAGAAGAGGCGTGATGAAAGTACAATGGCGACAGAAAGACGAGATAAAGTTTGGCTCGAAAAAAACAAAGGTTACCTATCAGATAGAATTAAAAAGACCCGCAAACTCGAGATGCCCAAAGATAGACTGCCAGATAGTCCGGAACTCGATTCTCCGGACGGGACAAACGTGAACAAGTTTTCAGACGAACAGGTTTTGGAAGGTGCCGTGCAGAGCAAGCAGGCACGCAAACTGCGTGAGGCCGGCGAGAACGGTCAGTACATTGGGTTGGGGCTTTATTCGGATGTCCTTCGCTATGCGCTCTCCGATCGTCTCGATCCACTCCGTCGATCCGTCGATCAATTCGTCCGTCTGCGGCACGGTTCAGATGATGGTGAGATTTTCAAAAAATTTTCCTCTGCCTTGCAAGAGCTTGCATTGGGACAGCACAAAGAGGCGCTGCGTTACTATGTTGCAGCGGTGAAGCTTCTGGTTCACCGCACGGCTCCCGAAATTTCTCTGCCGGTCAGCGATGCAATCCGCATGGGCGTGTTGATCATCCCTATTCTGGCATTCTCAATGGGCGCGCGTGGATGGCCGTGGGGACGCTCGCTGCACCGCTTGTTGAAAAATGTTGATCACAAATTGTGCCACCCGGAAGGCGAACGCAATCCGCGCAGAACGCCAGTCACTCCGCTGTTTCGGGGTTTCATGAGCCATCTAGGCGGTGAGGGACAAGTTGCGCTTAAGTTGATTGGAGACGCAAAAGACGTTGCAAAATCGACCCAAAATGATCTGGTTGCATTCTTTGCAGAACAGGCTCTCGGTCTTGCCTGCAGTGAATTTGATCAGGTGCGGTCAATGGACTATTTTGCAGAGTGCTTCCGTTCTGCGCATGAACTGAACTGGAAAATGCTCGAGCGACAGCTCCTTTCCCTCTGTCGGCGGCTCAATCTGCCTCTTCAGCACCAATTTCCCGAGTTGCTCGCAGAATCTGAAAAGATTAATTTCCGCAGACGCACTTCAGGACTCGCGCTTTCGCACATCATGGAAAGCTGGCTTGTGATGAACAGGGAGCCGCAGACGGTCGGGCATTATATTGCACAGGCCCCAAGAGTGTCTGCACGGATCCTTGCATCACCTTTGAGTTTGCTTTTCCGCCGGCAAGGAGATGAGCGAGCGGGCATCAAGCCTGTGGTACAATGGGTAGACGACGGAAACCTGTTTTTGCAGAATCTTTCCAAAGAAAAAATCGGAGCCAAGTCGCTCGAGTCGGAGCTCGTGAGGAACCTGCCGCGCTTTCATGATGATCCAATTCGATTGATACCGACCGGCCAAACGAACTCTGTTCAGGTGGCCCCCGGGTGGCAGGCAGAGCCTCCACTCAGCGCCAGTTCAGCCGAATTTTCGGAGTTTCCCGAGACGACTGGAATCATGAATACCACCAATCTGAATGAGACAGTACTGGATTCCAACCGCACGCAACGGGTTATTGCTGACGTCGGTGATCGCCTTGGAGGCGATACCCCATATGCAGTTTACGTGGCACTCAAGAATCAGGATGAATTTTATGGCTGGCTTGCGCTTAGCCGGGTGACCCTCGCACAGTTTTCCAGCCGTGACTCGGAATTTGATTTGCTGCTTCTGGCCCGTCACACTGCTTTCAATCTGATGTGTGAGGCAAAGTTGCAGGAAGTCTCGTCACATTCGCAAGTCGATTCGTCGGTGGTGCTGCCGGTTGTCATTGCGAGGGAATTCGAACTGCCACAGGGAGTGATCGAGGAAAGAATCGGCCGCCTGCAGTATTCAGATTCTAGAGGATACGGTGTTTTCGTCATTGGTGGCAGCCGTCTTCTGACTCTGCTGTGGAATTTTGAATCCGGAAAAGCCGACAATCACATGGAGTTGGGCGGTCTATTTCGGCACTACACCACGTTATTTGTCGAATCACTGCGCGACAATCCCGATCCCATTGCACTGGACAAGTTTGCCCTGCGTTTTTCTTCAGACGTCGGCGGACTCTTGGAAAGAAGTGCCCTGAGCCATCGTTTCGACAAGATTTCTGTCAACGCCGTTCTGCTGGATTTACATTCTGGTGAAGCGCAGGAATGTGTTTTTGGAAATGAACAAATGTCTTTTTCGGGAAGTTCGCGGGTAGAACGAGAACTTCTCCTCGAGCTCAATGGTGTGCTTCGGCTCGACCGGCTTGTTTACCGCGAGCGACGGAGAATTTTCTCTTCGCAGCAGTATGCTTGGCTGTTCAGCCACGACAGTCGATTGCGGGAAATTGTGCCTGTGTTCACGCAGTCCGGTTTTCTCGATGACTACCTGAATCAAAAACGGGCGCGCGGACTTTCGCTGGCGCGTACTTTTCAGGATGGCCGTATGCCCGAGGATTTTACCGCCATCGCGGTCATGTTCGACGGCAATCTAACGATGAAGAAAAATGTAGCCTGATTCGTGCTTTTATCAGGGACGCACGTCAATACGGTTGAGGCGTATGACGGCGCAAGCAATCGGTATAAGAATAAATGCGAGAGCCCAGCTCAACGCTTGGGCGGTGTCGGCGGGCGTCGGTGCAATCCACTCGCCTCGGGTGCTGTTGACAATCAAAAGATTTGGGTTCCAAATTTTCAAAAGCCAATAAAGTATTCCACCATTGTGCGCTGCTGAGATGTCCTGGTTGAGAGCGGTGCCTGCGCTCATCAGGGTATCAAACGATGCGGTCAGATGTCCGAAGGAGAAGAGGGTGATAGTTGCGATGGTTGAGTAAATCGGTCGTACCAGTGTGCCCATGAATCCTGCAACCGACAATGCTGTCAGACTCTTGAGCCATGCGAAAAACAGCATGTTGAATTGAATGTAAAAACTCACGGACTCTTGATTTTCAGACAGCCTTGGCAGGATGAATATCTTCAGTCCGAACAGCACGGTTGCAAGTGCCAGCAGAACAACCGCATAGGCAAACAAGCGGGCGATATAAAGGCTGAGCCTTGATGCGCCGGCAGGAATATACAATTCCGCCAGGCCACGTGATGAAAAATCAGTTGAACAGATTGATGAGCCCGAAAAAACCGCGAGCAACAGCAAAAGCTGATCAGCCGCGAAGTAGCTGAACACATCTATGACACGGCTTTCATGAGAAAGGGCCACGCCACTGAGAACGCTCAAAAGAATGAGCAAAACCGAACCTGCAGTGGCACTGACCCAGAGCAGTTGACCACGCAAATTTTCCCGCAGAGTCAGTCGAATGATTCCCGATGTCTTAAGCATAGTCACTCCGGTATTGCGCAGCCCTGATGGACCGTAAGTTTTTGCTCATCGATCAGCCAAGTTTCGCGGATATGTTGGCGCATGCGGGAGGGAGCATCGTGGCTTGAAATTAACAGGAAATGGCCATCGTGAGCTAGCCTGACCAGGAACTCGGCGAGTTCGCTGCGCGCCCAAGGGTCGAGTCCGGAAAACGGTTCATCCAGCACAAATCCCCTTGGCGAACCTGCACTCGCAAGAGCCAGAAGAAGTTTTTGCTGCTGACCTTTGGATAAAAGCTGTGCCGGCCTGTCGAGAAGATTGCTGATATCAAGTGACTCGAATGAGCCTGTTTTTGAAATCGACTCGGCGATTTCGCTCCGACGGATGCCGAGGAGTGAAGATAAGATCTCATGTACTTTGACGCGCGGAGGCAGAACCGGAAGTTCCGGAAGGTAGCCAATTTGTCCGCGCGGGGTTGATTGTTCACCGAACCATCGGATTTCTCCAGCAGTGGGACGCATCAGGCCCAGCAGGCAGCGAAGGAGCGTGGATTTTCCGACCCCGTTTCTCCCGGCCAACAGAATGATTCCCGGCGTGTCAATCTTTAGTTCGTCGATCTTCCACAGCACGCGATCCTTTTGCCGATCGAAGAGATCCTGTGAATGCCACTTGTAAAAGAGGTTTTTTGCCCCGAGGATTTGGTTTGTCATTGTGCTTGATTGCTCCGAAAATATTCTTTTGTACAAATATCCCGCTCAATCAGCCGTTTTGTTGCAAGTGGAAACGCGCGCGTCAGCATTCGGCAGACGGCAGTTCGGTTTCGGTCAGAGCGTTTGAACGGATCTTTTCCCATTTTCAATGATTCGATGAGTTCATTCAGCCACGAAACGTTTGGGAAATGTACTTGAACCCGTTCATAGTCTTTGGCGACTTCCCTGAGGTCATTGCCAAAGACATGAGATAAATATGCGATTGTCAGAGCGAGATCCGGCTCGAGACGGACGTCCTGGGCACCGATGCGCGCCACAGCGATGGAGCGGTCGATATCGTTGAGCTCAAATGCAAGAATGCTCGCCGGAAATTGAAAGACTTCTCGCATGCCGAGCGATTCTTTCGCCAGGCCCGGGAGTGCGTCGAGAGTGTCGTTGAATTTGTCCAGTAGGCGTGTCCGCTGTTCGCGCGTCGTTGCCGGGTCGACCAGTCCTGTCCATGCGTTGACTGCTGAGGCGAGGCCATCGAGGGCGATAATCGTCCATGCGAATTCACGGTGCCCGTTCGAAATGAGGAACGGGATTGGGAACTTTTGCGCTTCGGCGTTTTGTTCGCGGACCTTTGGAATCTTTGCCTGCAAGTAAACCGCCATGAACAAAAAAGTGAAACCGGCAATCAGTATTTTTGCAGGAAGCCTTTGGTTTGCAGATAGCTTGAACATGTTGGTCCAAATCCCTTGTCCGCCGGTCGGTCGCTCAGGCGCCGACAATGTTGCGTATTCTGAGAATCAGCATGATTAAAAGTTCAACTGAAATGATGAGAACTAAAGGACTGAAATCAATGTAAGAGCCCGAGCTGTACATTTGCAATTTTGGGAAACGCCGGCTGAGTGCGCGTGCCGGAGGATCTGTGAGCGGAAAAACCATCCGTCCAATCAGCGAAGTTTCATCGGCTCTTGCAAGGCGCAGAATCGCTGATGCAAACAAAAGAATTGAATATAGCCTCAGCAGATAGACCAGTGCATCAAACACGAATCCAAGAAGTTGAATCACGGCAGAGAACCTCCGAGTCAGCCCGTATTCTAGAATACTCCGGACAACGCGCAATAATTATTCAGGTTATAGGACGCGGTCAAATTCGTGACAGGCGTCTCAAACTGGGCAAGAAATTGCCGACACCTAGCAAATGAATCGTTGTCTCTTGTGCGATGCGGAGGGTGGTGTGTCGGACTCGTTTGAAATGAGACAAATACCCGTCGGAAGCAATCTTTTTGAGCTGATTGAGTTCACCCTGACACGCAGTCAGCCTGCTAATCCGCTGCTCGCCGACGAACCTTCACATGTACAGCAGGACCCACTCAGCGAGCCCACGCTTTTTGGTGTCAATGTTGCCAAAGTTCGCGAGGTGATTCGCTTGCCTCACCTCGAGCCTGCTCTGGGAGGCCGTCGCGAAATTCTCGGGCTTTTTCATTTGCGTGGTGCTCCTGTGCCGGCCATTCATCTGTCGGCGGCGCTCGGGTTCAGCCAGGAACCGGTGTCATCGGCTGCCCAAGTGCTGGTGACTGAATTTTCAGGACGGTTGACAGGATTTGTCGTTGCAGGGGCGCGACGAATTCGGCGGGTCAGCTGGGAAGAGGTGATTCCTCCGCAAAAAGAGCTTATTGGCGGAATCACAGGAATGATGCTGGATGAACAAAAGCGGTTTATCTTTATTTTGGATTTTGAAAAAGTTCTTTCCGATCTCGAATCGGGCGATGCTCCTGCTGGGTCTTCGCTTCCGTTGCGAGGTCATTCGCCGAGTCTGTTGCTGACACAGCCGCTTGCTCAGCCCGTCGCTGCTCAACAGCTTCCTGTCGTTCTCATCGTCGATGATTCGCCTACTGCAAGAAAGGCGTTGCAGGAGATTGTCGGCAGTTTTTCATGTTCAGTACATGAGTGCGGCGACGGCGAACAGGCATGGCAGGAGTGTCTGCGGCTGAACGCCCGCGGCATTCCCTTCATGGTCATTTCAGACATCGAGATGCCGCGACTCGACGGATATTCATTTGCGCGCAGAGTCAAAACCGATGGACGGTTCTCACAGACACCTTTTTTGCTGCATTCGAGTTTGTCGGGGCAGGCAAACAGGGAGCGAGCCATGGCATCGGGAGCAGATGCCTTCATCGGTAAGTTCAACAAAAGTGACATTCAGGCCGCCGTCGAAACGTGTTTACATGCGTTGGGCAAAAGGGAGCGGATTGCATCATGAATCCAGTTGTATTGTTGCTTAAGCCGGGAGAAGTGCTTTTTCATGAGGGCGATGCGTCCAACGGTGTCTACATTGTGCGGCAGGGTGAACTGCAGATTCTCCGTGAGAAGGACGGGGCTTCTGTCGTTCTTGCAACGATGCACGCCGGAGATGTGATAGGCACGACCACAATTTTCTCACGTGATTCACGCACAGCCTCTGCTCGCGCACTGACTGCCGCGCAGGTTGTTCATGTCAGCGTTGATACGGTCGAGGGCTCATTCAAAAATCTTCCCGTCTGGGTTCAGGCAGTTTTGAAGGACTCGGTTGCGAGGCTCAAATCCTCCAACGATCAGTTGGTTGAGGCAAAGCTTAACGAAAGAAAAATGCAGTTGAAGATTGGCACAAAGTATCATGTTGCCAGTCAATTTTCTGCGTTTCTCGGGTACGCCATCCGGGCCGGAGTCATCAAAGATGAGGGCATCGAGCTTTTTCCTCTGAAAGGGGTCATCGAGCGCAGCGAGTCGATTTTGCAGCGGCGAGCAGAGTTGCTAGAGAAATTGTTGGACGCGTTTGTCAAAGGTTCTCTGATTAAAGTGCAACCCGACAAAAAGTGGGGCCGTTCAATCTACAGTCCGAATGCTGCGGTGATGGATGATTTTGCAAACTTTGTGCTGCAATCTGCAAAGACCGAAACCGCAGGTTTTGTGCCGACCAAATATCAGCTGCTGATGTCCTCGCTTGTCAGGCTGGCAAAAAAGCCGGATGCCAAAGATTATTATTCGAAATCCGAGGTGATTGAGAACCTTTCCAAGGAATCTGGAAAGAAGATTGGTGAAGAAGTTTTTGATGAGCTTGTGAAACTCAGAGTTATCTTGGCTGCTGCTGGTGCGGACAAACACACATGGACCGCAGCACAAATTCAAAAGCGTCTCATTTTTGAGAGCTCGGCCCGTTTCGTCAAGGATATTCAGGATGAAGACGTCGATCACAAGGCTGCTTGAAGATTACTGAGACTCTGCAGCTGCCGGAAAGTAACGTCCCCAGAGTTCGGCCAGAGTTCCGGAGTTGAACTGCTCTTGCAAAACGTCGGGCAGAGGGCGCCGTTGTACACAAACAGCCGAAAGGACCCGCTGCCACGTTTGTCCAACTCCGCCACCCTCGCGTGACATCGAGTTTACGACCAGATGGGAGCGCGCATATAACCTGTTAATCATTTTGGTCGGCGCAAGCGTGAACGGATTTTCCAGTTCCGGTTCAAAACTCTGCAAACCTTTTCTTCCGGCTGTGCGGAGAATTTCCGAAGAACTCTGTTGAACGCTTCGGCCTTCATAGATTTGCGCGAGTCCCTCGCCAATCCATGACGGCAGGACGTCTCCACAAAATGCATACATATACGCGTGAGTCGTTTCGTGCCGTGCGAGCCTCTCAAGTGTGTCCGACGACATTGGCCGACCATTCACAGTACGACCGACGGGAATTCGGATATAGCCATCAAACACTGCAGCTGCCCATGCGGGGGCGTTGGTGAAGGAGTTAAAGTCATTGGTCGGCACGAGCCATGCACGCATGCGTGCGTGGGAGGGAAGAGGGCCCAGCAGCTGGTTGAGTCTCGACATGACGTTTTCTATAGCTCTGGCGACTGTCTCTGCATGGCTGCGCAGTTCGGGGGCGGAATAACTCACCTCGATGCCCTGCCGGCTGACGATGTCTTGAACTCTTAAAAAATTCTTTTTTTGCTCAAGCCGCTTGCGCCTGACTTCGATGAATGAAGTCAGGTCCGGACTCACAGGTTGTTGTGTGGTCGAAACCCTTCGCAATAGTGATTCATTCATCCGATTGAGCAGGTCGTCCGCGCGCTCGATTTCATCCTGACTGAGTGCAAGGTCGATGAGTATCTTATAGCTTTCAGGGTCCGCCCCTGCTTTGGAAATGTCTTCAAGCAGCTCGCGTGCTGTTTCTAATTGACCCTGCCTGAGCTTCAGGGCCGCCAGTGCTTTGCGTGCGTCCGCATTACCGAGTCGGGTGGATTCGTCAAATGCAGATTCCGCTTCGGCGATCTCTTTTTTCTGCAGTTTGAAAAAGCCGAGCGCGAGAAGCGCGGTGGCAAGATTCTTTCGGACCAGCTCATCGCCAGGACGCTGCTTGATGAGAGAGCGCAGAAGACTCACAGCGCCTTCATAATTTCCCATTTGAAAGTGAGCGTATGCGTCGAATTGTCCCAAGCCGATTTGTCCATTTTGGCCTGCGTTTTGCTGTTGTTCTGGTTGCTGAATACCTTGGGGGACAGCGTCTGTCGAAGCGCTTTGCACCGGTTCGCCGGATGGCGTTTGTGCGGATGTTTTACCAGATGCTAGTTGATCGGCTGTGTTATCCGAAATCTCAACCTGAGCCGAATGTGGCTTCAGATTGCGGTAGAGGAAAACCGCGGTTCCTGTGATTAAAAGCAGAACCGCTGTTTTCTTCAACATAAGAACTGTCCTCTATGCCGGAGTCAGAAGCGTGACCACCTCGTAATGACGGCTGCCCGGAAACATATCGTACAACTCAAACGTGCGGGCATGAAGCCCCAGTTCTTCAAGTTGACGCAGGTCGCGCAGGAGCGTGTCGGGATTGCAGCTCATGTAGGCAACAGCACGTGGTTTGAGCTGGGCAATTGCCTTGAGCACATCGGGCTGGCATCCGCGACGCGAGGGATTGACGCAAACGAGGTCCGCTGATTTCAATGTTCCGTTGCTCATGAGTGTCGGCAACACCTGCTCAGCGCGGCCCGCGCGGAAATCGATATGTTGCAGCGAGTTCGTGAGGGCGTTTTCGTGGGCGTCGGCGATGCTCGAGGGAGTTTCCTCGATAGCGGTGACACGCGCACCCTGACGCGCCATGAGCAGCGCCAGTGACCCGACTCCGCAATACAAATCGAGTGCGCGGTCGCCGTCACGCGGTGAGAGAAGTTCGATCATTCGGAAATAAGCCTGCTCGGCCACAGCCGGATTGATTTGGAAAAAGCTCGTCGCCGAAATACGCAGATTGAGATTGGCGATGGAGTCGCGCAGGCAATCCTGTCCGGCCAAAAGGGTTGTCTGACCTGTTGTATTTGCGTCGTTGTTTTCCGCAGTTTCCGGATCGTTCGAGGCTTGAAAAATAGCATTGCCCTGAGTGTCGTTGACGTGCATCAGCACACCACTGACAAAGTCGAAACGCTCGGTCAGCACGCGCGCGAACGGGCGTAACTTGAGCTTGTCGTCGGCAGTGACAACAAGCGTCACGAGAGTGTCCTTTGTTCTATGCGCCGTGCGGATGACAACGTAACGCAAGAGTCCCTTTCGGCTGCGTTCGTCATAGATCGAGATGTTGTGCTCGCGGATGGCGGTGCGCAAAAAAGACAGGATTTTGTTAAGGCGCTGGCTTTGAATGGGACATTCGCCGACGTCCACGACATGGTGGGTTCCCGGCTTATAAAGGCCGATCGAAATGAACCTGCGGTCCGGTGGAGTGAACTTCTCAGACACTGCAAGTTTTGCAGTGTGCCGGTAGCCGAGTCGCAACGGAGATTGCAAGCATTCACTCACCGATGCCTGTGACTTGAGTCCCGCCTGTGCCAGTCTTTTGCGGAAGTCGTTGGTTTTGAAAACCACCTGGTCGCGGTAGTCCATGTCGAGCATCGGGCACGACTGGCATTGGTCGAGCACGCGGCAAACAGTTTCATGGAAGACCTTTTGCGGTTCGCCGTCGCGGTTGAACATCAGTCGTCGGGTGACGCCACTGCGCGCACCCTTCGGAATGGGGGCTCCAATCTCTGGAGCGGCAGGACGGGCTGCCGGAGAGCGGCGCGGCCGCGACTGGGGTGCAGAGGGCGCGCGGCGGAGGTTCTTTTTTTCTGTGCTCATAATCTTCCCTTGTGACAGCAACGCACTGCTCTAGCGATTCCACTTGATCTTTTCAATGGCGAAAGTCGGGCTCCGTTCCTGAATGCGGGCTCCGGGGCGGGGTCTGAAGTAGCGAACGTCAAATTGCTTCACCAGAGGGCTCCAAGTCTGCACGAGTTCTCTCCAGCGCACGAACTCGATCGGTGAACTCGCCGATTTGCTGGGTTTATGCAGATAAAGATCGCCGACAATGTGGACGGCAGCGTGTTTGAGTGAAGTGTAGGCTACACGGTCGTCGCCGTCAATAATTGCAATAATGTCGCCATATTGTAAACCTGACCCGACCTGTTGCGGTGTCAGCTCGTCATACCCTAGCCAAAGGGCATGACTGAACTCATCGTGATTGATGAGCGCAAGGCTGTGTCCGGCCTCACGTACAAGGTTGATGTTCTTCGCCTGAATGATTCCAGCATCTGCAAACTGCAGGGCTGTTGCAAAGCAGTTGCGCCCGCGGAATGGTGAGTAGCGACCGAGCAGCAGACGCATATGATCGGGCAGCAGTGCGCTGATGGGCATCTGCATGCTTCCCGAATTGCTTTCGAACCATTGTTCTGTCTTGGCTTTGACCTCTGCGAATCGGTTTGCAAAGTGACCCATCCAGCGCTCTTTTGTCGCAAGTTCACCGCTTTTCAGCGAGCGGATTTCATCGACGGGAATGAACGGTTCCAGACTTGGGAATGCAAGCGCATGTGAGAGTTTCTCGAGGTCTAGCCAACTCAAATCCCATGCATTCAAGGTCAGAAGAGCGACCGCAGGCTTGCGCGAAGGTTGCTCTGGAGTGTCGGAGGCCTTTTTTTCAATTCGTGCCTCGAGATTTTTCATCAGTGAGAAGTTGTACTTGGGGTTGGTGGTAAATTTTCGGAATGCAGCATCACTGGAGAGTTGCGCAAGCAACGGCCGCAGTTCTGTTGTTTTCAGGCGCAGTACGATTGGTTCGGCAATCTCAGGTTTGCGCTTTTCTGCTTCGATCCTCATTTTGAGTGTTTTGACACTCGGCCGGATAGTTTTGGGTTCGAGAAATATTTCCTTGTTCCAGCGTGATGCAGGTGGAGTCAGGTCAGCCGATCGGTCTTCGACAACCAGATTGGCATTCGTAGGTTCACTGGCCTGCAAGCTCCCAGCCTTGAAGAGAAAAAGGCTCATGCAGAGAGTGATGCAGACGCGGCAGACACGACTCACGGGCAGGCGGACTGTCCGCGCGCTCATTGTTGTTGTGTTGTTTGTCCGAGAATGCTTTTGCACCCGTTCCCTCAGTTGAGAATTGCAGAACCTTAACTCGCAAGAGTGGCTCGGCTGTTCACACGGGGTATCGGCAGGAACGGGAAGAGGAAAGCGGCAAGATTTACACTATGCGTTGACAGAAGTGTCAGGCTGAATGAGTGCCCATGCTTCTGCGAGATAGCGGTCAGCTTTATTTTCCTGCGGTGCGACCGTCGGAGACTCAACGCCCTTTATGGTGAGAAGCGTGCGGGAAACGTCGACGACAGCTTCCTGATAGGTCGCAAGCTTGATGTCGGAAAGCTCACGCATTTGCCGCATCATTTTGTACATTTGCCGGGCTGTCAGCGCACGGTCCTTCCAGCGCGCAAACGCCTTGGGATCAATTTTGACCGTTTCTTCCTGTTCTACGTCAGGAATGCGATTTTTGAGCTCGCGCACCTGCTGTTGCAGAGTCTCCGCCGTTACCTTGAATTTATCGGCGGCCGCCCGTTCGCTTTTGAGCTTTTGCTGCGTTGCACTGAGCTCGCTCTGCGCGGTCCTCAATACGGTTTTCGTGTCGGTGAGCTCTGTTTCGAGGATCGCGGCCCTCTTTTTGTCGGCAGAGTTGCTCTCCATGTCGCGGATCCGCTCAATGAGCGCTTGGTTCTCAGCACGAAGCTTGAACATTTCGCCCTCGCTCCGGCTGTTGAACTCTTTCAGTAAGCTCTCCGAGGTGCGCAGCTCCGACTTGAGCTGTTTGACTTCATCCTTCAGGTGGGAGTTGTTTTTTCTGAGCTCAACGATTTCTGCCGCATGTTTTTGATTGTCTGTTTGTGATTTTTGGGTGTCTGCTTTTTTCTGTGCCGGAGCCCTTGCCAGCGACATTTCGGTCCGTTTGGCCTGCTCGAGGGTCAGTTTTTCCTCAAGTGAGCTGACTTTGTCCTGCAGTTTGATGCGTCCGACAAAAAAATAGAGAGCCGCAAGTGATGTGAAAGCGGCCAATCCCAGAGCTGAGTATACCAAAAGGTTGTCCATGAATGTCTCCTCAGACGCCAAAGCAACAGATTTCTCGGCAATTCGGCCGGCTCAGCTGCTGCTCTGCTGTTGATGGGAGACCCTATATCAGTTTTGCGTGACAATAAAATCTTTGAGGCGGGCTGAAACCACGGAACGCGGAACCCAGAACAAGACCGAGAGTTGCTCCACCGGATCGCTAGACGGGTCGGCATGACGGAGAGCTGCCTGCAGCAGTGAAGTTGGAATCAGAAGGGCGCTTGCAAAAATATTCAGCCGAATATCAACAAGGGGTTGCAGTTCCGGAAGCTGCTGCTGGCCGATAAGCAAGTGACGGCCGATTTCACGGGCGATCATGAACCGCAGATAGGGCTTCATGATACCGGCACGGTGGGTGATTGTCGTCACACCGTCTGTCGTCTGGACCGTCACTGCCGTTGATTGTTGTGCCGACCCTTCGACGACTCGAATTCCAGAATCCAGGATTTCCAAAACTTCAGGAAGCATGACCGGAAGGGCTCCAACGCGTGCTCGGAGGAGGAGTTCTTCGGCGTGGGCCACTGTCACATCGCGCTTGAGGTCGACCAATTCGTCGAAATTCTGAACACCAAGGAGCGTCTGGAAGCGGGCCGTATTCTTGAAGTACTCGCGCTTGAGTTCGTCCAGCTGCTTTGCCGACAGGCCTGACAGACCATAGCCCTTGTACTCTTGAAGAGACTCCTCAACGTCTGCGCGTCCGGCGATGATATCGAGAACATCCCGTTCAGCGACGTCAAGGTGCTGGGCAATCGCCTTCACTGTATCAAGAGACTTGATGTTCTTTTTGCCCTTCTTCCAGTGGCTGCAATCGGCCGGATCAAACCCGAGAATTGCCCCGACGTGCTGGTCGATGACCTTAACCTCAAAGGAGTGTTTGATGTTGAGCGCTTCTTTGCAGAACTTAAACAATTCCGCACTCTGAGGATAGCGATTCTCGTCGGTACGTTTCATGACGAAAATTCCTTTTTTCGTTTGCGCCCGTCCGCGCGTCTCTTTCGGGCTGTCGACAATCATGATGGAGTCTAGTTCAACTAAGGAACATCTACCCCAAGATTTTGTCAAGCTTGCCGGAACACCCGCGTAAAATATGGTTTTCAAGCTTGAGGTTCAAGTTTGCCGCCAAAAACTTTGACAGTTTAGGATAGGATGCTCAAAAAAGTTTTGTTAGCCTCAAAATAGCACTGGCTCGTATCGCGCCTGCACGGGCTTTGTAACTGGAGAAGGCTATGGGCTTTCGCATAATGACCAATACATCCTCGGTGACCGGTCAACGGCATTTGAGGAATACTCGTAGGCTCTTGGATCAGAGCTTGGAGCGATTGGCTTCGGGTTACCGGATCAACAAAGCGGGTGACGATGCCGCTGGTCTGGCAATCAGCGAGAAGTTGAGGGCGAAGATTCGCGGTTTGCAGGTGGCGCAGCGAAATGCCAACGATGGCATCTCACTTGTGCAGGTAGCCGAAGGCGGTCTGAACGAAGTTCAGAACATCCTCGTACGCATGCGTGAGTTGGGCGTTCAGGCTGCCTCGGACACTATCGGTCCTGCAGAACGCGTTTATCTCGACAACGAGTATCAGGCGCTAAAGTCGGAAGTCGACCGAATTGCAAACGGGACTGACTTCAACGGCACCAACCTGCTCGACGGTACCGGTGGTTCACTTGATATTCAGGTCAATACCGGCGGTGAAAACATCCTGGGCGTCGACCGTATCAGCTACGATGCTTCACGCGCCGATGCCAACACCGACAAAATCGGTATTGCGGATTTGAATATTTCAACCAAGGATGGGGCGCAAAAGAGTTTGGCGAAGGTGGACGCAGCCCTCGACTACATTTCTTCGTTGCGCGGCGACTTGGGTGCTATGCAGAACCGTCTGATTTCGACCATCAACAACATCGGCATCAGTGTTGAAAACCTCAGTGCTGCAAACAGCCGTATCAAGGATGTCGACATTGCTGATGAGTCGGCCGAATTGACCCGCAACAATATTCTGATGCAGGCCGGTACGAGCGTGTTGTCGCAGTCGAATCAGGTTCCAAAAATGGCTTTGGAACTCTTGCGCCAGTAAGTTTATTGATTTTCCAATTGACGGATACACTCTGTAATCCGCTGGTAGGCTTCGGGTGAACCAAGGCTCCAGCGGATTTCTATTTGCGGCTGCAAGGTGATGATTTTTCCGCGCAGGGCAACCGCCTGCTGCGCTGTGCTGACGGCCTGCGGCGTGATCAGTTCACTGCAGCGAAAAAGTACAAAAGGTGCTTGGGTTTTTAGAAAATGACCAGCGCTGGATTGGATATCCTGCAGCAACCTGCAGGTGTTGCGCATGTGCTGCCAATTGGAATTGTAGTAATCGCGATCGCTGAGCGCTGCGTCGCAGATCTGCAATGCCCAGGGACTCGGACCGAGAGCCATTGTTTGTACTGCGGGCACTCTTCCCACAGCAAATCCGACGCGCAGGCCGGGGAGTCCAAAAAATTTGCTGAAGCTGCCCACGCTGATGATGTTCTCGTAGCGGGAAAGCGGAGCGAACGTCTCAGCCGAAAACTCATTGTAGACTTTATCAATTAAAAAAACGTGCTGTGAGAAGCGTTTGGCGAGCCGAATGATTTCCTCAGCCGAGACTTCGTGTCCGGTTGGGTTGTTCGGCGAAGCCAACAAGACCAGACAACGGGCAGGCTCCTGGGCGAGTGCCAATTCGAATTCTTCGGTCGGGTGGGAGTACTGTTCGGCAGTTGCTTTAAGGTTTGTCAGTTTAACTTCCAGCTCGAGTCCCTGCATCATGCGCATATATTCGGCCCAGCCGGAGCTGGTGGTATGGACTGTCATCTGACGTCCGGCCGCCCAGCTGAGAATCTTGAACAGCGCATCCTCCGCGCCGTGATACAGCGTCACGAGCTCAGAGGGGATATTCAGGGCTGCGGCCAAGTTTTTAATGAAGGTGTCGAGCGTCTCGCGGGTCGAGTATGTGGAAACGAGTTCAGGGGCGACAGGACCAGCGAGCAGATGACGAACGCTCGGCGAGTGTTCGTAATAGTATTCGTTTCTGTGAAGAGACAGGACTTTTCCGGTCATTTTGCTTGCCGCCGCCTTTCCGCAGAAGTGCCTAACACCCTTCCTCCAAGGCGACAAGATTATCCGTTTTAGGCTTACAATGCCCTCCGCTTGGCCTTGTTGATCAGGCGGCGCGCAGGTCCTCGCTTTGCGACAAGGTGCCCATCAGGCGTTGTGCGGCCTTGTCGTGCGGGTCGGATTCGAGAATTTGGCTCATGATCGACCGGGCACCATCAAAATAGCCGGTGAGATAAAGGCGAATGCCCTGTGAAAAAAGATCAGCCGAACGCTGCTTAGCGGCCCTGCGCAGGTCGGAATCTCCGCCGAAAAATTCGAAGACGTCGACCGTTGCGGTTTTGCTTCTGTTCCAAACTCTGTCGAGCGGGCGAACCCCATCAGGCAATGTGTTTGCACTTGGGGCTTTCATGAGGCTGTTGACGTAGTCCTGACTCAGCAGAGTGGTTGCCGAGTAATCGGTTGCCACTTCAGCGAGTGTCGCGGCAATGCCTTGAGTGTCGAAGGTGATCCACGGACGCAGTTGGCCTGAATTATCTGTGAATCGCAGGCAGAGTTGAGTCGTGTGTGCCCCGAAGGCAATCTCGTGGGTAGAGAGACCCAGACCCTGACGGTGCTGGTTCCAATTGCGGATGGCGACCTGTGTTGTTTCGATCCAGCGCAGCGCGGAGGAGTTCTGCTCGCGGAAAAGAATTGTCCAGCGACAGCCTTCCTGATTGACGATGTAGCCGCCGAAATCGTTGACGCCCTTGGCAAAAAGCTCGTTCAGCTCGAGAGTCAGCGGCCGATCTGCAGTGTCTTCGTTTTCGCGCGCTCTGTTGTTTGTCCTGAGGAAAACACAAACGGCGGTTCCGTTGCAATTGAACTCCTGCTGATTGTCGATGGCGCCCAGGGTGTTAATTGAAAACAGCCGCATCAGGTCGCGTGGCACAAATTTCTGTGCCGAGTTGACCTCGCTTTCTAGAAGACCGCCGCGGATGATCGAATCCAAGTGTTGCGACAGTGCGGTGGTGAGCGCCTCAATGATGCGCTCACCCATTGCTGTAGTCTCTGTGCGTTTTTGCGCGCGCGCTACGAGCCAGCCGAACGACTGATGTGGCCCTTTGACATTGGCCTCGACCACAACTTCGAACAGGGCGGCCTCCTCATCATTGAGTGGTGCCGGTTTTTGTTCGGAGAAAACTGGCGTTTCAAAGCCGAGTTTGGGCAGTTCGCGGTTGCAGAAATTCACAACCAGGCTGATCGCTTGAACACGATGCCTGAAGGTGCCAAGTTGCGAGAGTAATTTTACAAGCGTTTCTTGCTGAATGACGAAGTCTTTCTGGATTTGGACGTCGGCTGGTGTCAGCTGCGGCGTTGAATACATGAGGACGCACGCCATGCTGACTGGTAAAATGAAAGAACCCCATTGAAACATGAATCCATCGCCGCGCGATGCGAACATCATCCAAAATGAAAACAGCGCGGCGACCGAAAAGCTGCAGCAAAGTCCCGTCAACTGCTCGCGCCAGCGCGTAGACATTTCGACCTTTGAGTGCATTCTGATTGTGTTTGCAAGCCTTGCATTCCAGTCTGCGGAAGTCAGCGCAAAATAAACAAGTCCGGTCAAGATTGCTCCGGAAAGCACAAGCAGCGAATCGATAGCCCTCAGATACATTCCTGCCGCAGGGCTTCCCGCCGGAAATGCGTACGCCGCAGCAAGTGCCAGCACTGATGTCACCGCCCAGATTGTGTTGAAACGCTCTCTGGCGATGCTGCGGTTCATCCATAATGCACACAGAAAGTTTGCCAATGACGCGGCCATCCAGCCGGTGAAAAAGAGCGCGAGTGCAAAGCTGTTTTTCGCGCCAATGATCGGAAACAAAACCGGCTCGGCAAGAAATGTATCCGCGGCGAACAGCGACCATGCGGCGCGGGCTGTGAGAAACTGTGCGAAACTCGTGTAGAGAAGCGGCATGCCCACCCACACGGTGATGGCCAGTGCAAAGAGCGGTGCCAAGAGAGTGAAGGCGAGTTCAAAGATAATTCCGCTCTGGAAAAAATCCTTTTGCGCAAAGATCTTGTGTGCGTGACCCAAGCCGACAACCAGCGGCGGAAAAGTCTGGGGTCCGAAGTGACCGTTTTTTCCGACGTGTGAATCAAATTGTATCCACGTTTTGTCGCCGACGGTGAGCCGGTTCAGCGGGACAGTGATGTCTTCGTTGCGGCAAGAGCTTTCAGCGCAGACAGGCTGTTCGGTCAGGGCAATGACGGGTTTTTCCTTCGGCCATTTTTCGCTGAGTTCTTTGCCTTCAGTCTCATTGATTCTGTGGCTGAGCTTCACGTGCGTCGGACGCACGGAAAAAGAAGAATCATCGATATAGCGGCCACGCCCGAGCGGTAGCTTTTCGCCGGCGACTTCGTAAGTGCCGTTCGGCAACTTTTTAAGAACCCTTTTGCATTGGCCGTTTTGGCAGGCGAAGTACTCAGCAACCCAGTCGGTGAGCTGCAGGTGCGTGATGCCTGATTTGTTCAGATTGGAGACTTTCGCGTCGGGTTGTGCCCGTCGCTGGATCGCAAAGGCGCCATAGAGACAGACAAAAGAGGCGATGAAGATAAACATCAAGGCGGGTGAAGACTGTTGCCGCACCCCCAGCCAAGCGCTTTTGATTTTGTCTGCGAGCCCTGCAACGAAAGTATTCGCTTTCATGAATCTGACCCTTCACTCTTGGAATCTCAGAATGGACTCTGTGCCGTTCTGAGCATCCGATTTGCGATCCCTCGGGGGTATCGGCAAGCAGTGAGGAGGTTGCACGGCAAAGGGTGCAGTCGACAATCTGACCCTTGGCGTCGCCTTAAAGGCCGCCCAAAGAGATTTGCCGTGGAGAGGGGAGTTCCTTACGAACGAAGACCTGAGCGACTTGGGCAAAACGTGCAGGGGCGTCGGTGCAGAAGATATCAGTCTGTCCGCCCATGAACTCTTCACCTGAAGAGTGACCGGCAAGGAAAGTGTTGACCGACTCTACGATGCTGGAGGAGCTGTCGAGCAAGATGAGTGGCTGAGAACCGTTATCAGCCTCGTGAAGCGTCTGCTCGCCCTCCGCTGATTTGAAAATCACGCTGCGGCTTAATCGGGTTCCGAGGGTCGTTGCAATAGTCTGTGCGAAACGCGGAAAGTGCGTGCAGGCAAGCATGACTACATCCACGTCCGCCGGCATGTCGGATAAGTAGAGCTTGCATGCAGCCGTCGCGATGTCTCCATCCGAAATTCCTTCTTCGACCAAAGGCACAAACAGAGGGCAGGCCTTTTGCCAGACCAAGTCGACGCCACATTTTTTGAGTTCGGATTCAAAGCGGCCGCTGGCTACGGTGAAGCGCGTGCCCAGCACTGCAACACGCCGCTCGCGCAGACAGAGCGATGATGCCTCTGCACAAAAACCTTCGACAATACCAATCACGGGAAGTCGGAAAACCTGTTTCAATCGTGCGACGGCCACACTGGATGCCGTACCGCACGCGACAATGATCAGCTCGGCCTGCTGAGCGGCGAGAAATAGAATAGCCTCGCTCGCGTAGCGTGTGACGGTGTCGGCTCCCTTGTTTCCATACGGATAGCGGGCGTTGTCGCCCAAATAGATTGTGTTGAGCTTCTGGTGTTTTCCCACCACCGATTCCCAGACTGTAAGCCCACCTTGTCCGGAATCAAAAAAAGCAATTTTTCGGGAAGAACTCATGAAAGACTATCCCTTCGCAGTTGGCAAAATCCGTGCGAACAAACTTTCAACCCGCTTGGCTGCAGCGTCGGCGAATAACAAGTTTTTTGATTCCAGAGAAATCGCTGCGAGTTCGCCGTCGGTGATTGAATCAGCGTTCGACAAATATTCGTCTTTGAGGAGGCATACCAATGCGGATTGCCAGCCGAGTGAGCGGGCCGCGCGCACATTGATGGGAGTGTCGTCGAGAAAGGCCAACTGGCTGGTCTGCAGAGTGGTCTGCGCAGCACCATTCTTGTTGCAGTGAAGATCGTATACGCGCTGCGCCGCATTTTGAGCTGCAATGTATATTTTGTTATCGGGCTTTTCACTCCCGACGTCCTGACTGAAGATGACCACGTCAAAAAGCTCATGAAGCGATGTGGTTCTCATGATGTCGCTTTCGTGCCATGGAGTCGCATTGCTGAGTGCACCGACGATATAACCATGCTTGCGCAGGTTTTGTATTAGGCGAACGATGCGCGGACGCGCGGGGCCGACAATCAGACTGCTGAGTTCTTTCACGAGCGCAGGAGCGAAGACGCCGTTGGGAAGGCGCTCAGTTCCGAGTGCCAGCAGGCGCGCGTGCTCGGCTGTGTGTCCCGCAGCTACCAGCATTTCACGAACATAGTCGAAGGGGCCGGCGTTGCCTGTGCACCATCGCAGCATCAGCTGATTCTCTCGGACGTTTGCCATCATTTTTTCAACCGAGAAATCTTTGAGGCTCGGGTTGAGTTCGTGTTGGCGCGCGAAGAAGGAGTCCCAATCGAGGTCGATGAGCACACTCCCGATATCAAAAAAGATCGCCTTCAGAGGGAGTTGGGAGTTCTTTGTAGATACCTGAAATGGTTCAATAAGTTCGAAGTCTGAGCGCGAAAGTCGAGGCCACATGGCAAGTTACCCTAAAGTTGCACCACAAGACTCCGAACCGCCCGTATGAACTGAATCGAGGCCCGTGGATTTGTCCGCAGAAAGGGGTTTACGCCATGACCGCTGCCGAATCAATCAAACCCGCCATTGGCGCAGAACAGCAGGTGACGCTCTTGCTTATTGAGGACGTCAGCGTCACGGCTGAAATCGAGCGCAGCTATTTTGCGAGTGTCGGGTTTAACGTGGTGGCCGGCGGCAACGTGGCTGAAGCCGAGAGCGTGATTGCGCGGGACTGGGTGGATATTGTGATCATCGACGCGGCATTTGCACGACGCAAGGGAATAGAATTGATTCCGCTTCTGCTCAAGTCGGCGCGCAACAAAGAGGTGAAGGTGATTGTCACGAGTGTCTCGGGCGACATCTCACTCAAAAAAGCTGCGACGGCCGCCGGTGCGAGCGCATTCATTGTGAAACCAGCGCCGCGGCCTCGTTACCTCAAAGAGATAAAGAAACTCTCTGCACAGAAGGCGCGCGACACCGAGCGCGTTTATCAGAGTCTTGAAGTTGAGGTTGCGTGGAACAAAAAATCTTTGAAGGCTGTTGCACTCGATGTGAGCAGCGAGGGAATTCACTTGGCAGTCGACGCTGGTTCAAGCGTGATTGAACTAGGAGCACCGATCCAGCTGAGCTTTTCTATTGAAGGTAAAAGTTTGAAACTGCAGGGCGAGGTCGTGAGACACACCCCGAAAGGCGTGGGAGTCCGCTTTGTCGGAGTGGGTGCGCAGGCACAGCGTCTGCTCGATAAATTCCTACTGCGCTACAGCATGGAACATCAAGCATCGCATTTTTATCTCTGAGTTTCTGTTCAGCTCTGTTGTGGGAGCAGAATGTGGTTGCAGCTTGGGCAGAACTCGACGTCCTTGCCGCGGGCAAGGTTGTTGAGGAGCTGCGGAGACAAGCTGAGGTGGCAATTTCCACATGCTCCAGCAATCACCCGGGTTACCGGTCCGTTAGGATTACGTGTGAGCTTTGAAATGCGCGCGTAGTGCTGGCCAATGCGGTCGTCCAGACGATCGAGGTAGGTTGAACGCACACCACCGATTTCGCTTAAGCGTCCAGAGGAACGGGCTTCTGCTGCTTCTGCTTTTTGCCGCTCATCAGCCGTCGCTGTCAGCGATTCTTTGAGGTCGCCCTCTGCCTTGATGAGAATTGTTTTGAGCTGCTCGATGCGCGCCTCGGTTTCATCGGCGCGGCGGGTTGATTCGCGCAGGTCGCGGTCAAGGTTGTCGACCTCACGTTTGAGGGCACGGTGTTCATCGTCGTTTTTAGCGCTGAAGAGCTTTCCAGATCGTTCGGTCTTGCGCTCTTCGATTTCGTCGACACGCTTGTATTGGCGGCGGAGTTCGCCTTCCAAGAAAGCCATATCGGTTTTGGTTTTGTGGATGAGATCTTCGCTTGCCTTGGTGCGCTTAGCGAGTTCGTTCAACT
The DNA here is from genome assembly GCA_039799905.1 of Pseudomonadota bacterium. Lineage (GTDB taxonomy): Bacteria > Bdellovibrionota_B > Oligoflexia > Silvanigrellales > Silvanigrellaceae > RFOM01. Next base: position 52,774 of record JBDLRP010000001.1, on the reverse strand, counting down.
CTTTCTGCGCGTTTCTGTAGTCCATTGTGGCAGTGCCGGCATCGATATCCAGACGATAAATTTGTTCAAGAATTTCATAATTAGGATTCAAGGTCTTTCTCCCGAAAGCCAGTGTCAACCTGCGAATTTCTCAAGGAAACTCGAATAATCAGCGAACACTAGCACGACAAGTGCAAAACTTTCAAGGGAGTCGCGGCTGCCATTGCCGAACATCTTTGACGACCCCCGAAAACGGATGACTCAGTTGGTGGCGGTGCAGATGGAAATTTGTCCCAGTGACTGCTCGACAGGTGTCTCGCCCTGAAAGCCAGTGACAAGTCCGACGTCCAGCATGCAGGCGCGGCCACTTGCTTTCATATGAAACAGTTTTGATTGTTGTCCTCCTGCTTCCACCAAGTCTCCATTGATTCGCAGATAGTAGGATCCGTTCATGACGGCCTGATCGCTCCATCCGAGTTGTGAGTTCAGTTCGAGTTGAGGAGCGCTGAACGAGAAATTCGCAAAGATAAACTCGCGGCTGTAGCCAAAACCGTCCCACTGAGTCTGCGTTGTCGCGCGCTGGAAAGCAGCACTGAGTGTGGCCATGCTTCCGCTGATTTTGACGTTGTTTTGCGCGGGCTGCCAGTCAACCTGCAGCGGCTGATTTTCGTCGAGGCCGGCGTACAGGAGTCCCCACGATTTTTTGAGTATGCCGGCTGTGCCGGCCTTCTCGAGAGCGGTTCCCTGCACACTGCCGCGGACAAGCAGGAATTTCAGATTTTGTGTTTCGTTGGGTGATGCCACATCGGCAGCCTTCACGGAGCGGAACGGCAATACGTTGGCTAAATCAAGTCCGGAGCCTGCATCTTGCATCGCATCGCCGCCCGCTGCGAGCGGCAACCTGCCGAGCGAAATCAGGTGAAGCGCTGAATCAAGTTCAATGACTTTGATTTTTCCGTCGGTTGAGCTGTTGCGACTGGAGTTCAGACGTTCCTCGAGTTTGCGCAGGTCAACGCATCGTCCGTAGTCGAGCGATCCCTCGCTGCGGCCTTCGGTGTTTTTGAACGGTGATGTAAACACCTCTTTCAGGCATTCCGTTTGTGTGGTTGCTGGAGTTTTGCCAATCGCCTGCTTGGCCTCGCCAAGATCTTCTGAAACCGTTTTCAACGCGTTGGCAAGCAGCTTCATTGGATTGCTTCGCAACAGCGGCACAAGTTCGGTGTTGGGATCGAGTTGTGAGCGCGGCGTTGTTTGATTCCAATAGCCTATGTCGAAATTAAACGGTGGGTCTTCTTCGGGCTTGGTCGAATCCGCGTCGCAAAACGCCTTACAGCGCTTTTCTTGTTTCTTGTAGACGTCCAGAAAACCGCAACCGCCGAGCAGGAGGGCTGCTGGCAACAGAAAGAGGGCTCTGTTGAGCACCTTCGTGTTGTAGAGTTTGTTGATTTGCCGAACCGCAGACGCAGGCAGGTGTTCTGACATGGAGCCCTCCGGAGTCATTTTGCTTAAATTGTAAGCTTGAATGACCCTCCGGAGGGCGGCAGGGAAGTCCCCTCAGCGATAATGGCAGGCGACAAATCTGCCCGGTTTGGATTCCTTGAGCACCGGCGTTTCGGCGCGGCAGCGGTCTGTTGCGATGGGGCAACGGTTTGCGAAGCGGCAACCCGGTTTAGGATTCACCGGACTGGTGATCTCACCGCCCAAAAGCTTGTGTTCACGGCGGCGCTCACGCTCCGGGTCGGGAAATGGATTGGCGGCAATCAGCGCCTCAGAGTAGGGATGCAGAGGCGAGTTGTAGAGCTCCTCGCTAGGGCCGACCTCGACAAGTTTGCCAAGATACATAACGGCCATGCGGGTTGAGATGTACCGCACCATGCTGAGACTATGCGCGATGAAAAGATAAGTCAGGCCAAATTCACGCTGCAAATCTTGCAGCAGCGTGACAACCTGCGCCTGAACCGAGACGTCGAGAGCCGAAATGGGCTCGTCGCAGACGACAAATCGCGGGTTGAGAGCCAACGAGCGGGCAATACCAATGCGCTGCCGCTGACCGCCGGAAAATTCATGCGGAAAGCGCATGGCGTGTTCAGCGACAAGTCCTACGCGGTTCAACCAGCGGAGAATTTCTTTTTTGCGCGCGTCACCTGTCCAGAGTCCATGGATGGCAGGCCCCTCCGAAATGATGTCGCCAACCGTCATGCGTGGATTGAGGGACTGATATGGGTCTTGAAAGATCATCTGTGCCTGGCGGGAAAAAACCTTGCGCTCGGCAGAATTCAGATGTGCGGGCACTTTGTTTCCGTCGAATACGTAAGAGCCGGACGTTTGGTCGTACATGCGCACGAGCACGCGGCCGAGAGTCGACTTACCGCAACCAGATTCTCCCACGAGCCCCAGTGTCTCGCCTTTGTAAATGGTCAGCGAAACGTCATCGACGGCATGCAGTTTTGCACCGCGGCCGAGGTCGAAATATTTGCAGAGGTTTTTGACTTCAACGATGGGTTGGGCCTGATTCATTGTCTGACCTCTTGTTCAGGCTGAGTGGCGAATGAGTTGACGCCCGCAGCCGCACGGTATTGCGCGGCGTGACTGTGATGAAGCCAGCATGAGGCCCTCACGCCCGCGGAAGATTGCTCCGGCGGTTGCTTGCGGTGACAAATAGACATAGCTGCAGGACAGCGCGCTGCGAATGCACATCCAGCCGGCGGCGCAAAGAGGTCCGGAGGTGTTCCTGGAATGGGCTGCAGCGGTTCGCTGACAGAGCCGGAGTCTTTGGGCATCGCCCGTTTCAGGCCGACTGTGTATGGGTGTTTTGATGCATAGAAAACCTCGTCGACAGGGCCTTCCTCGACAATTTTTCCCGCATACATGACAGCGACTCGGTCGGCCATTTGCGCCACAACTCCAAGGTCGTGGGTGATGAGAATTGTCGCCATGTTGAATTTGCGTGCCAGCTCTTGAATCAGCACGAGGATCTGTGCCTGAATTGTCACGTCGAGAGCAGTCGTCGGCTCGTCGGCGATAAGAACCTTGGGATTGCACGAAAGCGCCATTGCAATCATGACGCGCTGGCGCATGCCGCCAGAAAGCTCGTGCGGGTATTGATCGATGCGGCGTTTGGGCTCGGGAATTCGCACCAGTTCGAGAAGTTCGACAACACGAGCGTGGCGCTGCGAAGCCGTCATGTCGGTGTGAAGCTTGAGCGATTCTTCGATTTGATTCCCGATGGTCATCGTCGGGTTCAGACTCGCCAGCGGGTCCTGAAAGATCATGGCTATGTCTTTGCCGAGCAGTTTGCGCCGCTCGTTTTGGGTCATCGGAAGGAGGTCCTTTCCGTTGAGGAGTGCCTGACCTGAAGTGATTTGCCCGCTCGAGAGTCCCATCAGCGATTGCACCGTCACCGATTTACCTGAACCGGATTCGCCGACGATACAAAGACATTCACCGGCTCCAACGTGAAACGACACGTTTCGGACCGCGTACACCTGACCGCCATAAACTCGAAAGTTGACCGATAGGTTTTTCACTTCGAGGATTTTTTGATTGTCGGCCGATGTCCCACCAGTTGTGCCGGCTCCCGACCTGTGTTGTGTCTTGTTTTCAGTTTGCTGAATCTGCATGTTGTTTTCCTTGTCGGCGGCTCATCGGCCTTGCCTGCAATTCGTTGTCAGTCGCGGCCACGAAGTTTGGGGTCAAACGCGTCGCGCAGTGCATCGCCGAGCGTGTAGAACGCGAGCAATGTTGCTGCCAGTACCGCAGACGGCAAAAAGAACTGTGCAGGGTATTGTTGAAAGTGTGCAGCCGCATCCTGCAATACCGTTCCCCAGGTTGCCATTGGTGCCTCAACGCCGAGTCCGAAGAGCGACAAGAACGCTTCCGATGTAATGATGCGCGGAATCTGCGCCGACCACATCACGATGATGATGCCGAGGAGATTGGGTGCAACATGTCGAAATACGATTGACATCAGCGGGGCGCCCAGCAGCTTGCTCGCATGGACGAATTCGATTTCGCGAAGCCGGAGAACCTCGCCGCGCAGAACTCGTGCGTAGCCTGTCCACGAAAAGGCACACAGCGCAATAACAAGGCTCGAAACACCCTTGCCGAGCGCGACCTGAATCAGGATGAGAAGAAGGAGTTCAGGAAGTGTGTCGAGAATTTCCACAACGCGCATGAGATACATGTCGACCTTGCCGCCCATCAGTCCAGAGATGGCTCCGTAGCAAAGTCCAATCAGAAGGGAGACAGTCGGGACGAGCAGAGCGAGGAAAAAGTCGATACGCGTACCGGTCACCATGCGGGCGAAAATATCGCGGCCGAGGGCATCCGTACCGAAGAGGTGGGTGTTGCCGCGAATGACGTCGCCGGCTTGTGCATTTTTCTTGATGTTTTGAGCATCGGTCAACGCTATTGTTTGTGTCAGTCCGGTCTGAAGAACGCTTGCTAGTGGCGATCCAAACTCCTCTTGGGTGTTTGGGTCGGTCACGTATGACACGATGGAGTAGATATAGTTCTGCGCAGGATTGAGACCCGATCCGTCCGTATAGCTGTATTGCGCTGGATTGGTGATGGTGCCGACCTGCACACCGCGCAGCAGCGGGTCGCTCTCGACTGTTTTGAGGTCAAGAGAATCGGTGCCCACGACAGTGCGGTAAATTTGATAGCCACTGACACCGGCAACGGGTTCCCATTTGAGGGTGACGCCGTTGACTGTTGCCAAGCCGGATACGGCAAATCCTTTGGGAGCAACGAGATTGTCGGCTGTAAGAAGTGGAGCCGTGGTGTCAAACGGGTCCATGATGAGATCGTCGGGAATGACAGCCGAATCTTCCGTGACGAGAAGCTTCTCGCCGAACGTTGGCGACTGGTTGATGAAGTTCATGTTCTGGGCGTTTTCAAACGGAGAGCCGTCTTCTGTTTTTGGGAAGAACAGCGGACCGAAAACGCCGACCAGTCCAACTGTGAAGATTAATCCGAGCGAAAAGGTTGCAACCTTGTTGCGCATGAGACGGATAAGAGCGTCTTTCCAATAACCGACCACCGGGCGGCTGAGGAATTCGGCATCGGAACTTTGCGCAGGCTGCGGCTTGAAGAGTTCCGGAGCCAGCGCGTCGTTGGCAGTGAGCTCGTGCGGTGATTGTGTTTTCAGTGTCATTTTAAGTGAATCCTTTTCAGCCGACACGAATGCGCGGGTCAATAATGCCGTAGAGAATGTCCGTGATGAGATTCATCACGATCAGGAATCCGCCAAAAAATACGGTGAGGCCCATGATGACGTTGTAGTCGTTGTTCTGAATGGAGCTCATGTACGAGCGGCCGAGACCGGGAATTCCGAACACGTTTTCCATGATGAGAGAGCCCGACATCGTGAAGACGAGAATCGGGAAGATGATCGAGATGATCGGCAAAATTGCATTGCGGATTTGATGCATGACAATCAGCCGCGAAACCGAGACACCTTTGGCTTTGGCTGTCTTCACGTATTCAGAGAAACCAACCTCAATCATCTGGCTTTTGAGCATGCGTGTGATCGACGCCACAATGCCCAGAGCCATCGAGATGGAGGGCATGACAAAATCGCGCGGTTCGCCCCAGCCAGCGGGACGCAGCCAGCTGTCTGGGTTGATGTTCATCGTGGTGAGCGGCCAGACCGCAAAAACATATTGGAAAATGTAGGCGAACAAAAACGACGGAAGCGAGATACCCGCGACGCATAAGAACATCGCCGTTCGATCGATGAGACCGTTGCGGAACAGGGCCGCGACAATACCGAGCGCGATCCCAATGGTGACACCAATCAAGACCGAGACGATGCCGATGGAGGCACTGACCGGAAATTGCTCACGGATGATGTCGTTGACCTCGCGTCCGATCGTGCGGAAGCTGGTGCCAAAATCGCCGTGGATAAAGACCTGCTTCAACTGGATTAGGTATTGCATGTAAAGCGGCTTATCGAGCCCATAGCGCGCTTCGAGATTTTTGCGTGTTTCCTCAGGAATTTCCTTCGTCCGCATCAGCGGGTCGCCTGGGACCGCGCGCATCAGAAAAAACGTCAGTGTGAACAAAGCAAGCAAAGTAACAAACGCAAGAATCAGGCGCTGAAAAATAAAACGCAGAAGCCGCATCGCTTCCTTCCTCACAAAAGCATGCAACGGATTGCATGTTGATTGCAGTCGATAAAACCAAGCTAAGGCCACGGGGCCTTTGGCAAAGATCAGGAGTCTTGCCACGACTTCAAACGCTGGTCAAGTTGATTAGAAAAGAGAAAAGCCCTGATTTCTCAGGGCTTTGAGGCAGGGTTATTTCTTGGCGGATGCTCCGCTCCAAGAAGCGAACCGCAGGTCGGGGTCTTGTCCAATCTGGTTGCGACGCACGTTCTGCAGTCCTTCCGCCAGAAGGTATGCACGGCCGCGCTGGATGATTGGGACAAGTGCCGAGTCGGTCAGGATGAGCTGCTTTTCGGCCTCGTGGAAGAGCTTGACGCGTTCAGCCATGTTTCCGGACTTCTGGGCCTTGGCAATCAGCTCGTCGAAGTTTTTGTTCACGTATCCGCCATGGTTGTTGTCGTTCGACGAGGTGAACAGGTCCATGAACGTCATTGCGTCGAGGTAGTCTGGTCCCCAGCCGCCCGATGCGATGTCGAACTGACCGTCACGCTGTTTTTGCAAACGCGTCTTGAACGGAACGCTATCGATCTTGACGTCTGTTTCAAAGACTTTCTTCAACAGGTCCTGGAAGTACTCAGATTCCTTTTTAGCGACAGTGGAGTCGCCAGCCAGAATCGAGAAGCTCGGTACCTTGCTCTGCTTGGTTTCGCTCAGATATTCCTTGATGAGCTTTTTGGCGGATGCGATGTCGCCGTCACGGTAATCAACTTTTGCTTCCTGACGGTAAGTTTTTGATGCACCCGGCATGTAATCCGGAACGAGCCCAAACGCAGGTTTGTCGCCCGGCACGCCTGTGATCTTGTTGATGTACTCACGGCGGTTGATGGCAATGCGCAGTGCCTGACGGAGCTTTTGGTTTGAGAACAGCTTGCCCTGACGCTGGTTGAGCTCGAGGTAAAACACTGCTCCGTCAGAGAAGGTTTTGACCTGCAGGCGTTCACGTTGTGCTGTTTCGAGACGCTCTTTGTCGAGTCCTGTGATGTCGAGACCACCGGTGCGGAAGTTGTTGAATGCTGCCCCGTTGTCCTTGAGCATGACGGGAGCTTCAACTGCGCGCAGCTTGACGGCGGCGGCATTCCAGTAGGTGGAGGCTTTCTCCATGCGCATGGAGCTTTCTTTTTTCCAAGCAACCATCTTGAACGGACCGTTGCCGACGATGCTTTCCACGTTGGTCGCGAATTTGTCGCGATATTTTTCAACGATATCCTTGCGCACCGGGAAGAACGCCTGAAATGACATCATCGACTTAAAGAACGCAACTGGATTGGCAAGCTTGATGACGAGAGTGGAGTCGTTGGTTGCCTTGACGCCAAGCTCGCTGACCGGCTTTTTCTTCTTCACCACGTCTTCTGCGTTCACAATTTGTGCAGTGATGGCGATGAACGAGTATTCGCTTGCGAATTCTGGATCAACCAAGCGCTGGAAAGCGTATTCAAAGTCTTTTGCTGTGACTTTCTTGCCGTCATGCCATTTCGCGTTCGGGCGGATGGTAAATGTATATGTTTTTCCATCTCCGCTTACGGCGACATGACTTGCAGCACCGGGAACGATGTTGCCGTTTTTGTCGGTTGTCATCAGGCCTTCAAACATGTGGCCAAGCCAGAAATATGAAACCGCATCGACGCCCTTGTTTGGGTCCATGCTCGGCGGTTCATCGCCCATGTTGACGAACACTTCTTGATTGTTGCGCCGATCCGCCTGCGAGTTTTGCTGCGCGTTGGCAGAGAAACTAAAAACGCTCGCTGCTGTCGCGAGCGCCAATGCTGTGAACTTGAATGAAGTTATCATCGTCGACTCCCCATGGCCTTGAGTACGGTGCTGTTGCACCCTGCGGGGACTCGTACACGAAATTGGCCGTCGGGGCAATTTAACTTTTACTGCCGCCGACGGCCCTGCAATTGGGATTGTCTTCGTTATGCGCTCGTTGGCAACTCCTGCTGCGACGTGTCTTGCCCGATTTCCCCGCTTTCGCGATTTTGCGGAACTGGTGGAGGAGGTGGTGCGCCCTGCTCTGCGGGAGCTCCGCCACCGGAATAGGGCACGAAGTTGTCGGGCGAACCATGCTTGGCAATAAACTGCTCCAAAGTTTGCTTCTGGTCTGGCGATATCTGAATGATGCGAACGCCGAATCCTTTGACTTGTCCGTCAACGATGCGCGCGATCTTGCAAAGACATCTCAGTTCGAAGGTTTCGCTGTCGCCGCCGGCGTTGAGCTGCACGATTGTCTCGAGGAGCGTACTCGAGACCAGGAACGGATAACGCTTGTGGTCCGAACAGATGACGAACATCCCCGTGGCGGACAAATCTTTTGTCTGAAAGTGATACTCATTGCCGGTGCCGAGACTCCGCAGGCTGATCTGAAGCTTCTGCGCGATACGCAGATTGTCGATGCGTTTCGGCGGAGCGCTTTTTTTATCATCCTTCTTCCTGAGAAGGTTATTCGCTCCCGCGTCTTTTTTTTCAGTCTCCTGCTCTGGTTTTTTCTTCGCCCAGAACGCCATATGCACACCCCTCCAAAGTCTTCTGATGGTGATATCGGCATAATTCTTTGGAAGGTAAGTGCTGCCGCGGTCTTGGATTTGACGCACCGGCGCGCATCCGTTACCCATATCTACAGGAGGCTCCACTCATGATAGGACGACTGTCAGGAACACTCGTTGAAAAAACGGGTGATTTCGTGGTTTTGGACGTAAATGGCGTTGGTTATGAGCTTTCTGTGCCGGCATCCGGACTGTGTCGCCTTCCACCAACAGGTGGAACTGCAGTTTTGTCGGTTTACACGCACGTTCGGGAAGATTCCCTGCGATTGTTTGGCTTTACCTCTCGTGCCGAGCGCAGCGTCTTTGAGATGCTGCTCAGTGTCAGTAACGTCGGCCCAAAGCTAGCACTCGCCCTTTTGGGGCCATTCGAAGGGCGCGACCTTTGCCGAGCTATCGTTGACGAAAATCTTGCAGCCCTGACTTCCGTGCCGGGGGTAGGCGCCAGAACGGCTGAACGCTTGTTAGTTGAATTGCGGGCAAAAGCGCAAAAGATGCTTGGCCAGCTCGCGTCGGCAGATGAACCCGCAGGGGTGCGCTATGCCTCGGCTGCAGCAACAACTCTTCCGCTGCTTGGCAAAGAACGCTGGGCTGAAAATTCTGTCGGCGAAGATCTCCGCAGTGCGCTGCAAAACCTCGGCTACAAGGACAAGCAAATTTCCGAAGTCGTCGCACCTTTCGAGAAACGGATGGCTGCCGGCGAGCCTATTGCTCTTGAAGTCGCATTGAGGGAATCTCTCCGGCAATTGTCGGGTCACCTTTTGGGACGCTGAATGATATGGAACAAGACAACGTTGTTTTCAGCGAACTTGCGCGCACTCCGGATGCAATCGAGAGTGAGCGAACTGACCTGCGTCCGCACACGTTTGACGAATATCCTGGTCAGGAACGGGTTGTAGAAAATCTCAAAATCTACACACAGGCCGCAAAACTTCGTGGAAAAATGCTTGATCACGTGCTCCTGCACGGGCCGCCTGGGCTTGGTAAAACAACGCTGGCAGGAATCATTGCACAGACGATGGAATGTGCCTTCAAAATGACGGCTGGACCGGTCATTGAGCGGCCTGCAGACCTCATGGGTGTGCTTGCCAACCTCGAATCCAACACGGTTCTTTTTATTGACGAGATTCATCGCCTGCCTGCGCATGTTGAAGAGGTTCTGTACTCGGCCATGGAGGACGGACGTCTCGACGTGATGATAGGGCAGGGTCCGTCGGCGCGATCCATCAGTTTCGATTTGAAGCCATTCACTCTGATTGGTGCAACAACGCGTGCAGGCGCGCTCAGCGCACCTTTGCGCGACCGTTTTGGCATTGTTGAGCATCTTGATTATTATTCGCAGGAGAGTTTGGCTAAAATCATCAGCCGCAGCTCGCGCATCCTCGATATTCGAATAGATACCGCTGCCGCGTTTGCACTCGCAGGACGCTGTCGCGGTACGCCGCGGATTGCCAACATGCTGCTCAGGCGCGTCATGGATTTTACATTGGTCAACGGTAAAAGCAGCATCGACCTCTCATCGGCAGAAGCTGCGCTTATCCGACTGGGCGTTGATACGCGCGGTTTGGCGCGCATGGATCGTGAATTTTTGCGTATTATGCGTGACAGGCACGATGGCGGACCGGTCGGGCTCGAAGCCATTGCTGCTGCTCTGCACGAAGAGCGAACCACCCTGGAAGACGTCTATGAGCCATATTTGGTCTCGATTGGATTTGTAAATCGCACCTCGCGAGGCCGTCAGCTCAGTTCTTCTGGACAGGCGCATCTGGCTGAGATGGAGCGACTGTTTGGTCTGCAGTTTTAGCAGATGTCTGTGCCTCGGGTAGCCGGCTCCAACGCACGCAGGCGGCTCGTCCGAAACGGCTCCACACTTTGCTTTCCTCGGCGGTCAAATTGAGCTGGCGCTGCAATTGGGCCGGACGCAAAAACGCGACAGCCCGACGATTCTTGCCGGAACACATCGGAACACTCTCTTTAACTTCGGCCTGTTGGCGCAGGTCGGCCATGTTTACAAGCAGGCTTCGGATTTGTAGTTGCAGCCGAGCAGGACCTTGGTCCGAGATTTCCTCACTGCTCTCGATATTGTCTGATAGGTTTATGAAGGCAGTGTGCTCACTTTTTTCGCCTTCCTTGATTGCAACAGTTGTGGTGTGCTTTTGCGGCGTCACGTCGTCCAGCAACACGACGCTAAGTCCGTAGGCGTCCTCATGCTGCACGCCCGCCAAGGTCAGAACTCGCAGTCCGTCGTCGTAATCGGTTTTTTGCACAATCCAGGTCATGGTTGAGTCGGCCTCGCGGTGTGACTCAAAAGTCCGGGATTTTATTTTGACGGCCATTTCAGCGGGCTTTTTGTCCTCTTCGGCAGCAAAGGCATACCTCACAGGGGTCGGCAGGCAGCCCAGCCAAAGACCAATGAGTACGCGGAGCGCTGTCTGATGAGTCAAAAGTCTTTTCACATTGCCCCCCCAACCTGCATCCCTTGGGTTTGACCTGCGTCGCCAAGGCGTGTCAGATGCTAGTATCGGCACCCGCTGCAATAACTGCAGGGGGGAAGAGTCGTTGCAGATTTGGCGGAGTCGCTTAAAGCATGTCTCAATTTGGCGTAGATCCTGAACTCATTCGCAACTTTTGTATTATTGCCCATATCGATCACGGCAAATCAACGCTGGCCGACCGGATCCTTGAGAAGACCGGTGCGATTGCAGACCGCGAGAAACAAAATCAGATCCTCGACAGCATGGAGCTGGAGCGCGAGCGCGGAATTACAATCAAAGCGCAAACTGCCACGCTCGCATACAAGGCGAAGAACGGAAAAACTTACACACTCAACCTGATCGACACCCCCGGACACGTCGACTTCACATATGAAGTGAGCCGCAGTCTGAGCGCATGCGAAGGCGCGCTGCTCGTCGTGGACGCCACACAGGGTGTTGAGGCGCAGACGGTTGCCAACGTTTATCTGGCAATGGATAATAACGTTGAAATTTTTCCGGTGATCAATAAGGTTGATCTTCCTAGCGCGGACTATGAAAAAGTCTGTATGCAAATCGAGGAAGAGCTGGCCATCGACACGTCGCTCGCTGTGCCCTGCAGCGCAAAAACAGGCATGGGCGTTGAGAACATTCTTGAAAGCATCGTTGATAATATTCCCGCGCCCCCAGACAACCGGATGAATCCGCTGCGTGCGCTGATCTTCGACAGCTGGTTTGACAGCTATCAGGGTGTGATTGTCCTGGTCCGTGTCGTTGACGGTGTTGTGCGCATCGGCGATCGCATCACGATGATGAGCTGCGGCAAAAGTTTTGAAGTGCAGAAAGTCGGTGTCATGTGCGTGCGTGCCTTCCCGCGTGAAGTTCTCAGTGCGGGCGAGGTGGGTTACATCATTGCCAACGTCAAGGACGTACGTGACACCCGCGTTGGTGACACCATATGTTCAGAAGGCTCGCAGGTTGAGGCTCTACCCGGCTTCAAAAAGGCTAAGCAGATGGTTTTTGCGGGCGTGTTTCCGGTTGAGTCCAACCAATACGAGGCATTGAAAGATGCGCTCGCGAAACTCACCCTCAATGACAGCTCACTGAGCTACGAGCCTGAAACGTCCGTCGCGCTCGGATTTGGATTCCGCTGCGGATTTCTCGGCCTGCTGCACATGGAAATCATTCAGGAGCGGCTTGAGCGCGAGTACGGAATGAACCTCATTTTCACCGCGCCGACCTGCGTTTATGAAGTGATCACCACAAAAGGCGAGCACATGCGCGTCGACAATCCGGCGATGCTTCCGCCGGCCACAAACATCGAGAAATTTCTTGAACCGCTTGTGACTGCAACGTTTCACCTGCCACAGGAATATTTGGGTGCAGTCATGGGATTGCTCTCGGAGCGGCGCGGCGTGCAAAAGAAAATGGACTATCTGTCACAGAGCCGCGTGATGCTTCAGTACGAACTCCCGCTCAATGAGATGGTGTTCGACTTCTTCGACAGGCTCAAGAGTGTTTCGCGCGGCTATGCCAGCATGGACTATGAATTTCTTGAGTACCGTGATTCCGACCTCGTCAAACTCGACATTCTGGTCAATGCCGAACCCGTCGATGCGCTCTCTTGTATTGTGCACCGCTCGACGTCGTTTGAACGTGGGAAGCTTTTGGTGAAAAAACTCCGTCAGGTGATTCCCCGCCAGCAATTTGAAGTTCCGCTGCAGGCTGCAGTCGGTACGAAGATTATAGCCCGCGAAACGCTCAGTGCCCTGCGCAAAGACGTGACCGCCAAGTGTTACGGCGGCGACATCTCGCGCAAGCGCAAGCTGCTCGAGAAGCAAAAAGAGGGCAAGAAGCGGATGAAGCAGGTTGGTTCTGTCGAAATCCCTCAGGAAGCATTCATGGCCATTCTCGACCTGTCGGATGTCGAGTGAAAGGCGGGTTGCAATCATGAAACTCAATGTTTCTTTGCCGAAAACCCGAAGAACGCTGGTGCAGGTTGCTGCACTCACCCTGATGGTGACTCTTCTTGCAGCGGTCTGGATTGTCTGGCCGGCAGTCAGATTCCTATACCGGGAACGCTCTTTGGCCGAATCGGTTCGGAAATACTCCGAGACTTCCGGCATTGTTCTGACGGCCGACGACGATGTGCGTGCCTATCTTGTTAAATTAGCCCAGCATCATCGTCTCAATCTGACAGAAGGTGACGTTGAGATTGACTACAAAGACTCCCCTGAGGCCTTTGGTGTTCCAACCCGCATCGGCTACACTCTGACTGCTCAGGTTGATTTTCACGGTCTGCGGGTTTTCCCGTTGCTGGCGCATCGGTCGTTTATAATCTCGGCAGGAAGAACCGAGTGAACTAAACCAACCGCCCGATGTGGTGAGGCATCAATCTGCGACACGTTGACAGGGAGTCGGAATGAGCGCGGAAAAGTGTCAGGAACTGCTCAATATACTGCTCGATTATTCTTGTGTGCCCGAGTTTTCGGATCAGATGAGTATTGCGCGCGAGCTGTTTGCCATCGCCACCGGCAAAGTCAACGATGACGATCCGTTTTACGACAACAGAATGTGCTCATTTCAAGAGTATTTCCTCTTCGACTATCGCCTCTCGGATGTGTTCTCGGGCTCCACGGTTTTTGAGCTTTATCTGCTACAGGCGCAAAAGCGTCTGTCTCCAGAGGAACTCAACAGCTATGAACAATTCCGGAGTTTTCGCCACTCGCTCTTTTTGGTTGAAAAGGTGTTGCCGCAGAGTCTCGTAGTGACCGACCTCATCGCACAACAGCGCTTTGAGGTTTTTTCGCTGTCCGAGTTCATGTTTGCCGGCTTTGAATCTGGCCTCGTGTTCGAGGGGCGCGCGGTCACCTTTGAAGGCCGTGATTATTTCACCGGCGCGTTTATCATTCATCCTGAAGACGTCCGAGGCCGTATTGAAAAATACGTCAGACAGTTTTTGACGAGCGGAATTCACTGCAACGCACAGCATACGGCTGACTGGCGTGCCGAACTGACGCGGCGACATGCACTTCTTTCCTCGGTGAGTGAGCAAAAACGCGTTGCCGAGTCGGCTGACAAAAAACGCGCCATCGACATGCTCAAGGCAAGCAAACAACTGGTGAGTGTTTCAAGAATTGTTAGCTCGCCACACCTTGTGATGGCCATCGGTCGGCCTGAACAGGTGTCGCCTAGTGTCCCTGAGACAGCCTTTTACGATGCCGTGCCGCTCATCCACAAGCTTGCCTACTGCGAGATGAAGAGCTACCGCTATAAACACATTGGCCCTGAAAAAGTCTATACACTTGAGGCAGATGATCAGGGTAAAATGGTGCTTGCACCCTCGCTGAAGCATCCAACCTCTGATGCACCCGCCGTCGTACCGTCATCAGGAAAGGCAATGTGAGCTGCACTGGGAAATACGGCATTCAAGTTTTTAGTTCCGAACGGTCATACATCTCGTCCGCTCTTATTTCGTTTACTTCAGATTGATTCTTCCCGAGTTTTTTTTGCTTTTTGGGCAAGCGAGGCTGCGGTGCAGGATCGCCTTCTCGCCTGTTTGCCGGGATTTTTTCTATCGCGTCTGTTTCGAGACTGTTCGATATGGTTCTCTTTTGATGAAGATGCTGTGCCGCAGTCACTTCGTCTTCATGCAGGACCGATGTATTTTGAAAAATCCCGTTTAGGTAACTTGTCTGCGTGAGAAGGTTGTTGTCAGTGATTGGCTCGTATTCGTTTTCATCGTCTTCACCGGGCTGAATCGTATTGAGGTCACTGCCCGAATCAATTCCTGGACCGACTCCTCCGTCCAAGCCGAGTAATCGTGCGTTTGTTCTGGTGTCCATCCGGCGTTCAAGTTCGACACCAAAGTCCAGTGGGAGTTCATCCATAGGCAGGACATGCTTGTGCGGGTTTACAGTTTGCTGCGGCTTTCGCTTTTGTTTGGAAGTGGTTTTTTTTTCATGCCTATTGTGTTCAATCTCAGGCCTGCTTTCCATGCATCAGCCCTCCATTCCAGACTCACTGCGTTGTCAAAAGACTAGGCATTGTAAAACCAGAAAAAAAGCCTCTATTCTGATTCTATAAAAAGGAAGCGTGCATGAAATTGGAAGCAACTTTTCTCGTTTTGCTGTTGACGGTTTTGGCAGCCTGCAAAGATGCTCCCGCTCCGACGGAATCGACGGAGCAAACCCTGCGTTCTGAGTACGGACGCAAAAAGATTTATCTCTGGAACAAGCACGTCAAATCTTCGAAAGACAAGATTCTGCGCAGCTGCTGGTACTACAAGGAAGCACCGCCAAGTTTGGGCTTGTCCGATTCCGAGGCCTTGCTGCAGTCTGTCCGGCTGAATGACTTTGCGATTCATGATGGCCACATCCATCGGCAAATGGAAAATATTCTTAAAGAGAAATTGATCAACGCAGGAGCCGAATTCGTACCGTGCGGACTGGCGACGGTTTCAGTCGGCGCCGCCATCGCCTCGGGCGGGGCGTCGGCAATCGCGTTTGGAGTCAGTTCCGCTTGGATGGTCAACAACTGCATCAAAAATTCATTGAACATTCAGAGGTATCTGCGAGAACTGCGTGGTTCCAGCGACGGGATGGCTTCATTTGAGCTTGGCGAAACGAAACTTGGTCGTGTTTTTCCTGCGAGCAAAGCCGAGACCGATATGTTTCGCGAGGCTATCCGCAGGGCGCGGCAGCTCGGTTTGGAAGACAAAGTTCCTTGCCCGCGCGCAAGTCAGCTGAGATCAGAAATTAAGTGAATTGCGTTTCCCAAGTGCGCCCAACAATAGTTGTTATGGCTCGCTGTTTTCCGGCGCTTGAAACTTTGAATCAAAGATCACGCGCTCAA
This sequence comes from Pseudomonadota bacterium, assembly GCA_039799905.1. GTDB lineage: Bacteria > Bdellovibrionota_B > Oligoflexia > Silvanigrellales > Silvanigrellaceae > RFOM01. Next base: position 36,766 of record JBDLRP010000001.1, on the reverse strand, counting down.
GGAATTCGGTCGAGGGAACTTCCTTGCCGATGGTGGCTGTGATTGACGGACTCAGTTTTTGTTCCGAGAAATCGCCATTCGTCGCGAGCAGTATGGGGCCTTTGAAGCCGAAATTCCGCAGCTCCAGTGCGAGTGTTTCACCAGTATGGGGATCGCCCTCTCCGAAATAGTAGTCGGTGATAATCAGGTCGAATGAATGCAGATATGCAGCGTCGGCAACGCAATGTCTGAGAAACGTGCCAGTTTCCGAGTAGGTTTCAAGATTTATCTTGTCCCTAAGCTTCATTTTCCACATCAGTGTGAAGGTCTGTGTATCGTCGAGATAAACGATTTTTAGCTTCTTTCCCCGACCGGTGAGGTCCTTGCCCGCAGTCATTCGTCCAATGTGGGTTCGGAATTCTGCGGAGCTTGCAAATTGTCGGGCGCGCAGCGGTGGTGCCGGCAGCGTGCCAGCGGGAAGAGTGAAGATAAATTCCACAAATCCATCGGGATGGGCAACGGAGCGCTCCGACTCGCAACGGATCTTTCCACCGTGTTCCATAATGACCTTGTGCGCAATGGCAAGGCCTAGTCCATTTCCACCGCGTTTTCCCTCAGTGAAAAAGGCTTCAAAAAGCTTGTTCAGATGTTCGCGAGGAATATGGGAGCCCGAGTTGCCGACTGTAAATTCAATGAAAGCCCCGCGGTGCGTTGTTTCAATCCAGATGCGTCCGTGGCTGTTCATAGCCTGTATGGCATTGACCAAAATGTTTGTCAGCAGGCGTGTGACCCGGATTGTGTCGACAAAAAGTGTGGTGTTGTGTGCGAATTGATAATCGACTGAAAATTCCTTATCCGGAAAAATTCGGAAAACATCGCCCATAACCGCGTTCACAAGGTCTTCGACTGATGCTTCCTCCTGATAGGGTTTTGCAGTGCTTCCGATCTGCATAACGTCTTGCAGCATTCCTTCGACGTTCACTATTGCGCGATTAACTTCTGGCAGAATCAGTTGAACCTGCGAGTGGGCATCCGCGGAATCTTTTGCGGAGGAAAATGCTTCAAAAGCCAGTTTCAACATAGAAAACGGCCGGCGAATGTCGTGTGCCAAAGATTGCGTGGTGCGCGCAATCGCGTTGGATTTTAGGAACAGTTCGTTTTGCAAAGCGATTGGTTCGATAATTTTTTTGTTGATGAGATAAAATACTGCAGACCACACCAGCAGCAGGAGGAGTAAAAAAGGAAAAAGTGCGGCAAATGATTCTGTAAATGATTCGCTCATCAGCGTTTTATTCCAGATGACCGTCGTCTGCAGCCGGCCAAGCAGCACATCGCCATAATACAATCCAATGCGGGACATTGACTGGCTTGTGCTTGAGCCCGCCGGTCGTGTCAATTGTATGTTTTTCTCGTCTGTGTCTTTGCCGAATGAATCAGTGCTCGCTTCAAATGTCATGTCAATTGAAGCGAGTCCAGCCAATTTGCTGTTGAGCAATTGAACTGTCGACGGCAGCGGCTGTCGTCCTGAATAGATCTCATCTGCAATTTTGTTCAACTCCGAGTTCAGTGCACTCTCGGTGTAGGAGACGGCAAATCCGTAGATTTCCTTCTTCGATTTCGACGCGTTTGCGACGAACACGACTGTAAGGAGTGCCGTGCTGATGACAAGCAACAGTGCACTTGAGGCATACCAGATTTTTTGAGCGGTATCTTTTTTATTCACGGCCGTTTCTCATTCAAGAACGACGACCGTCGCGCCGTCTCCGCCTTCGCCGCTGGATCCGGGTCTGAAGGCCAGCCGGTAGCTGCAGTCTTGGAGAAATTCCCGCACCGCGGATTTGACGCGACCGGTGCCGTGCCCATGCACAATTACGATGGTCCTGACGTCATCACGCCAAGCCTTGTCGATGAAACGTTCAATATGTTCGAGAGCGGTGTCCACAAGGTGTCCGCGTACATCGATGGTGTTGTCGCGCGTTGGCAGAACAGGATCGATGGTCATGTCGAGTTTGTTCTTCTCGCGTGCCTTGACGTGTGAATGCACGGTTGGCTTCTTTTGCTTGGAAATAGTCATTTTTTGTGCGGCTTCGTCAATTGTCAGCAAATCAGAAAAATGAATTTTTGTTTTGATGAGGCCAAAGCTGCACTCAACGAATCCCTTGCTGTCGGCCGTCCTGACAACTTCACCGGCTTTGTCGAATTGTGCGGTTTTGACCCGCCTGCCGACGGTCCAGAATTCCGCTGGATGTTTGGCGATCTGACCACGCTTCTCGCGCGCCTCAGATAACACGCTTTCTCCGCGTTCTTTGCTGACGTTCAGGTCCTCGGAGAGCGCATCCCGCCGCGTAGCAAATGAGTCCGAGGTCTGCTCAAACGACTTGCGCATGACATCGAGGCTTTCGCGCGCCTCATCAATGAGATCGCGTTGCGAGAGTTTGGCGGGTTTGCGGACCTTTTGCCACGATTCATCGTCGTCAACTTCGGTGGAGATTGTCTTCTGCGGAAGATCGACGCGAAGGTTTGCAAGCTGTGAAAAATCGCTGAGACTGCGCGGACGGCGTTTTTCCGATTCTCCCTTGCCGAAAGCTGAAGCCACGGGTCGTTCCGTCTGGTGTGCACGGCCCGCCGCGCTGATAGCAGTGCCGGAAGAGGCTGCTGGCGTCGTTGGTGAGTCATCGTCGCTGCGCGTCGCAGCTTCAGCTTCTGCTCTTTGCTTGTGATCGCTGAGTATTTGCTGCTGCGCGCGCTCGAACTGCCGGGCGCGCGTTTCGAGCCGATTTTCAAATGCGTTGAACCGTTTCTGGAGTTTTGTCGTGTATTCAGAGAGCAGATTTTCCTGCTGGTGCTGTAGGGCCTTGCGCTGGTGGACAAGCGAATCGACTTCAACCTCAAGTTGTTGGTTCAGTTCTTTGTTCTTGCTGATTTCAATGCGGAGTTGCTGTCGCGATTTTTGCAGCTCCGCGAGCAAATTTTCCAGCTCGAGTTCGCGCTCGCCGCGATAGCGCAATGCTCGCTGCAGCAAATCTTCGGGATAGTTGAGCCTGCGCGCAAGCTCGATGGCGAAGCTTTGCCCAGGTACGCCATTCAACAGGTGAAAGGTTGGCTTGAGTCGATCGGGTTCGAACTCCATGCTTGCATTCGAGAACACGAGCGGTTGTTTGTCGGCAAGAGTCTTCAGCGATGAAAAGTGTGTGGTGATGATGGAAGTTGCACCACGTTCAGCAAGCGTCTCGAGGGTTGCTTGCGCCATCGCGGAGCCGATGGAAGGGTCGGTGCCGACAAAGCCTTCATCGAGGAGCACAAGTGACTGCGTGTCTGTAAGTTCACAAATCCTGCGCACGTGCAAAAGGTGACCGGAGAACGTCGAGAGATCTTCGCGGCGGTCTTGGCGGTCGCCCATTTCGACGTAAATGGAATTGAAGTTGAAGAACGTCGCCTTTCGCGACGGTACAAATAGACCCGCCAGTGCCATTGCGCACTGCAGACCAACAGTTCGCATTGCGACTGTTTTGCCGCCGGCATTCGGGCCCGAGAGCACCCAGACGCGCGGGCACCTGCTGCCGTCTTTGCTTGGCTGCAGGAGAAGATGGTTGGGCACGCATGGTTTGTCTTCAAGTATGTAAAGCGGGTGCTGCGCATCGAGGAGTTCGAATCGCGACGCCTGAGGATTCTCGTGAAACTCGGGCATCACGCCGCCCAAACGCGAGGCTAGCCTTGCGCGCGCACAGACACAGTCGAATGTTTCGAGAGTCTCGAGCGCCGACAAAAGATCTTCGCGGAGTGAATAAGCTTCGTCTGAGAATGCTCTCAAGACGCGGTTTTCCGCCAGCATGACGTCGGTTTCGGCCGCCGACAGCTGTGCCTGTAATTCGCTGAGTCCGGCAGGCTCGATAAAAAGAGTGTTGCCGGATGAACTGACGCCGCGTGCAACGCCGGGCACGTCTGATTTTCGGTCGACGCGCACGGGCAGAACGTATCTGCCGTCACGAAGCATCCATACAGCGTCTTGAAGGGCATCCCGCACACTCGGCACCTTCAGCGTGTTCTCGAGGCTGTGGGTCATGCGGCGCGTCAAGGAGTCGAACTTTTGCCTTGCCTCTTTCAACTCGGCAGATGCGGAATCAAGTATGCGGCCATTTTCGTCGGCTGCCAGAGCAAGGCGTCGCGCCAAGGACGTTTGTTGTTTGAGCTGCGCCAGAAGACCCGCCAACTCCGGACCAAGCGATCCGCATCCCTCTTTGCGTTGCTCATTGCGTGCTTTTGTTCCGAGCCGCTCGGTCTGAGAGCAAAGTAAACCAAGATGATAAAGTCCTAGACCATTGAGCAGTGCGCCGTGCGAAATCGCATCAAAAAAATAACCCGCGTCAAAGGGCTGGATTTCGATGCTTTCGCCGACGCTGAGTAGATGAAGAAGACGGCTGGTTGCGCGCAGATTCCAAGTGCGTTCCGCTTCGGTAATCCACGGTGATAATTCCTGCAGACGGCCTTTGGTGTGTTGAAGCATGGCCAATTGGGCGAGAGCATCTGTGAGGCGCGGCCACTCCAGGCGTTCGAGTGCATCTTTGAGGAGTGCCTGTTTGTCCCATTCACCAGGTTGTGTTTCATGGGTTTCGCTTTGGAATGGTGTGATTTGCTCGTTCATGCATCGAACCCTGTGGTTTCGGAAGAGGCCCTAAATTCATCTATACGCTTGGCACCATTTTACAAGTCTGTGAAAATAGGGAGCGGTCAAACCATTATCCTTGCACTCTTGTTTGCAATGCGGATAATGGCCAGACGTTTCTCGGATAAACTTCAATAAGGGGTCATGCATGTTGGCTAAGACGATCGTTACGCTCATCTCTGTGGTTTCCGCGGCGCCCGCATTTGCTGCAAGCGTCATGAAGCTCGATGCCGCCAGCAGCGCGGTCGGTTGGAAGGGCTCAAAAAAGACCGGCAGCGCGCACAATGGCGCAATTTCGGTAAAAGAAGGCTCGGTGACGTTTGACGCCAAAGGCGTTCTCACCGCGGGAAGCTTCGTCGTCGACATGAAGACGCTGACCAACGAAGATCTCAAGGATAGCCCTGATTATCAGAAGAAACTGGTGAGCCATTTGTCCAGTCCTGACTTCTTCAACGTCAGCAAATTTCCAACTGCCGAGTTCAAGATCACGAGCGTGAAAGCTGATCCCAAGAACAAGGACGAATTCATTGTCAATGGCGACTTCACCATGATTGGCAAGACTCAGCCCATCAGCTTTCCGGCCAAGATTGCGCTTGACAAGACCAACGCAACCGGCCAGGCCACAATCAAGATCGACCGCACCAAATGGGGTCTCAAGTATGGCTCGGGCAACTTTTTCAAGGAGCTGACCGCTGACAAAATCATCAATGATGAATTCGAGCTCACCCTGAAGCTGGTGGCGAAGAAATAAACCGCCCGCCCCGCGTGTTGCATGCTGCTCCGGATCGTTTAGCATGGGAAGAATACGTTAGATCTGCAGTTTAGGACGTTCTTCTGATGGTTAGGGACTGGCGCAAGTATCTTGACGAGGCTGACCACCGCCGGCGCGACAGGCTTGTCAAAATTGAAAAAATCAAAAAGCAGAAACGCTCCGTCCGTGGTCGAACAGTAGATGATTGGCTGGTGGACGGAGCTTTTGTTGACGGCGATGAGAGCGAGCCAGAATTTTTGCTCAGGCTTGAGGGCCTTTGCACGGCCGGACAGCGTCGGGGACGCGTCATAGAAGTTCACAAGCGGCATATATTTGTTGCTGAAGAGGATGCCGACGGACGTCCCCAGACCGAACTGCTCTGGTTGTGTTCGGTCGCCAAGAGACACTTCCAGCGCGCTCACAAAGAACGGAATTTTGTGGTTGTCGGCGACAGAATTCTTTTTGAACCCGATGCTGAGGTGACCTTCGACGGCGAAGGGCAACCCAAGGACACCGACCTTCCTCGCGGTGTTGTTCAGCATGCATTCCACAGGCACAGCCGCATTGCCCGTCGAGACCCACTCAACCCTGAGTGGGAGCACGTCATGTTGGCCAACATTGATCTTTTGGTCGTGGTTGCGTCCGTCTTCCACCCTGAAGTGCGCTGGGGGCTAATCGACCGGTTTTTGGTTCAGGCCGAGCTGGAAGGGCTGCCTGCCGCAGTCGTGCTGAACAAAGTCGATTTGCTTGAAAATTCTAAGCTCGCCACTGAAGAGTTCCTCAAGCGCTACAATCGGCGAGTGTCTATCTATAAAGAAATAGGCTACGACGTGTTTGAAATTTGTGCACTCAAACCGCGCAAAACGACGGCAGAGGTCAAGCGCCTGAGAGAGACATTCAAAGGTAAGTTGATAGGCTTTGCAGGGCATTCCGGAGTTGGAAAAAGCAGTCTGCTGAATTTGATGAAGCCGGAATTTGACCAAATCGTCGATGAAAATCCTGAAATTTTCTACAAGGGCCGCCACACAACGACATACAATTCCCTTCTGCAGCTCGGTATCGGTGCCTATGCCATCGACACTCCGGGGGTCAGATCTTTTTCTGTCAATAGTTTCGATTCAATCACGCTGACCCAGTGCTTTCCTGAGTTCCGTGGAATCCGCTGTCATTATCGCGAATGCACTCACGACCATGAGCCAAAATGTGGAATCAAGGATGCTGTTGCTGACGGACGCATTTCACAGGAGCGTTATCGCAGTTTCATGGGTTTGCTCAAAGGTATTTCCTTTCGTGAAGGTGAAGGCGATGCATCGGAGGCAGAAGTCATTGCCGACCTGCGTGCACGCACACAGGTGCGCGATGAAAAGCTTCGTTCGATGCAATCCGGCGATGTCGAATCTGATGCCGAAGGTAATGACAGGGAGGAATCAGAGGAATGAGTTTGACCCGCGATCACTGGCTCTCGTTGCAAAGCACCGGTCCGTCGCAGGAAGCACTCAGGGCCTTGTTGGAGATTGGTCAATCGGCCGCGGAAGACTCGCGATCCACTCAGTTGATAGTCGGCGGTGGTCTGGCGGGAATTCTCACTGCTCTGCGATTGTCGCGCGGAGAATCGAAACGGAAACTTGTTCTGCTTGAGTCCAAGACGACCTTGGGAGGGCGCCTGTTCCAGATTCCTCCCGCACCTGTCGGAATGGGCAGGGTCGAAGTGCTTGCCGGGCAATTCTCGGCCGACGCATGGCAGCATTGCAGTGGCCCTGGATTCGAATTGTTCGATCCGACGGCGCTTGAGGTTTATGAGCGTCATCTGCGGATGAACCTCAGCGAAGAGGAAATTGAATTCATCGATGGATTTGTCGCCGAACGATTGGCCGCTGACAGCGAACACGTGCGCAAAACTTTCTTGGTCAGAAAGGAATTCACAAATCTGACCGACGTTTTGGCCGGTTCGTCCGAAATGCTCACGCGCAAGGAGGCCGAGTCGCTGCAGGCGCTCGCTCAAGGCGAGACTAGTGCTCCAGAGGGCGAAGGTCCTTTCGAGACCGGCGCTTTTTGGTCGGCTCTCCCAAAGGTTCAAAAGGAAGCCCTCACTCCCTTGCTGGAAACTCTCTTGGGCTGGCCACTGGATCGCACTCCTTCGGCGGTCGTTCAAAGTGTCGTTCAGGCATTCGTCGGCACGCACAACTCAACGCTGCCAAAATGGTTCGTCCGTGCCGCACGGCTTGAGCTTGCACTCGAAGTTGTGCTTCTTGCGCGCGGAGTTGATGTGCGCACCCAAGCCGAAATTGTGCGCGCTTTTGTGCCCGAGAAAAAGACTGATCTCACCCGCGTTCAAATCGCAGATGCATACTCAAAGACCCCGCAGCAGCTGTCGGTCGAAAAAATTGCCTTCGCTGTTCCGCTGATGAGGACTTTGTCAGTACTGCCGCGTGAACAATTGCACGCGCAGCATTCCAAACTCGTCGCACGACACCGGCCGCGTTCGCTGGTGTGGGTCGAGTACGACAGTTGGCGGCAGGCTCTGTTGCCACAAGGTCAATTTGAATGGCTGAAGTCCGGCGCACGGATCATCTGTCCGGTCGAACGGGTGCAGGGAGTGTGTTTGAGCAACGGACGGTTGGGGTTCTTCACGTCAATAGATTTCGAAGATTCGCTGCATGCGCAGTCGGTCCGAGAAGCTCTCAACCGCTGTCGCAAGGCTGCACTCCGTCTGCTTTCTGAGCCTCATCTCAAGGCAGCCCAACAAGCCCGTCCTGCCGCACCGGGTCTGACACTGATGCGTGAACGCATCAGCCTGATGCCTGTCGGATACAACCTTCCGCGGAATGAGTCCGTGCCCTCCACGACAGAAGTCAGAATGTCGGCACCCAACTGGTACAGTGCCGGCGATCATTTTACCTTTGCAGCTGAATCGTGGCGTAACGTGGTTGATTCGACTCACGAAGTCGTTCAGGTGTTTGCGAAGGGCTGAAAACCTGCGACCGCGTCCAAACGGCTCCGTGCAGAGCATCGATACTCAATGCGGAGCAGATTGGGACGGCCTTGTGGGAGAGTTGCTCATGGATCGTAAAGTCTCGCTGGTCAAGTTTGAACGCAAACGCAAACATGTGTTGATGATCGGTGTCCTTTTTCTGCTGGTGATTGCTGCGCTCGTGTTTACGAGCTACTGGTCGGTTGTTGATTCCCAAAAGAAAATTATCGAGTCCGAAGCACTGCGCCTGGCAAAAGTCATCACAGAGCAGGCCATTGGCGCTCGTGCAACGTATTCCAAAAACGTTGCCGAGAAATTGGTTCGCGAAGGCATTCCGGTGACTCATGAGTACCAAAGTGTCGTCGGTTCCGCACCGATTCCAGCTCAATTTTTGAGCCTGATGTCGCATGAAGTGAAAGAACGCAACTCAGGTTTGTATAATTATCGGCTGGTTTCAAGGTGGAACATTAATCCGGCAAACGGCCTGTCGGATCGATTTCAGGAATGGGCTTTTTCACGCCTCGAAGAGCAGATGAATGCCTTCGACTCAAAAGCATTCACACCAGCTCCGGTCTGGCGGATTGAAGAAATCAATGGAGAAAAAATTCTCAGATACCTGAGTGCCGATGTCGCGTTGGCGGCGAGCTGCGTCAACTGCCACAATGCCTTTGAGCAACGTTCAGACATTTTGAAGCGCAGGAGTGAAGCTGGCATATTAACACAAAAGGTGTTCAAGATTGGCGATATTATGGGAGCTATTGAAGCTGACATCCCGTTGGGTAAGATTGAGTCTTTGGCAAGTCAGAACTCTCGTTCATCACTCAACATGGTTATTGGCATTTCTTTCTTCGGCCTGTTTTTAATCGGGGGAATATCTTTCGCGTCTTTCAACCGAGAGAAAAATGCCGAACAAAAGGCAAAAATCGATGCTTTGACAGGACTGCTCAACCGAACGGGTTTTCTCGACGAAGGCAGCTATGGAATTGAATTGTGCGAGCGCATCGGTACTCAGGCACATCTTCTCTATCTTGACCTCAATGGTTTCAAAAAAGTGAATGACACTTTCGGCCACGAGGCCGGAGATGCTGTGTTGCAGGAGGTTGGCAGGCGGTTGCGGGAAACGACCCGATTTTCCGACTTTGTTGCCCGCCTTGGCGGCGATGAATTCGCTATTTTGATGGTGAGTTCGAGTGCTTTGGACATTGAGGCGACCAAAGCAAAACTTAAAGAGGCTGTGTGTGTTCCGATTCAATATGGACAGGAGACTTTGCACGTCGGTACGAGCATCGGCCATGCGGTGTATCCGCACCACGCGCGCGAGCTGACTAAGCTCATGAAATTGGCCGACGCTTCCATGTATTCGGATAAAAAGGAAAGTAAGAGACATCTTCCTGAGTCATGAGTGTCATCATGACTCTGCTGCCTCTTGGCCCTTGCCGGCCATTTCAGTTTGGATGGCTGATACGTAGAAGGAATTCGTTCCATTCAGAAAGAACGCGCGCAAATGACGTGTCCCTGTCCAGTTTCCCACCACCACACATCAACTCGACCAAATTAAAGCCGCTGCGCCGAAGGAAGTCTGCATGTCCGAGGCCGTCCATGTAAATTTTTGTCAGTGCGGACTGAGCAACATGCCGGTAAAACCGCACTGGTCCCATTCCATCGGGTACACAGGAGTGACCGAGACGTTTGAATTTGGGGCCGAATTCGCTTTCAAGAATTGTTGTGGGAATCGAGAGAATCGGAAAATTTTCATCCAGAAAAATCGGAAATCGTCGAGGCGATGAAAAAGGCGGAGTGCCGTCGACAGGATCCATCAGGAACATTGCTGCGATACTCTCGTTTTCGGCTGCTAATTTGGCTGCAAATTTGCCTGTCTCGCTGTAAGCGAGAATTATTATTTTTGAATTTCCGTCGCGCACCAGTCCATCAACAAGTTCCTGCATTTTTATAAGGTCACGGGGTTGATCCGCTGTGAGCGGGTTGTAGTCGATGTTGCCAAAAACACTCGCGCCTTCGCGCACACATTTGTGTTCAAGAAAAGGCTGATAAACGTCTTCTTTAACAGCTGAGCTACGCAGAATCAAAAACACAATTTCTGAGCAGCTTGCCCTTGCGGTTTGTGATGCAAAACAAACAAAAAAACAAAAGATCGTCATAAACTGGATCATGTTTTTTCTCCGCGGAGTTGTGTTTCCTTCAAATGAGCAAAATGCCAGCGTTCGTGTCGAAGAGGCCGTGCGACTCAATCCCTGAGTCCATCAACCAGAATCCACTCTATGGCCCGGCTGGGAGCCAATAGTTTGCAGTAGTGCATGCCGTCGAGACCGGCGGGTGCATTCAAGCCCGTCAAGAGTGCAGGCGAAGTGACGGTCGCAATCCGCTGCTCAGCATCGTTTTCAAATTTGAGGCGAGCAGCAATCCATTGCACACCTGATGCAAGCCGTCGATCTTCTGCAAAACGAAGCTGCCTTCCGCGCTTGAGAAAACGCCCGCGTGCTTCTGCGGAGACATTTTGCAAAGCCCATGCATAAGCGGCCTTGTTGTGTTCACTGCAAGAAGGGGTGAAGGAGTTGGGCATCCCTGTGAGCTTAGCCAACGACTCCGGACTTTTATTTTTGCAGGCAATCGATTGCGCAGCTTCGGGGATTGTCGAACGATCCATGACATTGGGGTGGTAGTACAGCATCGATCCAATCGAGATGCCCACAAAGTTTTCGGAGAGCATTGTTGCAGAAGGCTTGCTCAGTGCAAAATCAAATGTGCGCTCATAAATTGTCTGGTTGATCTCCGTTGTCAAAACATCACTTAAAAAAAGCGCCTTGGAACGTTGAACATCAACACACCACTCGCGATCCTTTTGCTGCGCAGCCCAGTAGGCACTTAGCATCGAGCGAGTTGCGGCAATTGCATTCGAGAGATTTCCCTTTGCAGATTTCTTTTCTTCCGCTGCGAATGTTGATGAGTCGCTGGACAAAACGAAATCCGAAATCATACCGGCGATGGTCCGCTGTGCCTCCGAGTATTCCACTTCAGAGGGCAGATCTGAGCGATGACGATCGGTGCCTGCAAATTGAGAGTGGTTGATCTTGGGCAAGAGAATGACCGGCTTCTGTTCGGGATTACGCACAGGATTAGCCGGATCCAGCAGGCTTTTGGCATCCAGCGCGACTCTTGTCATGCGCGTTTGTCCGTCGAGTTCTCCACTCAGTGTGAAAACTGGAAGATCTGCCTGTGGCAGGGAACTATTGCCATCCGAGCGCACGAGGTAGGATGAAAGGAGTATGAGTGACTGAAAGTTTTTCTGATTGACAAAATACTGAGCGACAATTCCACCCAGCGAGTGTCCCGCGATCGAGGTTGATTCGGGTGACGCATCCGCGAATCCGTTTTTCCGTAGCGTGCGGAAAATGTATTCGGTTGCAAGTTCAGCCTGTGGAGGGTTTGCTGTACCTGCAAGAAATCGGACAATGCCGACCCAAATTCTGAAGGGCGACTTCATCTGAATTTCGTGTGCCAGATTCTCGTAATCACGGGTGTCTTTTTGTGCTCCGGGAAAAACAATCAACAGTTTGCTGAGCGGAGCATCTTTGATGGGAGGAATGATCACTGCCGGAGGCTGTTCGGTTTTGAGTTGATGCTCCGTATGGTGGGCAGTTGTATTGGAAACACGTTGAGCTGCGTTTGGGCGTTCCGACGAACACGACACTGCCAAGGATGCCACAAGGGAGCTGACAACGGCGACTCTGGAAATAGTCTTGCAGTGCATGTTTTTGCTCTCGTCGAAAGTTGTGGACAGAGCTGCAGGTCACGCGCAGCGCAGAAGAGAATATGTAAATCTGCGTATTTGGCAATGAGTACGGTGTGTTTCGGTGAATCTCTCTGTCGAGTAAATATACTCAACATTTACGTTGACTTGCTGGATGAATTGGGCCAAAAGATTAACAAAATAATGGAAAGTTACGGAAAGTTTCGTGGCCGTGGAGTGGCAAGATGAAGATTTTTCGATTGCTGATTTCCGTCTTGTTTCTTGTTTTTTTTCAGCAAGGGTTTGCTGACTCAACGCTGTTTCATATTCATCCTCACATGCCTGCAGAACAGAGTATGCCGGAAGACGCGCAGGCAGTTTGGGACGAATATGCTTTCAACACGGTCGCAACGCGAACCCTTCAAGATGGCTGCGAACCGATTCAGACTAGGCCGCCCTCGGGTGTTGCCTATCGCGGTGTGATAATACTTCTACATGGATTCACATCGTGTCCAAAGCAATACAACGCAATGGCCGCCGAACTGAGTCAGCTCGGATACCACGTGCTTGTTCCACTTCTTCCAGGGCATGGCGGTTTGGCCGACAATGAGCTTGATGCTCAAACTTTTCTGCCGCGGACAGGCAATTGGTTCAATTATGATGCTTTCGCACGTTGGATCAACAAACTTGCCGGCAGCGTATCGCACGGCGAGGTGCACATCGGCGGGTTGTGTCTGGGCGGCACAGTCGCAATGCGTGCTCTTCAACTTGCGCCACACCTTTACAAAAGTTCTGTTTTGTTCAGTCCGTTTTTTGAGGTGTCTGCGCGCCTTTTGGGACGCATTGGCAGGCTTTTGGGGCGCGTGACTGATGTGCTCAACATCCGTAACGGATTTGAGTTGCCGATTGCCCTGCAGGACGAAGAGGTTTGTGAAGGAATTGAACGCAACCAGCTGGGAAGGGCAGGGTACTGCCGAACACGTCTGACCAATCTCATTGCTGTTGCCCGCTTTGCCCACTTCGTTAAAACGAATACGAAGCCCCTGTCAGTTCCGGTGCAGACCATGATTGTCGCAAACGATCCTGTAGCTCATCCCAAGGTTACACTATCGCTTGTTGAAGCGCATCTGACTCTCGGTCCGACGCGCAATTCCGTGTGTGTCATGAACGAGAGCGCAAGCCATTCATTTTTTTCGACGACCGATTTACCGATGCCCAAAGCGTGGTTGCCGCAGCTACATTTGCAACTGGGTCGTTTCTTCCAGAAGAGTGAATATCTGCAGAGCGGGGCACCCAGCAATTATTCTTGGGCACAGGCGGGCCGTCCGGTATCGTCATGTGCTCTTTGGCCCTGAAGGTTTGATTCTCTCGCGTGCGTGCGGTAAGCGGGCGTCTGGTTGAGTTTCAAATTGAGTTGAAATTTAGTCAGGAGGCACTGGCATGCATCTCTTTCAGGCTTTGCGTCAGGACGGATTTGAGTTTGCCAAGGGCGTACTGACGCCACAACACCTCACCAACGCCGAGGGGCATCCGCTTTCAGGATGCCTTAGTCTTGACGGCCGAATCGCCGCCCAATGGGTACGACGCCTTTGCAGCGAGAAGGTCAAGCAATGGGGCGGGGCGCATCTGGCTGTGGTTTTGGCATCCGAAGATCCCGCAAGCCGCATTTACGTCAACCATAAAATGAAGGCCTTCAAGGAGGCCGGAATGTCATCATCGCTGATTGAAGTCCCCTCCGACATGGTGAGCGAAGACCGTTTGGTCGAGCTGATTTGTCAGTTGAACGACGACCCCGCGGTGCATGGAATCCTGGTGCAGTTGCCGCTTGCGAAAGGCATCTCGCAGACACGCATTATTGAGGCGATTCGGCCGGATAAGGATGTCGATGGATTTGCCAATCATAACGTCGGTCTTTTGCATCAGGGACGTCTGCAGCGCGCATTGTTGCCTTGCACTCCGGCTGGAATCGTAGTTCTGCTTGGGCTCTTTGGAGTCGAGCTATCCGGGAAAAATGCTGTGGTCGTCGGACGCAGTTCAATTGTCGGGCGGCCGATGTCGGGGCTTTTGTTACATGAGGACGCCACAGTCACAGTTGCGCACTCCAAGACAAAAAATCTCCGTGAAGTCTGCAAAGAAGCAGATGTGTTGATTGTGGCGGCTGGACGACAGGGCTTGGTCAGCGCCGAATTTGTTAAAGAGGATGCAGTGGTTGTCGACGTCGGCATGCATCGTTTGTCGGATGGTCGCCTGTGCGGCGACGTCGCGCCGGATGTTGCGCACAAGGCAAAGATGTTGACCCCCGTCCCTGGTGGAGTCGGGCCTATGACCATCGCTATGCTGCTACTCAATACTCTGCGTGCCGCGCATCTGCGGCAGCAGGGACGTTGATAATTACATCTGACTAAACCCTCAAAAATTGTTCGTTTTTGTTCGGATATTTTAGAAATCATCACTCCCTTCCGATACCCCTTATGGCGGTGATGCGTTGGTTTTTAAGTCGAACATGATGATTATTTTTTTCGCGAGCTTTATTCAGGCCTGTGGAGCAGGAGTCATCGCGAGGCCATTTAGTTCGACTGCAACAACCGACGCTGCCGGTTACAACTACTACGCGCCGGCAAACGCGTGCCCCGCAGTTGCTACAGTTTTTGACTATGCACCAGTGGCTACTGGAAACGGAAATTTCCGATGCAAAGAATACAACCCCAATGACAAGGGCTATTACATTGCGGACATCAACTGTCGATTCGACGTGTGTTCTTTGATTACTCCACGGTTTTATTCAAAGTTCTAATTCGCTTTTTCGGGTTCTGGATGAACTGATTATTTTCTCCAGCAGCCTGAGTTTTTCATTCGGAAGATGCAGAACGGTGAGAGTGTGCACGTAGTCGCCTTCGCTGCGCGGAGAACCCGAGATGACCTGCATATAAATTGTTTTCAGTTCAGCCTCGCTCAACAGCTGGTCGGTGGCCTGATCGCAACCTACCAGCTTGATGCACAGAGATACTTTCCTGCAATAGTACTCGTTGGCGGTCAGGGTGAATGTTTCCTTGTTGAAACTTAAAATCTTTCCTTCGTCGATCTCGTTGATCTGCACCCTTGCAATTTTATCGGCCCGCTGATCGTTGCGAGTTGTCGGTTCCGTGCTCTGAAAACGGGAGTTCTTCAACGCCCTCAGGAAGAGTTCCTGCTGTTCCTTGAACGGGTCACATTCCCATCCACAGACAAGTTCGGTTTGATGTTTGAGTGCCATGAGCCGAGGGCGCAGGGTGACGTCAGTGAACTTCTCTAGAAGGTTTTTCTTTTGAAGGTCGTGGTAAGTTGTTGGACTGATGAAGACGCGGAAGGTTTCGCAGGCATCCTCAAACCTCTTGGCCATATTGACAGTGTTGCCGATGATGGTGAAATCGATCCGCTTTCCCGAACCGAGATTGCCCATAAAGGCCTCTCCGCTGCAGAGACCAATACGCAGCGGCATGATTGAAGCTGCGCTCGTATTCGGTTGTGCGGTCGCAGCCGTGTGTCTCGCCGCATATCGTTGAATTTCAATTGCACAGCGCAGAGCACGTTCTGCATTGTTCTTTGTTTGTTCCGAATCTTCATCATTGAAATTGAAACCAAAGAAACACATCATCCCGTCGCCGAGAATACGATCGACGATTCCTCCGTGTGTATGGACAATCTCTGAAATTCCGTCGATTTGTGCATGAAGCATTGTGAAGACGTCTACAGACAGCAGGTCTTTGGTCCGCAGAGAAAATCCTTCGATGTCGACAAACATGACGGTCAAATTCTGTTCGTTGGGTCGGCGGTACAAGACATTCGGATTTTGCTTGATGGCTTTAAGGATCTCTGTCGAGACCATTCCTTCCAGTGCAGCCTCCACTCTTCGCACCTGTGTTTCGTTTCGAACCGTCCGGACTGCCAGCAGCGTTCCTCCGTTGAGCAGCACAAACGCTGCGAAAAGGTGCCAGTCCGCATGCAGTGAGGAATAGACAAAGCCGGCGAATCCCAGCGCGACGATCATCACGGTGAGCGTGACGTTTACGGTGATTGCGGATTTGAACTTGAACCGGAGTGCAGAGAGAGTCGAAACAAAAGCGAGGACCAGAAAAGCACCCAAGAGCGAAGCAGTGGTTTGTAAAAAAGGCCGCAGCGGCTTGTCTGTCAGAAGACTGTTGATGAGACTCATGTGGTAGAGCCCGCCTTCGATGCGGCCAATCGGTGAGTTTTTGAAGTCTGTTGAGCCTGTGTACATCGATGGAAGAATGAGAACCACATCATCACTGTTGATTTTGGCGAGCGCCATCTCTGCTGTTGTGGTGCGAAAAAACGGCGCTGCGGGCAAAAATCTTTCAAACGCCTCTCGGCGCTGGATGAAGTTCACCGGAATACGGCTGAAGCGGTCCAAATAAAAGGTCGCAAAGTCGGCAGTCACGGTGTCGTCGTCTATCGAGACGTTCTTTGCAAATGAAAGACTGATTTGCGGGAGGATCAATCCGGAACTGGTTTCAATCCAAGCTGGTTCCACGGCCGCAGTGTTGTTGAGCAGAATTGAGCCCAGTTTTTGGAATGAAGGACGGATCGATGGTGCCGGACCAAGCAGTTGTTTGACATCACCTTTTGCGAGATTCGCAGATTTTGCAACGTCCCACTTTGCGAATTGATCGGCGTAGTATTCACCTTCTGCATTTGCGATTGGACCAAAGGCGACTGCTGCGATGACGGGAGTTTTTATTGAGCGCAACGCTGCGTTGAACTCGGCAACGTTCTCGGCGGAGCCAAAGGTATAACTGAATAGTTTGTCAAAGATGATTGCGCGCGGATTTCGCGATGCGATTCCCTCGATGAGTTTCTTCCATTGTTCGATTGGTATGAGTTCCTGAACTCCGAACTCTTTTTTGGCTTTGTCCCCGTAGGCCACCACTTTCAAGCGTGGTGAAATCTCAGGATTTCTTTTGGCGAAGTCGCGCAGCCCGAATTCGAGCGGGGCAATGGCTCGCTCACGCAACTCGTCGCCCCAGGTTGATTGGGCTAAAGAGATCAACATTGCGGCTAATGCAACTGGAATCAGGACGCCCCAGAGGTGCATTGTCCCAACGCGATTTTCTTTCACTTTGAGTCTCTCCACGAAATCTTATTTCGAGGATGCCAGAATTACTGGTTTGTGTCTGCAGAGGGAGGTGTCAGTACACCTCGTGATGGCTTTACCCCCACGGGTGTCAGTAACGCTGGTGACAGTACGACTTGCTCAGTCTTGTTGATCGGCAATTTGACCAGGGAAGGTAGTTGTGGAGCCGGCGGTGTTTCGCACTCCTGTTCTTGGTCATTCGTGGAGGCTTCGGCTGCCTCGTCAACAGGTTTTGCTTCGCAGTGAACTGGTTCTACCTCTGGTGGTTTACTCGGGCTTAAAGTGCCGGTTGGGCCGTTGGCTGGTGGCTTGAGAGGTGAGTCTCCACCCTTAGGGGGAGCTGCCGGTGCCTGTATGGCTGGCAGAGTGTCACCGGGTGCGGGACTGTTTGCTGGCGTGTCATGATCCGTGGGGTTGCTGGGTCGTGCTGCAACGACCGCAGCGGTCACCGGACGACGGCTCGCTTTGCTGCAGCCAGCACCGAGGTTCGATGCCAGGTTTGAACCGGCTACGTCAACAGGCGGGCATTCCATGTCAGCGACGGAAATCTCTTCCGCCGTGCTTTTTTCTTCTTGTGTCGTCGGCGGACCTGATTTGTATGATGCGCTCTTTTCGGATACCTCGACAAGCGGAACATTCCTGACGATCAAACCCGCACTTCCACACGAGGTGCAGATGGTTGCTGCGAGAATTGTGAATGTTCTGAGGCTCATGGTAAATATTCTCCAACAGAACACGTCGGTGGACCTTCTACAGATCATGAGCTGGCTCTTTTCAGGTAGTTTTATCTGAGTGTTTTTGAGATTTTAGGTATTTTGGCCGGCTATAAGTTTTATTCCTGCCAGTTGTTGAATTGAGTTGGCCATAGCGCAGCATAGGACAAATGAACATGGTCAAGGAAGCACTTTCCTCAAGACAGCTCTATTGCAAGCAGGAACAGATTTTTCTCGGACAGCTGGGAGAAAATGCAGTGAACCAGGGGCGGGTGTTTTCGGTCATCGCGCTCACACTTGTCACTATGTTTGCAGAAATTATCGCGGGTCGGCTGACCGGTTCAATGGCTCTTGAAGCGGACGGCTACCACATGGCATCGCACGCAGGCGCTTTATCGATTTCCTACCTTGCCTATGCGCTGTCACGATCCGAGGGCGTCAGACATCGTATGAATTTTGGTACGGGTAAAATTCTTTCTTTGGGCGGATATTCGAGCGCCCTGCTGCTCGCAATGGTTGCCATCTGGATGCTCTACGAGAGCATTGGGCGTTTGGTCTCTCCGGTGCCTGTCCGTTTTTCGGAAGCTCTGTGGGTCGCCGCAATTGGTCTGGTCGTGAATCTGGTCAGCGCGTGGCTCTTGGGTTGGCGACATCATTCTCATGGTCACGATCATTCTCATGGTCACGATCATTCGCATGGTCAGCACTCTAAACATTCTGAACACCATGTTGACCACAACCACCAGAGCGCCCTGATGCACGTCTTGGCCGATGCTTTGACTTCGGTGCTTGCCATTGTTGCATTGTTGATTGGGCAATTTAGTTCGTCTGCTGGGTGGCTCGATCCACTGATGGGTATCGTCGGAGCGCTGGTTATCCTGCGTTGGGCATGGAATCTCATCCGCCAGACGGCATGGGAACTTTTGGATGCCCATCCGCAACATATTTCTCTGCCAGAAATCAGAAAGCGCATTGAAGGAGACGGACATCTTGTGCGCGACCTGCACGTTTGGAGTCAGGGGAGAGGCAATTACGTCGCCATGCTGACAGTCGCGCCTGCAAAGCCCTCAACGCGTGAAGACTTTGCAACATACTTTAACAATGTAGGGGTCGGTCTGCATTTGAGTGTCGAGTTGGTGGACCCAACCCAAAATGGACGTCAGTCTTGAATCTGATTTTCAGGAGATAGAAGCTTTCGCAGAGCAGGGGCACTTGTAAAGCGCTCTCCGCTGCATTCGTGGGTTTCGCAGACGCGCTCGCGGTTGCATGATGAAGCCGAATCCCATTGCAAATCAATTTCGCCACCAGTCAATACACCTAATATTTCGCCCGTTGTCCGACTCAAGACGGGCGAGCCTGATGAGCCTTGCGAGACGTCAGCACGCGCCCTGAAATAGACGTTGTCAACGTCGAAAGCGGTGGATTCAATTGGAGCTGCGGTCAGCGTCGTTCCGAAAGGATGTCCCAATACAAATGCATCACCGAACTGCTGCTCATCATTTGACGGCAAAGTGTCACCGGCAATGACAGGGAATTTGAAGTGACTCGGCATTGCGAGGCTTCTATCTAAAGTCACAGTCACAAGGTCGCCGTTCTCACGTTCTAAAAATGAGTCGATTTTCGCGCAGCGATACATTTCTTGAACCGATATGGACGTGCCTGAATCGTTTTGTTGGGAGAAAATGAACAGACGGCCGTCGCACGACTTTTGATCGGGTATGCAGTGGCGCGCAGTCACGAGCTGATTTGCGTTCACCGCGAAACCGCTGCAATCTCCTGTCATAATCTTTTCGCGCATTGGTTCATCGGAACAAAATTGAAAAACATCGCCAAGAATGTGTGTCCTGAGGGTGACATTTTTGTTGTCGGCAGATTGAATTTTGAACGTGTGCGTGAGGAGCGCAATGGCTGGAGCTAAGTCTCTGATCGCCTGTGGAGCGAGTTGAACCGGCAGGCGTGAGTCGGAACCGTAAATTGTTTTGCTCTGCGCAGGCACTGTTGCGGAACAGGCACTGAGCAGAGCGAAAAACAAACCTGCCTGAAAAATCCCTCGCATAGTTGGTCTTCAGGTCTCAGTGAGGGTAGTGCGGGTCCGCCAGGATGAAGAAAATCCCAAGCATCAAAGCAGTCAAAAGTGCGAACGTCAGAAGGACCATCAGAACTTTGTCGTCTTTTTGTGTATTGCGGAGCGATTCGGCCAATTCTGAGATTTTTGTGGGAGAGTGGTCGGCGCGCAAGTCTTCAACAGTTTTGAGAACATCTTCTTCGCTCATGTTGAGTGCGAGTTTTTTCGAAAGGTGCGCGACAAATTGTTCCTCGGTCATACCCGAGGCTCTCGCGGAGCCTACGACCTGCTTAGATTTGCTGATGATTTCGGCTGACGAGAGTTTTCCCTGCGTCACTTCGGATGCCAGCTGTGCAAATGAAACGTCGAGTCCGGCAGGGTTTGCGCGCGCAACATTTTGCGTTTGAAGAAAGAAAAACACGAGCAGGGCTGCAATCAACTTTTTCATAAACATCTCCAACAAGAATGGGGGATTGTCCCCGGACGACTAGCGTGGGTATTTCCTTTCCTCTGCCGATTCAACAAGAATTATTGCAAAAGCCGGAAAGGGTTTTGAAACGCGGAAATCTTTGTTGTTTTGGGGGGATGTTTCAGTGTTTGTGCAGAATTTTCGATTCATTCAATGTGAGCGGAGGTTCAACTGAGTCAGCGTGAGTCACAAAACCGATGTTTTGTTTCGCCATTCACAGTTGTTACACTCAAAACAGCGGAGTTTTCGGTTCGTACCCGAAGTGGGTAAACGCGTTCCGCGGGGGCGTCTAAGATGATGACATTGTTTCTAATTATCCCACTACTCACGGTAGCGGGATGTCAGTCATCGTTTGGCAAGAAAGTTCCGGCTGAGCTTTCCGACAGCGAAGCTGCTGCCATGGCCAGGTTGGATGCCGAAGCCGAAAAGCAGGCTGTTTTGCGACCATCGGCGCCGCAGGAATCGAGCGAAGAAGTTTTGTTGCCGAAGTACCTGATCCGTGCACCGGATGTCCGTAAAAAGTCTGCCGATGATTCCTTTGAGGCGAGTTCCGCGCAGTGCTACGACTTTCAGTTTTTTGGACAACGCAAGGATTTGTTGAACAGAGATCCGGCTACAATCTGCAAGGGCGATCCTGACAAGCAGATTTTTTTGCGTTCGCGTCAGGGACGCGTGGCGATTGTCAACATTTCAGCTGATGCAATAGTCGATCCGGTTGCCGGAATTACTTTCCTGAGTCAGCGCAAACTTCTCTGTTTCGATCACAATTTTCCTCCCAACGCCCGCGGCGGCTGGGGTGAAACTGGCGATGTTGTCATCAATTGCTGTTCGGACGTGAGTTTTCAGCGTTTTGAAAGTGGCAATCCGTCGAGCGCAATTGCAGGCAGGGTCGAGGGTCCACCGCCCAACTGCGGTCAGGATTAAGCGCGCAGCTGTTTGACGCGGCGAAGAATGTGCGTTGCTGTTTCGAAACTCACTTGTGTCGAGGCATCAGAGAGTGCCTTTTCTGGATTCGGGTGAACCTCCAGGAAGAGGGCGTGAATGCCCACGGCAGTTGCCGCTGCACAGAGTGCAGGAACCATGTCACGCAATCCGGATGACTGACCGGAACCGGCGCCGGGGAGCTGAGCCGCGTGTGTTCCATCAAAAACAGTTGCATATCCAGAGCGCCGCATCATCACGAGGTTTCGATAGTCAACGACAAGGTTGTTGTAGCCAAACGACGTTCCCCGCTCGCAAAGCAAAACCTTTGGGTTGCCGCAGGCAGCGGTGTAATCGGCACAGGCAATCACCTGCTCGGGTGTTGCGTGCTGTCCTTTTTTTATTTGCACTGTTTTGCCCGATTCGGCGCAGGCTTTGAGAAGATCTTTCTGATCGCACAAAAATGCAGGCACCTGAACGATATCGACGATCCGTCCCGCCTCTGCGGCCTGCACCGGAGTGTGAACGTCGGTCAAGACCGGCACGTGTAAATGTTCACGTACTTCACTGAGCCACTGCAGGCCTTTTTCAAGGCCAGGGCCGCGTGCCGTATTGCCGCTTGTTCTGTTGGCCTTGTCGTAGCTGCTTTTGAAAACATACTGAAAACCCAGTTCGTCGCACAACGCTTTCATTTGCGCGGCGACCTCGAAGCCGATTTCGCGAGTCTCGAACATGCAGGGCCCGGCGATGACGGTGAGTTGCTGTTGCGAGAGAGTTGCCTTGGGATGGATTTCTCCATTCCAGCCGCCGTTGAATGTCATCAGTAGTCCTTTCGTGCAGAAAGCCAGAGCTCCGCAGCCTGCGGACTGAGCTCACGGTTGCAGGGAAGAATGAGGTAACGGACGGCAAATGCGATTGCTGTGCGAATCAGTGCCGTGTCAAAGGCTGGATCTGATATCCATTGCGGTCTGTGCGCATATGCCATGCCACTTGGTTGAGTCAGAGCTTCCAGGTTGAGTGCCATCGGGCAGCCGATGGATGCGAGCACTTCGAGCGCGCGTGGGTCGAGCACGCGGTCCGAATATCCAAAGGCCGAACCTGATTCGACGAGAACCACGTTGTCTTTGGCAGGACCAAGTTTACTGACCGCGCGCAGCATGTCGCTTGGCGCCAGAAAGGCTCCGCGCTCAAGGAATATCGTTTTGCCCGACGCAGCCGCAGCAGCAAGAACGTCGCCCTGTCGGGAGAATTCGCCCGGGATAAAAATTCTCTCGCAGCCTGCGTCCAACCCGCCGATCTGCTCCGGCGTCGTGACCGTTGTGCATACTGATTGCATCCAGCCACGCCGTTGCATCAATTGTTCTGTTTGCGCGTTTCCGACACGCCACTCGAGGCAGCCGAGCAGTGGCGCACGCAGTTGTGTCGGGATGACTTTGTGAAATTGGGGCCGGTTCGCATCGACAAAACAGGAGCCGCTGGGCGGCATCGGTGCAGCGGAATAAGACAAGCGCACAACCTCCGGCAATATTCAGTCTGAATGGCTGATGTACCGGAAAGGCTTTGGAACGTCTAGATCAGGAGGCCCGCGGGGTGCTCTTGATGACACCAGCATCGTCGGGCGAGCCGCGCAGGGTCAGAACGTCGATAATTTTCTGAATTAGATAGTCCTGCTCGTGGCTTTCGGGCTCGAATATCCCGCCGGCGCGCAGCATCCGCGGGTCGTACCACTTCACTTGAATCTTCAGCTTCAGTTTTGCCGGAGCAAGAATCCCAAACGAAGACAGCGGGACTGTCATGGTGAGTTTGGAGCCTGGTTTGATCTTCACAGGGTTGACGAACTCAATTTTGAAACCCTGCCATGACAAGTCCAAAAGCACGGCACTTGCAACGGAGAGTGGGTTCCAAGTGCTCGTCTTTACATCGACGAGCGCGTGGCTCTCAATGCGTTTGGCGCGCTTGATGGGCTGTGAGTCGTCACCGCCGCTTTGATCATTCCCGCTGGCTCTGCCGAGGATTTTGGGAAAAAGTGTCATAGCCAGACTCCCTGTTGCTAATGAATCATCGGGAGATTCGGCTGAAGTTGCGAGGAACTGAAGTATCCGGCGTTATCTTTTTGGTCGGATATTATTGCCGGCCGGACACTCGTCCGGCGGGTTGAACTAAAAACAGCCGGCCAATGAGTTGCTCAAGCGCAAGAAGCGCAAGCGCAAGTGCCAAGAGCCATGGATACGCGTTAAGAAGCGGGACGACCCGCTGTTCGCGGAGTTCTTCTGTTTGCGCCAACGATTTACTGAAATCAGCCGAGATATTGGACAGTTCCTGAGGAAATAACACGGGGTTTCGCAGGTTTTCCCGCTGCCTCATGGTGCCGTCGAAGACTGGCCACACAAGCAGGCGCTGACCATCTGCCTGAACTGACTTGACCGATTCACCTGCGGGCGGCTGCCATTGCAAACCAACCGTTTCAAAATTGGGTGCACGGGTCAGCTCCCGCAGGTTGGTCTCAATTTCCTCGGATAATGCGGTCGGAGTGACCTGTTCCGATGCCCAGCGGTCCCACACCACAGATTCCAGAGCTAATTGGCTCATCCAGCGCGGTCGTCCGAGAAGACCGTTGAAACCGATGCCTGCTCCCCGCAACAAGCCGTCTTCGGGCATCCCGCCACGCGAACGGACAAGGTGGAGTGGGTCGTTGCGGTAGACTCTCGGGCCCGCAAACTGTGGCGGGCGTAGACCGCTGTCTTGACGCCTTTGCAAGAATTCAACCATCCATTGAAACAATCTTTCGCTCGCATCTACAGCATAAACCCGTTGCGCGCGCTGCGTCGGGGTCGCGGCCTCGGATTGACTCGCGAATGTGTGCCAGTCACCGGCTAGAAATGCGACTACCAACCCCTTGCCGACGGGGTAGGCAAGGATCATCGGCGAGGGAGGGTTGTCATTGGTTTCCGCGAGAACAAGCGCGCCGTCTTTGGGCTTGCAGCCGATTGCGGTTTGCCGGGTCACGATTTGGCCGACGGCAGATTCAAACTGTGCTTCCGAAAGAAAACGATTTTTACCGACGCGCCATGCATGCGGCTTGTCGAAATCAAACTCCGGAACATTCTCGCAGGGAAGCAGTTCCTTGATTTTCGAATCTCGGCCCAAAAAACTCAGCGGACCCGCCTGAATGACCAGCCGCCCGCCGTTGAGGCTGACGTAGTCGAACAGGTTTTGTGTGTCCTGTGGATTGAGGTAGGAATCGAATACAAAATTCTGCGCCAGCACACCATGAAAGTTGGGCAGCTGTTCGCCGAATAATTTTTCGGCCGGGAATTCAATCAGTGAGAGCTGATTGCTGGGTATCGACAAGTCGTCGGAAATTTCACGCAAGATATAATAGCTGAGCAAATCGAGATTGGGCCAGAATTTGAGTTTGGTGCGTATGTTGCGCAGACTCCAGTCGGGTCCGACGCCAACGTGCAGAACTGTTGATTTCGAATGGACAACGCTCACCGGAGTACTGGCCATGTTGAGCGGAACAGGGCTGAGTTCGGTAGACAGCTGCGCTGTGAGAAGTTGTTGCTGTGCGCGGGTAAAATGTACTGGAATGTTTTCTATCGAGTTTACGATTCCTGACGCGTCGGCAGTCACCGTAACCGTTTTGCTGGTGAGCAACGATTCACCGCTGCGGATGACGACTTCAATCGTCTGGCTTTCCTGTGGATTTAGCCTGCCGATGATATCGAGAGAGAGTTGAGACGGCTCGCCGAGAAAATTGAGCTGCGGCGCACTCAGCTCCGAAAGGGCAAGAAATTTTTCGAGCGCGGGCAGGCCCGTGCGTAATTGCAGGTCCTGCGGTGAAATAACAACAATCTTGCGTGACGGACTTTTTGCCAGTTCGAGCATTCTGCGCTGAAAGTTGCGCGCGGCCGGCCCCCACAATGCTCCGTTGCTGAGAATGATCTGCTCGCCTGCGCTGGCCGACAGCTGTCCTGTCAGCTCTTCAAAATCCTGTGTGGGAGTCTGGTTGCGCGCACCGAATTTGCGAAAATTGATGCGGATGGAAGTGTCGAGTGAGAGTTTGTCGCGTAGCCTTCGTTCTGCCTGCAGTTGCGCGGCGTCATTCCAAGGTAACGCGCTGTCGACCCAGACCATCAGTGTTTTGGGCGGCTGACGTTCAACGGAATTCTCGATGAAGGGCACAATCAGCGGCAGGGCGACGAGACCGACCAGCAAAATTCTCAACAGATATTGGACGATGGTCGTTGTCATGGTTCAAGCCCGAGATTGCGAACGCGGTTGAGAATTTCGGGAAGTTGCATTTGGTCTTCCTTGTAGTCTGTCGTCAGCAGTCCGTACATGAGATTTACAAAAGAGCGGCCTCTGTAGTCGTCGTCACCGACAAAACAATCCTCGCCCTCACTTGTGTTTGTCAAAAAGCGCACAGGTGTGATGATCCCCATGGGAGCCTGCGCGTTTACTTTTTTTCGCAAAGTCAGAATGAGAGTCCGTTCTGGTGTGCAGCCGTCAAATGACGAGAGCAGATAAAAGCTGCGATAGAGGAGTCCGCGGCGCTTGGGCGACTCCCAGGCCAGGCCAATGCTGGTGTCAGCGCTGCTGAGCATCCATTCGGGCGGCTGGCGCAACGAGATTCCTTCGGCGATGACCAGACCACCAGAGCGAATATGCTGCGTCACAGTGGCGGCCTGAAGTGCCTCAAGTGACGAGGTCCACCAGATTTCTGCGGCGCCCAGCCTGCAGCCACCGGCAGTGAGTTCTTTTGGAAGATCAATTGTTCCACGGCTTGCAAGTAGATTTTGAAGATAGCGATAGCGCTGTTTGACTGGTTCAGGAATGCTTGCATCGCACCAGCCAATTCGAAACGGAAAAGTACCGACGACTGGTCTGTTTTCTGTTGCACGCAGGGTACGTGAATCAAATGGGGGCCGTCGGTTGGCACCCTGTGCATGCGAATCCTGACTCCAGAGGAGTGACGCCACCGAAAAAAATAATATCAGAGGCAGTGTGGCCGCTGCGGCCGACGATTGCGCACGACGGATTTGCAAAAACCACAGGGCGATGAGCGACAGCACCGCCAAGAGAGCGCCAAGCCATTGAATCTGACTTGCTGTCGCGAGCTCGCGATCGGATTGCCTCACAACTTCACGACGGTTGGGAAACAACTGCTCAATTTCGGATGCTGTGAGCATGGCAGAATTCGTCTCGGACGGCGGAGGTTCGAAGAGCAACATTTGGTCGTCCCGTTCACGAATGTAAAGGGCAGGAACCGGTCTGAGCGCCGACTGATTGCTGATGATTTGCGCCGTCAGATTCTGCCCGTCGATGAAATAGCGCAGCTGAGGATTGCGCAGCTGTTCTTGTTCTTCAAACCAACGGGCCCAATCCTGCGGAGCGGTGAGATGAACTTTTGTCAGAGTGGGTGAGACGTTTTGAAGTTGTGCCGAGAGAAGCGCCCAAAGACCAGCCCATTTCCCCCAGCGCCCGAATTCGCCGTTGGGTGCGGCGCCGCCGGTGCGTAGGTAAACAACCGCAGGTTTTTGTGAAAGTGAAAACGCCAACGGAGTTCCGTCTGCGGCCTTCAAAAGTATCTTCGCGTCGGAAGTATCTGTCCGGGCAATGGGTTTGGTTTGAATTGGTTTTTGACCTGCCTGCAATTCCCACGGGAAAGTCAGATTCGAAGGAGGCAGCGGCAGGAGCGGAATTCTCACTGAGGGTTGATTGATCTCGAGCTGCACCGAGACCGACTCCATGAGTTCCTCAACGCCAGCAAGTCGCGTGTCGGCTATGTAAACAAGAGCATCATGTTCCGGCGAGAAGCCTTCAGGCGTCCAAAAAAGACTCTGCTGAAAAAGATCGCCTGCGACAGATTCGCTGACGGGAACAACCCAAACAGAGGCACGACGGTATTTCCAAGGGTCTCCCTGATCTGCCGCTCTGGAACTTTGCGAGCTTTCGGTCGAGCGGCAGGCCATCGGACGAATCGGAACCGAGAAGAATTGCGCATAGGCGCGCAAATCTGAGAGTCCGTCCAGTTCGCTTGGTCCAGCAACTGAAAGCGTACAGGTTGTCAGTAGTGGCTGGTTCGCACGTGCCGCGCTCTGTGCTTCACCGCTGTGGGTATCTTCACCGGAAATCATCGCAAAGGGCTGCGGTTGCGCGCTCCCTTGTCCATCTTGGTAATCAATTTCCTCAAGGTAGAGAGAGGGCCTCGCTTGGCGCGGAATCTTGGCTGCAAGCGAATCGTCGAGTTTTATGAGCTGCGGATTGCCCAACACGGAATCTTGACCAGATTCACTTAAAGAACTCCACGCAGCAGCAAGCTCAAGCGGAACGACGGGCGTTTTGCGGGCAGTGGAATTCTTGTTTTCAGGAGAAGGAGTTTTGATGAGTGTCACGGAACGGAACGCACTGTTCAGCTGTGAAAGAGGCCTGACTGTTTCTGCCTGAGCGTCCGTTACGAGAGTGAGTGTCGTCTGGGCGAGATTGCCGCCAAGCTCTTTTTCCAACGTCTGCAGGAGTGCACGGCTGTCGAGCGGCTGCGAAAGAACGCTCGGATTCGAGAGAGCAGCGCGGACGTAGTTTTCGACTCCGGCCGCAGGAACGCGTTTGAGTTGGTAGGTGTACTTGGAGTTTGAACCGGCTCCCTCCAAAAAATTCAGTTCGATAAAAACATACTCGGAAAGCCTCAAATCACTCAGAGAGTCAGCGACAAATTCACGCGCGGAGGCCGACGTGCGCAAAGTTCTGATGTGGGAGATTGTCGGGTCAAACCAAACCAGACCAGTGCCTTGCGCGGTGCCGTCCGGCGAGTTGTGTGTCTTTGAAAAGTAGGCCAGACCGGCGCCTGCCGTGAACAGCAGCAAGGCGAGAACTTCCCACCAGAAGGGTGGCTTTGTTCTGACCTGGCTCAGTCTGCGCTGACCTGCGACGCCGAGGAAATAACTCGGAATGCGAATTTTTTCGGGGCTGATGCGTTGGATGAACATGATTCCAAGTGTGACGAGCGACACCAGGCTGGAAAAAAGAATGATGGTGATCATTGGCAAATCCTCAGACCGGCCAGGCGCACCGATAATTGTTTCGCAAAGTGATCGGTTTCATCATTTGCCGTCACGAGAAGTGAATTCCAGCCAAAGCTATTCAGTTGTTGCTGCAGATTCTCAAGCTGTGCACGAAGATTTGCGACGTAGCCCTCTCCCGAATGCTTTTCATCGCCTTTGTCGGCGTCGACTTGTCCGTTCACGCCCTGTGGCGGTTCAAACGTCAGTACGCGGGCTGCACCAGCGAGCTGCTGGTTTGGTGATTCGAGTGGGTCGCGGATGACAAGCACCATCCCGCGGCGAAGGTGCAAAATTGAAAGAGCAGCAGAAATTTCACGTGCGGCAGCACTTTGGTCGGTGGAATTGAAAAGGAGGTCTGTAATAACGTAACAAAAATGCGAGCGCCTGATGCGCGCTGCGTGCTGGATCATCTGCGCCGGCAGGTCGGCCCCGCCGAGTGTGAGCAGATCCACTTTTTGAGCCTGCTGATCGTGAAGATTCTGCAGAATTCCGGCTGTTGCCCAAGCCAGTTGATTTTTGCTTGGGCCCTGCGGGTCAGATCTGAAATTCATATTTGCATAGCTGTGTACGATGATGGTCACGTGGAAACGGCCGGCGGAGACATCGGTGCGCGTGAGAAGCTGTTCCTGCAGAAGCAACGGGCGCAACGCGACCGCGCGCAGCGAATCGCCCGATTCGTAGGGACGCAGGCCAAGGCCGAGCCGGTTGGCACTCCGCTGTGGATGTGTGTCCAGCGAGGCTTGCAGATGTCCGCGCTGCGCGCGCAATTTGAGCTGCAATGCGTGCGGAAGCGCAGAGCCGGGACGCCGGATGCCGGCGCTGCCCGCAGTTTCGGGGAAGGCTGTACAGAGCTCGGCTAATTTCATATTCTCGCCACGGTAAGGGTTTGCGAAAATTGAAATGCAAGTCGAAGGGAACGTCAACCATGACGCCAGAGCTCGCCCGAGTCTTAGGTGAAGCTGAGCTGCCGGATTTGAACAATGTGCAGGCATTACGTGCTCGCATTACCGAAGCCACTGCCATTGTCCGCAAATACATGCATGCCAGTCCGCTGCGTTACTCAAGTTGGTTGAGCGAGGAATTGGGCATCCCTGTCTGGCTCAAGCTCGAGTGTCTGAATCCGAATGGTTCGTTCAAGGTGCGTGGTGCGCTGGTGGCTATTGCCCGCAGACTTGCGCGCCATGATCCGGCCAAGGGACCTTTTAAAGTGTGTGCGGCGTCCGCAGGTAACCATGCGCAGGGTGTTGCGCTGGCCGCCAAACTGATGGGCTGTGAAGCGCATATTTTTCTTCCCAAGCGGACTCCGCTCGTGAAGCGCAGTGCGACCGAACATCTGGGTGCCAAAGTCTATCTCGTAGGAGATGTGCTCGAGGAGGCGTTTGAAGCCGCGCTCAGCTTTGCCCGCCAGCAGAACGCAGAGTTTCTTCACGCCTACAACGATTTCGACGTTGTCATGGGGCAGGCGACTTGCGCCGAGGAGATCCTTGAGCAGTTTGCCGCAGAGTGTCCGCAGGTGCCGCTCGGCAACGTCGATTTTGTTGCCTGTGTCGGTGGTGGGGGTTTGGTTTCTGGTGTGGGTTTGTCATTCAAGCTTGCCAATGCCGGTCGCGTATTCGGTGCAGAACAAGAATTTTTCGACTCGGCGGCAAGGAGTCTCCATGAGCAGCAGCGCTTGCCTGTCACTCATGCCGGAAGGGCAACCATCGCCGATGGAATTGCAGTCCGGCTGATAGGAAATGTGAATTACGAAATCATGTCACGCACGGTCGAGCGCATGCTGCTCGTCAGTGACGATGACATTGTTGCTGCTCTTCTGGGCTTGGTTGAGCGCGAGCATGTGGTCGCCGAGGCGGCCGGCGCAGCTGCTATCGCTGCCGCCCGAAAGAATGCGGGTGTCTTTGAAGGTCGGCATCTGGTGCTGACAGTCAGTGGCGGAAACATAGACCCACAGATGCTCTCACGGGTGATCACCCGCGGCCTTGGTGTTACGGGGCGTATGCTTAAAATCACCGCCCGCATTGGCGATCGGCCTGGACAGCTGAAGTTTTTGCTCGAAAAAATAGCGAGTGTCGATGCGAATGTTCTTGAGGTTTATCACGACCGTACATACGCTCAGGTCAACGTGGGCGATGTCGAGGTCGAACTGGCCCTCGAGACTCGTGGATTTGAGCATCAATACGAGCTACTGGGTGTGCTCGAAGAAGCGGGCTTTAGTCCCAAAATCCGTCACGGCTCATAGTTGGTGTTTGCGTTTGGCTAACAGTCGCTCTTAAGATGAAGTGGGCAGTTGTCACTTTAAATGAGGTAGTCCTCCGAAATGTCTCAGCTTTTAAATCCGGAATGTTATGATGTCCTGATTGTCGGCGGAGGGCCCGTCGGCCTGTTCGGAGCCTACTACGCAGGCCTGCGCGACATGCGTGCGCGGTTGATCGACCGCAGGCACGAGCTCGGCGGACAGCTGACTGCCATTTATCCTGAAAAATGGGTTTACGACATTCCCGGTATCCCAGCGATTCGCGGCAAACTGCTGTTCGAAAATCTGATGTCGCAGATCTCTCCCTACGACATTCCGGTGAGCTTGAGTCAGGAAGTTGTACTCATTCAAAAGAACCGCAACAACATCATCCGCGTCGAGACCCGAGACGGGCATGTTTATCACAGCAAGACAGTCGTGCTGAGTTTGGGAATGGGTGCGCACATTCCGCGCAGGCTCGACGTTCCGGGGCTGCGCGAGTTTGAGGGGATGGGTGTTACATATGGTGTTCACAACCTCGAAGACTTCCGCGGCAAGCGGGTGATGGTGGTCGGCGGCGGCGACAGTGCCCTCGACCTCGCGCTGACGGTCATGGAAGTGTGTCAGGACATGGTGCTGATTCACCGCTCAGATCGTTTCAATGCGCACGAGGAAACGGTTAAAAAACTTTATTCCTCCAACGCCGAAATACGCACCTACGCCGAATTGGCGTCCATTGAGGGCGATAGCAAAGTCCGCCGGGTTCAGTTGCGTGATTCGCGCACAAAGGTTGTCACTCAACATGACGTTGACATTGTGATCGTCGCCATCGGCCTCATTTTCAACCTCGAGGGTGTCAAGGAGTGGGGAATCTCGCTCGAAAACAACGCCATCGTGGTTGACCACAACCGACAGACGAATCTGGCTGGTGTTTATGCCGCAGGCGACATTGCAACCTATGCCGGAAAAATGAAATTGATTGGAACTGGCGCGGCCGAAGCTATGCAGGCGATCAATCACGCCAAGCATTACATTCAAGAAACATTCCCCTACCTCTGATTCAGCACTCTTGCGGCGTGCTGTTACCTTGACTTCACAGGTCAGGGAGGCCACCGCTATGGAGCACATGCTGCAGCATGCGAATCTCAGCGAATCTGCGCGCAGCTTTTGGCTGCGTGCGATGCGTGAATCAGCCCGCAGCTTTCGCCCGCGTGAAGTCCTCTGGCAGCTCAAGCTGATGTCGAGATACACGGCCGAGCGGGCATTTTTTCAGGCTGCGCTTGAGAAAAAACAACAGGAATTGTCGCTGGTGTTGCCGTTCGTCAAACTCATGCAGGTGCCGCCGCCGCGCTCAACTCCTTTTACGCACTGGCAGTATATTTCTGGCGGATGGCCTGATCCGGTGATGCTCGTCACGCAGTTGTTCCTGCACCAGATTCTTAGCTCGAGCGATCTCTTTCTCGATCTTGGCAGCCGCACCGATGCGTTGTTTCTCTCTGAACAAAAAGACTTCGTCGGCTGGGTGCCGGAATCTGCAGGAACGCGCTGGCACGAAATATTCCGCAGCGAGCTGGCGCGCCTTTATCTCGGATGGGCATTCGATCAGCAAAAACTGACGGAAATTGCTTTGCAGGCGCTGCACATGACTCCGCTTGCGGGCGAGGTGCAGCAGGTTCTTGCGCATTGGCGCGATCGCAGGTTGTGTCATCCGCAGTCGGTGACCGAGCGATTTCAGGCTCTGTTCAGACGGGCCGAATCGCTAGGTATCCATCTACATCCGAATGTCTTGGTGTGGGCGCTCTATGAGCTGGAGGTCGTCGAAGTGCTCGCGCGCATGGATGCAACGCCCAATCTCGAGCATTGCGCAGATGAATTATGCAGGCTGCAGAGCAGGATCTCTGCCTGACAGAGATTCGCAACTTCAGGGTTGCAGAACGCGGCCGCCGTTGCTTTCACAAGCAGACGGCGATGTTATAGCTGCCAGTGCTGTGGCTGTGTAACCCCACGCAACGTAGCCTGTTGAAATGTTGCTCGAGGAGTCTGCGAATTTGAGTTCGCAGCCGCCCTGACGCGCTTCAGTGGCGCACGGAGCGTCTTGCCAGATTGCGGCATCCATCGAGCTGTCGCTGTCGCATTTTTGTTTGAAGTAGGCGACCTCATTTGCTGACAGGCTCTTGAATTCTGTGCACGTCTGGCGTGTCTCACCTTTTTTGACCGAGCACGAATAGACGCCGCCGATGGCTTGAGAACCCATTTGTTTGATGCAGTAGGTTTGCGTGACCGCGAGTGCGCACAATCCGGCGAGGGTCAAACGTGTCATGAAATAGCCTCCATTAAAGATGCGACACAGTCAGATTAGCAAACAAGTTTGCAGAGCAGCAGAGCCTCCCCTTCAAGAATTTGGCTCCGGCAATTTTGCCAATCATGCCGCGAAAGTGCAGCATGAACGGAGTCTTTGGAGGAAAAAACGTGAGAATCCGGAACACAGCTCTTGGACTGCTCAGAGCGCCTCTGCTGCGCCCTTTCAAGACTGCACTGCGTACTGTCACGGAGCTTGAAGAAATTACCGTTCACTTGATTGATGAGGCTGGTCATGAAGGGTGGGGCAGTGTTGTTCCGACACCCGCTATCACCGGCGACAGCGCCGAGCGGATTCAGGCTGATTTAAAACTCTTGTTGGCGGATTTGCGCAGATGCGAAATCAACGATGTTTGGATGTGGAAAAAGGAATTGGCTTCGGCAGCTGCAGCATGTCAGTCGGCGCTCTGCGCGATTGATGTTGCTCTGCACGATATGTCTGCGCGGCGCAGCGGGCAGCCGCTGTGGAAATGGCTGGGCGGCATGCACTCGATACGCATGTCAACAAACATGACCATCAGCGTCGACACGCCCGAAACGATGGCGCGATGTGCCAAAGAAGCAGTGGATGCGGGCTTCACGTCGCTGAAGTTAAAAGTGGGGCTGGATGCCGAACTCGACAAACAGCGGGTGCTTGCGGTGCGCGCAGCCATCGGCGCAACAGTCTCGCTGAGGCTCGATGCCAATCAGGGCTGGAGCGAGAAAGAAGCTCAGAGTCTGATTCCTTGGTTCAGCGAAATGTGCGGGCCAATCGATTTTATTGAACAGCCCGTTCATGCGGAAAACATT
The DNA here is from genome assembly GCA_039799905.1 of Pseudomonadota bacterium. Lineage (GTDB taxonomy): Bacteria > Bdellovibrionota_B > Oligoflexia > Silvanigrellales > Silvanigrellaceae > RFOM01. The sequence goes on along the minus strand of JBDLRP010000001.1, from coordinate 2,911 downwards.
GAAGCAATGATCTCAATCACCCGAAAAAGTGCAGTGCCGATTGTCGCCGACGAATCGGCCATGACTTTCGAACAGGCGCGTTTGGTGCTTGATCGTTCGGCCGCACACGCATTGAGCGTCAAGCTTATCAAGGCGGGCGGAGTGAGTGAGGCGCGGCGGATTCTTGATTTGGCTTTCGAGCGCAAAGTTCCCTGCCTGATGAGCTGCATGTTCGAGGTGGGAGGTGGACTACAGGCTGCGGCGCATTTGGCGTGTATGCACCCATCGGTTTACTGGGTTGACCTCGATTCAGCAGAATTCCTGCAACAGCTTCCCTACGAAGGCGGAGTGCGCTTTTTAGGACCGCGCATCACAGTTGGGGACACGGCTGGACTCGGAATTGATTTGAGCCATTCGCTGCGTCCGGAATAAACTCATTTACAGACAGAGAGACTTCCCCGCGGGCTGTCGGCTTCTTCGGAGGCTTCAGGAAGGGCCAGAATGGATGCGCCGCCCGAAGTTGGTTCCTGATTGACAGTGTTGAGGGCCAGCAACGGAACGATTCCGCCTATTGTGATCATTGAGCCGCTGTCGCCTTTACTGAAGCTGACCTGTGGCTGAGACTGTTTAAAGTAGAGTTTCAGGATTCCTGCATACTGGCTGAGTCCCTGTGCTCCCACTCCCTGAGTGGAGAGGCCGATGGAGTTGAAGGTTGCCAAGCCAAATTCTTGCGTGCGCTGTGCAGATCGCGACAGGTTGGTTGCAATCAGAAAATTGTCAGATGGTTTTGGAAAAATGTTATTGCTCACCGGAAGGAGTTTTCCGACTTCTGCTATGGTCGAGTTGTACTTGTCGAGGAACTGGACATCGGCCCTTTGTTCCATGTCGTCCTGAAATTCTGTGATCGCAAATGGCTCATAGTATTCTTGAACGGGAATCGGCACGTCGATGCCAAGGCCGAGTTCTTTTGCCTTGTCGAAGACACTCTTTCGTTTGCCATCGGTGTCGACTTCAACAAGAAACTTGCCGCCCAGATCGATCAGCTTCTGGCGGACACTGCAGGCTGCTTTGTCGGGAGAATTGTCCGGCAGATACTTGCCGCAGATCTCACTATTTAAAAAAGCCGCAAGTTTTACATAATTCAGTAGCCGGAATCCGCCCATGCGGCCGTTGATTTGCGCACTCCAATAATCGTACTTTTCCTTCAGCTGCGGATTTGTCTCAAACAGCTTTTTCTGCTCTTGAGACTTGTTTTGCAGGTGCTTTGAGATGATCCGGAATTTCTTTTCGCCGACGTCCGCCTTGCGGATTTCAAGTGAACGAACGCCGGTATCGAACACACTCCAGCAGTGGTTAAACGACGAATCCTTGTACGTGTCATCGGTTTTTGCCTTGAGCAGACATAAATTTCGATTCGTATTGTCTTGTGAACTGGTCGGCGGTGCTCCTGTCGGCACTTCAAATGCCCACCAGGCGCCAAAGGAAGGAATCTTAGAGATTGCTTCGGCAATGTATGAAGCTCGTGAGTTATTGAGAGCGCGCACCGAGTCGATGAAGGATTTTCGCCGTTCATAAAATTCATCGCGGGCAGGGATATTCTTCAAATAGCCGCCACCGCGTCCGCTTACAGAGGGAATGTAAATCGCAATCGATATCGCCTCATTCTCGGCTTTGTCGTCGCGACTGCAGTGGCTGGCGGTAAAGGCATTGAGTCGTATGCTTGAATCATCCATCGACTGCAGCGTGAATGTCGAAGTGCAACCGCGATCGGCAAAACCCACATACCCACCCGCCGGAACGACTCCTGCACTGGGGAGTGGCGTCTCGCCACTCAACGTCGACAGTGATTGGGAGCATCCCGACGTTGTGCTGTTGGCACTGCACGCCGTCAACGCTAAAAGTGATGAGATTTGTAGAAGATACTTCTTCATATCTCGCGTATCGGAATTCCTGTCAAAGACATGAGGAAACATTCTAAGAGTCCAAAAAAAAAACAGAAATTTTTTAATTTTCCAGAAGTGAAAGACCAAGCTGATACCCAATGACAGCCTGAAGGTCTGTCCAGTCGATGTTGTTTAGAACCCTCGAAACTCGCAAGACAATTCTGTGATGAGTCGATTCGTTCTTTCGTTGGTAGGCGAACTGTCCACCCACCGAATATGCGCTTTTGTTGAGGACTATTGTGCTCGCGTATCCCAGATCCGCTGGCCGTCTTATTTGTAGGCTTGTACCGATCAGGAAATGTTGGCCAATCTCAAGCGAAACTGCGGTATCAAAGGTGGTGCTGAATGAAAAAATCCTTTGCTCCTGGATGATGACTTCTCCAGAGCTGTCTTTGACAAGAGCGTTGTTCTCATCCAGCGTGGGCTCATCGCCTGCAACTGAGTATAGATACATTCCCACACCCGAATCGAGAGTTACTTTGCCAAGCGGTGCACTTAAGAACAACTTTCCTTCAGTGGTTATTCCAGTCTTTGGCTGATAATCGGCCAATAAAATCGACGGCTGTGCAGCAAGCCAGCCAGTCGAAAGTTCAATGAAGAGTCCCAGACGCATTTTTGCTGACGGAGAGGAGGAGCCCGATTCATTGGCTGGTGTGGGGTTCGCTGATGGTGAAGGCAAAAGAGAATGAGCTGGGGGTGTTTGTCCTCTGTTCGTATTGTTTTGCAAGCGCGAACCAGGCGGCGGAAGGATACGTATTCCGGTCGCAGATTGTGCGTATGCTGCTGGCGACACAATCGCGCAGACCGCTGCAAAATAGATCAGAAACTTCATGAGCGTCTCCGGAATGCAGGCGAATTAAGGGAACCTAGTCGTGAGAGTATATGTTTCTTGCGAATGGACGTTTTTTTCCACTTTTATGAAATAAGTTCCTGCGGCCGCGGCTGTGGCTGTCAATCCGCTTATAACAGCGCCACCCGCTCCTGCGCTG